>JAZNHB010000051.1:0-33369 GCA_045576715.1 Faecousia sp. | reverse complement strand
TGCTGAGGCCATCGGCATCGGCCTGCAGGCATTCTGCATCCCCGGCTCCGTTGCTGAGGACCGCAAGGTCGGTCTGGGCCACGGCAATCTGGGCGCTATGCTGCTGCGTGACGAGACCAAGTGCTTCGCATTCCTGGCCGGTCACGAGTCCTTCGCTGCTGCTGAAGGCGCTATCGGCATTGCCCGTTCTGCTAACAAGGCCCGTAAGGAGCCCCTGCGTGTTATCCTGAACGGTCTGGGCAAGGACGCTGCACAGATCATCTCCCGTATCAACGGTTTCACCTATGTGCAGACCAAGTTTGATTACTACACCGGCGAGCTGACCATCGTCAACAAGATCGCTTACTCCAAGGGCGAGCGCGCTGCCGTCAACTGCTACGGCTGTGACGATGTCCGCGAGGGTGTTGCCATCATGCACCACGAGGGTGTTGACGTTTCCATCACCGGTAACTCCACCAACCCCACCCGCTTCCAGCATCCTGTCGCCGGCACCTACAAGAAGGAGTGCATCGAGCAGGGCAAGAAGTACTTCTCCGTTGCTTCCGGCGGCGGCACCGGCCGTACCCTGCACCCCGACAACATGGCTGCAGGCCCCGCTTCCTACGGTCTGACCGATACCATGGGCCGTATGCACGGTGATGCTCAGTTCGCTGGTTCCTCCTCCGTCCCCGCCCACGTTGAGATGATGGGCTTCCTGGGCGCAGGTAACAACCCCATGGTCGGTATGACCGTTTCCGTGGCTGTTGCTGTTGAAGAAAGCCTGAAGTAATTTTACTTCACGACAACTGATATTAAGCGTAATAGCTTAACCGGGAATCCTTGTTGGATTCCCGGTTTATTCTTTATTTCTTTTTAGCGATCGGTTTTGCTAAATACTGTTCCCAAGGGAAAAGGTCTGTGCTTCTTTCAGTATTCCACGCATCACGGATTGCCTTACAAAGCATGGTAAGCTTCTTTTGCATTATTTCACTTTTGAATGTATCAGCATTTTCCGGGAGCATCGCCTGCAGGAAAATGCGACTACGGTCAACAGTGCCGGATTTCATAGATTCCAGATCTGCAAAGGCCCTGTTTTCACCGGTGATCAACGTCTCGTCAACGGTGTCACCGTACACGAAGGACTCCGGATTTAGCGTATCCCAATAATCGTATTTTGCACTGTTGCCAAGCACGTGGCTGTCAACAACAGAGCCAAAAGCTTTTAAAAATTCAGTGCGTACATCCACACCGGTGGACAAAGCGATAAATGCGTATTTGCCGTCCCAATATTGAATTGCCTTTGCCTCTGCATCAACGCTGCGAACAAGACAAATGCGCAGCTTGGTACTGACACTTTTGGAGACGAAATTTTTAGGAAATTCCTTCAGCACCGCTTCCAGTTGATCTAGCATACTCGTGATAGACGACACCTGATGCTCAGAGACCAGTATATGCTCGCCCGGTGATTTCACCGCTTCTTTCCAAATGCGGATACGCACTCCATAACGCTTGTTCAGCTTTTGGATCCGGTCTTTAATGGCAGAAAAGGACTGTGTATCGGGATTCTCGTTTGTAAATAGCGTTCCGATGTAAACGTCCTCCTCCTGCACTGCGCTGTTGCCCATATTCCATCGCAGAAGCAGCTGTCTGTCACCATCAGCATCAACCGTAAGAATCCATACAGCGCCTGTCCATTTATCAGCCAGAAACGCTTTTGGTTCATAGTCGCCGGGGATGGAGATTCTCGCTGTTGCCTTGCCGTCAGTCAGGCTATAAAAGTTCAAATGCAAACCATCATCGTCAACGCCATAGCCGATTACACCATTTAATTGAAGCGCGCTAACAACATTGTCATCGCTGATATTCAACTGTTTTGCCTCACCGTCCAAAGCGCCCACAATCCACTGCTGCACTTGACCGTCCACTCGCTGCACAAGATACGTATTTTCGTATGTATCCATAGACAGGATGCTGTTATCTGTCTTAAGTGTCTGTCCGTTCTCTGTAGAAATATACAACGTGTTCACAACGCCCTGACTATCCTCTGAATTGCAGACCAAGACCTTTCCGCCAAAGCAAGTGCCGGTAAGTGTTTGTTTTTCTGTGTTTAAACTTTTCACAAGCCGGGTTAGCTTACGCGTGACATCCAATGCACGGATCTCTTTGCCTACGCAATAGTAGATATGACTGCCGTCATCGGAGATCACAGGTGTTGTCATTTCTTCAGTCAGCGATACGCTTTGCACTTGGTTCATCTGCTGATCCAAATAATAGACACAATGGCTTGTTTTGTCGTAATAGGCAAAACCATTAAACATCGCCCGGCAACCCATCAGCATGTCAGCATCCAGCTGATGGTTTGCCACAGGAATGCAGTTTTCTCCTGACAAAACAAGAAGTCTGGATTCATCTGTATCCGTTGCCAACAGAAGTTGATCAGCCATGTTCTTGATCCACCGATAGCCGGAATCGGGAAGCGCGTACTGCAAAACTGCACCGGCTGTCTGGGTCTCAATCTGACTGGCAGGTTCGTAATAACCCGTAGCTTCTGTCTCTATGCTTGACGTACCATCCGGTTCTTCATTGGCGCAACCAGTCAGCATCAGCGCCAGTATAAGGAATAATGAAAAAAACTTTTTCATTTTTACTGTCTCCTTGCCAAAGTGTAGTCATCGCCCTGCCTGTAATAGATGCACCGACCGTTTCTTTCTGTCTGCCTGCGGTAAATTTCATCTTCATCCAGATCCATCATACAGTAATACTCGTCAAATTCTTCGTCATATTCGTAATACCAACAGGTTTCACAATCATCACAACCCATATCAATCTCCCAAACGATCTAAATATGTTCTCATATCAAACGGCCTGATCTTTTCATCCTTGCGAAGATACAACGGATGATGGGGATGCCCCTTTTTGCTCAGGTTCCCGGCGCAATACCACTTTGCGCCATAGTCCTCCCCTGCAGCCACCATATCCCGTAGACAACTTTGCAGATACTCACGTTTTTCAATGGTGGTCCCCCACGCTGCCCAAACGGACGGCGTATCAGAGATGTCCAACACATAGCGAAAGGCGTCCAAATTTTCCCGATGAAGCATCCAGTTACACTGTTTTTCCATATCATTGGGATCTGTAGCCCTCTGCGCGTACACGTTAAACATGATAAAGCTGTCGAAGCCGTTGCCCAAGGCAATCCGTTCCACACTTTTAAGCGTATTGTCAAGGTCATCCGGTTGCGCGGTTGATGGATTGATACCTATGCAGATCAAGGGATTTTTTCCACGTGTGCCTAAAATATAACGGTACTCTGAGTAAAAATTAGGTGCATATATCCATTTGCCAATATCGTAAGCTTTATTGGGTGTGTTGGCAGAACGGAGCGCTTGTTGGAAAGTCACCAGCTCCAGCTGCGCTGTTGTTCCCGATGGTGTATGCATAAGTATTCTCCTTTTACGTATCTGCCCACAAAACCAGGTCTACCGGAATATCAAAGGGTTCCGATTCCAGCTGCTGCAGCATTTGAAAATCATAGCAAAGGGCCACTGTAGGATGCTCCGGCTCCAGAGCAAGAAACTTGTCGTAGAAGCCACCACCGTAACCGACACGGTGGCCCTGTTCATCAAATGCCACGCCCGGCATGAGCACAAGCGCTGTAGGGTCATGAGCAACCGGTGTATCTTTAATGGGTTCCGGTATGCCCTTATTGCTGATTTCCAGAGAATCAAAGTTTTCAATATAAAGGAATCGCATTTCATCACCGTAAATCTTAGGAACGGCGATACGTTTGCCGTCTGCTATAGCCTGCTGCAGGATCGGGACTGTTCGTACCTCCTGATTATAAGGCAGGTAGCCGTATATCGTTTTTGCAGCAGCGTACTGGGTAGTGGCCAAGAACTGTTCTTTCAGGCAGGCACTGGCTTTTTCGATCTGCAGCTGCGTCAGCTCACGCTTTTGCTCACGAATCTGGCGACGCAATGCTTTTTTATCCATCTGCATTCTCCTTGCCTGCCTTATGGTAAAGGCGGAACCACAGAAAAATAGCAATTTGCCCCGGGATTCCCAGCAAAAAGATCTTCCAAATACTCAATTGCAAAAACAATAGCACAGTCATATATACGCTAAGCAGGCTTCCCCACATAATTCCGCTGATCAACGCCTGATTCCAGCGGAAGTCTCTCCACGCAGACCGAAGGCTGAGCAATACGATCGCATTGGACGGAATCGCGTAAATAAAGGCAATCCAGCTTTTGGGAAGCTCCAGAGTGGACAGTACAACAAAAATAAACAGCGCAACAAACCAGACGAGAACCGTCGTAAGCATCAATATAATCTTCTTGTTCGCTTTGCGCTTCAGCGTCTTTTCCACCGCTTTTTCCATCACCCGTTCCACAGCGCCCGGATTATCCGGCAGCTCGTTAGGATCAACAAGCAGATCATTCACGGTAATTTCAAACAAATCAGCCAGTTGAACAAGTGTCTGTACATCCGGGGCGGACTCTCCCCGTTCCCATTTAGAGACAGCCTTATCTGAGTAATTCAATTTTTCTGCAAGGTCTGCCTGAGTCATCTGCAGGCGCTTGCGGTAGGAAGCAATATTGGCTCCTATTTGTTTTTTCAGCTTCTCGTCATCCATAATTCCCCTCCAGGATACAACTATTAACATTCTAACAGATTTTCGTGTCGAATGCAAGAAAAACCGTCCCTCACCGAGGGACGGCAATATGTATCAATCTTCCGAAAACAATTGTTGCGTGCAGTATTTAATGATCGCGCGTCTGGTAATGATCCCAATAAACGTATCCTTGTCATCTACCACAGGCACAAAATTCTGCATGCTGGCACGCTGAACAAGGTCGTACATGGTTGTTGTCACCCGAACGGGGATGTTATCCTTTCTGCGAGTGATCTCCATGATCCTTCTGGCTTCCGCCTGTCGCATATCCATATAGCACATATTCTTAAGCGCCCACAACAAGTCACCCTCTGTCAGCGTTCCGCGGTACTCACCGCGCTTGTTCAGAATCGGTAGGGCCGCATAGCCTGCTGTTTCCATTTTTTCCAGTGCCTGGCGGATTGTATAATCGTCGTAAACAAAGGCGCACATGGCCTTTGGAGTCAGAAAGAATAATATATTGTTCATAGATCGCTCCTTAATTGCCTAATGTTGACACATTCAGTTTATACTATTATAGCACATAAACCTAAAAAAAGGATGAAAACTTATTGTAAACTCGCTGCTTTGATGCCAAAAAATACGGCTTGTTTTTGTGCAGTTTGCACATTTTTCTATTGCGACGCAACATTCTACTAGCGGAAGAGTCCACATTTTATTTAGGAGTGTGACTCTACCGAAGATTTGTGGTACCATCAATCAAAAGGAGGTAAGCAAATGAAACGCACAAGACTTTCAGAGCGCCAATTGCCTAGCTATACCCACGGCGAGGAGATCATGAACATGGTCACCCATATCGTTGGCGGAAGCATTGGGCTGATCGCTTTGATTGCCTGCACACTCAAAGGCATCAAAAGCGGCCAGATCGTCAACACAGTAAGCGCAATTATATACGGCATAAGCATTGTTATGCTTTACACCATTTCCAGCATCTATCACGGTTTGCGCCCGGGCACAGGAAAGAAAGTTCTGCAAATTATTGACCACTGTACCATCTATTTTTTGATCGCAGGCACATACACACCCATTCTGGTTGCGTCTTTTATTCCAAAGTATCCATTTATAGGCTGGGGTCTTCTTTTGCTGCAATGGGGATTAGGCGTTCTGGCAGCAACGCTCAATGCCATCGATCTGAAGAAATATAAATTGTTCTCAATGATCTGTTATATTGTTTTGGGATGGAGCATCATCTTTTTTATCCCACAGGCAATGTATGTATTGTCCAATGTCTGCCTTTCTCTGATATTTTGGGGCGGCATTGCTTACACAATTGGTGCAATTCTATTTGGAATCGGAGCAAAAATCCGCTGGTTTCATTCGATCTTTCACATTTTCGTGTTGTTTGGTACAATCCTGCAACTTCTTGGCATATATTTGTTCGTGCTATAAAAAATCCGCTGCAATTTGCAGCGGATTTTCATTATTCTTCTGTCTTAAATGCGTCAAGCAAGGATGTATCTGTTGCCTCGGTGATCGCTTCACCTGACATACACTGAGCAAACTGAACACCGGACATGGTTTCATTTTCCATCAGGAAATCAACCACCTGTTGGAACTTTTCCTGATTCTTTTCCAATATTTCCCGGCACTGGTCGTAAGCCTTATCGATGATCAATTTAACTTCATCATCAATAGTGCCGGCAACCTTTTCAGAATAGCTCTTCGTGCTTTGGTAATCCCTACCGATAAATAACTCATCGCCGCCGGCATAAGATACCGTTCCCAGCTTTTCGCACATTCCGTAACGGGATACCATATCCCGGGCAATTTTGGAAGCCCTGTCAATATCGCTGGAAGCACCGGTTGAAATATCGTTAAGGAACAGCGCTTCAGCAACACGTCCGCCCAACAGTCCAACGATCTGTTCATACATTTCATTTCTTGTCAGGTGGGTACTGTCTTCCATCGGTTGTGTCCATGTCAAACCAAGGGCGTGACCTCTGGGTATAATGGAAATTTGGTGAACAGGATCATGGGTAGACAGATGATACATTGCAACAGCATGGCCCGCCTCATGGATCGCAGTAGCATGCAAATCACGCTTCAGCGAAACGCGACTGCGCTTTTCCGGGCCTGCCAGAATCTTCATCATAGCCTCATTGACATGACGCATATTCAGCGCAGCCCGATCCTCACGGGCAGCCAGTATTGCAGCTTCATTTAAAACATTGCTTAAATCGGCGCCTGTAAAACCTGCTGTTGCCATCGCTACAGTATGCAGATCAACGGAATCATCCAGACGTTTACCTTTAGCGTGTACCTTCAGAATCTCCTCGCGCCCTTTGGCATCCGGTTTTCCCACGTAAATCTGTCTGTCAAAACGGCCCGGACGCAAAAGCGCAGGGTCCAGGATGTCTACACGGTTGGTTGCCGCCAACACAATCACGCCGTCTGTGCGTGTAAAGCCGTCCATCTCCACAAGCAGCTGATTTAAGGTTTGCTCTCTTTCGTCATGACCGCCGCCTAAACCAGAGCCACGCTTACGCCCCACTGCATCAATCTCGTCAATAAAGATAATCGCAGGTGCCATTTTCTTCGCTTGGTCAAATAAATCACGCACGCGGCTGGCGCCAACGCCAACATACATTTCCATAAAATCGGAACCTGAAATGGACAAAAACTGGACATCCGCCTCCCCTGCCACTGCTCGGGCGAGCAGCGTCTTACCCGTACCGGGAGGGCCGGAGAGCAGGATGCCGTGGGGAATCCGGGCGCCGATCTGCGTAAACTTCTGGGGATCTCGCAGAAAGTCTACCACTTCTTGCAGCTCGGCTTTTTCTTCATCCACACCGGCTACATCATCAAATGTGATCTTTTTGTCACCCGGCAGGCCGTTAACTGTTCGTGCTCTGCCAAAGTTGCTCATAGGGTTATTGTTATTGGCACGTCCCACCAGCAGGAACCATAATATCAGAAGGATTGCGCCTGCAAGAACAATGGGAAGAATATACGCGTAGGGTGACTGCTTCTCTTCCGGTACAAAGTCGTAGCTCTCCAGCACGCCAGACTGAGATTGGGTCTTGAGCAGTTCCCACATATCCGTTCGGAAACCTTCCGGATCTGCTATAGGAGCACTGAGCACCAATTCGCCTTTATACTCGCTATGAAGCGTAAGATAGATGGTATTGCCTTCTACCACAAAGCTTTTCACTTGTTCATTGCTGAAAAGCTTAATTACCTGTGAATAGGACAAGTCCTCTCCGTTGCCGCCGAACAGTCCGAGCATCCATGAAAACGCCAGCGCCAGCACAGCCATGTACAGTACGATTGTAAATATTCTGGATCTTTTCAATTTTGCTCTCCTTACTGATAGGTTTCCGGTTTCAAGACGCCAATATAGGGCAGGTTGCGGTAATGCTCATTATAGTCAAGACCATAACCCACAACAAATTCGTTGGGAATCGTAAAACCAACGTAATCAGGCTTAACCGTAATGCCCTGATTTCTGCGTTCCGGTTTATCTAACAACGTGCAAATCTTTATAGATGCCGGCTCTTTTTTCATCAAATGATGATACGTATACTCCAAGGAATTGCCAGTATCAAAAATATCTTCAAGAACCACTACATGCCGACCTTTAATATCGGTGGAAATATCCCGCTTTACCGTCATTCCTTCGGAAAGCGTCCCCTCATAAGAGGATATCCACATAAAATCAATTTGACACGGAATCTGGATTCTCTTCATCATATCGCCAAAGAAAACTACGACACCTTTCAAAACACCGATGAATACTGGATCCTTGTCTGCATACTCCTGTGTCAGAAGTTCTGCCAGCTCATTAACTTTGTTCTGTATTTGTTCCTCGGTTAACAATATCCCTTTAATATTCTCTCTCATAATAATCCCTCATCTTCATTCTTTTCTCATACTTTCAAAACAGATCTGAACAGCGCTATCGCCACTGCCCACCCGATCTAGGTTTCCACCGATACCATAAACGCCCAAAACGCCTTTTGCGTCCCCAATTACCGGGATGCCGGGGCGCTCCAAAGCCGGGATCTTTCGGTCAATAAATATTTTTTTGACGGTTTTTGTCCCTCCGGACAGACGAATCTCGTCACCGGCTTGCCTGCTGCGCAGGACTATTTCACCATAAGGACGCACCGTAAATACATCCTTTTGATTCATTGCTTCCTGTGCAGGACTGCAAAGTACCCTAAGTCCCAGATCTTCCAATAGGATTTCTCCTGGACATGGCAGCTTCATAGGCACAATCGCAGGGATTTCATTGAAGCAAGTCAGACGGTCATAGGCTCTGGAAATAACTGTTTCCCGGCCTAGAACAACTCTTCCGGAAGGCTTTGGGGAGAAGATCAAATCATCAACCAGCGCAATTTGCCTCGATTCCGGCTCCTTGACTCCATTGCTCTGCAGAAACGATGCGATCCATCGACTGCGCAACGCTTTCGGCATCTTGCGCAACGCAGGAATATCCTGCTGCTCATCAAAGCAGGAAATTGCTTCCAAGGCCTGCTCGTCATCCCGAAGACGCAATGCCATTGCCGACAGATTCTTAGCAATTTGCGGATTCTCCTGTTGCAATAGCGGCATCACATGGTGACGCAGTCGATTGCGCAAAAATTGATCGGTATTGTTGCTGCTGTCTGTCACATAGGACAAATGGTATTCCCCAATGAAGTCCAGTACTTCTTGACGTGTTACCGAAAGCATTGGACGAATCAGTCGCCCATTTACAGGGCAAATTCCACCCAAACCCTTTAGTCCGGTACCACGCACCATGTGCATCAGCACAGTCTCTGCATTATCATCCGCCGTATGTGCGGTTGCGATCTTACCTGGAATGGCATAAAGAAACGCATACCGCGCTTCTCTTGCCGCCGCCTCCAAACCCTTTTTCCCCGGGGTCACATTCCCCAGTCCTACCGTCAACGGAATGTCAAGATGTTGGCACAGTTGACGGACAAACGCCTCATCCGCATCAGATTCATCGCCGCGCAGGCCGTGATTAAAATGGGCAGCGCATAGCGTAATTTCCATGCTTTGCCTCAGTAAGTGCATCGCAAACAGAAGCGCAACGGAATCGGCGCCGCCGGACACAGCGCAAACCAGGTGATCGCCGGGCTGCAGCAGCTGATATCGCCGGTTAAATTCCCGGAGCTTATTCAGCATGCTTCCACTCCCGATCTGTGAAGGTCTGATACTGGGGAATCCATTGTAATTTTACAGTGCCTACCTCACCATGTCGGTTCTTCGACACAATACACTCTGCAATTCCCTTATCCTCAGTATTTTCGTTATAATATTCATCACGATACAGAAATAACACTTCATCTGCATCCTGCTCGATTGCACCGGACTCACGCAGATCCGACAGCATAGGCCGCTTGTCTGTTCTGCCTTCCGGTCCACGAGACAGCTGGCTAAGGCATACAACAGGAACGTTCAGTTCCTTTGCCATAATCTTTAAACTACGGGAAATATCACTAACTACGTTCACACGGCTGTCACTGTTCTTTCCATAGCCGGAACCGTTCATAAGCTGCAGGTAGTCAACGATTACAAGGCCCAGGTTATCCAGCCTGCGCAGCTTTGCATTCATTTCCGCAACTGTAATAGAAGGATTGTCATCCACACGAATATCCGTCTGGCTTAAAGCGGAGGATGCCATACCAAGCTTTGTCCACTCTTCTTCTGTGAGTTTGCCGGTGGCCATTTTCTGACCATCAACAAAGCTCTCGATGGACAAAAGCCGCATCGCCAGCTGTTCGCGGGACATTTCCAGCGAGAACATAGCAACAGTCTTATTATACTTCTTAGCCACATTTAAGCATAAATTCAGTGCAAATGCCGTTTTACCCATAGCAGGACGCGCCGCAAGCAGGATCAGGTCTGAATTGTTCAGTCCGTTGATCTTCACATCCAGATCGCGCATACCGGTGGACAGGCCGGGAATGGCAGAATCGGATTCACTCAGCTCAGTCAGACGGTCGTAGACCTTGTGCAAGGTGGTACCGATATGCTCCAGCGTATCACCCCGTTCACCCTTGCGTAGCGCATAAATTTTCTTCTCAGCAATTTCAAGAATCTCCGAGGGGGTTCCCACCTGCTCCTGTACAATTGAGGTAATGTCGGTTGCAGCGTCAGCCAAGCCACGAAGCATAGCTTTATCACGGATTATGTTGGCATATCGAACCGCATTGGCAGCAGTTGGGGTAATCTCCATCAGCTGCAGAACGTAATCCCGGAAACGATCGTGGTAGAAACCAAGTTCCTTCATCTTATCAAGCACCGTAACCGGGTCAATGCTCTGGGAGAAATTGAACATGGTATAGATCGTTTGGTAGATCTGCTGATTTTGCTCCAAATAGAAATCCTCTGCACGCAGGATTCCAATCACATCTGTCAGACAACTGCTGTCAATGAGGATAGACCCCAATACAGCCTGCTCTGCCTCCAAAGAATGGGGCGGCTGTCTGTTCGTCAATTGTTCATCCATGAAGATCTCCTTTCTTTTTCTCGATAGAAATCTTAAATCTCCTCGATCTTAACCGTCAGAGGCGCAGTAATTTCATAGCCTAGCTTACACTGCACGGTATAAGTGCCCACGCTTTTGATGGGATCGCTGATAACGATTTTCCGCTTATCCAACACAATGCCAGCCTTTTCCTTCAACGCATCGGCAATCTCCTGATTCGTTACGGAGCCAAACAACCGGCCTGCGCCGCCGCCTTTTGCCGTCACCACAACTGTCAGCTCACGCAGCTGTCTGGCAATTTCCAACGCTTCGGCACGCTCCTTTGCCGCTTTTTCAGCAGCAGCCTTATCGTTCATTTTCTTTGTATTCATGGCATCGGCAGTTGCTTCCACAGCTAGCTTCCGGGGCAGCAGATAATTTCTTGCGTAACCGTCGGAAATATCCAGCATCTGGCCTTTTTTGCCCTTGCCTTTCACATCCTGCAAAAGAATAACCTTCATTTTATTTCTCCTTACTCACTGTAATATTGATCAATGGCCTCCTGCAAGCTTGCAAGCACCTCGGAAAGCGACCTTCCAGATATTTGCGCGCCTGCAGTTGCGGCATTGCCGCCGCCGCCCAATTGCTCCAGAATCAGCTGCACATTGGCTTCACCTACAGACCGGGCAGATACACTTACATTATCACCATCAGCAAACAGTACAAAAGATGTGGTAACACCGGTGATATTCAAAATCTCATCGGCAGCCTGCGCAGCCAACGCCCGGGTAGTACTGCCCTTCAGCGCAGCGATAGCTATGCCATGCTTGTACATTCGCGCAGCTTCCACGATCTTATGCTTTGCAATGGTGCTTTGGAAATCGTGCTGAAACAGCTTTTTGATCTCTAATGTATCAACACCCAGCTGACGCAAATAAGCTGCCGCTTCGAAGGTGCGTTCACCTGTTCGAACATTAAATTGCTTGGTATCCAGATAAATACCGGCCAGAAGGGATTTGGCTTCCACAGGCAGAATATCTTTCGTTTCCACCGCATATTCCAAAAGCTCTGTTGCCAACTCTGATGCAGAGGAGGCATGGGGCTCATGGAAATTCACTGTGACGGATTTAATATAATCCGCCGCGCGCAAATGGTGATCCACAACACATATACGGGTAGCTGCCTCCAGCAACGGACGGTACTCTACCTGATCCGGTCGGTTTGTATCCACCACTACAAGGGTAGAACGGTTATCAAACAGCACCAATGCCTCTTCACCGGACAGAAAGATATTTTTATATTCCGGCTCCATGAGGATATCCTCAATCATCCTCTTTGCGGAGTTATTCTCAAGGTCCATAATTATGTGGGCAGGCTTATTTGCCTTGCGGCATAAACAAGCGATACCCATGGCTGCGCCCAGCACATCCAGATCCGCATTTCTGTGACCCATGATAAATACATGTGTGCTCTGGCTAAACAACTCCATCATGGTATTGGCTGTAACACGGGAACGCACCTTACTACGGTAATCGGATTCCTTTGCGCGACCACCGTAGAAGCTGAAATTCAGCCGATCCTTAATCACCGCCTGATCACCGCCACGGCTCAGGGCCATTTCGATGGAAAGAGCAGCAAACTGGTAGCCCTCATCAAAGGTGGCGCCGTCAACTCCCAAACCGATGGAAATGGATGCAGAGAGTCCGCTGGGCGCTGTAATTTCGTGGATCTGCTCCAGAAT
The DNA here is from genome assembly GCA_045576715.1 of Faecousia sp. Classification (GTDB taxonomy): domain Bacteria; phylum Bacillota; class Clostridia; order Oscillospirales; family Oscillospiraceae; genus Faecousia. The sequence goes on along the minus strand of JAZNHB010000051.1, from coordinate 20,556 downwards.
AGAAAACTTGCTGTCCACAGCCTGACGCAAATCCCGCTTTTCGAAAATCAGCAGGAAACGGTTTTTTTCCAATCGACGCAGCAATCCGTGATACTCCTGCGCCCACTTCATAATGGTATTGTTAATCCGTGCATCAAGTCCCGAGACAGCAGCTTCAGACATATCCCGGGTTAATTCCTCGTAATTATCTACAAGCACAATGGAAACCACCGGGCGGGATCGGATATACTCATCATGCACCTGATACAGCTCAGTCAAGTCTGCAAAGTACAGCACGCCCAAATGGACACTCTGGTTTTCCTCAACGTAGGCCATGGAGCCGTATACACGATAACGTCTTTGATCTATGGTTACATCCTGGGGATATTCCGTTATTCCGGAGGTCAACCAATCCGTCTTAAAGTCCGGCAAAAACGTTTCGATAGCATGCTCCTGGAACAGATCCCGGAAACCGGTCAGTCTGGCAAACGCATCGTTGACGTAAACTATGCCACCATCAGCAAGACGCACAACGACCATTGGGAACGGCGACTGAGTGCCATGGCTGACATTATGGGTCTGGGTAAGCCCGGCAACGAAAGCATCTATTTGTTTTCTGCGGTATCCGCGGAAAATAAGATAGGCAACAAACATCACCGCCGTTACCGTAATGGCGGCAGCCGAGAGCAAATACTGCTCCATTACAAGCGCGGCTATGCCGAACAACAATAGTATGATAAATTGCGCACCTGTATTGGGTTTCAGGAGCCTTTCCATCTTCTTATTCAAACACGTCGCCTCCTTGTAAGTAAATAGCAAGCCATTATAAGCGATATTTTATACATTATATCAAATATACACCCCGGGTGCAACAGCATTTTTATCTTTTTTCATTGACAAATCATATTTTGTCGTCAACGCAAGAAAATTAAATGTGTACTTTTTCGAAAAAACGTGGTATACTACAGATACAGACAGCAGGTGGATAGACCTGCGTCACAGAATTTCAATTTTTTTGCGGGCGTTATTTTGCTTCACCGGCAGCGATTCAGGGCTGAACGAAAGCATGCGGCCGCCCACTTTTGACGCCTATTTGTGCAACATTGAAAGGAGTTATAATATTTGGCTGAAAAATTAAAAATCATACCCCTTGGCGGTTTGGACGAAATCGGCAAGAACATTACTGTATTGGAATACGGCAAGGACATAATCATCGTTGATTGCGGTGTGGGTTTCCCGGATGAGGATATGTACGGTGTGGATCTTGTGATTCCGGATTTTACCTATCTGGTACAGAATGCTAAAAAGATCCGTGGCATGTTCATTACCCACGGACACGAAGATCATATCGGTTCTATCCCCTACTGCATGCAGCAGGTGGTGTGTCCTATCCATGGCACAGCCATGACCAACGGTTTGATTCGTCTGAAGCTGGAGGAACACCGCATCGCCGACAAGGTGAAGCTGATTACCCACAAGCCGGGTGATATTGTGAAGGCCGGCTGCTTCACCGTTGAATTTATCCATGTGAACCATTCCATTGCCGATGCCGTTGCCTTTGCCATCCACACTCCGGTGGGAACCATTGTGATGACCGGTGACTTTAAGATCGACCCGACAGCAAAGGACGGTATGATCGATCTGGCGCGGCTTGGCGAGCTGGGCAACCAGGGTGTTCTGGCATTGCTGTGTGATTCCACGAACACGGAACGGCAGGGCTATACCCCCAGCGAAAATATCGTCGCAGAAGGCCTTGACCGGCAATTTAAAAACTGCGATCAGCGGATCGTAGTTACCACCTTTGCGTCCAACATGCACCGAATCCAGGCTGTATTGGCAACTGCCCATCGCTACGGCAGAAAGGTGGCAGTTACCGGGCGCAGCATGGAAAATATGCTGAAGGTCGCGCAGGAATTGGGATATTTGAAGGTACCTGCCGGAACCATCGTAGAGCTGGCTGCTATTAAGAGTCTGCCTAAAAACAAGGTAGTAATCGTATCTACCGGCTCTCAGGGTGAGAATATGTCTGCTTTGTACCGCATGGCTTTTTCCTCTCACAAGCAGGTGGATATTGGGGCCGGCGACAGGATCATTATTTCCGCTTCTGCCATTCCAGGCAATGAAAAAGCCGTTTCCAGGATCATCAACGAGCTGTACCGCAAGGGTGCGGAGGTTGTCTACGAAAAAAGTGAAGGTCTGCACGTATCCGGACATGCCTGCCAGGAAGAGCTGAAGATCATCCATGCACTGTGTAAGCCGAAATTCTTTATTCCCATTCACGGCGAGCAACGCCATTTGCAGATTCACGGCAAGCTAGCTACCCAGATGGGTGTCCCTGCTAAGAATGTGCGTATTGCTGAAATCGGCAGTGTGATCGAATGCACAGGAAAAACATGCAAGCTCAACGGAACTGTGCCTGCAGGCAAGGTATTTGTGGACGGAACAGGTGTGGGCGATGTAGGCAGCGTTGTTTTGCGTGACAGAAAGCACCTGGCATCAGACGGCATGATCGTTGTCTGCGTGAATATTTCCGGTCAGGATGGCAGCATTGTAACAGGTCCTGATATTATCACCCGCGGTTTTATCTATGTGAAGGAATCGGAAGAATTGATAGAAGAATTACGCAGTGTGGCCATCGAGGCGATTGAGCGTTGCGGCCGTAAGCGTGTGCGCGACTGGACCGCTGTGAAGACCGCCATTAAAAACGACTTAAGCGGTTACCTGTACAAGACCACAAAGCGCAATCCCATGATCCTGCCCGTTATCATGGAAATTTAGACTGACAGGGTGCGCCTGGCGCACCCTGTTTTCATACGGAGATAGATTATGCGTTACTACTTTGCTCCCTTGGAGGGTATTACGGACCACATTTTCCGGCAGCTGCACAACGAATTTTTCCCGGGGTTAGATGCGTATTACACACCGTTTCTCTCCCCTACCGTACATCGCAGCCTCACCAAGAAGGAACAGCACGAGCTGCCTGAGGCAGATACGCTTAAGTATCGTCTTGTGCCCCAGCTGCTGACAAAAAATCCAGATGATTTCCTTTGGATGGCGCAGCAATGCGCCCACCGGGGATATACGGAAGTGAACTTGAATTTAGGATGCCCATCCGGTACCGTAACGGCAAAAGGTAAGGGCGCAGGCATGCTGCGCCAGACGGACGAGCTGCGCCGCTTTCTGGACAGCATCTACAATGCAGCTTCTGTGGATATTTCGGTCAAAACGAGAATCGGCTATGACTCCTGTGAGGAGTTTCCCCAACTACTGGAGATCTTTAACGGCTACCCTATTAAGGAATTGACAATTCACCCCAGAGTGCGAAACGGTTTTTACAAGGATGATATTGACGAAAACAGCTTCCGTTTCGCCACAGAAAACTGCCATATTCCCCTTTGCTATAACGGAGATCTCACATCTACGGAGCATATCAGGGGCATTTGCCAAAGGTTTCCGACTGTGCAAGCGGTTATGATTGGCCGAGGTTTGATCGCTGACCCGGGAATGCTCTCAGGCAACCATTGTACAGACACTATCATACGTTTCTACAATATGCTGCTGGATGCGTATATTGAAGCCTTCCATAGCGAAAGAAATGCAATGTTTCGACTAAAGGAGCACTGGCTGTATCTGGGAAGAAATTTTATCGACGCTGACAAACTGTTAAAGCGTATACGAAAGACAACTGATCCTGTAGAATTCAGATCTATTTCTCACCAGATCCTCACTGAGTGTAAAAGAGCATCAAATTACTGACATAAACAGGGCCGTCTCAACCGAGACGGCCCATGTAATATTTATGAGAATTTCAATTCGGACATGGCGATCTTTCGATAGTCCACCTGCATGGGCCACCGCGCTTCTGCATCGTCGATCATTTTGGTCGTACGCTCAGACAGCAACTGTGTTCCCACTGCGCTGATCCAGTAAGGCTCACCATCCACATAATACATAATATGATAGCCATATTCCGTTTTCACAATACCGGTTTCGCCTTTTTGACGGTTCATGTCGATTGCCCAATTCAGGAAGTTCTCCACATAGCTGGCACCGGGGGCAATATCCTCGTAAAGTCCACCGGTCGTGGCAGAGCCAGTATCCTCGGTGTGCTTGTTTGCAAACTCACTAAAGGTAGCCTCAGTCGCCTCGCCATTTTTCCATTCGTTCAAAATCTTCTCGGCTTCCTTCAGGCAAGCATCCCACTCCTGATCAGAGTAGACCGTTTCACCGGTGGTTTCGTCCTCTGTGCCACCTTTAGGGCAAATTAAAATGTGACGTACATCGGCAATATTGCCCATTTCCTTTGTGATGCCGTTTTCTTCAAAAGAAGCTTTGTTCTCTTCGAAATATGCCGCGATATCCTCATCGTTGGGCGTCATTTTTTCGCTGAGCGTACTGTAGTAGGCGTCACAGATATATGACATGCGTGCATAATCCATATACAACTCTAACGTACAGGTCGGACCGATCACATCTTTTAAAAGCGCATCTGCGTTTTCATACTCAGACTCTTCCGCCTGCTCCTGAAGGCTGGCGGGCAGCTCATTAAGGGAATCCTCCTGCTCCTGTGTCAGCTGGAAATTCTCTTCCTCAGCCAAGAGCGCAAGCGCCTGATAATTCTGCCACGTTTCGACAGCGATATCCAGCATATACTGTTCCCAGGTCATGCCCTCTTCAAAATAGCATTCCTGCTGGCTCAGAGGCAGAGTCACATCCAGACCAAGCTGCTGTGCATAGGTGCCGTAGTAATTTAAAAAGTCCAGCACCTGCATTCTGTAATAGATTTGCAGCTGGGCATTGGTCAATTCCTTGCTGCCCATGGTCGCAATCACGGCATCGCCTTTTTGGGCTGCCTTATCGTCTTCCAGCGTATAAGCTTCCTTATAGAAAATATCGTTATCCCGGGGCAGGAAACTTTTAAAATCCACGCCCATAGCCATCATAAGCAAAGTAGCCAGCGATGCCAGCGCCAACACCGCGGCAATAATGGAGAACACCAACGGGGCAACAGACTTCTTTTGCTTTGTTTCCTCTAATGTTTCCGGTTCAAACAAACTCTGCGGATCTCCCTCCACGTTCTGCGGCTCGGCATTTTCTATCTCGGCAGATTCCTGATCAAGGGCCTCCTGCTGTTCGGTTTCTTCAGTTTCCATTAACACATCCTCTGTGACACTCTTGCCGCAAACAGGACAGTACTGCACTTCTTCTTCAAATTCTGCATTGCAAAACTTACAGACCATCAACATTCATCTCCTTCGGGTAACATAGATAGGGACAGTCTATCATGTTTTTTCTGTAATTGCAAGAAATAATATTGGTAAAAGAATCACAAAGACTGACACTTGCAAAAATCAAAAAAAAATGATAAAATTTATAGTTGAGAAAGTGTATGCAAAGGAGCATCATCCCAATGAGCACAACCAAGGTGATTTCCGGGCAGGAGCTGGACAGACAGCTTGCCTTTTGCGATAAAATTCATGCTTACTGGCGCGACAAGGATACGGTCCCGACAGCATATGTGGAAACCTACGGATGCCAACAAAACGAGGCGGATTCAGAGCGTATACGCGGCATATTGTGTCAAAGCGGTTACCGTATCACCGACACAGCCGAGGGCGCTGATGTGGTGGTTATGAACACCTGCGCTATCCGTGAGCACGCAGAGCAGCGTGTATTCGGTAATTTGGGCGCATTGACTCACACTAAACACCGGCACCCCAGACAAAAAATCTTTCTATGCGGTTGCATGGCAGGACAGGAACATGTTGTGCAACGGATCAAACACAGTTATCCCCATGTGGACGGTGTGTTTTCCACCCATCATTTATGGCGGTTTGCAGAGCTTTTGCACCACGTTCTGCTCACCGAAAAGAGAGCGTATTTTGTTGAGGATGAAGCCGGCTCCATTGTAGAGGGGCTACCACAAGTCCGTGACCATGCATTGAAAGCATGGGTCAGCATTATGTACGGCTGTAATAACTTCTGCACCTACTGTATCGTTCCCTATGTTCGCGGCAGAGAGCGCAGTCGAAAGCCGGAAGATATTATAAAAGAGTGCCGCAGCTTGATTGAAGGCGGCACTAAGGAGATCACCCTGCTGGGGCAGAACGTTAATTCCTACGGCAAGGATCTGGATGAAGACGTGGACTTTTCCGATCTTCTATGCCAGATCGCAAACATTCCCGGAGATTTTCTCATCCGGTTTATGACCAGCCATCCACGAGATGCTGGCAAAAAGCTGTTTGACACCATGGCTGCCAACCCCAAGATTGCAAAGCAGCTGCACCTTCCTTTCCAATCCGGCTCCAGCCGCGTGCTAAAGGCTATGAACCGCCATTATAACAAAGAGCAGTACCTAGAACTGATACGCTATGCAAAATCCGTAATGCCGGAGCTGGTGCTGACATCGGATGTGATCGTAGGTTTTCCCGGAGAGACGGAGGAAGAATTTGAAGAAACCATTTCCCTGATCCGGCAGGTACGATACGATTCTCTGTTTACCTTTATTTTCTCTCCCCGGAAAGGAACTCCTGCCTCAACAATGGATGACCCCACCTCAAAGGAAGAAAAGAACCGACGCTTTGATCGCCTGTGTCAGGAGCAAAACGTCATTTCCGAGCAGATCCATAATCAATATGTAGGCAAAAACCTGCGATGCCTGATCGACGGAACGGACAAGCAGATGCTGACTGCACGGACAGAGGGTGGACGGCTGGTTCGTCTTCCGGGAAGCGAAATGCTGATTGGAAGCTTTAAAAATATAATGATCACCGGCGCCTCCACTTGGAGCTTGACAGGTGCATTGAAAGAAGAGGAATAAACATGGCCGACGAAAAACAGGAACTGACTCCCATGAAGCGTCAGTACAATGCCATCAAGGAAGACAATCAGGATTGCATTTTATTTTTCCGCCTGGGTGACTTTTACGAAATGTTCGACGAGGACGCAAAGCTGGCGGCAAAGGAATTGGATCTGACGCTGACTACCCGGGATAGGAACAAGCCGAAGGAAGAACAGACCCCCATGTGCGGCGTCCCCTATCACAGCGTGGATGCCTATATCGCCCGGCTTGTTGCTAAGGGCTATAAGGTAGCCATCTGCGAACAGATGGAAGATCCTGCGCAAGCAAAAGGCATTGTTCAGCGTGACATTACCCGGATCGTCACCCCTGGAACCGTTACAGAAAGCTGCATGTTGGACGAAAGCAAAAACAATTACATCGCCTGCATTTATGGCATGGATAGTCGCTACGGGCTTGCTTTTTGCGATGTTTCCACAGGCGCATTCTTTACCACCGTCTGCGCTGATGCACAGGCCGCCGCATCCGAATTGGGCAGATTTTCGCCCAGCGAAGTGCTGCGTGGTGGTGAAAAGGTCAATGTTTCCCTCTTAGAGGACGCCCTGTTCCATCGTCTGAACTGTTGTGTAGACGAAGGAAAGCCCGGTCAGTTTGATCCTGACGAGGCACAAGCATTATTGGAATCCCATTTTCAACAAACCCTGTCTCAGCTTGGACTGACAGGACTTCCTGCTGCCATAATTGCTGCCGGTGCATTGCTCCAGCTGTTAAAATTCGTTCAAAAGAACGAGCTTACTCATATCCGCCAACTGCAATACTACACCACCGGGCGATTTATGGAATTAGATTTGGATGCCAGAAGAAATCTGGAGCTGACTGAAACTCTGCGCAGCAAGGATAAAAAAGGCACCCTTTTATGGGTTTTGGATAAAACACAGACTGCAATGGGCAGCCGTATGATCCGCAGCTGGCTGGAAAAACCCTTGCTGGATGCCGTTGAGATCGATCGCAGGCATGCAGCCGTAGATGATCTGGTTAATTCCACTGTTTCTCGCGGTGAATTGACGGAGGAATTGAAGGATGTAACGGATCTGGAGCGTGTGGTTACCCGTATCGTTACCGGTACCGTAAATTGCCGTGATCTGCTCGGTCTGGCTCGAGGTCTGCGCTCCCTGCCGGGCATTAAGAGCCGTCTTGAAAACATGAACGCACCTCTGCTGCAAAGGCTGGGACAGGATATTGATTCTTTGAATGACTGCGCCGATCTGATCGAGCGCACCATCGTGGATGAACCGCCGCTGACAGTGCGTGAGGGTGGCATCATTCGAACCGGCGCAAATGCGGAGGCAGACCGGCTCAGAGATATTATGAATGGTGGAGAAGGGACTATTCTTGCCATTGAGGCCTCTGAGAAGGAAAAAACCGGTATTCGCACATTGCGTGTGGGATATAACCGTGTATTCGGATACTATATCGAGGTCTCAAAATCCTTTGTAGATCAGGTACCGGAACATTATATCCGCAAACAGACACTGGCCAACTGCGAACGCTATATTACACAGGAATTAAAGGATCTTGAAAATCAGATACTCACTGCCAAAGAACGGCTGACTGCGTTGGAATATCAGATCTTCACTAATCTGCGTGAGCATCTGTCCCAGCAAGCATCCAGAGTGCAGATTTCTGCATCAGCCGTTGCAGCTGCAGATGCACTGTGCTCTTTGGCAACTGTGGCTGTAAATCAGGGATACTGCCGTCCGGACATATCTCTTGACGGAGAGATCTCCATCACTGACGGACGCCATCCTGTAGTGGAACAAGTGCTGAAAGATACATTGTTCGTTCCCAATGACACGATTTTAGGCTCTGCTGACAATCAGGTATCTATCATCACCGGACCTAATATGGCCGGCAAATCCACCTATATGCGTCAGGTTGCGTTAATCGTACTGATGGCGCAAATGGGTTCCTTTGTCCCTGCCAGAAGCGCCCGTATCGGTTTGGTTGACCGGGTCTTTACCCGTATCGGCGCCAGTGACGATCTGGCATCCGGCCAATCCACCTTTATGGTTGAAATGGCGGAAGTTGCATCCATTTTAAAGTATGCTACTGCAAAGAGCCTTTTGATTCTGGACGAAATCGGCAGAGGTACCTCCACCTACGACGGAATGTCCATCGCCAGAGCCGTACTTGAATATGTTGCCAACGCCAAGCGTTTGGGGGCAAAGACTCTGTTTGCCACCCACTATCATGAGCTCAGCGCCATTGAAAACCAACTGCCCAATGTAAAAAACTACAACATTGCCGTTAAAAAGCGCGGAGATAAAATGATCTTCCTTCGGAAAATCCTTCCGGGCGCTACTGACGACAGCTACGGAATTGAAGTTGCAAAGCTGGCAGGACTTCCGGCAAGCGTAATTGACCGCGCCAGACAAATTCTTCAGGAACTGGAAGCAGAAGGCCGCGCACCTGTAAAGGTAGTAGAACGAGAGCCTGAGGAGCAGATCAGCATGCAGGATCTGCGTTCCCAGCAAGTCTGCGCCGCATTGGAGTCACTCCATGTGGAAACTCTGACTCCCATTGAGGCCATGAATGAGCTGTACAAGCTGAAGAAGATGATTAACTGATATGAAAAAACTGACTGTTTCCATGGGAGTTGTCGAGGCAGGCTTGGGTATGATGTACATAATCGTGCAGCTTTTCATTCTGCCTGCCGCCCTTGTGAGCATTAACGGAATGCTCCCCCGACCTTTTTCACACGCCAATCTCAATTTTATCAACTTTGCTGTCAACTTTATATGTGTGACTGCCATCTTTCACAGGTATTTGATTGATTCTATCAACATTGTCCTGAGCAGGCCCATCCATGTGCTGAGCGCCTGCCTGAAAGGGTTAGTTCTATACTGGGTAGCCACCATTCTTATAAGCATGCTGGTGTTTCATCTGGATCCGCATTTTTCCAACGTCAATGACGATCAAATTTCCCTCTTAACGCAGCAAAATGACACTTTAATGTTGATCGGCACCGTCATTCTGGCTCCCGTTGTAGAGGAAACCTTATACCGCGGAGTTGTATTCGGTCAGCTGTACAAGAAAAACCGTACCATCGCCTATATCGTTTCAGTCATGGTCTTTGCATGTGTTCATATTATCGGTTACATTGGAATGTGCGAACCCGTGCGGCTATTGCTGTGTTTTTTACAATATCTTCCTGCGGGAATCGTTCTTGCATGGACCTATGTGAACGCAGATACCATTTGGGCCCCTGTTTTGATCCATATGGTCGTGAATTTGATTGGAATGCTTGCTATATATTAAGGAGATCCCTATGGCTAAAATCATACAACTATCCCCACATGTTGCCAACTTGATCGCCGCAGGTGAAGTGGTTGAGCGCCCTGCCAGTGTTGTAAAGGAATTACTGGAAAATGCTGTGGATGCCGGCGCCTCCAAGATCACTGTAGAGATTCGAGACGGCGGTATGACATTTCTGCGTGTTACGGACAACGGCTGCGGCATGTCTGCCGAAGATGCGCGGACAGCATTTTTGCGCCACGCAACCTCAAAGCTGCGCAACGCCGAGGATCTGGCTGCAATTTCAACTATGGGTTTTCGTGGTGAAGCGCTGGCAGCGATCGCATCTGTCAGTCGCATTGACTTGCTCACAAAAACCCCAGGGTCCATCAGCGGCACCGGTTTGCATTTAGAAGCAGGTAATATTGTGGAGGAGAGCGAAGCAGGCTGTCCCGACGGCACAACGATCATCGTCCGGGATCTGTTCTTTAACACACCTGCCAGAATGAAATTTATGAAGTCCGATACTGTAGAGGGCGGAAAAGTATTCACTGCCGTACAAATGCAGGCATTGGCACATCCGGAGGTTGCATTCCGTTTTCTGCGCAATGGAAAAGAAGTCCTGTCAACACCCGGAACAGGCGACCTGGAAGCAGTTGCCTACTGTGTATATGGCCGTGATGGCGGACAAATGGTAAAAGCCAACAGCAGTTGGGAAAATTACCGGCTGTCCGGTTTCGTATGCAAGCCTTCTGATGCCCGCCCCAGCAGAAATATGCAGACATTTTTCGTGAATAAGCGGCCTGTAAAATCCGCACTTTTAATTGCAGCTCTGGAGGAGGCATACCGCAATCAGCTTATGGTGGGTAAATTTCCCACCTGTGTGCTGCATCTGGAGTTGCCCCCCAATGCTGTGGATGTTAACGTACATCCTGCAAAAACAGAGGTAAAATTTCTCAATGAACGGGCAGTGTTTGACTGCGTTCATTACGGTGTTCTGGGTGCATTGAATCAGGCGCCGGACCGTCCGCAGATGCGATTTAAATCGCCATCCCATACCCCTGCCGCGCCCACTGAAGCTGCAGCAAAACCTGTTAAGCAAGATAATTTCTTCCGCACAATGACACCTCAAGAATTTAAGCAGTTTTCCTCGGTGATCCCCCCGATGCCGCAGTCACAGTCTGCTGCCGCCATTGCCACTGCAGCAAAGGTAGAAAGAGAAATGCCCTTGGCGGTAAAGGAGCCGGTAATTACGCCTTCTGCTGCCTTTGTATCACCACGAACATCCACCGAGCCATCTGACGCACAGATAAATACACAGGCTGAATTGACTATGCCGGAACAGATTGACTGGCGCATTGTCGGTGAGCTGTATCGCAGCTACATTATAGTCGAACAGGGCGATGAGGCATTTATGATTGACAAGCATGCTGCCCACGAACGGATCCTGTTCGAAAAACTAAAGCAGACGCAGGAGTCTATCAGCTCACAATGTCTTCTGACACCTGTCCCCTGCCGCCTGAGTGCAGACAGCACAGCCGCACTGCTGAGCAACACCGATATGCTGACGGAGCTTGGTTTTGAACTGGACAGCTTTGGTGACAGCACGGTATTGGTGCGTCAGATCCCCATGGATCTGCCTCTGGAGGACGTGACAGATGCGCTGGATGAACTGGCCGCGAATCTCATGAATGGCCGGAAAGAGAGCAAGCTCACCGTTCGGGATGAACTGCTGCACACAATCGCTTGCAAGGCTGCCATTAAGGCCGGCTGGCAAAGCGACGAGAAAGAGCTACAGGCACTGGTTAAGGCTGTCATGGAACGTCAGGACCTGCGGTACTGTCCCCACGGGCGACCCATTTGCATTACGCTCAGCAAAAAACAACTGGAAAAGCAATTCAAACGCACATAATCGGAGGCCCGATTTGAACAACATTATTTGTATTGCAGGTCCTACTGCATCCGGTAAAACGGCGTTGGCGGTAGAACTGGCGAAGATATTAGACGCAGAAATAATCTCCTGCGACTCCATGCAGGTTTATAAAGGCATGGATGTCGGCACAGCAAAACCAACAGCCGAGGAAATGCAGGGCATCCGTCACCATATGTTGGATGTGGTGGAGCCTTGGGAGGACTTTTCTGTCAGCCGCTACTGTCAAATGGCAACACCCATCATAGACGATATTATCGCCCGGGGCAAAACAGCGATCATTGCAGGTGGCACGGGTCTTTATATGGATTCGCTGATTCGTGGCAACAGCTTTGCGCCCTACCCTTCCACAGGCATTCGGGAAAAGCTGGAGGTGCAAGCGGATGCGCTGGGTATGGATTCCATGCTGTCGCTATTGCACTCAATTGACCCGGAAACTGCCTGCCGCCTTCATTTAAAGGACCGTAAGCGGATCCTTCGCGCCCTTGAGGTTTACTATGAAACCGGACAGACCATTTCCGCCCACAACAAAAAAACAAAAGAAATCCCACCCAGATATACGCCTGTTTGGCTTGCCTTGGACGATGAGGACCGGCAACAGCTTTATCACCGCATAGACTGCCGGGTGGACCAAATGCTGGAAAAAGGGCTGCTTGACGAGATCCACGCGCTGCTGAATCGTGGCATCCCGGAAAAATCCACAGCGTTACAAGCAATCGGCTACAAGGAATTTATTGACGCGCTTAATGGCTTATATCCTTTAGAGGAAGCTACAGCCCTGGTGAAACAAGCCTCCCGTCATTATGCCAAGCGGCAGCTGACCTGGTTCAGAAGAAATCCGGCCATCCACTGGCTGCGTCGCAAAGAAGGAGAGCAAAGGCAACAAATTCTTATAAAGGCTCGTCAAATTTTGGCAGATTTCGACAAGTGAATAATGGTAAGATTTATGTATCCCGTTGGGAATTTCAAAGAAAGAGGGAATACATATGTCTGAGCAGTACAATTTGCAGGATGCCATTTTGAACGAAGTGAAAAAGGACAAGGTTCCGGTCACGCTGTTTTTAATGAATGGCTTTCAGCTCCGCGGAACCATCTCCGGGTTTGACAGCTTTGTGGTGGTTCTGGTGACCGACGGCAAGCAACAGATGATTTATAAACACGCCATCTCGACACTTGCCCCCATTCGATCTCTGAAAGCGATACAAAGCGATTAAAGGGATTTGAACACCTACAGCATTTTTGCTGAAAAGACGACGGAGCGCTGCTTCGTCGTCTTTTTACATATAAGATAAGGAGATCACATTGATATCGAAGAATATAGCCGCTATCCGGCACCAAATCAACCAGACAGCAATTGCCTGTGGCCGGGATCCTGCGGAAATTACCTTGTGTGCCGCCACAAAAATGAATGATGCGCAAAATGTTCGCCAAGCCATAGCCGCCGGTGTTGACTGCTGCGGCGAAAACCGCGTACAGGAATTACTGCAAAAGCTGTCTGACGACGCCTACCGTGGTGTGCCCGTACACTTTATTGGTCACCTGCAAACTAACAAGGTGAAAAATGTAGTAGGCAAAGTCGCATTAATTCAGAGCGTTGACTCTATACGTCTATTGGAGGCGATTCAAAAAGAGGCCGCAAAGCAAAATATCATTCAGGAGATATTACTGGAAATCAATATCGGAAACGAACCCTCCAAGTCCGGCTTTGTGGCTGCTGACATTTTCAAAATATGCGAAAAAATGACCGAATATCCAAATATTTGTGTAAAAGGATTGATGGCAATCCCCCCAATTTGTCAAGATTCGAGTGAAAATCGTAAATTTTTTCAAGAAATGTACAACCTTTCTGTTGACATAACGGCAAAAAAATACGATAATGTATGGGTAGATATTTTGTCAATGGGGATGTCTGATGATTATGTCGATGCCATTGCATGCGGAAGCACTATGATCCGTATCGGCACGGGAATCTTCGGCCCTCGGAACTACCAATAACGATGTACGTTTTTTAGGAGGAACAATACCATGAGCATTTTGGATAACCTGAAGAAATTTGTCCAGCCTTATTCCGATGATTACGATGAGTATGATGAAGAGATGGAAGACCTGGAAGATGATGCACCGGAGATCGCTCCCCGTGGACGTCGCCCTTCTCCTTTCGCATCCTCTGATGATTCCGAGTCCGGCTTCACCGTTTCCCCTGCTTCTGCACCCAGCGCAGCATCCGGCGGATTCAGCGGTCAGGTTTTGAATATGGGTTCCGGCAAGCAGGAAGTCGTGCTGTTCCATGCAAAGTCCTTTGACAGCGCCGCAAAAGCTGCTGACGAGCTCCGCAGAAAGAAAGCAGTCATTCTCAACATGGAGAATGTAGACAAAGCACTGACCCGCCGTGTGGTGGATTTTCTGTCCGGCAGTGTGTATGCTCTGGATGGCAGCGTTAAGAAGATTGCACAATCCACTTACCTGTTCTGCCCCCATAACATGGATGTTGTCGGTGATCTTGAAACTGTTACCGGCGAGATCGAAAACTACATTTAAAACGCAAACTGGAAAGGACACGCTATGTTTACACCCCAACAGATAGATCAGATTGCATTTAATCGTGTGGCCTTTGGCGGCTATGATATGCAGGCTGTCGACGAATTTCTGGAGCCTTTGACAGAGGATTATGTTACTCTTTATAAAGAAAACGCATTGCTCAAGAGTAAGATGAAGGTCCTGGTAAGCAAACTGGAGGAGTACCGCCAGAACGAAGCCAGCATGAAAGATGCCATCGTCAACGCGCAGAAGACCTGTGATATGATGGTGAAAGACGCTGAAGCAAAGTGCACGCAAATGCTCAACGATGCAAATGCGGCCGCTGCAGAGAATGCAAAAAATGCAGATTCCTTGATTGCAGCCGAGAATGCCCGTGTAGAAGAGGCCAAGGCTGTGGCTGCCGCTAAGATTTCAGACTTGCAGGACCAGATCAGCACCTGTATTCAGGCACTGGAGCGTATCAAGGAAGCGAACCGCCCTGTAGCCGGTGCTTCCGGTGCGTTTGACTTTGATGCCTGCGAAGGCGACAAAGCTCCCAGCGAGGCAGATGCCGTTGCCGATGAGATCTCCGCAAATCTGCAGAACTTGGTTGGCACTACAGAGGATGCCGCACCCAAGGCAGAACCCAAACACCCGGTGGCTGACACCACCACCAGCAAGTTCGCCAACTTGCAGTTTGGCAAAAACTACGATCCTACTAGCCATTAATTTCATAAATAAGGCATTGATAAGGACACGTAATTGTGATGTCTGTTTCCAGAGAGCTGCCGGCAGGTGCAAGGCAGTATACAGCACACAGTTATATCACCTTTGAGCAGCGCACCGAAGCCATTTAGTAGGCTGCGCCGGGCACGCCCGATACAGCGTATTTGAGTGCTGACTACTGTCAGAATTAGAGTGGTACCGCAGAGGTAACAAAAGCCTTTGTCTCTTTTCATAAGAGGCAAAGGCTTTTTTATGTAATTACTATGGAGGTTTTTCCAATGGAGTATAAGAACACAATCATCACCCCTAAAACCGATTTTCCCATGAAAGCCGGTCTGCCTGCCCGGGAACCGGGCATGCTGGAACGTTGGCAGCATGAAGATCTTTACAACGCAATGCTGGAAAAGAACAAGGGTCTCCCCCCCTTCATCCTGCACGACGGCCCCCCTTTCTCTAACGGCTATATTCACATGGGCCATGCGCTGAACAAAACCTTGAAGGACTTTATTGTTCGCAGCCATGCTATGATGGGTTATTATACACCTTATGTCCCCGGTTGGGATAACCATGGTCTTCCCATTGAACGAGCCATTGAAAATTCCAAGAAGAAGCTCAACAAAGATATGTCCGTGCCCGAATTCAGAAAGGCGTGCGAGGATTTTGCTGAGGATTTTATTCAAAAGCAGATGGACGGCTTCAAGCGTTTGGGTGTAGTTGGCGATTGGAACAATCCTTATCGCACTATGGACAAGCATTTTGAAGCGCAGGAAGTTAAGGTTTTTGGTCGCATGTTCGACAAGGGCTATATTTATAAGGGTCTGAAGCCTGTGACTTGGTGTCCCTTCTGTGCCACCGCTGTTGCCGAGGCTGATATTGAATATCAAGATGACCCCTGTACCTCGGTCTATGTGAAATTCCCCATGAACGATGACCTTGGCAAGCTCGCTGGGTTCGACCTGAGCAAAACCTACTTTGTGATTTGGACGACTACCATCTGGACTCTGCCCGGCAATATGGCCATCTGCCTGCATCCCAGAGATTCCTATGCACTGGTAAAGGCCGAAAATGGTGAAACCTATATTATGGCAGAAGCCTTGATGGAAAAAACCATGAAGGTTGGCGGTTTTGAAAGCTATGAGGTTCTTGCCACCTATCCCGGTCAGTTCTTTGAGAATATGCTGGCGCAGCATCCTTTCCTGGATAAGACTTCCCGTCTTGTAAACGCAGAATACGTTACCATGGATTCCGGTACAGGCTGTGTCCACACTGCCCCCGGCTTCCGTGCTGATGACTATCAAACCTGTATGCGTTACGGCATGGATCTTGTAGTTCCTGTAGATGATTACGGTCGACACACCGACTACGCAGGCAAGTATGCCGGCATGAAAACAGAGGCATCCAACCCGGTGATTCTGGAGGATATGCGCCAATCCGGTGCACTGTTTGCCGACGAGGAGATCATGCACTCCTATCCCCATCACGACCGCTGCAAGAAGCCGGTTATCTTCCGTGCAACTCCCCAGTGGTTCTGCAGTGTAGAATCCTTCAAAGACCAGGCTGTACAAGCCATTGAGAATGTTAAATGGTATCCAGCATGGGGCGAAGATCGGATGATCAGCATGATTCGTGAGCGCGCAGACTGGTGCATCAGCCGTCAGCGTCGCTGGGGTCTGCCCATTCCGGTTTTCTACTGCAAGGACTGCGCAAAGCCTGTCTCCACACCCGATTCCATCGCCAAGATCTCTTCACTGTTTGATGAGCACGGCTCCAATATCTGGTTTGAAAAGGACGCAGCAGAGCTGATTCCTGAAGGCTTCACCTGTCCCCACTGCGGCGGCACCGATTTCGACAAAGAAACGGATACGCTGGACTGCTGGTTTGATTCCGGCTCTACCCATTACGCATCCTTGATGCACCGCACACCGGAACTTTGGCCTGCGGACGTATATCTGGAAGGCGCTGACCAGTACCGTGGATGGTTCCAATCTTCTCTTCTGACCTCCGTAGGCGCGCTGGATCAGGGCGCTCCTTTCAAGCAGGTGCTGACTCACGGCTGGGTAGTTGACGGTCAGGGCCGCGCCATGCACAAAAGTCTTGGCAACGGTGTTGACCCTGCTGAATTGATCAAGGACTTTGGCGCGGATATCGTTCGCCTGTGGGCTGCCTCCTCTGATTACCACGCAGATGTGCGCTGTTCCAAGGAGATATTCAAGCAAATCGCTCAGAACTACCTTAAATTCCGTAATACCGCAAGGTACTGCTTGGGCAATTTGGACGGATTTGATGCTGAGCATTTAGTACCCGCAGAACAGATGGAAGAGCTGGATAAGTGGGCTTTGACCAAGCTTGGTAACTTAACAGAGCTGTGCCGCAAGGCATACGAAAACTATGAATTCCATGTGATCTCCCATGCCATCAATGATTTCTGCGTTGTTGAGCTTTCTTCGTTCTATCTGGACATCCTCAAGGACCGTCTCTACTGTGAGCAAAAGGACGGTCTGCGACGCCGCAGTGCTCAGACTGCCCTGTATCTGATTGTGGACGCACTTACCAAGCTGTTCTCCCCCATTCTTGCCTTTACCTGCGACGAAATCTGGCAGGCAATGCCCCACCGTAATGGAGATGATGCAAGAAATATCCTGCTAAATCAGATGCCTGAAAATTACAATGCTTACAGCCTGGATGATGCCACAATGGCGAAATGGGAAACCATTATGAAGCTGCGCCAGGATGTAAACGGTATTTTGGAGCTTGCTCGTGCCGACAAGCGTATCGGCAAGGCTTTGGAGGCGCATGTCAGCCTGCAAACCGATGACGCAGATCTGAAAGCCATTTGCAAGGATATGAATTTGGCTGAGATTTGCATTGTATCTTCCTGCCAATGGGAGGATATTGCCCAGGGCGCAACCACCGGCGTTGGCCAGAATCTGCCTCAGCTGACTGTAGGTGTTACCGAAGCCCGGGGCGAGAAGTGTCCCCGGTGTTGGATGCACTCTGAGCAAGCAGACACGGAAGGCCTGTGCCCTCGCTGCGCTTCTGTTATCAAAGCAATGGACTTAGAAATCTAGTCTTCATAACGATACCCCCTGTGAAGGATATAGTCCTTCACAGGGGGTATTCTTTATTGTTCAGTTAATTAGAGCCATACTTTAATCACGGCTCAAACCGCTGCAATAGCCTGCTCCAGATCCGCAATCAAATCCTGGACGTTTTCCAGGCCGCAGCTCAGACGGATCAAGTCTGCTCCAACACCGGCAGCAGCCAGCTGTTCATCAGTCATCTGTCGGTGTGTTGCGCTGGCAGGATGGAGGCAACAAGTGCGTGAATCTGCCACATGGGTTTCAATTGCGCCCAGCTTCATGTGCTTCATAAAGGTCTCAGCCGCCTTGCGGCCGCCCTTCAATCCAAAGGAAATCACACCGCAAGAGCCGTCAGGCATATACTTTTGCGCCAGGTCATAGTATTTGTCGCCTTTCAGGCCGCAGTACTTAACCCAAGATACCTTCTCATTATTTTGCAAAAACTCTGCAATCGCCTGGGCATTGCTGCAATGCTGCTTCATACGCAACGGCAAGCTTTCCAAACCTAGGTTCAGGTAGAATGCGCTTTGGGGAGATTGAATAGAGCCAAGGTCGCGCATCAGTTGCACGGTGCATTTGGTAATGAATGCGCCGGCCAACCCAAAGCGTTCCGTGTATGTGACGCCATGGTAGCTGTCATCAGGGGTGCACAAACCGGAAAACTTTTCAGGATATGCCGTCCAGTCAAATTTGCCGCTATCTACAATACAGCCACCAACTGCCACTCCGTGACCGTCCATATACTTGGTAGTAGAGTGTGTAACAATGTCTGCACCCCACTCAATGGGACGGCAGTTAACAGGCGTGGGGAATGTATTGTCAATAATCAGCGGAACACCGTTTGCGTGGGCAACCTTAGCAAATTTTTCAATATCCAGCACATTCAGAGCAGGGTTAGCAATTGTCTCTCCAAAAAGCACCTTGGTATTGGGGCGGAATGCTGCCTGCAATTCTTCTTCGGTGCAATCCGGGTCAACAAATGTTGCTTCGATACCCATCCGCTTCATTGTCACAGAAATCAGGTTAAAGGTGCCGCCGTAAATGGCTGCAGAGGACACAATATGGTCACCGCAGGAGCAGATGTTAAACAAAGCGTAGAAGTTTGCCGCCTGACCAGAGCCGGTAAGCATGGCCGCAGTTCCGCCCTCCAGCGCAGCAATTTTTGCAGCCACCATATCGCAGGTAGGGTTCTGCAGACGAGAGTAAAAATAGCCGGAGGCCTCCAAGTCGAACAGCTTTCCCATATCCTCGGATGTAGCGTACTTAAACGTGGTGCTTTGAATAATCGGAATCTGCCGGGGGTCGCCGTTGGCAGGGCTGTAGCCGGCCTGAATGCACAGGGTTTGTGTGTGTAATTTCTGGTCCATTGGAATCACCTCATTATCTGATTAACGCTATTGTAAAATAGCAACTGTTGTTTGTCAAGCCGTGTCAGTCAATGTAACTGACCAACTCATCAAGACTTTTGCGTTTCTTTTCCCGGATGGCTTCACTCCTTGCATACCCCAACGCAATCACCAATCGCACCGCGCCATCAACGCCACAAATATGGCGCAGCTTTTCGTCATCAAGCCATCCCAGGATACAAGTGGAAAGTCCTTGCTGCGTCGCCGCTGCTGTCAGGTACGCGGCAGCAATGCCTATGTCGATGGATCGGTAGTCATTGTCCTTAAGCTTTGCGCCCAGCGCAGCTGTTTTCACATAAGGCATCTGGGAAATAACGAGCAACACCGGCGCATCAGATACAAATTTGTTCATGCCCATCCCCTGGGTTGCCTTTGCTGCCTGTTTTGCCTTTTCCCCTGCACAAACAGTAATATGGTATGGCTGCCCGTTGCAGGCAGATGGCGCAAGGCGCACTGCCTCCAATATAGCTTGCAAATCGTGATCTGCAACAGGTCTTGTTTCATCAAAGCTGCGGCAAGATTCCCGTTTTTGTATCAATTCATAGAAATTCATAAACACTCCTTATAGCATTACAAGCATCAAAGCCGTCATAAACACAATGCTGCACAGTATACAAATGGAATTGACAGCACTGGAAAGTCCGAAATCGCCCTTCATTTGCGCTGTAAACGCAGGTACAGCAACGCCGATCGGACTGAAAGCCAGCAGAACAAGCGCCTGCCGGATCTCCAAAGCAAAAGGCAATGTAAAGTAGAATACGCAAGCAAAAATCGAAGCCGCCAAATAACGCACAAGTACCAGCTTGATGATCTGCAAAATCTGTG
>JAZNHB010000050.1:0-4832 GCA_045576715.1 Faecousia sp. | reverse complement strand
CATTGTCCATTATCCATTGTTCATTAAAAAAGAGGAGGCCAAGGCCTCCCCTTTTGTTATACGAGCGTATGCAGGTATCTCTGCTGCTCCTGCAGGTACTGGGCCCGCTCAGGGCTCACCTGCACTTGGATGTAAGTATATTCCGTGCCGGGAGTGCTCTCACCATCGAAAATAAAGGTGGACTGGATCAGGTTGCCGGCCTTATCGTACTCGTAGGTGTAGCCGTAGGGGACGAGGTAATCGTAGAAATTCTGCTCCACGATGCGGCCGTTTTCCACAACGCAATCAAAGATCTTGTCGCCTGAGATGATCTCGCACCAGCAGGCGGTCAGGGTGTTGCCGCTGTATGCATAGTATGTGGCGTCCTCCAGCATGCCTTCGTAGTAGTCCCGCTTCTCCAGCAGTCTGCCCTGCTCGTCGTAGGCGTACTGAGTACCGGTGAAGTTTTCGCCCACCTGCTCCTCCTGGAGCTTGCCGTCTGCAGACCAGGTCAGAATGCGGTCCTCGCCGATGGTGCCATCGTACCACACCACGCCGTAGCGGCTGGGCATGCCATTGGCATCGGGCTGGGCAAAGTGGCCGGTGAAGATCACCTGCTCGTCCATATCGCAGGAGGTGTAGCCGACCATGTTGTAATTCTCATCGTAGGTGAATTCCACAGGGCCGCTGTCGAAGAGGAAGGCCGTATCCAGCAGGTACACCGTCACCAGCTCCGGCTCGGTGGGAGCCTCAGTGGGGGCTTCGGTAGGGGCCTCGGTAGGGGCTTCGGTGGGTGCTTCGGTGGGCTCTTCGGTAGGAGCCTCGGTAGGAGCCTCGGTAGGGGCTTCGGTAGGGGCCTCGGTGGGCTTTTCGGTGGGTGCTTCGGTTGCGGGAGTCTCCGCGGAGGGAGTCTGGGTGGGGTCCTTTTCCGGGACGGGCGGTGTGGGGATGGCTGCCTTACAGCCGCACAACAGCAGCAGGCACAGCACCAGCGCAAATGCGATCAGTCGCTTCATAAAAATCATCCTTTCCTCTTTTTTTCATGTTCCCTTGTATATGCCTACTATAAGTTTTTTCCTGAAAAAAAGCAATACTTTTTAGGAAAAATTACCCAAAACCATGTCATTTCGAGCCGGAGGGCGGAATGGCTTTTTGAATGTAGAATGATAAATGCGAAATGCAAAATTGTGGTGTCGGCGTTGCCGACGAATGAAATGTAGGGGCGGCGTTTCGCCGCCCGAGGGACGGGAAACCCGTCCCCTACAGCTCTGTCTTTATTCACTATTCTTTCTTCTTTATTCTTTATTCTTTATGATCTATTCTCCGTCAGCACCCATGAATGAATAATGAATAAAGAATATAGAATAAATAATAAATCGTAGGGAGAACGGATCGTCACAGGCGGCGGGAGCAAGCCCCCGCCCTACAACTCGCAATGACAGAGGAAGGAGGGGGGCGTTTTACCCTCTCTCTCGCCTGTCGGCGCCAGCTCTCCCAAAGGGAGAGCCTTTACGGTTCGAAATGACGGGGATAATTGTCCATTGTCCATTGTCCATTGTCCATTGTTATAAGTGGGATTTTTGTGAGACACTTTTAACAAAAAGTGGCAAAAACCGTTGGTATTACTGGGTTTTTCGGTGTGAACACAAGGTTGGGACATTTTTAGGACACTTTTTTTCTAAATGTGTGGTATCATGATAGCGTAAGAATTTTTAGAGTGCGTCACCTGCGGAAAAGCGGGGGGCGCATTTGCTGTTTTACGGAGGTTATCATGGCAGAAAGAAGAATGTTCAGCAAAAATTTAATGTTCAGCAGCAGCTTTGTGGGGCTGTCCAAAACCGCCCAGGTGCTATATTTGTTTCTGTGTCTGCAGGCGGACGATGACGGGCTGTGCGACAACGCCCGGGGGGTGTGCCGGATGTGCGGCATCGGCAAAAAGTATCTGCAGGAGCTGGTGGACGGCGGGTGGCTGATGGAATTTGGGAGCGAAATCGTGGCCGTCACCCACTGGCATATACACAACCAGATCCGCAAGGACCGCTACAAGCCAAGCATCCATCAGGAGGTGGCACAGCAGCTGCTCAAATGCAGCGATGGGCGGTATGTGGTTGCTGCTGATGGCAACCAAATGGCAACCAATTGGCAACCCAGTATAGATAAGATAAGAAAAGAATAGATAAGATAAGATTAGGTTAGGCGTGAAGCCCCGGCGGAAAGGCCGGATTTGGGCAGTTATCCACAAGTTTTTCCACAGGCGCACTTTTTAGGCGGGGGGGAAAGTGCTGATACATATTCTACGCTCTGCAAAGCAAAATAGGTTACCCGCAATACAAAAAAAGAACAACCCCAAAAGGAGGTCGTTCTTTTTTGGCATATACTACACAATTTGATACAATGCAACGCTAATTGACCTATTGTTGCATTTGCCCTCTTTGCGTTGCATTTTTGAGATAGCGTTGCACTTACTTGTCACCCTTAAGGAATTTATTGTTTGTAGCAAGCACAAGAGCGCCCCGGATGTTCCGGAGCGCCCATTCTTTATAGAATATTCAGTAGTTCACAGAAGCTGTTCAGTATTTATGCAAGTGATAAAGGAGTGGCAGCTGAGGCAACTGCGTGAGCAGTACCCCGCTGGCACACGGGTGGAACTAATCTATATGAACGACCCCTACAATCGCAAGCTTGTCCCCGGATGCCAAGGCACCGTCCATGTCAGCTGGGACTGTGGCTCCAGCCTGGGCCTCATTCCCGGCGAAGATGCCTGGAAGATAGTAACAGAATAACCCGTATAGCCAATAACATTTGAGGTCCATCATTTTTCCTGATGCGACCCCCTCTTATTGTTTCCCAAAAATCACATGAGCCCCATACAAATAATCACCACAAGGGCAGTTATCGTAACCAGTGTGTCGATTGTAATACCATAGAACATAGGCTTGAGTCCGGCTTTCTTGAAATCCAGCAGGCTGGTATTCAAACCGATGGCAGCCAGGGCAGTGACCATTAGAAACTTGCTGGCGCTCTTCATCATGCCGGAAACCGTTGCAGGGATCAAGCCGACGCTATTGATGATAGCAAGCAACAGGAATCCACCAATAAACCAGGGGATGATTTTCATTATGTTCACTTTCTTGCCGTCACCGGTGGCTTGCATCTCTTTCTTCTTCATTCGCACACCGATCCAGGCGAACACCAGCACGGTGGGAATAATGGCAATGGTACGGGTCAGCTTGACCATGGTGGCAAAGTCGCCGGCAGCTTCGGAAAAGGCATATCCGGAAGCCACCACACTGGCGGTGTCGTTCACAGAAGTACCTGACCAAATACCGTAGGCAATGTCGGACATGCCCAGTGCCTTGCCCATCAGCGGATACAGTGCGATCATCACCATGTCAAAAAGGAAGGTGGAGGACATGGCAAATGCGATGTCTTTGTCATCGGCGTCAATGACCGGTGCAATGGCTGCCACGGCGCTGCCGCCGCAGATGCCGGTACCGGCAGAGATCAGGTTGCTCAGCTTCCAGTTGAGGCCAAACAGCTTGCGGATAAAGAAGCCTGCGCCGAAGCACATAGCAAATGTAAAGATCATCACAAAGAAGGTCATCTTACCAACTGACAGAATGGTGCTAATAGACAAAGATGCGCCCAAAAGGATGATCGCTGCTTTCAGAATCTTCTTAGATGTAAATTTAAGCGCAGGCTGAATCCATTTCGGATGGAAAAAGCTGTTGACGATCGTACCCATAAACAAGGCGATGATGGATGCACCCAGAAGCTCTCCGGGAATCAGCTTTTCTAAAAGCACAGACAGTCCAGCTACTGCAAAGCAGATGGCAATGCCCAACAGAAACAGCAAGCGTTCTTTTGTTTTCGGGGTCATAATGGTACTCCTTTGAATTTTTTCTTTATTTTACCATAGAATTGTGATAAAATGAAGTTATTATATGGAATATGTCAATTCCATAAAATTATCGGAGGAGCAATATGGATCCGAAACTACATACATTTCTGACACTCTGCCAAACAATGAATTATCGAATGGCAGCGGAGCGCCTTCACCTTTCTCAGCCGGCGGTTACCAAGCAGATCCAGGCTCTGGAGCAATCGCTGCAGGCAAAGCTTTTTACTTATGATGGCCATACGCTGCATAAAACAGAAAAATGCCTGCTGCTGGAGCGATATGCCATTTCTCAGCAATATCAATTTGAGGAACTGCAGCTGGCTATTGCAGATAAAAAGCGCTTGAAGTTGCGGATCGGCGCAACCAAGACCATCGGTGATTATGTGCTGATCGATGCCATCAAAGATTATCTCAGTGATCCGCATCATGAGATTTCCCTTGTGGTGGATAACACCAAGCATCTTCTGCAAATGCTCGACGAGAATCAACTGGACTTTGCCGTAATTGAAGGCACGTTCAGCAAAACCAAGTACGATTCCTATTTGCTACGGATGGAGCCCTTTGTGGGGATCTGTGCAAAGAGCAGTCCTTTATGCGGAAAGCAAGTCGCAATTGAGGACTTGCTGCGGGAAACGATTATCGTCCGGGAAGAGGGCTCCGGTACGCGCCGCATTTTTGAGGAGCGGCTGACAGCATCCGGTTATGAACTGAGTGATTTTTACAGAGAAGTTTCTATCAGCAGCTTTGTTTCTATCAAGGCATTGGTTGCAAGCGGCAGCGGTATCAGTTTTCTGTACAAGTCCGTAGTAGAGAACGAATGCAACATTGGTACATTTACTGTGGATACGATCACCCAGCCCCATCCGTTCCATGTGGTCTATACGCGTAACACCAATGCCAGAAATTATGCGGAGCAGTTTCTGGGATGCAATATGGAATAAGTTATACAAAA
>JAZNHB010000049.1:0-8487 GCA_045576715.1 Faecousia sp. | reverse complement strand
GTTGGTTCTTGATATACTCTTGTATTTGCTTTTTATTCCTGCCTACTGTGTCCACATAATATCCTCTGGCCCAGAAATGTCTGTTGCCATATTTATACTTTAGATTCGCATGTCTGTCGAAGATCATCAGGCTACTCTTGCCTTTTAGATATCCCATTATTTGTGATACGCTATACTTGGGCGGTATACTTAGGAGCATATGAACATGGTCGGGGCACATATATGCCTCTATGATTTCCACACCTTTCTGCTGGCATAACTGCCGCAGTATTTTCCCTATATCTGCTTGTATTTCTTTAAAGATAACCATCCTGCGAAACTTTGGAGCAAACACGATATGGTATTGACATCTCCATGTGGTATGGTCTAAACTATTTATGTCTTTTTCTTTCACGATTAAGACCTCCTCATTATGTTAGTTGTGTGGTCGGCAAACCACTTCTACTATAATGGGGAGCTTTTTTCTTGTCTACTTTACTCCTCGCTATAAGCTATTATTTTTCCCCCTGCATAGCAGGGGGTTTACTTTGGCAAGGGGCAGTTCACTTAAGGCACCTGTCTTTTTGGTGCGCGAGGCGGGACTGCGTCGCCGCAAGCGTCATATCTTTCATTTCCCCGCAAGCGGGAAAACTTATTCATTTTGCTGTGGCTTCTTTCCCCAACGAATCCGCTTCGCCGAGCTTCGTTGGGACCCCGAATTTAAGCAGGTTCCAGTAGCTGCCTCATACCAAAAAGAAAAGGACATCCAAATGGATGTCCTTTTCTTTTGGTGCGCGAGGCGGGACTTGAACCCGCACGTCCGCAGTGAACACTAGAACCTGAATCTAGCGAGTCTACCAATTCCACCACTCGCGCATATTGACGTCAGCTTTGTCTTGACGCTTGAGTATATTACCACGGCAGTATTGATTTGTCAACCACTTTTTTGTGCTTTCTTGAAAAAAGTTGGAGCCAATCAATCCTTATAATATAGCATGCAATGACAGTAGCCCTTAAAGTCGGGATCTGCCATTTGTTGACGAAATTCTTTGCAAATGCATTTGTTATCCTCGCTGCGTTCCAATCGGCACGGGCAATAACCGCCGGTGCGTTTCAAGCCGTCACGGATGGTTTTCACCATTTCCATGTCCTCATTCAGACGAACAGCCATACAAATCACTCCTTTACAGCACATTATAAAGCATTTTAAATCCATGTCAAGAAAAACAGCCAGAAGGCGTAATTTTCTTGTTCCCTTTTGACAGATTTGATGTTATACTGAAGAAAACGTTTTTGGAGGGAAATATGGAGTTTCTGCCGATTTCAAAAAAAGATATGCAGGCCCGGGGCTGGCAGTGCTGCGACTTCGTATATGTAATTGGCGATGCTTATGTGGATCATCCCTCGTTCGGCCATGCCATCATCAGCCGTGTGCTGGAAAATGCCGGTTATTCCGTTGGCATCATTTCCCAACCGGACTGGAGAAACCCAAAGTCCATTGACATTCTGGGGAAACCACGGCTTGGTTTTCTGGTATCTGCCGGCAACATGGACTCCATGGTCAACCATTACTCCGTAGCCAAGCACAAAAGAAAAACTGACGCTTTTACACCCGGCGGTGTTATGGGCAAGCGTCCTGACTATGCCACTGTGGTATACTGCAATCTGATTCGTCAGACTTATAAGGATGTGCCGATCCTCATCGGTGGCATTGAGGCCAGTTTGCGTCGGCTGGCCCATTATGACTATTGGTCCGAGAGCTTGAAGCGCTCCATACTGCTGGACAGTCAAGCCGACCTTCTTATGTATGGCATGGGCGAAAAGAGCATTGTTGAAATTGCGGACGCTCTTAACTCCGGCATGAACATCAGAGATATTACCTACATTGACGGCACAGCCTACCGCACTCAATCACCGGACGACAGCCTGCCCACCATCTTTTTACCATCATACGATGCTGTAAAAGGCAACAAGCGCACCTATGCGGAAAGCTTCAAGATTCAGTACGGAAACTGCGATCCGTTTACTGCAAAACGTCTAGCGGAGCCCTACGGTAAAGAATTTGTGGTGCAGAACCCACCCCAGAAGCCTTTGACCACCGAGGAAATGGACAAGGTATATGCCCTGCCCTACTGCCGTACGTATCACCCAAGCTATGAAAAAGCCGGCGGCGTACCTGCCATCGAAGAAGTGAAATTCAGCCTCGTGAGCAACCGGGGTTGCTTCGGTGCCTGTTCCTTCTGCGCTCTGACCTTCCACCAGGGCCGCATCATTCAGACACGATCCCACGAGTCTATCCTCTCGGAAGCAGAGCAGATGATCCAGGATAAGGATTTTAAGGGATACATCCACGATGTAGGCGGACCCACCGCCAATTTCCGTCATCCTGCCTGCCAAAAGCAGATGACAAAAGGCGCCTGTCCTCACCGGCAATGTCTGCACCCCACCCCATGCAAAAATTTACACGCAGACCACTCTGATTACGTTTCGCTTTTGCGAAAGCTGCGAAAGCTGCAGGGTGTTAAAAAAGTTTTTGTGCGCAGCGGCATTCGCTTCGACTATCTGCTGGCAGATAAAAAGGATACATTCTTTAAAGAACTGGTGCAATTCCACATCTCCGGACAGCTGAAAGTCGCTCCGGAACACGTTTCGGATGCCGTGCTCGGTCGGATGGGAAAGCCGAAGAACGCTGTATATAATCGCTTCGTGGATAAGTACTTTGCCCTAAACAAGCAATATGGCATGAACCAATATCTCGTACCCTATCTTATGTCCAGCCATCCAGGTTCCACCTTAAAGGAAGCCGTTGCCCTTGCAGAGTATATTCGGGAAATGGGCTACAATCCGGAACAGGTGCAGGATTTTTATCCCACCCCCTCTACCTTGTCCAGCGTTATGTACTACACAGGTCTGGATCCTCGAACCATGGATGCGGTATACGTGCCCTCGGATGCCCATGAAAAAGCCATGCAAAGAGCTTTGATCCAATACAGAAACCCAAAAAATTACTACTTGGTAAAAGAGGCGTTGATCAAGGCGCGGCGAGAGGATCTCATTGGCTCCGGACCAAAATGTCTGATTCGGGCGGTTCCCCCCAGAAAACCGGCAGCATCCAAGCTGCCTCCAAAATCACAGCAAAAAAGGAAGCGCAGGTAACGTATAGTCGGTCTGTTTGTGATAATCAAGCATACAATGTTCCATACATCTGTATTTGAGGTGGTACTATGGAACATCAGACAAACAGCATTACCGTCCGGGGAAGCCTTGTGGCACTCCCGGAATATTCCCACGAGAATCATGGGCGCAAATTCTACCGGTTTACCCTTGAGGTTCCGCGGCTTTCCGGTGCAATTGATCTACTGCCTGTGATCGCAGAAGCGCAACTGATAGACACCCTCGACCCCTGCGCCGGGAGTATGCTGACCGTTTGCGGTCAGGTGCGCTCGCGCAATCAGCGCAGCGACGGTGTTCGCCATTTGCTGATCTTCATTTTCGCTTCTTCCGTCACTGTAGAGGACGCAGAGCCTTTGAATGAAGTTGTGGTAGAAGGTCCCCTGTGCCGGGAACCCACATTCCGCCGCACACCCCTTGGCCGGGATATTTGCGATGCAATGGTGGCTGTTCCCCGGGCCTTTCACAGAGCTGATTACCTTCCGTGTATTCTTTGGGGACGCACCGCACAGGAGATTTCCGCCTGCCACACCAGAGATCACATCCGCATCTACGGCAGGCTCCAAAGCCGCGTCTACACCAAGCTGACACCGGAAGGACCGGATGAACGAACGGCATACGAAATTTCTGCCCTGACAGCAGAGATCCTTCCATAGCAAAGCCGGGGGCAGTGTACGCTGCCCCCAAAGCCACGCGCTGTTCCCAAAGGGGCACGGCACGGTCGGATAATTCCGCCATACCATTGTATCCGCCAATGCACGTCCCTGTGCATGAAAAGCCACCGCAAAGTAGAAAACCCATGGTTACGGAGATAATATTATGAAAAAGAAAGCACTGGCCGTCATCGAAATATTAAAGGCCCGATACCCGGAGGCGCCCTGCGCATTACACTACCAAAAGGATTATGAATTGATGATCGCCGTTCGTCTGTCCGCCCAATGCACCGATGCTCGGGTCAATCTCGTAACGCCGGCACTGTTTCGCGCTTATCCCACGCTGGATGCGTTTGCCTGCGCAGACATAGCTGATGTGGAGCGTTACATCCATTCCTGCGGTTTTTATCGACAAAAAGCAAAGGATATCGTCCTTGCCTGTCAAATGCTGCGCGATCGCTTTGGGGGCAAAGTCCCCAATACTATGGATGCGCTTTTATCGCTTCCCGGTGTGGGCAGAAAAACCGCAAATTTACTGCTGGGGGATCTTTACAGCCAACCCGGCAGCGTGGTTTGTGACACTCACTGCATCCGCATTTGCGGCAGACTCGGCTTATCCAAGGGCAAGGAACCGGAAAAGGTAGAAACGCAGCTGCGGGCAATATTGCCCCCTGGGGAAAGCTCTGATTTCTGTCATCGAATCGTTCTGTTTGGACGGGAGATTTGCGTTGCACGCAAGCCAAAGTGCGCACAATGCCCCCTTTCTCCTGTGTGCAAGGAAATAACAGGAGAATAAAGCATCCCCTTGTCTGCATAGATGTGGACAAGGGAGATTTTATTGTCCGAAATAGATATATCCGATATCTGAGAAAAGTGGAAATATATTTCATGAAATGTCATTTTAAAAATTGACATCAGTTGGCTTCAATGGTATATTAATTCCATAATTACCAAGGAGGTAACTTATGAAAAAGATTGCTATTGTTTTCTTAGCGCTACTGTGCTGTTTTGGCTTGCTTGCCGGATGCGGCTCAGACAAAGCTGACGAAAAGCAGCCGCTGAAGGTGCTGGCCATTGGCAATTCCTGCAGCCGCGACAGCATGTATTATCTGCCTGCGTTAGCGAAGCTGGACGGCTACACCATAGATGCCGCCTACCTGGACGCTGAAAACGCCACCTTGCGGGATCACGCATATAATATGACCTTTTATCAGCCGGTTTACACGCTCTGGACAACCGACGAAAATGGTGACTGGAAAAGCCAAGGCGGACAGGTCAGCGCAGATGTGATCGCACAAGACCAATGGGATGTGATTATACTACAGCAAAATCCCCTGGCTGCAGGCTTTTCTCCCACATATAACGGCGACCTGAAATACCTTCTGGATTATATGCAGGATAAGACGGATGCCAAGATTCTTTGGAACATGTCCTGGGCAATGGCCGACGGTACGGATAATGTATTCTATACAGAAGAATTCAATACTTTCTACGACAACAGTCAGGCGCGGATGTTTAATGCCATTGTGGATTGTCTGGATAAGTACATTGCAGGCAATGACGCAAAATACAAAGCGTTGCTCGATGGCTATATCCCCACAGGCACTGCGATCCAACAGTTGCGCACTACCTTGACCCACGACAAGGATCTTACAGTGGACGGTACTCATCTGAGCTACGATACCGGTCGCCTTTGCGCTTCCCTGACCTTGTTGAAAACCCTTTGTCCTTCCTTTGATATGAACAGCGTCAGCGCTGACACAGTCAAATCCTTCCTTAACACCACCAAGCAGGATACAGGCATCAGCCAAGCGGACAATTCCTCTTACGTCTTTGAAGACGCTCACGTTGCTCTGGTGGTTGATGCTGTGAGCAGTGCCTGCGCTAACGGCATTCCCCAGCAGCTCCCCACCGAGCCTGTGGAACAGAGCAGCAATGCCGATATTACCCTGCTGCAGGCAACAGCTCCCCTGAAGTACCACTTCCCCGATGCAGCTGTGCTGTCTGACGGCACGCTGATTGTGGGCGCCTTTGAATCGCTTGCCCATAGACCGGACATGGAATTGGGCACTGCCCAAGGCTGCGGCGGTGCTATTTCAGTGTGGGCCAGCAAGGACAACGGCGCAAGTTGGACCACAGACGAGCCTTTGCTGGTAGTTAACGAGGATCAGATGGAAAAATGGGGATTGGGAAATGTATCCGACCGCTATAACACCCTCTCTACCGGCAGCTTTGATTATTACATCTCCATGGACCCCAGAGATCCTAATTTTGGCACCGTAAATGCAGACATAACCGGTGACGGTGTTGCGGAAGAAGTGCTATTATTTACCTTCTGGGCCGGCTTCCGCACGGAACACGGCGAGAACACCATCAAAAGCAATAGCAAGCTCTTCATGCTGTGGAGCATTGACGGGGGCAACACCTGGTCGGCGCCTCAGCTGATCCAGCGTTCCAAAGGCAATGTGGTTAAGCGTGGCAATATCGCATCCTTCTCCGATGGACAAATTTTGATTCCTTGGTACCACCTTACCACAGCAGGCGGACTGCTCATGGAATTTGACACAGAGCAACAGCAATGGGTACTGTTACAGGAGAGCGAAGTCCCCAACGTCGCCCCCGAGGAATCCAAAGCCTTCGACGAGGTGTCCTTTGTGGCTCCGGATCCGGACAGCGACACCGTCTTCGCTTACTGCCGCGAAAACGGCACACTCTTTAAATCCCTTGACCGGGGCATGACCTGGGAATTGATCGGCAACCAGGACGGTGTGATCCATCAGCCCGGCTTTGCCATTCTTGACGAAGATCGTGTCTTTACCACATGGGCACTGACTAAGCGTCCGCGTTACACATACGGAAAAGTGTTCTATGTGAACGGAGACTGGACGGATACTCAGGAACAGCTGATTTATGAATCCCCCGTTCCGGGACCCCACGACATGGCAGATCCGTCTTGTGTTTTGCTGGCAGACGGCAGAATCCTGGTAGTTTCCTACGACACCGCATTCCGCAGTATTGTGGGCGTATATTGCGATCTGACTGATCCTAAGTGGCATTAATTTTCGCTGTCAAATAAAACATACCTCCCCCCTTGTCCTCATAAGATGTGGACAAGGGGGGATCTTATTGTCCAGAAAGCTTCCCATATTTTACAGTGCTTTGATGCTCACCGGGGTGAACCTGCTGCTAAGACTTGTATCCACATCATTTCAGGTATACGTATCCGGGCAGATCGGCGCTGCAGGCATTGGTCTTTTACATCTGGTTATGTCAGTAGGCGGCCTTGCCATGACTGCCGGCATGGCAGGCATCCGCACAGCCACCATGTATCTCACTGCTGAAGAGCTGGGACATAAGCGACCCGGCAATGTGGTTTGGGTGCTGTCCGGATGTTATTTATACAGCATTCTTTGCAGCGGTGCTGTATCGTTGCTGCTGCACTTCTTTGCCCCTTTTCTTGCCCAAAAATGGATCGGCGATCCCCGTACAGCAGATTCCATTCGGCTATACGCCTGTTTTGTTCCTGTCAGTTGCCTTTGCGGTGTCATGACCGGCTACTTTACCGCAGCAAACCGCATCGGTACGCTGGCAGCTGTGGAAGTGGCTGAGCAATTATTTTCCATGACTGTAACCATGAGCGTTTTGACCCTATGGGCAGGCAGCGACCCGGTGAAAGCCTGCAAAAGCATGATACTGGGCAGCGGATTGAGCAGTTGCCTGACATTGACTGCACTGATCGTTCTGCGGCTGAAGGAAAAAGCAAAATCCGAACCCTCCATACCCGTCAGGAGCAGGCTGTTACACACAGCGGTTCCTCTGGCATTGGCAGACGACCTGAAGGCGGGTATCTCCACAACCGAAAATCTTATGGTACCAAAGCGGCTTTCTCTCTATCCTGCCGAATCGAATCCCCTTGCAGCCTTTGGCACCGTATGCGGCATGGTGTTTCCGGTGCTGATGTTTCCGGCAGCTATTCTTTTTGGTCTTGCCGAGCTGCTGATCCCAGAGCTTGCCAGATGTGTTGCGGCCCAAAGTCATAAGCGAATACGTTACCTTGTAAAACGCAGCCTGCGGGTTGCACTGCTTTACGGCTGCGCATTTTGCGGTCTGGAATTTCTGTTGGCAACAGAGCTGTGCATGGCCTTGTATGATAATGATCAGGCCGGTATATATTTGAAACTTTATGCGCTTCTGATCCCCATGCTATACTGCGATGCGATCGCGGATGCCATGACAAAAGGACTGGGACAGCAAAAAGCGTGCGTACGCTACAACATCATCACATCCACCATGGATGTTCTTTTGCTGTTTGTTCTGCTGCCCCGGTACGGTATGACGGGATATTTTGTGAGCTTTTTCGTCACACATCTGCTGAATTTTATATTAAGCATCCGCAGACTATTAAAAATTGTAGGAAATGTTATTTCTATACGGATTTCGCTGCTGGCAGGACTCAGCACTTTTTGCGCAATCTTTATTGCTTCTCATGTGCATACGCTCGTTTTCCGCGCTGCTGCGTATCTTATTATACTTGGCTGTTTGCTATTTCTGCTGCAGGTAGTGGGAAAAGAGGATATCACCTGGCTGAAGGGTCTTGTGGGCAACAAAAAACCCGGGCGGATTTCCTAAGGAAAAGCCGCCCCGCCCCCTTTTTAACTTTTTTAACACTTCCCGCAGAAACTGC
>JAZNHB010000048.1:0-14449 GCA_045576715.1 Faecousia sp. | reverse complement strand
GTGTAGAACAGAATACGCTCGGAGGTTGTTGTTTTACCGGCATCAATGTGCGCCATGATGCCGAAGTTTCTGGTATTTTCCAGGGAATACTCTCTAGCCATAAGGAAACTCCTTTTTTATTACCAACGGAAATGAGCGAATGCCTTGTTGGCTTCGGCCATCTTGTGGGTATCCTCGCGCTTCTTGACAGCGGAGCCGGTGTTATTGGCGGCATCCATGATCTCAGCGGCAAGGCGCTCCTTCATAGTATTCTCGCTGCGAGCGCGGCTGTAAGTGGTGAGCCAACGCAGACCCAGGGTCTGGCGGCGCTCGGGGCGAACCTCAATGGGGACCTGATATGTGCTACCGCCGACACGGCGAGCCTTCAGCTCCACAGCGGGCATAATGTTTTCCATGGCCTGCTGGAACACCTCCAGGCCATTATTGCCGGTCTTGTTCTCGACGATCTCAAAAGCACCATAAACGACCTTCTGGGCTACACCCTTTTTGCCGTCCAGCATGATGCTGTTAACGAGCTTCGTCACCAGAACAGAATTATACTGAGGATCCGGCAGGACCTCTCTTTTGGGAACATTACCTCTTCTGGGCACTTTGCTTCCCTCCTTCATATTAATAATGATTTCATCGGTACTCGAAAGTGATACTTTCGTTGTGCCTGGCCAGAGGTTTTTACAATATATAAAAACGCTTTGGCAAGGCGAGCCTTGCGAAAGGCTTGGAAAAATTCAATGTTGTTTGCGCCGGGTAGGTATTACTTCTTACCTGCCTTGGGACGCTTTGCACCGTACTTGGAGCGGGACTGCATACGGTTCTGTACGCCCTGGGTATCCAGAGTGCCGCGGATGATGTGGTAACGCACACCGGGAAGGTCCTTAACACGACCGCCGCGAATCAGAACAACAGAGTGCTCCTGCAGGTTGTGGCCGACACCGGGGATATAAGCGGAAACTTCCATACCGTTGGTCAGACGCACACGGGCGATCTTACGCAAAGCGGAGTTCGGCTTCTTGGGGCTGGTGGTACGAACAGCGGTGCACACGCCGCGCTTCTGGGGGGAAGGAACGTTGGTAGCCTTGTTCTCCAAGGTGTTCAGACCTCTCTGCAAAGCGGGGGCAGTGGACTTGTAGGTCACCTGCTTACGGCCGGATCTAACGAGCTGGTTAAAAGTAGGCATTCTTTTTCTCCTTTCTTACATTCTCACCTTTCGGTGGCTTCTATATTCCAGGGCATAACCCATTGGAACCGTTTTACACCACAACGGCTGCGGCGGCTGCGCCGACCTCAATGCCGCAGGCATTGCCCAGGTCAGCCATAGACGCGACCCAGACATAATTTACCCCATGTTTCCGACAGGCAGACATCAGGGGTTCCGTGATGGCAGGATCGGCATTCGCCGCCAGAAAAACTTTTTTGGCTTTGCCTGCATTCAGTGCCTTGCGGATCTGTTTGGCCCCCACCACACGATTTCCGCCGGTAAGTGCGTTCATAGACACGGAATCAGCGGTTTTCTTATCTTTTTGCGTACTCATACGGAATATTATTATAATCACTTTTTTGGAAATGTCAACAAATTTTCATCAATTTTTTCTTCAATTATGCTGAATTCCCAAAGGGAATCTCTCCCCCGCTCTCATCCGTCCGTATCCTGCGTACAAAAAGGACTGACCCTGCCGGGTCAGTCCTTTTTGAATTGGTTATTCTTCGGTTTCGGCAGGTTCTTCCGCAGTTACTTCTTCCGCTGCGGAAACCGTCTCGAAGTCGCGGTAAGGCATCAGTCCTGCGCCAGCAGGAATCAGCTTACCGATGAGCACGTTCTCCTTCAAGCCAACCAGGCGGTCCACCTTGCCCTTGATAGCGGCATCGGTCAGAACCTTAGTGGTCTCCTGGAAGGATGCGGCAGACAGGAACGAATCGGTAGCCAGAGCAGCCTTTGTGATACCCAACAGCATGGGGTTGGCCACCGCCAGCTTCAGATCCTCCTCGCCTGCGTCGATACGCGCCTGCACCTTTGCGTTGGCGTCCTCAAATTCGAAGACATCCACGGTGCTGCCGGTGAGCAGTTCACTGTCGCCGGGTTCCTCAACCTTCACCTTGCGCATCATCTGACGGATGATAACTTCAATGTGCTTGTCGTTGATCTCAACACCCTGCTGACGGTACACAGCCTGAACGGACTGCACCAGATAATCCTGCACAGCCTCCACACCGGAGATGCGCAGAACATCCTGCGGATACAGCGCGCCGTCAGTGATGGGTTCACCCTTCTGGACGGTCTTGCCGTTTTGCACCTTCAGACCCACGGAGTAAGGCACCTGGTAATTCTTCACCTCGCCGTCTTCAGCGGTAACAGTGATGTTACGCAAAGCGGTACGGTGGGAATCGTCAATGGATACCACGCCGGTGATCTCGGATATCTGCGCCATCTTCTTGGGACGACGGGACTCGAACAGTTCTTCAACTCTGGGCAGACCCTGGGTGATATCATCACCTGCAACGCCGCCGGAGTGGAAGGTACGCATGGTCAGCTGCGTACCGGGCTCACCGATGGACTGAGCTGCGATGATACCGACAGCTTCGCCCAGATCCACCACCTTGGAGGTAGCAAGGTTCATGCCGTAGCACCGGGCGCAGACACCCACACGGGCGCGGCATCCCAAAATGGTGCGGATATAGATCTTCTCGATGCCGGCTTTTTCAAACTTAGCGGCATCTTCCGGTCTCATCATAACGTCCTTGGAGTGGATCAGCTCGCCGGTGACCGGATGGACAACATCCTCCACCGGGAATCGGCCGCGGATGCGGTTACCGAAGGAATCCACCACGTCGCCGTTCTTATCGTAGACAGCGCCTACCCAAATACCATTCTTGGTATCGCAGTCGTGCTCGCGGATGATCACATCCTGAGAAACGTCCACCATACGGCGGGTCAGGTAACCGGAGTCAGCGGTACGCAGAGCGGTATCGGTCATACCCTTACGGGCGCCCTTGGAAGAAATGAAGTATTCCAAAACGGACAGACCTTCACGGAAGTTTGCCTTAACGGGGATCTCAACTGTACGGCCGGAGGTATCTGCCATCAAGCCACGCATACCGCCCAGCTGACGGATCTGCGCCATGCTACCACGGGCGCCGGAGTCAGCCATCATATAGATGGGGTTAAACTCGTCCATGCAGCCCTGCAAAGCATCGGTGATCAGCTTCGTGGTCAACTCCCACTGCTTAACCACCAGGCGATAACGCTCGTCGTTGGTGATCATACCCTTGCGGTAGTACTGCTCAATCTCCACCACCTTCTGCTCAGCTTCCTTGACCAGCTGATGCTTGATTTCGGGAACCACCATGTCCGCAATGGACACAGAGATAGCGCCCTTGGTAGAGAACTTATAACCCAAAGACTTAATGCGGTCCAGCATCTCGGTAGCAACGGTAAATCCGTGAACCTGGATACACTTATCAATGATCTTGCCAAGCTGTTTCTTGCCAACCAGGAAGTCCACCTCAAGGTTGAACTCCTGACCGGGCACGGTGCGATCCACGAAGCCCAGGTCCTGCGGAATGGGCTCATTGTAGATCAGTCGACCGACAGTTGCATTGATAATGCGATACTGCATCTGGCCATCCACCTGCTTGCCGTAGCGCACACGGATGGGCGCATGCAAGCCTACATCGCCGTCAGCGTAAGCGGCGATCGCCTCATCCACGCTGGAGTAATTCAGCTTGGGACGGTACGTTGCTTCCTGCTTGCCCTCAGCCTTGGCAGCCGCATTGGCAGCCAGGAATTCGTCGGCATCCACCAGCTGACCTGCCACCAGACCGGTATCGCCGGCGTCGGTCACATAGACTTCCTCCGCGCCCTTTTCTGCCTTGCCCAAACGGGCGTAGGTCAGGTAGTAAGCGCCCAGGATCATATCCTGTGTAGGAACAGTAACCGGCTTGCCGTCCTGGGGACGCAGCAAGTTATTGGCAGACAGCATCAGCATTCTGGCCTCTGCCTGCGCCTCGGCGCTCAAAGGCACGTGGATAGCCATCTGGTCGCCGTCGAAGTCGGCGTTAAACGCAGTACAGCAAAGAGGATGCAGCTTCAGTGCGCGGCCTTCCACCAGGATCGGCTCAAAGGCCTGGATGCCCAAACGGTGCAGCGTAGGCGCACGGTTCAGCATAACCGGACGGTCCTTGATGATCTCATCCAGCGCATCCCACACTTCGGTCTTGCCCTTGTCGATCATCTTCTTGGCAGATTTGATGTTGCTTGCCAGACCGTCGGCAACCAGCTTTTTCATCACAAAGGGACGGAACAGCTCGATGGCCATTTCCTTCGGCACGCCGCACTGATACAGCTTCAGCTCGGGGCCGACAACGATAACGCTACGGCCAGAGTAGTCAACACGCTTACCCAGCAAGTTCTGACGGAAACGGCCCTGCTTGCCCTTGAGCATATCGGAAAGAGACTTCAGAGCGCGGTTATTGGCGCCGGTGACCGCACGGCCACGGCGGCCGTTGTCAATCAGCGCATCCACAGCCTCCTGCAGCATCCGCTTTTCGTTGCGGATGATGATGTCAGGCGCATGGAGCTGAATCAGTCTTTTCAGACGGTTGTTACGGTTGATGACTCTGCGGTACAGGTCATTGAGGTCGGAGGTGGCAAAACGGCCGCCATCCAACTGGATCATGGGACGGATATCCGGCGGAATCACCGGCAGAACATCCATAACCATCCACTCAGGCCGGTTACCACTTTCCCGGAATGCCTCTACCACTTCCAGCCGCTTCACAAGGCGCAGCTTCTTCTGGGCAGAAGCGGTCTTCAGTTCCTCACGGAGCTGCACGGACAGCGCTTCCAGATCAATTTGCATCAGCAGTTCTTTCACTGCCTCTGCGCCCATGCCGGCCTTGAAATCATCCTCGTACTTCTCCCGGTAGTCCCGGTAATCCTTTTCAGACAGGATCTGGGCGCACTCCAGAGGAGTATCGCCGGGATCGGTGACGATATAGGCGGCAAAGTACAGCACCTTTTCCAAAATCTTGGGGCTCACATCCAGAATCAAACCCATCCGGGAAGGAATGCCCTTGAAATACCAGATATGGCTGCAGGGGGCTGCCAGTTCAATGTGGCCCATGCGCTCACGACGAACCTTAGCCTTGGTCACTTCCACGCCGCAGCGCTCACAGACCTTGCCCTTATACTTGATCTTCTTATACTTGCCGCAATGGCACTCCCAATCCTTCGTGGGTCCGAAGATCTTTTCGCAGTACAGACCGTCACGCTCAGGCTTCAGCGTACGGTAGTTGATGGTCTCGGGCTTTCTGACCTCGCCGAAGGACCAGCTGCGGATCATCTCCGGAGAAGCAATACCAATTTTAATTGCGTCAAAAATTGCATCAGACATATAGTATCGCCTCCTTATTCTTCTTCCGCGTCGGCATCGCCGAACACGTCCATGATATCTTCCGGGCTGTCCTCATCAATGACAAAGCCGGCATCCAGCACTTCCTCAGCGGTGCCCACCAAAGCAGGGCCTACATCGGCAGTGTAGGTGATCTCCTCGTCATCCTCTTCGTCCTTCAGCTCGATCTCATTACCCAGCTCATCCAACACACGGATATCCAGGCAAAGTGCCTGCAGTTCCTTAACAAGAACCTTAAAGGATTCCGGTACGCCCGGCTTGGGAATGGTGCTGCCCTTGACAATGGCCTCATAAGTCTTGACACGGCCGGTGACATCGTCGGATTTGACAGTCAGGATCTCCTGCAGTGTATATGCGGCGCCGTAAGCTTCCAGCGCCCAAACTTCCATTTCGCCGAAACGCTGACCGCCAAACTGCGCCTTACCGCCCAGAGGCTGCTGGGTAACCAGCGCGTAAGGACCGGTGGAGCGGGCATGGATCTTATCATCAACCAGATGGTGCAGCTTCAGGTAGTATGGATAACCAACGGTAACCAAATTATCAAAGGGTTCGCCGGTACGTCCGTCGTACAGAACGGTTTTTCCGTCCTCACGCAGACCTGCCAGCTGCAGAGTCTCGCGGATATCCTTTTCGTTGGCGCCGTCGAACACAGGGGTAGCCACCTTCCAGCCCAAGGCCTTGGCAGCGTAACCCAGGTGCACTTCCAGCACCTGACCGATGTTCATACGAGAAGGCACGCCCAGAGGGTTCAGCACCACATCCAGCGGTGTACCATCAGGCAGGAAGGGCATATCTTCCTCAGGCAGAACACGGGAAACAACACCCTTGTTACCATGACGGCCGGCCATCTTATCGCCTACGGAGATCTTACGCTTCTGGGCGATGTAGACACGGACGGACTTGGTAACACCGGGAGCCAGCTCGTCGGAGTTCTCCTTGGTGAACACCTTAACATCCACAACGATACCGCTCTCGCCGTGAGGCACCTTCAAAGAGGTGTCGCGGACTTCTCTTGCCTTTTCGCCGAAGATGGCCCGCAGCAAGCGTTCCTCGGGGGTCAATTCGGTCTCGCCCTTAGGTGTGACCTTGCCCACCAGATAGTCACCGGAACGAACCTCAGCACCGATACGGATGATACCGTTTTCGTCCAGATCCTTCAGGGTATCTTCACCCACATTGGGGATATCACGGGTGATTTCCTCGGGTCCCAGCTTGGTGTCCCGGGCCTCGGTCTCGTGCTCCTCGATATGGATAGAGGTAAATACGTCCTCACGAACCAGACGCTCGTTCAGCAAAATGGCGTCCTCGTAGTTATAACCTTCCCAGGTGACAAAGCCGATGAGCACGTTCTTGCCCAATGCAATCTCACCGCCGGAGCAGGAAGGACCGTCGGCAATGATCTGATTGGCTTCCACACGCTCGCCAACGGTAACGATGGGGCGCTGGTTAATGCAGGTGCCTGCATTGCTGCGGGCAAACTTAGTCAGCTGGTAGGTCTGCACATCACCGTCGTCGTAGCTGACAGTGATCTCATCTGCGGAAACAGACATGATCGTGCCTGCACCTACAGCTTTCACGCAGACCTCAGAGTCGATAGCTGCCGCATGCTCAATACCGGTAGCAACAATGGGAGGCTCGGTGGTCAGCAGCGGCACTGCCTGACGCTGCATGTTGGCGCCCATCAATGCGCGGTTTGCGTCGTCATTTTGCAGGAAGGGAATGAAAGAGGTCGCAATAGAGATCATCATTCTGGGAGACACATCGATATAGTCGATCATCTGACGATCCACTTCAATGATCTCGTTGCGGTGACGGCAGGTAATACGGGCATTTGCCAGACAGCCGTTCTCATCCAAAGGCTCGTTTGCCTGACCGATGTAGAACTCGTCTTCCACATCTGCGGTCATATAGTCTACCTGGTCAGTGACCTTGCCGGTAGCCTTGTCCACCTTGCGGTAGGGTGCCTCCACGAAGCCGTACTCATTGATCTTGGCAAAGGTAGCCAAGTAGTTGATAAGGCCGATATTGGGACCTTCCGGGGTCTCAATGGGGCACATACGGCCATAGTGGGTATAGTGAATATCACGCACATCGAAGCTGGCGCGCTCACGGCTCAGACCGCCGGGGCCCAATGCGGACAGACGGCGCTTGTGGGTCAGTTCTGCCAGAGGGTTGTTCTGGTCCATGAACTGAGACAGGGGAGAGCTGCCGAAGAATTCCTTGATCACTGCAGTCACAGGACGGATGTTGATCAGGCTCTGGGGTGTGACAGTTTCCAATTCCTGAACGGTCATACGCTCACGGATCACACGATCCAGTCGGCTGAAGCCGATACGGAACTGATTTTGCAGCA
Source organism: Faecousia sp. (assembly GCA_045576715.1). Classification (GTDB taxonomy): domain Bacteria; phylum Bacillota; class Clostridia; order Oscillospirales; family Oscillospiraceae; genus Faecousia. The sequence goes on along the minus strand of JAZNHB010000048.1, from coordinate 6,691 downwards.
GCTCGCCTACGCAGCGCAGACGACGGTTGCCCAGGTGGTCGATATCATCGGGCAAACCAACGCCCTCAGCAATGCAGTTGAGGTAGTTGATAGACGCCATAATGTCATCAACAATAATATGCTTTGGAATCAGATCGTCGATGCGCTCGGAAATGGCCTCTTCCCAATTGATATCGGGGGTATCCAGCATTTCCTTCAAAACCGCAAAGCGGACCTTCTCCTTGACGCCGTACTGCTTGGGATCAAAGTCCACAAAGCCGGCCATATCCACCATGCCGTTGGACAGCACCTTCACATTGCGGCCGCCCACCTTCAGCACAGCCTCGTTAACGCCCTTTGCGCTCAGCTGCTTTGCCTGCTCACGGCTGATGATCTCGCCGGACATGGCAAGAATCTCACCGGTCATAGGATCGGCAATGGGCTCTGCCAGCTCCTGACCGGAGATCCGGGCAGCCAGGTCCATCTTCTTATTGAACTTATAGCGGCCCACTGCGCTGACATCGTAGCGATGAGAATCAAACAGCAGTCCTTCCAAATGGGAGATGGCAGTCTCAACTGTGGGAGGCTCACCGGGACGCAGACGGCGATAGATCTCCAAAAGGCCTTCTTCCCTGGTCTTGAAAGCATCCTTCTCCAAGGTCGCAAGGATACGGGCATCCTCACCGAACATTGCCTTGATCTGCTCATCTGTCTCCACACCCAGGGCGCGGATCAGGCAAGTGATGGGCAATTTCCGGTTCTTGTCAATACGAACCCAGAACACATCGCTCAGGTCAGTTTCGTACTCCAGCCATGCTCCGCGGTAAGGAATGACCGTAGCGGTATAGGTATGCTGGTCGGACTTATCCACCTGATGGCCGTAGTACATACCGGGGCTGCGGACGATCTGAGAAACAATAACACGCTCAGCACCGTTGATAACAAAGGTGCCGCCATTGGTCATGATAGGGAAATCTCCCATGAAGATCTCCTGCTCTTTGATCTCATCCGTCTCGGTGTTGCGCAGACGCACCCGTACCTTAATCGGTTTGGCGTATGTTGCATCACGCTCCTTGCACTCCTCGATGGTGTACTTGGGCTTGTCTTCCATGGAGTAATCCAGGAAGCTCAGCTCCAGCTTGCCGGAGAAGTCTGTGATGGTGCCCACATCCTTAAAAACCTCGCGCAGGCCCTCATCCAGAAACCACTGGTAAGAGTCTTTTTGGATCTTCAGCATGTTGGGCATTTCCAGGATCTCCTGGTACTTTGCGTAGGACTTACGTTCGGTCTTTCCGAAGCGCTCGTCTTTGACCATTGCCATATAGATCATCACTGCCTTTCTTTTGCATAAATGATGTGTATTACGCTTGACACGCACGGATTCGTTGACTGTTATTGATATTTCTTCTTGACAACCACCGCTTGCCGTGCTACAATGACCATGCTAGTGGAGGAAGTTTTGCAAAGCGCCACTTTCCCATAGTATAGAGCACCATTCTACCATATATTGGTTTGCATGTCAAGTAGTTTGCCGGGATTTTCCCGGTTTTTTATTGCATAAAAAAGCAAAGTTTTCCATCAATACAAGAAAATTCGCTATGGTGGGCGTCAGCCTTACCATAGCGAATTTTTTGAAGTACAGTCAGCACTCTGTAGAGTCCGGTTCGCGGCAGGCGCTGTCCACTGCCGTCGGCTCAGACCACAGGCGCCGAAGCAGCGGTTCCTGACGCAGAAATTGCTTGGCGATGATCTTACAGATCATCCCCTTTTCGATCATTTCATGAATCTGAGAAAAGGTCACCCATTCAAAAGCATCCGTTTCCCCTCTTTGCAGCGTTACCGGGGTATCCGCGCTGCGGCGCAGACAGTAAAAATCATAGTGGGCATTTCTGTCCCGGGATGTGCAAAGCAGTTCAAACTCCTCCGGCAATGCACAGATACCGGTCTCCTCCCGCAATTCCCGGGCGATGGCCTGCAGGCTGGTCTCCCCTGCCAATGCCGCACCGCCGGAGTTTTCCCAAGTGCCTGCAAAGCTCTTTTCCGGTGCTCTGCGGGTCAGCAGCAATTTTCCTTTTCCATCGTAGACCCAGACGCAAACAACCAGTCCGTACTCACCCTTACGCCAGATGGTTCCACGACGGTGGGTGCGCCCTGTCAGGTTTCTGTCTTTATCGTAAATATCATTCAGTTCCATTATTCTTCCAAGCTCTTTCCCTGATCCCGATAAGCGCTATCCACGGGACTTTCCCTATCAGCCTCATTTTGGTAACGGCCGACCACCTTGGCTGCCAATTCCACAGGCAGCAGCGTGCCTGCGCCGGCCACGCAGCCACCAGGGCAAGCCATACCCTCCAGCAGGTAGCCGTCGTATTTGCCGGCTTTTGCCAAAGTCATCAGCTTGCGGCACTCCCGCAGGCCCTCGGCACGGGCGGTTTTGACCTGGAAATCAGGGTTAGTTTCGTGGATCATGCGCTCCACCGCGCCGGCCACGCCGCCGGACACCGCAAAGCCTCTGCCGGTGGCGCTGGCTTCGTTCAGGTCTTCCAGCTCCTCCACGGTTTCAAAGTCGATATTCTTCGCTTCAAACATGCCTTGCAGTTCTTCGAAAGTCAGCACAAAATCCACATCGGAGCGAATGTTCTCCCGGATAGCCTCCAGCTTCTTCGCAGCGCAAGGCCCTACAAACACTACTTTGCAGCCGGGGTACTTCTTCTTCATCAGCCGGGCAGTATAAACCATAGGGGTCAGGGTCATGGATATTTTTCCTGTTTCACTGGGAAACAGATTGTAGATCATGGAATGCCATGCAGGACAGCAAGAGGTGGCCATGTAGTTTTGTTTTTCCGGCACCTTTTCCATAAAATCCCTGGCCTCTTCAATGGTGCAAAGGTCTGCGCCCACCGCCACCTCCACCGTTCTTTCAAAGCCAAGCTGCCGCATAGCGGATACGAATTTCCCAGGGGTGGAACGCTTGCCGAACTGGCCCGCAAAGGCAGGGGCAACAATAGCAATGACCTTATCGCCCCGGAGAATGGACTGGATCACCTGAAAAATCTGACCTTTATCTACGATAGCGCCAAATGGGCAGCTGACCAGACATTGGCCGCAGGCAACACACTTATCCTGATTGATCACCGCCCTGCCCTGCTCGTCCGCCTCAATGGCATCCATGCCGCAGGCGGCAGCGCAGGGTCTCTCCATATGGACAATGGCATTATAAGGGCATGCCTTAGCGCATTTTCCGCAGCGAATACACTTATCCAGATCAATATAGGACCGGTTGTTGCGGAAAGAAATAGCATCCTTGGGACAAACCTTCTGGCAGGATGCAGCAAGACAATTCTGGCAGTAATTGCTTACCTTGTACTGATTGGGCGGACATCTATGGCAGGCATAGGGAATAATATTAATCAGCGGCGGCTTGTAATACTGCTCTGCCACTGCAGCCTCGTCCATGCCTTCGGTCATCAAATGCCGAGTCTGTACAGGGCGGATATTCAAGCCCATGGCCAGGCGCACGCGCTCGCTGGCAATGGCGCGCTCCAAAAACACAGATTCCCGGTGCAGCGGTTGGTCACCGGGTACAATGATATAAGGCAGCTCGTCAACGCCCTCATAGCCTCTTCCGGCATACGCCATCCGTGCGACCTCGGTAAATACATTCTTACGAATATCGGTGATCAAAGAGGGTATCCCTCTCATTTTATTTCCTCCTGTTAAATATAATGGTATCGTGGCTTTATTATAACATCTGCAGCGCAATAGTCAAGCAATGCCCAGCAATTGGCGACGGAGCCAAATGCCGGAATTTTCAGTTCGTTCATTTTGTGATTGCTTTTTTACGCCGGGTCGTGTATAATACAGCAAGTCAAATACGACATCTACAAAATCCGGATGTGGCTCAGTTTGGGGAGCGATCCGAGCGCTGCCTGTGGCAGTAAAAGCGAGCCGAGCGAGTGGCCGCGGTCGATAAAATCAAGGATCAGCGTGAGCCCGCAGATTTTATTGGGCACCGCAACAGGAAGAGCGCTTGCTACAATTTCTTATTTCTGCAATCTAATAGATACCCGGATGTGGCTCAGTTTGGTAGAGCGCTTGCTTTGGGAGCAAGATGCCGCAGGTTCGAATCCTGTCATCCGGACCATTTAGCCGAAGGCTACCCTTGTGGTAACCTTCGGCTAAATCTTTTGTATGTCCGTATTTGCTTTGTGGCATCTTGCGAGCAAAGCAAGGCACTTGCTTTGGGGGAGCGAGGCGACCGCCGCCGGTGGCGGAGTCAAGGGAGCCGAGGGAGTGGCCGCGGTCGGTGTGCAACGCTGCCGCACCGTCAGCAAGGCGCACACCGGGCACCGCAACAGGGGCGTAGCCGAAGATGCCGCAAGTTCGAATCTCACCACTAAGACCATAACGAGTGTTCATAACGGATATTGCCGTTGTGGACACTCGTTTTTTCTTGATTATTCCTTACATCTTGATATAATGAAAAGGAAAGGAAGTGAGCTTATGAGAAAAAATCTCGCCAAATCAGTATGGGCCATTATTTTGACAGTGTTTATGCTTTCCAGCGGATGCTCTGCAGTTTTACAAGAATTAGAAAATACAGAAATTCGCCAAAGTACCGAAACAATGCTGGATGCCCTAATTGCAGATGACTTCCAAACCGCCTATTCGTTGGTCAATAAAATCTGCACAGAGGAAGATTTCAAGCCGGCATTTACACAAATGCAGGAACTTGTTGGAAATGCGGATACCTATGAACTGAAATTACTGTCTATTTATACAAACTATACCATATCCAACGGGGAGAAAAGAAACATAGTTACTTCTGTTTATGAAATGACAAGCCCAGGCGGCAGGGTAATCGTCAATATCAGAATGCTCGCACAAAACGGTTTGGTCAATTTCTATTTAACTCCCTATGAAAAAACAGAATATTATTATACCGGCACGCTGGATAATATGAAGGATGCCACTGGAGCGCAGTGGGGTTTTCTACTGTCAAATGTGATTGCGATCAGTTTCACTGTATATGCCCTTATAGATTGCTGCCGACAAAAAATCAAGAAGAAAGCGCTGTGGATTCTGCTGTTAATCCTAGGCTTCATTTCCCTTGGCGTAACAATTTCCTCTACAAACTTCAGACTTAATTTTAATCTGGGGTGGATTACAGCATATTCCGCTTTGATTCGTTACGGCTCTGGCATCATTACACTCCGGCTGATGCTGCCTGTAGGTACGATCATTTATTTTGCTATGCGGCGTTCTCTGTTAAAAGAAAGTGCTCCGGCTATTACCCTCTCCGAAAAAGAACCGGAGACTATGGAGGAAGAAATCCCCTCAGATCAGCAACCAAATCCGGTACTGATGGACGACCAAACAGAGGCTACACCCGATATTCACTAAAAGCAAATATAAACGAAGTTTATCGATTGCGAAAACCATTGATATTTCTCACTTTTTGCTTAAATCCTATAAAACAACTCATACCATATAAATAAAACCGGCCTTATGGTCGGTTTTATTTATATCCTCCAAGTGCAATTTTGACCAAATTTTGAGGTTTTACCTCCACTTTCGGTCATTTTTTATGCTTTTTAGGTGTTTTGCCGCCACTTTTAAGAAAATTGCATTTTTACGACCACATAATCAAATGTGGCTCGCAAAACTTCCTTTTCTTTGATTACTGCGGCTCAAAATTTGAGCCACCTTAATGCACCCTGCGGATTTTACTCCGCAGGGTGCTGTTGCTTGGATATTATTTAGTTTTCTTCCTTTCTCTTTCTGCCGTGAAGTGTTGTGCCGATAATTCCGCCGCCGCTTACGAACAGAAGAGCAAACCAAAGATGGAGATTGGTTGTGTCACCGGTCTGAGGACTGTCGGGATATTCCGGAGTCGGGGTATAGTCGTAAACATTCTCAAACTCAGCAACAACTTCCGTTACATTTTTACCGTTCTTGGTGAGAGTTGCAACTAACTCATTGTTTGCATTCAGCTCGATTGCTACCGTAATGGTATATTCTGCGGTGCTGTACGAAACATTTGCCTTGCCACCGTTTACTTCGGTCAGCTTATAGGTGTAGGCCTTACCAATATCGTCTTCGGTATAACCCAATGTGAATTTTGCATTGCCGGCAGTATCAGACTTAACATTCCACTTTTCATTGGTTGCTGTGTCTTCAAGCACGAATTCAAAACCATCGGGGCCTATCTTTTCGCTGCCCTTGTTTACAACAGTCTTTGCCACACCGATATCAACCGTGATATCTTCGGGTTTTGGAGTGAATACGTTGTTGAAGGTAATTGCTTCAACGGCGGTATCACTGCCGACCTTTTTGATAACTCGACTTGCTTCATAGAGTTTGCCGTTTTCATCATCCTTGATCTCAATTGCCACGTGATATACGCTCGTATCGTTGGCCACGCGCTCTGCCGTAGTATCGGCATCTTCAGTGATTACGAAGTAATAAGTTCCGGTTTGCTCGAAAGTGAGAGCATCGAATGTGAAACTACCGTCAGCATTGTTCTTTGCTTCTTTCGGAGCGACTTGTGCATCTACTACATAATTCTCGTTTGCAGAATAGAGGAAGAACTTGAATTCGTTCTCTGCAAGAGTTCTGTTTACAAGTGTCTTAGTACCTGCGATAGATACGGTTGCATTAGTTGCCTTGTAGGTGTTTACAAAATCAAGGCTTGTTACAACTGTTACACCTT
>JAZNHB010000047.1:0-8452 GCA_045576715.1 Faecousia sp. | reverse complement strand
GGCCACGTTGCTCCGCGCTGCCAGTGGCAGATAAAGCGGAGCATAAGTGTGTGCCGGGGTCGATAGCTGACGCAGCCGCATCGTCGGCAAGGAAGATATCGGGCACCCCAAACGGGCGGCAAAAGCAACGCAGCCGCTCCGTCGGCAAGGTGCACACCGCATCACCGCAACAGGACACCCGGCACAAAAGACGATTGTTCACTTTAGCCTTTACTTATGATGTTATATATGCTATCATGTTAGCGAAAATTGGAAAAATGGAGATGTGACATTATGAACGCGAAAACAAAGAATGCAGGCGCATTTGCACTGGGTATTCTTATCTGCTTTACTGTTGCAGCTGGGTCGATTTTGCTGGAACGGCTGATCCCCGGTGAGGTGCTGGGCGCATCCATTATTGCCCTGTTTGCAGGCACTATCATCAACAGTTTTTTTCATCCTAAGTGGATCAAGCCTGCGCTGAAGTTTACGTCCAAAAAGATATTGAAAGCCGCTATCGTTCTGCTGGGTGCATCCCTTAGCGTCAGTACGATTCTGTCTGTGGGCAAGATGACGTTTTTCGTAATGATCTTCACGTTTGCTATGTGCTTCGGCGGCGGTTATTTTGTGCGGAAACTCTTTGGATTGAATTGGAAGCTGAGCAATCTGATCTCTGCAGGCACCGGTATTTGCGGCGGTTCTGCGGTGGCAGCCATTGCGCCGGTGATTGATGCCGACGATAAAGATGTTGCCTTTGCCATGTCGTCCACATTTTTATTTGATATGGTGATGGTCGCGCTATACCCGCTGATGGGAAAAGCCTTGGGAATGTCTGATATTTCCTACGGGATCTGGGCCGGTACATCTGTCAACGATACTGCCAGCGTGGTTGCTTCCGGATATGCGTTTTCCGAGGCTGCCGGTGATTTTGCAACGATGGTTAAGCTTACCCGCACCATTGCCATCATTCCTACAGTATTGGTGTTCGCCTATATCGGTGTCCGGCAAAAGCGGAAGGAGCTTCAGGCTGCAAGTAGCGGCAACAAAGTGAACATGGTGAAGATCATTCCCTGGTTTATAGGCGGATTCCTGCTGTTGGCGATTTTGAACAGTGTCGGCTTTATTCCTACCCAAATGTCCGGTGTAATGAAAAGCAGCAGCAAATTCCTCATGGTTACCGCTTTGGCGGCAATTGGCTTGGGGACGAGTATTGTAGATTTTAAAAATGCCGGCTTGAAACCCATGTTCTACGGCATTACCATTGATACGTTGGTAACGCTCACGGCGTTGGGTGTGATTTTCTGCATGGGACTCATGTAAGTTTAGTAGCTCTATAACAAAAAAGCACTTGCAATAGCAAGTGCTTTTTTAAGCGATGCAGGATGTTATTACTGCTTACGGAAGGTAATTTTGCCGGTATCAGCATCCATGGCGTCAACGATGGCGAGGGACTCCAGATGGTAACCCAGATTGCGAAGTCGATTTCCGCCGTCCTGGAAGCCTTTTTCAATGGCAATACCCAGACCCGCCACAGTAGCTCCGGCAGACTCTACAATGGAAATAAGACCCTGCAGGGCACAGCCGTTTGCCAGGAAGTCATCAATCACCAGCACGTGATCCTTTGGGGAAAGAAAACGCTTGGATACTATCACTTGATTCACCTTTTTGTGGGTAAAGGATTCCACTTCGGCCACATACATGTCTCCGTCAATGTTGATGGATTTGGATTTCTTGGCAAATACCAGCGGGACACCAAATGCTCGCGCCACAGGATAGGCGATGGCAATGCCGGAAGATTCGATGGTCAACACTTTGGTAACAGGAGTTCCTGCAAAGCGGCGATAAAACTCCTGACCGATCTCGTCGAGCAATGCCACGTCGATCTGGTGATTCAAAAAAGAATCCACTTTGAGCACATTGCCCGGCTTTACGACGCCGTCGAGAATGATTCTGCGTTCTAAGAAATTCATGGCTGTACCTCCTGAGTGTTGAAATTACTATAGCACATAAGCCGGAATTTGTCACCTGTTTGTCGAAAAAAATAAAAAATCAACCGGGATTTTTATCCCGGTTGAAAATTATGTATCTATTAGGACTTTCTGGGATCCAGCCAATGGATCGCCCGGAAGATGCACTCACAAATGGGTACAATGGAGATCAAGGTGGCCAAAATGGCGATTACCAAATGGACCTGCCACAACATACCGGTCTGATAGATAGGCATGGTGAGGTAAGTTTTGATTGAGATAATGCCTGTGAACAATGGTAATACAGCGAAAATGGGGTTCTTGGGATTCACGAAGAAGCACAGATATGCGCTTATCAAAGCAAAGAAGAACACGGCAACGGGCATATCCTTAATGTCGTTGAGCATGAACTCATAGGTGTCGGTTGTGTAGACGCTGTCGAAGTACTCCATCACGCCTTTGGTAAACTCAAGCTTGGGGAACCAGATGAACTGCTGGATGGAAACTTGCCAATCCTCGGAGGTGTCCAGCAACTTGTTGGGGTCAGTACCGGCCATGTGCTCGGGAGCCAGATTCACGCACCATTTGTAAGTGACAGTACAAGCTTTGCAGGTGGGGTCGATTGTGGGGTCCTCAAACTTATTCTTGCCCGGTGCACAGCTGCCTGTGCAAGTACAGCCAGGCATGGTCCAGAAGGGGAGCAGCTGGCAGACAAGCAGGGCCAGAAGCAGCACGGCGCAGGTAATATTACACAGCCGGATCCACTTGTTAGAAATCTTCATTTTTCCTCTATCCTTTCATGTAAAAACGGTCGGGGCAGAACTCCTCTCACGAAGTCCATACCAAGCTAACAATAATGATATCACTTTGCTGATGGAAACGCAACAACTTTTTGGAAATCAAAGCCAAATTATGAAATCTACACAAAAAGATAGCAATAAAACTGTGCAATCAGCCGAAAAAGCATCGGTGGAGCAGGGGAATCCTTCCAACTAGGCCGTTGGTGGCAGGATCAATCCTGCAGTGATAAGTGACTTTTATACAATGCTTTGGAGATGGCGATGGCCAGCAGGGGCGCGCAAATGATGGCGATACCTGCATTGAAGCCGGTGGGGACCAGCTTTCCTGCCAGATTCAAGAGCGCAGCTTCGTGGCTGAGTCCGGCCAACAGCCGTCCGCTGTAAAAGTAGCTTTTGGCCAAATACAGTGCTGCATAAGTCAGCGCGCCCACAATAGAGGCAACCAGGGCTTTTATGTAGTTCTTCCGTCCTGCGACCCCCCATGGCTGCTTGCCAGACCATGCCACCAGACCTGCCAGCAGGCCGTAGGCGCCTTTCATAAGAAAGGTCAGCCAGCACTCAGAAATGTAGACCGGATCCAGCATATCATAAATGGCAGAGCCGAGACCGGCGGCAGCGCCACCCAGCCACGGCCCCAGCAGGATACCGGAAAGGGCGCACATAATGTTGCCCAGGTGGAAGGCGGAGAAGCCGGAGATGTCCAGCGGAACTTTAATGCGCAGAGCAGAGCCGGCAACAGTCAGCGCGGCCATCAGCGATGCAAAAACCAGTTGTCTGGTGCGAACTGTAGTTCGATTCATATAGATTCCTCCTTGTTTTTTTATAGTGTAACATATTTTGGCAATAAAAAAATGACCAGAGCAGTCATAAAAAACAAGGCCAGATAATACTGCGTGGAGGATTGCGCTCAAATGATAAAGAAATCGCAACTTGTGGTTTACAGAGCCTGCCGATGTGTGTTATGATATATGGTAGCAAAGAGAAACCGAGGTTACAGTATGAACTATATCATTTTAGATATGGAATGGAATCAGCCCTGGCCCGGCTCACCATCGGCGCGGAAGGTGCTGCCTGTGCAGATCCGGGGAGAGATCATCCAGATCGGCGCTGTGCGGATCAGTGAGGATCAGCAGGTGGGCGATGAGTTTCAGGTGATGATTAAACCGAAGTATTATCGTCGGTTAAACCGCAGAGTCAGCAAGCTGACCGGCATTAAGGAATCCCAGCTGCGGGAGGAAGGCGTTTCCATGAATGAGGCCATGGAGCGTTTTCGCACTTGGTGCGGTGAAGGTGTGGTGTTTCTTACATGGGGCTTCGATGATATCACGATCCTGAGAGAAAATTTGCAGCTGTACGGGATTGACGAAAGCTGGGTCAACCGTTGGTACAATGCGCAGATGATATTCAATGCCCAGACGGATGGTTCAACTGCGCAAAAATCCCTTAAGACTGCCATGGAAATCTTTGGAATTGAGGCTACAAGGCCTGTCCATGATGCCCTTGGAGATGCGTACCATACCGCACTGGTCTGCGCAAAGCTGGACTTGGCGAAAGGCATGCAGGATTATTCAGAGGCGCTGAAAAAGCACGTCAACGGATTTCACGGCGCGGAGCTGCCCGGCTGTATAGACCGGAAAGTGTTTTACGATTATGCGGACAAGCGCGCGGCCTTGGGTGCTATGTCGACAGAGGAAAATTTATGTCCGGTCTGCAAGCGGCAGATGTTGGGATCCCGTTGGTTTGCCCAGCCGGGTCACCGGTACATGGATCTGGCAACTTGTCCCAAGCACGGAAAGTTTTTGATCCGTGTCCGCCTGTCGGTACAGACAGACGGTAAGGTGCGCGTCAGCCGCTTGACCTATGAGGGTACGTCCGAGGCAGCAGAAACTTATGCCCGCCGAGTTGAAAAGGCAGATCCACAGGAGCGTCCTGCGTCGACCCATCGCCGACGTCGCAGCCGCCTTTCGGAAAACAAGACGGATAAAAAGTGCTGATTATTGTCAGCACTTTTTATGTTGCGGCGGAAAGGGGAAACCGCATCTTTTTGAGGATGATTGCGTCTCATGCAGCGTCGGTTATTTGCCGAAGAAAAAACTTGACAGAAGAAGAAGGCGGTGCTATAATAACACCCGCTACGGTGCCCCGGCACCTATGTCTTTACGGGCCCTTAGCTCAGTTGGTTAGAGCCTCCGGCTCATAACCGGATAGTCCCGGGTTCGAATCCCTGAGGGCCCACCATCGATAATAAGGCATTGCCTTTTTATATATAGGGGTATAGCTCAATTGGTAGAGCGGCGGTCTCCAAAACCGTAGGCTCAGGGTTCAAGTCCTTGTGCCCCTGCCAAGAAACAGTCAGTAAATCTTACGATTACTGACTGTTTTCTTTTGTTTTCCGAACTTTTTAACCAATTTTGTTTCGAAAACGGGAACGCTATAAAGGTTTTTCCCTTATTTTTCCCTTATTGAGCATTTTCAGAACTTAATTGCTCGTAGAATTTTTGCATCCGATTTGCGCTGTCCTGGCGCATCTTTTGGGTCACATGGCCATACACATCCAGGGTGAATTGGGCGGTTGCGTGGCCTAAATTTGCCTGCACAGTTTTGATGTCATCACCGGCATACAGTGAGGAAACGGCGAAGCTGTGGCGCAGATCGTGGAAACGGGCATCATCAGAAATTCCGGCTCTTTGAGAAATCTTTTTGAAATGCTTGACCACTGTGCGTCGGACAAGATATTTTCCCAAAGCGTCGGTAAACACCAGATTGAACTGGTTGTCCCACATTTTTCCTGCCTGCTCCTGTTCAATCTGTTGCCGCTGCAGTTGATTGCGCAGGGCATCCATAACGATGGGTGCAGGAAGAATGGTGCGGTTTTTACCGCTTTTGGGTGTTTCCAAAAAGTAGTTGCCGTCTTTGCACTGCAGCTGCTGCTTGACAGTGATAATGCCGGAATTGAAATCCACGCACTCCCAAGCCAGACCTAACAACTCGCCTTGGCGCATACCGGTAAACATAGCCACGATGAACAGATTGCAGTAATCGTCCTGTTCTGCCTCTTTCAGCAGACGGGCGATTTCTACTGGCTCTAAGGGCTTGATCTCCGGCTTGGTAACCTTTGGTAGTTTGCAGGCATCTGCAGGGTTGCGAGAAAGGTAATCACAGGCAATTGCCTGTTGAAGGGCGCAGTGCAGAATGCCGTGAAGGTTCTTAACTGTCTTGGGCGACAGTCCAGAAGCGGACAGAGAGTTGTAAAACCGCTGAATGGTGTGGGTGTCCAGTGCATCCAATCTGACTGCGCCCAAAGCAGGTTTGAAGTGCTTCTGCACCTGCTTGTTGTAGTTGTGTTTGGTCAGAGGTTTTACACTGTTCAGATACTCGGCAACCCAAATGTCCAGCCATTGAGCGACCGTCATCTTGCAGGGTGCTTTGTAGGTGCCTGCATCGAGATCGGCCATAGCGGCTCTCAACTTTTGGGCAACGACCTTTTTGGATTTATCGGTGATGCTGCGTTGGATTTGCTTTCCGGTTCCCGGATCGAAACCGGCGGTATAACGAGCTTCATAATAGGTATAGTTCTTTCCGTTGATTGTTCTTGTGATCTTACGGATCGATCCCATACCGGAAGTGGTTCTTTTGCTTTGCGGCATAAATATTACTCCTTTCGTTGCCGCATAGCAGGTACACCTATATTATACCATACAAGCGGTCAATCCGCAACGATCAGTGCTTACTCAGGTAGTCGATCACCGCTTCCAGAGGGATGCGATAGTTGCGTCCCACCCGGACACTGTGAATGGTTCCGGAGCGAACCAACTCATACGCGGTGTTATGACTGACTACCAATATTTCGGCCACCTGCCTCACACAGAGGACAGGTGGATATTTATTTTGCAGGTTAGACGATGTCATAGTATCAACCTCCTCTGTCATCGAACCAATAGGCTTGGAAAAGAGTACCATCGTGGAGCAGAAAACGTCCACGGGCATCCTTGGGGATTTGCTCGGCTGCAGCCGTGCTGTCCAGGATAATTTGTGACAGTATGGTATCCGCACGGCCGCAGATCCGGCAGTTCACATTATTCTTGATCTGACCGGAAAGAATGTTGGCATCCGGACGCTGTGTGGCAAGTATCAGATGGATGCCAAAAGCACGGCCTTGTCGGGCAATCATCGAAAGCTTGCTTTCAATTTTGCGGACGACTTCTTTTTGGTCATTACCCAGACCGGTTTTGTCCAACACCTCCGCAATCTCGTCACAGGCGAAGATATACCGTGGCAGGTCTTCACCCGCGGCTTCGTTATAGCGGTCAATGTTGGGCTGTCCGGAGGCTGCCAGCAAGGTTTTACGACGCTGCAACTCGTCCACAAGCTCCGTAAGAAGCGCAAGTGTGGATTCCTCCTCAATGCACATCCGACATTGCTCGTGCCAGATAGGTGGGAAATCCACACCGCCTTTGAAATCTGCAATGCAGACGATAGCGCCTTTCTTTAATGCCTGCATGAGGAGCAGCTTCAGCAGAACGCTTTTACCGCTTCCGGTAGATCCGCCCAGCAGGATGTGGGGTACTTTCACTAGATCCACTGTGACCGGTCCAGTAAAGCTCTCACCCAAAGTCAGTATGAAGGGCTTATGGGAAAGGTACTTGTCATTCCAGTCTATCACCTCCGGAAGATCCGTTCTGGCAGGAACAGTATAGAGAAGAACACGACTCTTCCCAGACCCATATTTCATCTTGACGATGGTGATGTCCAGGATCGTCTCAATAGCTGCTTGCTTGTCCTCCCAGGTCTTTAGGGGTATGCCCTGGGAACTGAACTCCCAGACTGAGATACGAGGATTCTGCTTATCCTTGTACTTCCGTTTCAGAGCAGGCACCATATCAGTATGGTTTACAAGGCCGATGCTTCGGAGCTGATCCTGAGCCGCCTTCTTCCCAAGGGGAAACAGAATGAGTATGGTGATGAATACTCCGCCAATCAACAGGTATACAGCAAAGATATGCTGCATTACCAAACTGACTATGGGAGAAAGTAATGCGGTGGTCTCAGCGGTCAGTGCAATTTCATCTTGCTTACTCCATACCAGGATTGCTCCTAATATGTAAAGCACAACGAAAATCAGTTTTGCTGGCGCGTGGTCGGCGGAATTCAGTCTGGGAAGATGCTCCCGGAGACTGGAACGGCGTTGAAGCCGTTCCTTTTCAAACCGTCTCATGGGGAACCTCCCGTGGGGGCATATCCCGGCGGAATTCCGTCACCGTATGGATGCGCCGCAAAAATGCGTGCCAGGTTTCCATCTCGTGCTTTTGGATGTCACGGTATTGATCCTCCAGTGGAATATTGGAGGTGATGTAAACCGTGTCAAAGCAGGCAACGCGGTCACGATAACGGGCGGGAAGTCTCAAGGGGTAAATATCCAGGAAGTTCAGCATCGCTGAAATGGGAACTTGGGAATGGAATTCCTCAAACACGATCACAGGCTCTCCGTGGTAGTCGTCAAAACGAGCACCGGATTGTCCACTGTAATCGGTAATGCGGTAAACATCCTCCGGGGCATGCTTTTCGTAGATGCTCCGGGTCTTGCCGGTACCACTATCACCATAGAGATAATTCACTTTCACCGGCCGGTTTTCCTTCCGGAATCTTTCAAAGAGCAGCTTCTCCCGCAGAGCCTCAATATCATTGATCTTAAAAGCAAAGGTGGGA
>JAZNHB010000046.1:0-25808 GCA_045576715.1 Faecousia sp. | reverse complement strand
TTTTTCATTGCCCTCGGCTTGCTCTTTGGCAGCATCCTGACCGACAAGCAGGCGGGCGGCATTTGCGGGGCACTGCTGACCAACCTCTCGGCATGGCTTTCGGGCATTTGGTTTGATCTGGAGCTGGTGGGCGGTGTGTTCAAAAAAATCGCTTACGCCCTGCCCTTTGTGCATGCGGTGGAAATGGAGCGCGCCATCATTGCGGGCAATTACGGGGATGTCCTGCCCCACCTGCTTTGGGTGCTTGGCTATGCGCTGATCTGCATGCTTGCCGCAGTTTTGCTGTTTTTGCGGCAAATGAAAAAGCAATAAATATAAGAAATTCCGAGCCTATGTAATCAGGCTCGGAATTTTTCCTTGTTACAAAATTAAGCAAATTAGTCCGCTGGCACCTTCGTTGACGATTTTTGTAAGACTGCCGCGGAATTTTTCCCGTACATCCTGTGGTGTTCGTATCAGCTTTGCAGTCAGTCCTTCCTGGATCATTGCGTATACGGATTTACCGAAGATGTTGCTTTGCCACAGCTTTTCGGGTGCTTCACCGCTTAAATAGTCAATCAGATCTTGCGATTGCTTTTCGTCACCTACCATGGGACTGATCTGAGTGTCAATATCCACACGGATCATATGTATGGAGGGCGCGCCTGCCCGTAGCTGCACACCAAAGGTGCCGTTTTTACGAAGAAGCTCCGGTTTTTCCAGTTTCATCTCGTCGGCTGCCGGCATAACGATGCCGTAGCCCGTAGCCTTTACCGAGGAAAGGGCATCGGAGATCTTGTCGTATTCTTGCTTTATCGAAGAAAGCTCTGTTAAAAGCTTTAGCAGCTGTGCGTCATTTTTGATGGAAATACCGGTTTTGTTGCTAAGGATTTCATAGAAAAGTGACTCAGGGAAACCAAGAGCGCATATTACCGTGCCGCTGCCCAGCTCAATGTTTCGTATTGAGAAATCCAATACTTGCTCCAGTTGTCGAAGCTCAGACAAAGTGGCTTCTGCCTGTGCCAGAGAACGGATCTGATTTGCACGTAGCATCAACGCTTCGTACAGGGCAGCTTTTACCGGATGCTCCGTTTCCAGTGCATCCATCCATCTTGGAAGATGCACCTGCAGCTGTTGCATGGGAAATGCGTACAACAGCTGTTTGAGCAGATCGCGAATCCCGTTGGCATCCAGCGCCTGACAGTCTATTACTGCAACCTCTGTTCCGGTTTCTGCTTGTAGACGATCACGGACAGCCATTGCTCCTTCGCCACCGGGATCGCGGCTGTTCACCACCACCAGGAAGGGTTTTCCGGTGGATTTCATATCGGTAATAGCACGCTTTTCTGCCTCGATGTAATCCTGCCGCGGTATATCGGTTATGGTGCCGTCAGTGGTAACCACAAGACCAATTGTGCAATGCTCCTGCATAACCTTTTGGGTGCCAAGTTCTGCTGCATCGGTCATGGGAATCTCATAGTCATACCAAGGTGTAGTGACCATCCGTGGGACGCCGTCCTCGTCTGTCCCCGCTGCGCCATCCACCATGTAGCCTACAGTGTCGATCATGCGCACACGCAGCTGAACAGTGCCGTCCGGAGAGATTTCCACTGCCTCCTCCGGAACGAATTTCGGTTCGCTGGTCATGATAGTTCTGCCGGAACCGCTTTGGGGTAACTCATCCTTTGCGCGTTCACGGCGGTAGGGATCGTCGATACAG
Source organism: Faecousia sp. (assembly GCA_045576715.1). Lineage (GTDB taxonomy): Bacteria > Bacillota > Clostridia > Oscillospirales > Oscillospiraceae > Faecousia. Next base: position 24,109 of record JAZNHB010000046.1, on the reverse strand, counting down.
GGGATCACCAGTTCCTCCATTATCCGCTTAATCAGGGTGGATTTGCCGGTGCGCACCGGACCGACTACGCCAATGTATATATTTCCGCCGGTTCGGGCAGCGATGTCAGCATAGATATTTTCCATAATATGCCTCCTTTTACTGTTTACCACAGGGTATGTCCTGCGTTGGAAAATTAGAACTCCTCGCTCATTTTCAAGATACAGGAAAAAATAAAAATAATGTTTGACAAATCTCGTAAAACCCTATATAATATCTAGGCACGACTAGGAAGAGGGGGATACTATGCGATTGGAGCTTCGAAACATCATCCATTCGCCCGGAGCGTCCCTGCATTTTTCTGAGAGTGTAGATCTAAGCGATCTTTGTTACGGAACGAGCTACCCGGTCTGCGAGCCGGTTCATGCGGAAGGCAGCGTGCGAAACACCGCCGATGTGCTGATGATGAAAGGCATGATCACTACCCGCCTTCACGGTGTATGCGATCGCTGCGCCTCAGACTTTACACGCAATGTGGAGATTCCCATTGATGTGGTACTGGTAGAAGAGCTTTCCAACGAAGACAGCGAGGATGAATGGGTGTTCCCGTTGGAGGCAGATTCCGCCGATCTGGAGGAGATTGTCCGCACAGTATTTGTGCTGAATCTGAATGCAAAGCTTTTGTGCAAGCCGGACTGTAAGGGTTTGTGCTGTCGTTGCGGTAAGAACCTGAACGAAGGTCCGTGCGGCTGCCAAAAGGAACTGGATCCCCGTTTTGCTGCGTTACAGCAGCTTCTGGATAAGTAAGAAAATGAAACGCTGTCATTGACCAAGGAGGTGTCATCCATGGCTGTCCCTAAGTGTAAAGTGTCCAAGGCCCGTCGCGATCAGCGCCGTGGTTCCAACTGGAAGCTCTCTGCTCCCAGTGTAACGGTTTGTTCCAAGTGCGGTGAGCCCGTCATGCCTCACAGAGCTTGCAAGGCTTGCGGCAACTACAACGGTCGTCAGGTTCTGGCTGCCAAGGCTGACTAAGGCAGGAAAAAGCGTATGCGCAGAGGAAGGTAACAAGCCTTCCTCTTTTTCCTTTTTTTAATGTTTTGCCATTGATTTACCTTTGTTTTTGTGGCATAATAATAATGATATGAGTTTTGAAGGAATGGGGTGTTTGTTATGGCAAAACCTTTGGTTGCCATCGTAGGTCGTCCGAACGTTGGTAAGTCCATGTTATTTAATAAGCTGACCGGTCACCGCACCTCCATTGTTGAGGATACACCCGGTGTCACCCGTGACCGCATTTACGGTGATTGCGAATGGTGCTGCCATCAATTTTCTTTGGTAGATACCGGCGGTATTGAGCCGGGTACCGATAGCGATATGTTGAAGTTCATGCGCCGTCAGGCCCAGATTGGCATCGAGCTGGCCGACTGCATCGTAATGGTTGCCGATGTCCGCACAGGCGTAACTGCCGCTGATGTGGATGTGGCGGCTATGTTGCGCAAGTCCGGTAAGCCCGTCGCACTGGCCGTTAACAAGTGCGATTCCGTCGGTCCGGTAAATCCGGATGTTTATGAATTTTACACCTTGGGTATTGGCGATGTATTTGAGGTCTCGGCTATTCACGGCCACGGAACCGGCGATCTGTTGGACTGGTGTATTGCAAATATACCTGAGCAGTGCGAAGCGGATGAAGACGATGAGACTGTGAAGGTTGCCATTGTCGGCAAACCTAACGTGGGAAAATCCAGCCTGTTGAACCGCATATTGGGCGAAGAGCGTGTCATTGTTTCCAACATTGCCGGAACTACCCGGGATGCGATAGACAGCAAGTTTGAAAATGAAACGGGAAAGTACTGTTTCATTGATACCGCAGGTATGCGTCGCAGGAGCAAGGTAGACGACCTGATTGAAAAATACTCCAATATGCGAACCATCAATGCTATTGAACGGGCAGACGTATGTTTGATTCTTGTGGATGCCAATGAAGGCGTTACCGAGCAGGACACAAAAATTGCAGGACTTGTACATGAAGCGGGAAAGGCTGCTATCATTGTTGTCAATAAGTGGGATGCTGTGGATGACAAGCAGACCAATACCATGCGAGACAAGGAAGCGGACGTACGCGACGGTCTAAGCTATATGACCTATGCACCCGTTGTGTTCCTTTCTGCACTGACAGGACAGCGAGTGGATAAGCTGTTTTCTGTGATCCGGGAGGTTTATGCCCAAAATACCAGCCGAATCACTACCGGTGCGCTGAACAGCGTTCTGGCGGATGCCACTGCCAGAGTCCAGCCGCCTTCGGATAAGGGACGGCGATTAAAGATTTATTATATGACGCAGACAGGAACGAAACCGCCGCACTTTGTTATTTTCTGCAACGATGCCAGATTGTTCCACTTCTCTTATCAGCGATATTTGGAAAATCAGATTCGTGAGGTGTTTGGCCTGAAAGGTACACCTGTTCGTATCACCATACGCCAAAAAGGTGATAAGGAGGAGTAAAATATGTGGCTTTGCGTTCTGATCACAGTGATTGTTGGTTACCTGCTGGGCAATTTAAACGGTGCTGTCGTTGCATCCAGAACCTTTGGCGACGATGTACGTTCCCACGGAAGCGGCAATGCGGGCCTTACGAATTTTATCCGCAGCTATGGCGCCGGTAGGTCTTTGCTTGTCATTTTGATTGATGCAGGCAAGGCTGTGGCAGCCTGTCTGCTGGGTGGCTTGTTGCTCAAGTCTTACTTGGGTTTTCAGACCGGCGCTGCGGCGGGAGGCGCCGCAGTGATGCTGGGTCATGTGTTACCGGCATTCTTAAATTTCCGGGGAGGAAAGGGAATTTTAAGCGGATTCTTTATCGCTTTGGTAACAGATTACCGTGTAGCCATTTTGATTTTGGCTGCGTTTGCGCTTGTTTACCTGACCACCCAATACGTATCTCTCGGTTCTGTGGTTGCTGCTATTACCTTTGGTATAGCCTTTTGCGTATTCCACCATAATAACCTGACACTGATGCTCTGCGGCGTATTTATGTCTGTATTAGCCACCGTCATGCATGGTCAGAATATTGTACGCTTGTGCAGGGGTGAGGAACGGAAAACAAACCTTTTCAAAAAATAAGAAAGCGCAGGATAGACAGATGAGAAAAAGAAAACAACTAAGTCCAATGCTGATGGTGCTGTGTTTCGGTGCAGTTGTGCTGTATCTGGAGTTCGTTTTCAGCGCGGCAACTGTTGGCGGACTTTTTAGCATGGGGTTCGTGTATACGGCTCTGTTTTGCATTGTATATGGAACGATTGGCTATATGCTGTCGTCCATCTTCAAAAACAAAAAGGTCAATTTTATTATCTCCAATGTCTGGCTTGCCGCGACAACAGTAATGTATATCGTGCAATTTCTGATTTATAAGCAGTTCAAACAATTTTACGATATCAACACCATGACCGGCGGTGCAGGGGATATGTTTACCAGCTACTTTAAAGAGCTGATGGTCTTGATTTTTGTAAAGGGCGGCATTTTCATTATGCTGTTGATGGCGGTGCCCTTTGTTTTGAATCTGCTTTACGGCAGAAAAATCATCAATTTTAGTCGTACGCCGGTGCGCATAAAGACTCTGTCGGTATCGTTGGCGCTTCTGTGCCACATTCTTGCGATTTTAATGATCCTTGTGCATCCTACCAACGGACCTGTGTACAGCAGCCAGTATAATTTCCAGTCTGCAGTAGCGAAATTCGGTCTTGTGACCGGAATGCGTTTGGATCTGCAGAAAACTGTTTTCGGTGAAAATTATCAGTTTGAGAATCCGGAATTTCCCATTCAGGACTCGCAGAATCCGGATGATGGCAATACCGTGGACCCGGATGCTACCGTTGAGACTACCGAGCCGCCTGTTGTATACGGCGACAACGTGGTGGATATTGACTTTGATGCCATTAACGCCAAAGCGTCTTCTAAGGTGAAGAAGCTCAATGAGTATGTCAGAAATCTGACACCAACCAAACAGAACGAATATACCGGACTTTTTAAGGGTAAGAATCTGATTTTCTTGAGTGCGGAAGCTTTCAGTGCTGAGCTGATCGACCAGGAATTGACGCCAACATTATACCGCCTTGCAACTAAGGGCATTCAATTTACCGATTACTATCAGCCTGCAAGTGCAGGTACTACCGGCGGTGAATACCAGAACGTTTTTGGTATGCTGCCGATGGATGGCGGAAAATCCTTCAAAAATACCGCAAACCACTTAAATTACTATACCATGGGCAGCCAGTTGGACCGACTGGGTTACTACGGTATTGCGTACCATAATAATTCCTACACCTACTACAGCCGCAACAAGACCCATGTCAATATCGGCTATTCCGAAGGCTTTATGGGTTACGGCAACGGCATGGAGGAGTATGTGAAAAAGGCTTGGCCGCAGAGTGACTATGAAATGATCAGCGGCACCTTACCCACCTATATCAACAAGCAACCCTTTAATATTTACTATATGACCGTCAGCGGACACAGTAACTACACAAAGTCCGGAAATGCCCAGACGAAAAAGCATTGGGACAGGGTGGAGCATTTGCCCTATTCGGATACGATCAAGGGTTATATTGCGGCAAATCTGGATCTGGAGGATGCGCTGACGCATCTGGTGGCGGAACTGGAAAAGGCAGGCATTGCCGACAACACGGTTATTTGTCTGTCCACCGATCACTTCCCCTATGGCCTTGATTCAGATGCGCCTCTGGGAAAAATGCCGTATCTATCTGAACTGTACGGCTATGAAGTGACCAACTACTTCCAAAGAGACCATTCCCGGCTGATTCTGTGGAGTGGCTGTCTGGAGGACATGGAACCGATTATTGTGGATACGCCTACCTTTAGTCTGGATGTTTTACCCACGCTTTCCAATTTGTTTGGCACAGAATTTGATTCCCGGCTGATGCCTGGCAGAGACGTATTCTCTGATGCGCCTGCATTGGTGTACCGTACCAACTATGATTGGAAGACAGAACTGGGCACCTACTATGCATCTTCCGGCAAATTCGTGCCTGCCAGCGAGGATGTAGAGATTCCGGAAGATTACGTCAAGACCATCAAGGCCATCGTTAAGAATAAAATCAGCTTCTGCGACGGTGTTCTGGAAACGGATTATTACCGTAAGATATTCGGATAACAGCATACTAAGATACAGGGGCTGCCTCAATAGAGGTAGCCCCTAAAAAATAAAAAACGGTGCTGCAAAAGCAACACCGTTATTGGTTGCGAGGAAAATCAGACAGCCCGCTCAACCTTGTTAGAACGGAGGCATCTGGTACAAGCGTACACATGGCACGGAGTACCGTTCACAATGGCCTTGACACGCTTTACATTAGGCTTCCAGGTTCTGTTGGAACGTCTGTGGGAGTGGGAGACCTTAATACCGAAGGAAACACCCTTGCCACAATAATCACACTTCGCCATTCACTGCACCTCCTATCCAAAATAGTTAAATGAAGTTGCGCCAAACATGCGCTAAAATATGATACCAGAGATTATAAAAAAATGCAAGTGTTTTTTATAAATTTTTTTGTTTTTTCAAAATATTATTGATATTCCACTGCGCTGCTATTATAATAGACCCAAAAGTAAGAGAGGTGAGGCACATGTTTGATATCCATAGCGTTTTGCTCAGCACGCTGGTGAGCGAGTTTAATCTGGAGGTTGCGTATGCCTCTTCGGATTATCAGGAAATTCGGCTGACTGTAGCTGATGTTGCCCGTCCCGGTCTGCAGCTGGCAGGCTACTACGACCATTTTGAGCCGATGCGTCTTCAGGTTATGGGAAACGTGGAAGTGAGCTATGTACAAAAATTGTCCCAAGAGGAACGGGCGATGACCTTTGACCGCCTGTTTTCTTTCCGTTTTCCGGCGCTGCTGATCACTCGTGATATTGAGCCTGATCCCCAGTGCATGGAAATGGCAATAAAGCATAATGTGACACTTCTGCGCAGCAAAGAGGCCACAAGTACCATTGTGTCTGCTATTATCGCATGGCTGAAATCCGAGTTGGCACCGTCCATTACTCGACATGGTGTATTGATGGAGGTTTACGGCGAGGGTCTTCTGCTCATCGGTGATAGTGGCATCGGTAAGAGCGAAGCGGCCATTGAGCTTCTGAAGCGCGGCCACCGGCTGATTGCCGATGACGCAGTAGAGATCCGTAAGATCTCCGAAAGTGCTTTGGTTGGTACCGCGCCTGCGCTGATCCGCAATTACGTGGAACTGCGTGGCATCGGCATTATCAATGTTGCCAAGCTGTTCGGCATGGGTGCCGTTAAGGCAGAAAATGAGATCAATCTGGTGGTCAATATTGTTCCTTGGAACAATCAGACAGTCTACGACCGACTGGGTCTGGAGGATCAGCACATGGAGATCCTTGGGGTGCAGATTCCTATGAACACCATCCCCATTACGCCTGGCAGAAACCTTGCTGTCATTCTTGAGGTGGCGGCGATGAACAATCGCCAGCGCAAGATGGGTTATAATCCGGCGCTGGAGTTTACCCAGCAGATGGATCGGTACTTTGCGGAAAACCGGGAGGAGCAATGAAGGAGTTTATAATCGGTGCCAACGACGCAGGTCAGCGTCTTGACCGGTTTCTTGCGAAAGCCGTACCGTTGTTGCCTGCCTCGTTGGCACAGAAATATATCCGCATTAAGCGGATCAAACGCAACGGTGCAAGGGTGGAACGGGATAGCCGCCTGCAGGAAGGCGATGTGCTGCAGCTTTATATCAACGACGAGTTCTTTGATAAGCCACGGGAAGATAATGCATTTTTGACGGTGGCTGCGCCAAAGCTGAATATCGTCTATGAGGACAATCATATTTTGCTTGTGGACAAGCGGCCCGGCCTTGCGGTGCATCCCCATGATGGCGCAGAGTACGGAAAAACACTTATCGACCATATCCAGGCCTATCTCTATCAGAAACGGGAATGGAACCCAAGAGGGGAGAATGCCTTTACCCCGGCGCTGTGTAACCGCATTGACCGCAATACCGGCGGTATCGTCATTGCTGCAAAGACTGCCGAAGCCCTGCGGGTCATGAACCAGAAAATCAAGGACAGAGAGCTGGACAAGCGTTACCTTGCAATCGTAGAAGGCGTGCCTAGGCCGCCTAAGGGCAGCTTGAAAGGCTATCTTTTCAAAGATGCCAAAAAGAACCGCGTGTTTGTATCGGATACACCCCAACCCGGCGCTAAATCCTGCCACTCCAATTATATCACACTTGCCAGCCGGCAGGGTCTTTCCTTGGTGGAATGTGAGCTGATCACCGGCAGAACCCACCAGATCCGTGCCCAGTTCGCCCATGCAGGGCATCCTTTGCTTGGCGACGGAAAATACGGTAAGCTGGATAAGGGCTATGGCCGGAATTATCAAGCACTGTATTCTTATAAGCTGACCTTCTGCTTCACCACAGATGCCGGCAACCTGGAAAGCCTGAACGGAAAAAGCTTTCAGGTAAAAGAGGTAGATTTCGCAAAAGAATACTTCCCAGATATAAAAATTTAAGGAACGACCGAAGGGTCGTTCCTTTTTTATAATATTGTGCCGCCGCCGATGACGGTGTCACCGTCATACAGAACAACAGTCTGCCCCGGAGTAATGGCTCTTTGGGGCTCGTCAAATTCCACCCGTGCAATGCCGTTTTCTTCCGGATACACAGTGGCAGGCTGCTCTGCGTGACGGTAGCGAACCCGCGCTTTGCACCGCACAGGTTCGCTCAGCTCCGGAATAGAGATCCAGTTCCAATCAACTGCCCGCAGAGCAGTTCTGTAAAGTGCCGTATCCGGACCGACTGTGACAGTGTTTGCTTCCATATCCTTGCCGCAAACGTATACCGGCTCGCCCAATGCGATGCCTAAGCCTTTTCGTTGACCGATGGTGTAACCTACTGTGCCGCTATGCTTGCCAACCACATTGCCTTCCAGGTCTAAATAATCGCCGCCCGGGTAGGTTTTGCCGGTGTAGCGCTCCATAAAAGTCCGGTAATCTTCGTCCGGGATAAAGCAAATATCCTGACTATCCTTCTTCTTTGCGGTGACAAAGCCTTCTGCTTCTGCGATGGCGCGGACTTGCTCCTTTGTCGTTTCGCCAAGGGGAAAAAGCGTGTGCGCCAGCTGATACTGGGTCAGGCAGGAGAGAAAATAAGACTGATCTTTTCCGGTGTCTATCGCCTTTTTCAGCAGGTAACGACCGGTAGTTTCGTCTTTTTCGATCCGGGCATAATGGCCTGTGACAATATACTGGCAACCCAGATTTACGGCTTCTTGCAGCAGCGCATCAAACTTCAAATGCCGGTTGCAGTAAAGGCAAGGGTTGGGCGTTCCGCCCTGTTCGTAACAGCGGATAAATTCTTCCACCACCTTCTCCCGAAAAAGGGCGGTGTGATCAAATACATAAAAGGGGAGTCCTAAGCGGTTTGCTACGTTCTGGGCATCGTCCACGCCGGCGGTGGGAGCAGTCAGTCCGTCGCATAGCCGCATGGTGGCGCCGATACAATCATAGCTGCCGCACTGCATTAGGTGAGCAGCAACAGAGCTGTCCACACCGCCACTCATGGCGACCAATACTTTATCCATAAAGCTGCTCACTCCTTTCATTCTTTTGGGTGATCGTATCATAGATCCGCAGAAAATGCAATCCTAATTTAAAAAATTATGTTAACTGAAACAGTGTATATGGCAATTCGGCTCGTTCCTCTTAAAAACATCATAAACATTAGACTTTTTTGGAAAAAATTAAAGATAAGATGTGGTATTTTACTGAATTTTCCAATTGCACACAATGTCGGTTCTTGCTATAATGTGTGTAGTGTTTACAGAAAGGAGAATGTATCATTGAAGAAAAGACTGATGAGTCTATGTATGGCAATTTCGATTCTGTTAAGTCTGGTTTCTGTGTTTCCTGTGGATGCGGCGGCAGAACAGGCGCAATTAAAAACAAGCGCGGAAGCAGTTGCTGTTTTGAAAAAATATGAAGGCTTCAGCGCAAAACCCTACTGGGATTACGCTCAATGGACAGTAGGCTACGGAACGAAATGTCCTGACGACAGATTGGAATATTACAAGACCCACGGCATCACGGAATCAGAGGCAGAGAGCCTTTTAAAGGTGTACATTGAGAAGTTTGAAAACGAGCTTTATAAGTTCATGAGCAGAACCGGTGCGACGCTGAACCAGCATCAGTTTGATGCCTTGCTGCTGTTTTCCTACAACTGCGGTTCTGCTTGGGCTTATTCGGGACTATTGTACAATGCTGTGGTCAGTGGCGCCACAGGAAACGAGCTGATCTATGCTTTTAGCCGTTGGTGCAATGCAGGCGGCGAGATCAAACTGTCGTTACTCAAAAGACGCTTGCGTGATGCAAATTTGTACTTAAACGGTGTGTATTCCACGTCCAATCCGGAGAATTTCGGCTATGTATTATACGATGCCTGTGGCGGCACAGTCAGCCCCAAGGTACAAGGCTATGATATTACCCTAACCGCAGATTTCGTACCCAAAGACCCCACGTACGCCGGCTATAAGTTCGTCGGTTGGTACACAGAACCGGTGGGCGGTACGAAAGTTACGAAACTGGATGCATCAACAAAGAACATTCGCTTATATGCTCATTGGAGGGATGCCCAGGGCAATGCACCTGCGCAAAATACGGCTGATCCTGTGATTGTGACTGTTACCAATAACGGTGTGAATATCCGCAAGGGACCGGGTACAAATTACGATTCATTGGGCAAGGTAAATGCCGGTAAGCAAATAACCATCACAGAGGTTACAAGCAGCGCAAGTCTGAAATGGGGCAAATTTGACGGCGGCTGGATCGCGCTGAAATATACCGATTACGATGCTGTTACAAAGCAGCCGGATAAACCGGCAGAATCGGAAGTCAGAACCGGTACGGTAAAGGTGAATGATCTGCTGCGGGTGCGCAGTGGCCCCAGTACAGGATATGAGGTTGTTGACCATCTGAAAAACGGAACAAAGGTAACCATTCTGGAGCAGAAAACTGCCGGGTCTATGGTATGGGGCAGAACCGAAAAGGGTTGGGTCAGCATGGATTATATTGTGCTGGACAAAAAGCAGGAGACGGATGATACGCCGCCTGAAACCCAGCCTGAACCCACGCGGCCACCTGAAACCCAGCCGGAGGAACAACTGACGCCCGTGCAGCCACAATCCCAGACAGGAAAAGTTAATGTCAGCGACCGGCTTCGTATTCGCAGCGCCCCAAGCACTTCCGGTAAGGTGGTTGGTTATTACTATAAAAACGATAAAGTGACCATTACCGAAAAAACCACAGTGGGCGCAACTACATGGGGAAAGACCAACAAGGGTTGGATCAGTTTGGTGTATGTCGTTTTAGAAAAAAGCGACCATAACGGTGGTTCAGAAACTGCACCTGCCGAAAAGATGACCGGAACGGTGAAGGTTAATGAGTTCCTGCGCATCCGCAAGGGTCCCGGTACATCTTATGCCATTGCCGGTTACCTGAAGCCTGACACAAAGGTGACAATTATTGAGCGCAAGCAGGTAGGTTCTACCACTTGGGGTAAAATTGACAAAGGCTGGATCAGTCTTGATTATGTGATTTTGGACAAGCAGGAACCTTCATCCGGTATTCAACAGGCCAACATCAAGACGGTGAGTGCTGACTGCCTGCGTATTCGCAGCGGTGCAGGCACAACCAATAAGGTGGTTGGATACCTTTACGAGGGCGCAAAAGTTGAGATTCTGGAAAGGGCCAAAGTCGGCACCGTCACCTGGGGACGAATTTCCAAAGGCTGGATCAGTCTGGATTATGTGAAGTAAATAAAATGGCCCTGCGGCAAATGATTGCCGCAGGGTTTTCGCTATGCCAGCCAGTATCCCATTGCCAGCATCAGGCAAAAGCCTGCCAGCAGAGAATACGTAACGCCTCTTTCTTCGTTATGATGGGTTTCCGGTATCATCTCGTCGCTGATAACATACAGCATGGTACCTCCGGCAAAAGCAAGGGCGAAGGGGAGTATTGCAGAAGACAAACTCACCGCAAAGTAACCCAGCAGCGTACCCACAACCTCGATCACGCCGGTGGCAAGAGCGCAAAGGAATGTACGCGCAGGGTGCATGCCGGCTGCCAGCATGGGCCCGATAATTACCATGCCTTCGGGGATGTTTTGCAAAGCGATACCGGCAGCGATGGTGAACGCCTTGGCGTCGTTTCCGCTGCCGAAACCAACACCGGCAGCAATACCCTCGGGAAGATTATGAATGGCAATGGCAATGACAAACAGCAATACCTTGTCTAATTTTGTGCCGCTGTTGGGATGTGTTTCCTGGTCAACACCGGCCAGCCGATGCAGATGTGGCACCAGTTTATCCAGCACACTTAAAAAGACTGCACCACAGAAAATGCCGGCCACGCTCACAAGTAACGGCGCGCCGCCCCCGTATTCCAATGACGGCAATATCAGACCGGTTACTGCTGCGCAGAGCATCACCCCGGCTGCAAAGGCCAGCACGATATCGCTGAATTTATGGGAAATTTTCTTGAAGATAAAACCAAGCACAGAGCCAAGAACAGTAGCGCCTCCGACTCCCAGGGCAGTAAGTAAAACGATTTTCACATGAACCACTCCTTACAATGACATTATATGAGCGCAGAGTATCTTTGTCAATTTGCAAAACAGTGGAAAATAGTGCTTCCGGTACTTGCAATTTCTTCTATTAAAGGGTATAATAAATTGATATTTTATACTTGCAGATAAAGAGGTTGTTGCTGTGTACTTAAAATCTTTGGAAGTGCAGGGATTCAAATCGTTTCCCGATAAAACGCTGATTCGTTTCGGCGATGATATTACTGCGATTGTCGGTCCCAACGGCTCCGGTAAATCCAACATTTCCGACGCGATTTTGTGGGTTATGGGTGAGCAAAGCACAAAGACCCTTCGTGGCGCAAAAATGGAGGATGTGATCTTTGGTGGCACTCAGAAACGGACTGCTGTAGGTTTTGCAGAGGCTACCCTTTGTTTGGACAACACAGATCGGGCGCTACCTTACGATGCTGACGAGGTGATGGTCACCCGTCGTTATTATCGCAGTGGCGACAGTGAGTATTATATCAATCGCCAGTCTGCCCGTTTGCGGGATATCCACGAGATGTTTATGGATACCGGTCTTGGCAGAGAGGGATACTCCAATATCGGACAGGGACGAATTGACGAAATTCTTTCCCTGAAAAGTGCCGACCGCCGTGAGATTTTCGAAGAGGCGGCAGGTATATCCAAGTACCGCCACCGTAAGGAAGAGACGGAGCGTAAGCTTCAGCATACGGAGGACAACCTGCTGCGCATTGGCGACAAGATTTCGGAGCTGGAGTTGCAGTTGGAGCCATTAAAGGTGCAATCGGAAAAGGCAAGACGCTATCTGGAAATTAAGGAAGAGCTGCAGGGTGTGGAGATTGCCGTGTGGCTGGACACGCTGGACAAGCTTTCAGATGCTGCCAAAAAGGCGGAGGAGGATTTTGCCTCTGCGTCCTTTGTGTTGCAGCAGGCGAAGGATGATCTGGATAAGCTTTATTCACAATCTGAGCAGATGGGTTCTTTGCTGCGGACCCGGGATGATGAGCTGGAGAACATCCGCATGCAGGTGAACTTGCTGGATGCTACCCACCAGCAAATGGACGGTCAGCTGGCAGTGCTGCGCAGCAACATTGCCAATAATGATGCCAATATTGCCCGTATTGAAGATGAATTGCAGGGGCAGGATGACCGCAGCGGCGGTATCACGGCGCAGCTGGAGCAAACGAAACAGCGTATTGTGCAAATTGAATCGGAACTGACTTTAAAACATCAGAGCTTGGAGGCATTGCAGCAGGAGTTGGCTGTGATGACCGCCAGCGCTCAGGGAATGACACGACAGTTTCTGGAGTTGCGCGCGGCCGAAGGGACGCTTGCTGCAGAGATTGCAGGCCATGAGGCGGATATCCGCGGTCTGGAGATCAGTCTGCAGGAAAATGCGGACCGGCAGCAACAGCTGAATGCAGACCTTGAGGCGGCCGGTGTCCGGGAATCAGCTGCCAAGCGTGATCTGGAGGACAGTCGCAATGCGCTGAAGAAGGCGCAAGAGGATGTGACAGCTGCAAGCAATACCATTTCCGGGTATACCCTGCGGCAGACCACCCGCGCAAAGCGGCGGGATGAACTGTCCGAACAGCTGCGTGAACTGACAGCGCAGCTTGACAGCGTGCAGGCAAAGACCCGGGTATTTAGAGCAATGGAGCGCGATTACGAAAGCTATCAGAAATCTGTTCGCATTGTAATGCAGGAGGCCCAGAAGGGTTCGCTGCGCAATATTCATGGGCCGGTTTCCCGTTTGATCCGCACAGAGGATACGTATGCTGTGGCAATCGAGATCGCCCTTGGTGGAGCGTTGCAGCAAATTGTTGTGGATAAGGAACAGGATGCAAAAGCTGCCATCACTTATTTGAAGCGTACCGGCTGCGGTCGTGCCACCTTCCTTCCGCTGTCTGTTATCCGTGGAAAGAAATTGGAAGAAAAAGGGCTTGAAAAATGCGCAGGCTATGTTGGCGTTGCTTCCCAATTGATCACCACAGAGGAATGTTATCGGCAAGTGATAGAGAATCTGCTGGGCAGAGTAGTCATTGCCAAAGATATGGATGCGGCCATTGCCATCGCAAAACAGTATGCAAACCGTTTTAAGATCGTTACTTTGGACGGTCAGGTGGTCAATCCTGGCGGTTCGATGACCGGCGGTTCCGTTAATAAAGAGGCGAATATCCTCAGCCGCGCCAACGAGCTGGAAAGACTAACTCAGCAGGAAACACAGCTGCGGGAAAAGAAGGACGATTGTGACCTGCAGTTGCAGGAAGCGCAGAGAAGTCTGGATCAAGTGGAATTTCAGTTAAGCGCAGCGAGAGATCAGCTGCGTGAGGCAGAAGATGAGGTGCTTCGCCAACAGGGTCTTGTGAAGCAGTATGAGATCATGGTGCAGGCTATAGTGGATGCGCTTGCCTCTGCCCGCAGTGAAAAGATGTCTTTGGATGCGCGCACTAATACCGATCGGGAGCGCTTTGCCGCCAAGCAGGCAAAGCTGCAGATTTATGGCGCGCAGCTTGCCCAAACAAGGCAGCAGCTTGCGGCATTGGAGGGCACACAGCAAGAGTCCTCTGAATCCATGAGTAAGATTACCGACGAAATGACCCAGTTAAAGACTGAGGAAGCAGCGTTGGAGGCAGAGAAGAATACTGCCGTTAACCATATTGAAGATTTGCAGACCCTGCAAAGAGATATGCAGGGCGACCGTGATAAGAAGCTTGCGCTCATTGACGGTATCCACAGCGATAATATCCGCCTGGAGGGAGAAATTGCGGCAGTGCTTCAGCGTCAGCAGAGCAACGACGAGGAAGCTGACCGGATGCGCAAAGCAATGGAAAATGCCGTGGCGCAACGCGCCCAGGCAGAGGCTACCAAAACGCGTGCAGAACGGGATGCCCAGGAAAAGAGCAAAGACCTTATCAATATGGAGCGCGCCTGCGCGCTGTTGGAGCAGAAGAAGGTTACCACAGCGATGGAAGAAAGGCAGATCATTGATAAGCTGTGGGACTCCTACGAGCTGACACCGGGTACGGCTGTGGAGAAACGAGGCCAGATCGAATCTGTTGCCGCAGGCAACCGTCGTATCAGTGAGCTGAAACGTAAGATCGCAGCATTGGGAACACCGAATCTGGGTGCTATCGAGGAATACACCCGTGTGAATGAGCGTTATACCTATTTGGCACAGCAGCGTGATGATGTGCTGACTTCCAAACGGGAGCTGGAGGGTATTATTCGCAATATTCTGCAGGAAATGACAACGATCTTTGTTGCAGAGTTCCAGAAGATTAATTACCATTTCGGCATTGTATTTGAGGAAATGTTCAATGGCGGCAAAGGTCAGCTGGTGCTTGAAGATCCTAATGAGCCGTTGACCTGCGGCATTGAGATCCGTGTGCAGCCGCCCGGAAAGCAGCTGAAGACAATTACGCTGTTATCCGGTGGCGAAAAGGCCTTTGTTGCCACGGCCCTGTACTTTGCTATTTTGAAGGTGCGTCCAACGCCTTTCTGCCTGCTTGATGAGATCGACGCAGCATTGGATGACCGGAATGTGGAACGATTCGCCAACTACCTGCGCAACCTGAGCACGAATACACAGTTCATCGTCATCACCCATCGTCGCGGCACCATGGAAGCATCGGACGTGCTTTACGGCGTGACCATGCAGGAACAGGGTGTCAGCAAATTGATTCGTTTGGATTTGAATCAAATGGAGCATCAATTGGGCATTATGGAATAAAAGGAGCAAGCATGGGTTTTTTTAATAAGATCAAAGAAGGACTGACCAAGACAAGAGATGCTTTCAGCAATTCTCTCGGGGGTGTGTTTTCCGGTTTTTCAGAGATCGATGATGATTTCTATGATGAGCTGGAGGAATGCCTGATCCTTGCGGATTTGGGTGTTGAGACCTCTGTAAAAGCGGTTACCCATTTGCGAAAGGCCGTCCGTGAGCAACATTTAAAAACTGCTGAGGATGCCCGGTTGGCGCTGCGGCAGATTCTTGTGGAAATGTTGAATGTGGGCGACACTCAGATGAAGCTGGATTCAAAACCGTCTGTGATTTTAGTCGTTGGTGTCAATGGTGTGGGAAAAACCACCACCATCGGCAAATTGGCGGCGCAGCTGACAAAGCAGGGGAAAAGCGTTCTTTTGGTGGCAGGGGATACTTTCCGTGCTGCTGCAGCCGATCAGCTGGAAATCTGGGCAGAGCGTGCCAATGCATCTATTGTCAGACAGCAAGAAGGCGCAGACCCTGCATCTGTTGTTTATGACGGCATCCAGGCGGCCAAGGCTAGAGGCTCAGATGTGATTCTTGTGGATACTGCCGGCAGGCTGCATAATAAGCAGAATCTAATGAACGAGCTGTGTAAAATTACCCGTATCGTTGGGAAAGAACTGCCCCAGGCTGATTGCGAGGTGCTTTTGGTCATGGACGGCACCACTGGTCAAAACGGCCTGATTCAGGCAAAACAGTTTAAGCAGATCACAGGCGTGACTGCCATTGCTCTTACAAAGCTTGACGGCACTGCAAAGGGAGGAATCGTCATTGCAGTTGCGGACAGCCTGCAGATTCCGGTGAAATTCATCGGTGTGGGAGAGCAAATGGATGATCTGATGCCCTTTGAGGCAAAGGAATTTGTGGAGGCGCTATTCTGATGAGAGTGGTATTAGCCAGTAAAAACCGGCACAAGCTTGCGGAGATCAGTAAGATCACGGAGAAATTCGGCATCGAGTTAGTGCTCCAATCAGAGTTGGGTATAGACATTGATGTGGAGGAGACAGGCACTACCTTTGAAGAAAATTCGCTTATTAAGGCCGAAGCAGTTATGAGGGCCACCGGCCTGCCTGCTTTGGCTGACGATTCCGGCATTGCTGTGGATGCCCTGAACGGCGAACCGGGTATCTATTCTGCCCGGTATGGATTTGATGAGAGTCTTGATGATTGGGGCAGAGTACATCTGTTGCTGAAAAATACGGAGCACGTTCCCTGGGAGCAGCGTCAGGCGCAATTTGTTTGCGTGATCACCATGGTCCACCCGGATGGTCAGATCATTCAGGCCAGAGGTGAGGTGCACGGCTTCCTGTCGCGGGAGCCGGTGGGCGACGGAGGGTTCGGATATGATCCTATTTTCTATTATCCGCCCTTTGGGAAAACCTTGGCGCAGGTTCCGGCAGAGCAGAAAAATCAAGTGTCTCATCGGGCAAATGCGCTAAGGCTGTTTTATGAAAAAATGAAGGAGGCTGGCTATGCTGACAAGTAAGGAAAGAGCAGAGCTGCGCGCTCAGGCGAATACATTGGATACCACCTTGATGGTGGGCAAGGGTGGTGTGACCGATGCGGTGATCGCAGAGGCAGAATCCCAGTTAACTGCCCGGGAATTGGTGAAGGGAAAAGTGCTGGAAGGAGCGCTTATGACGCCCCGGGAGATTAGTGACGCTATTTGTGAAGCTACCGGAGCAGATGGCGTTTCGGTCATTGGAACGAAATTTGTTATTTACCGTTTCAGTGAAAAGCTGCAGCAAGAGCGAAGTCAAACAGGCCGGGCAAAGCGCAAGCCCGTTAAAGTCAATCCGGTGCGCAAAGGCGCGCAGGCACGCCGCCAGGCTGCCCAGAAGGTTCGTCAGCAACGCAACGAATACTTCCGCCAGCAGGCGATTGAGAAAGCTATCGAACGGGACAGAGAGCGTCAGCTTAGGGAAAACCGATAATTCTTGCAAGGGGGAACCGCAATGGAGCAAAAAGCAATTTCTGCCCAAGACCTTCATCGGATGCAAGTGTTTGGCTGCGCCGATGAATTTAATCGGCAATCATCTAACGGCAATACCCCCCGGAATTTGTATGGTCTTTCCCTTAAGGACCTGGAGCAAACTGTTATTCAGCTGCTGAAGCCCAACCGTGTTGCACACGTTCTTGGCTGTCGGGATATGGCTGTTGCCCTTGCTGAGCATTGGGGAGCAGATCGGGAAGATGCTGCCAGAGCAGGCCTTTTGCATGATATTACAAAGGCATTGAATACATCGCTGCAATTGACTTTGTGCCGTGTTTATGGTATAGTGTTGGACGATTTTTCCAAACAGAATCCTAAGATTTTGCACGCTTTGACCGGAAGCCTGGTGGCAAAGAGAATCTTTGAGGAAAATGATGCGGTTGTTAGTGCGATTGCCAGCCATACAACCGGTAAAGCAGGAATGAACCTGCTTGAAAAGATCGTTTATGTGGCAGACTATATAGAGCCAAATCGGGACTTTCCCGGTGTTGAGCAGCTGCGTGAGCTGGCCTTTACGGATTTAGACAGCGCGTTGCTGCTGGGACTGGAAAAGACTATGCAGGTTTTGCAACAGGAGGGCAGGGAGATATCCCCCAGTTCTCGGGAAGCACTGCAGTGGCTGCGTAGAAAATAAAGATCCGAAAGGAGACCCTATGTTAACAGCAAAACAAGTTGCCTACGAGGTAACGAAGGCATTGGACAGTAAAAAGGGCAGAGATATTCAGCTGCTGAAGATCAGCGAGGTGTCCAGCCTTGCAGATTATTTTATCATTTGTACAGGTACCTCCAGCACCCATGTTAAAACCTTGTGCGATCATGCGGAGTATACCTTTGAGCAACTGGGCGAACCGATGCTCGGCAGAGAGGGACATCGGGGAAATTCATGGGAGCTGCTGGATTTTGGCAGTGTTGTGGTCCATGTGTTCACCGAGGAAGCAAGAGAGTTTTACGCGCTGGAACGTCTGTGGGCAGATGCACAGCAAATTGATATAAGCCAGATCATCATCCCGGAATAAGGAAAGAGGTTGAGCAAAATGAATTACGAGCATTCCTTAGTTGAAAAAAAGTGGCAAAAGTATTGGGAAGAAAATAACACCTTTTATACAGATGTGTGGGATTTTTCCAAACCTAAATATTATGTTCTGGATATGTTTCCGTATCCCTCCGGTGTGGGTCTGCATGCAGGACACCCGGAAGGCTATACCGCTACCGACATTATGTCCCGCATGAAGCGTATGCAAGGCTATAACGTGCTGCATCCTATGGGTTACGACTCCTTTGGCCTGCCTGCGGAACAGTATGCGGTTTCCACCGGCAACCATCCCAACGGATTTACCCAGGAAAACATCAAAACCTTCACTGCGCAGCTGAAGGAGCTTGGCTTTGACTACGATTGGTCCAAGGTAACAGCAACTTCCGACCCGGAATTTTATAAGTGGACACAGTGGATTTTCAAGAAACTGTGGGAGGAAGGTTACGCAAAGCGTATTGAGATGCCTGTTAACTGGTGCGAAGAGCTGGGTACCGTGCTTGCCAACGATGAAGTGATCGACGGCAAATCGGAACGTGGCGGCTTCCCGGTTGTGAAGAAGAATATGATGCAGTGGGTTATTGACCAGCCTGCATTTGCGGAAAAGCTGTTGGAAGGTCTGGGGGAGATCGACTGGCCCGAATCCACCAAGGAGATCCAGCGCAACTGGATCGGCAAGTCTACCGGTGTGGAAGTGGACTTCAAGCTGGTGGGCGGTGGTGAATTTTCCATCTACACCACTTGTATCGAAACCATTTACGGTATCACCTTTATGGTTCTTGCACCTGACGGTAAGATCGTGCAGACTCTTATGGACCGTGTGCAGAACAAAGAAGAGGTGGAAGCGTATATTGCCGAGGCTGCTAAGAAGAGCGATATCGACCGTACCGACGCAACCAAGACCAAAACCGGCTGTCATCTGAAGGGCGTATATGCCATTAACCCTGTAAACGGCAGGGAAGTGCCTGTGTTTATCGGCGACTTTGTTCTGGGCAACTACGGCACCGGCGCAGTCATGGCGGTTCCCAGTCATGACCAACGTGACTTTGAGTATGCCATTGCGCACAACATTCCCATGATTCAGGTCATTGAAGGCCGTGATGTTTCCCAGTGTGCATTTGAAAAGCAGGATTACTTAGGCAAGGGCTGCAAGCTGATCAATTCTGAGGAATTTACCGGCCTGAGCGTAGAAGAAGCCAAGGAAGCGATCACGGTTAAGCTGGAAAATGCCGGTGTGGCAAGAAGAAAGAATAACTACCACTTCCGTGAGTGGATATTTGCCCGTCAGCGTTACTGGGGCGAGCCTGTTCCCTGTGTGTACACAGAAGACGGCAAGACCGTGTTCCTGCCCGATGAGCAGCTGCCGCTGATCTTGCCGGAGCTGGAGGACTACAGGGGCAAGAACGGCCAGGCGCCTTTGGAGAACGCCACCGAATGGAAGCAGTACGACCAAAATGGTATTAAGGGTATGCGTGAAACCTCTACCATGCCCGGCAGTGCCGGTTCTTCTTGGTATTTTATGCGCTATATCGATCCCAGAAATGACAAGGAGCTTTGCGACCCCAAGCTTCTGGAGCACTGGATGCCTGTGGACCTGTACATCGGTGGACCGGAGCATGCGGTAGGGCATCTGATCTATTCGAGAATTTGGAACCGTTTTCTGTACGATATGGGTATTTCTCCTGTGAAAGAACCCTTTAAGAAGCTGGTGCACCAGGGCATGATTCTGGGTGAGAACGGCATTAAGATGGGCAAGCGATTCCCTGAATTTGTGGTGAATCCCAGCGATGTGGTGCGCGAATACGGCGCGGACACTTTGCGTCTGTACGAAATGTTTATGGGACCGCTGGAGGTGTCGAAACCTTGGAGCACCACGGCAGTCGCCGGTGCAAGAAAGTTCATCAACCGTGTTTGGAATTTCTTTACTGAGCCTGCCAATATTACGGATGCGAATGACGGCAAGCTGACCAAGGTCTATCACCAGACTGTCAAAAAGGTCACCTCTGATTTTGAGGT
Organism: Faecousia sp.; assembly: GCA_045576715.1. Lineage (GTDB taxonomy): Bacteria > Bacillota > Clostridia > Oscillospirales > Oscillospiraceae > Faecousia. The sequence goes on along the minus strand of JAZNHB010000046.1, from coordinate 3,692 downwards.
ACTGGGTTTCAATACGGCCATTGCTCAAATGATGGTCTTTGTAAATGAGGTCTATAAAAACAGCACTTGCCCCAGAGAGTATGCCGAAGGCTTTATTAAAATGCTCTCCTGCATCACACCCCATGTAGGCGAGGAAATCTGGCAAATTTTGGGACATGAAAATACCATCGCATACGAAAAGTGGCCTGAATATTCCGAAGAGAAGTGCAAGGATTCCGAAATTACCATGGCGGTCCAAGTCAACGGCAAGATGCGCGGCACCGTAGTTATGGATGCTGATCTGGATAACGATACGGTGATCCAAAATGTGCTTGCAGATGAGAAGATCGCTAAGTTCCTGGAAAAGCAGGGCGGCGATATCGTTAAGACTATCGTAGTGAAAAACAAGCTTGTAAATTTGATTATAAAGTAATGAATTTCGGCAAAACGGGTGAAAAATCCTGAAAATCATCTTGACATTTCCTACGAATCAGCTTATAATGTTAAAGCCTGAATACAGGCCCTGAATGCATCCTGGATGTAGCCGGATGCCATCGGAGGGAGGGAAAACCATGTCTGAAATTCGCGTTAAGGAAAACGAATCTCTGGAAAGCGCTCTGCGCCGTTTTAAGCGTAGCTGTGCCAAAGAGGGCGTGATTGCTGAGGTTAAGAAGCGCGAGCACTATGTCAGCCCGAGCCTGAAGCGTAAGCAGAAGTCTGAGGCTGCTCGTAAGAACAAGAGAAAGTTCTATTAATTTTCCCTCTTGCATGTTAGCATAAAACCCCGCAGACATTTGCCTGCGGGGTTTTTACATTATGTAAAGACATGTTAGTATAACAGCTGAATGGTGGCGGAGGCGACTACAAACCCTGTCAAATCAGCGATCAAGGCTGCAGGGATTGTGTATCGGGTTTTCTTTATGCCCGCGGCGCCAAAGTAAATACTGATGGTGTAAAATGTTGTTTCTGTGGACCCCAGCATTACTGCAGCCGTTCTGCCGATGGTTGAATTTACCCCATAGCTTGCCATCAGGTCTGTGCCTACCGCAAGGGCAGCGCTGCCGCTGATGGGTCTGATCAGAACTAGAATGGCTGTTTCCGGTGGGATGCCAAAAAGCTTAAATAGCGGCGCACAGAAGCTGCTGATAGCATCCACAGCGCCGCAGGCGCGCAGCATGCTCACTGCGCATAGCAACAATATCAGTGCCGGTACCAAACTGATCAGCAGTTTGAAACCATCCTGCGCCCCATCTATCAGAAGACTGTATGCATTTTCTCCTTTTTTTAATGCTGCAGCGCATACAAACAGCAAAAGTAGCGGCACGATATAGTCGGTCATTTCCGCCATAACCTCCCAAAACACCATGCAGAGCATAGGCCCAGACCTGCGGAACAGATGCTGGTGATCCAAACGGCAGGTAGAATATCAAAAGGTGTACTGCATCCAAGTGAACTGCGTACAGCAGCAACAGTTGCAGGGATCAGCTGAATAGATGCGGTGTTCAGAACGATCAAACGGCAAAGCTCATCATTTGCCAGATTGTTATTGCTTTTTGCAGCAAGTTGCTGAGCTGCCTGGATTCCCATGGGTGTAGCGGCATTGCCCAATCCTAAAAAATTAGCGCAAATATTTGCGCTGAGACTGCCTGCCAGTCGAAGGTCGGTTCGTGTAGAGGGAAATACTTTTGCCAATATCGGTTTGAGGAGCTTTGACAGCAGGGCAGTAATGCCTACTTTTTCCATCAGCCTGCCCACACCGGACCAAAGACAAATGGAGCCCGCCATGGAAATTGCCAGAGTGATTCCTGCCTGAGCACCTACCGGTATGGCTGCAGCCAGTTGTGCGCCTCTGCCGAAAATGATTGCGGCAACTAACGAGATTGCCAAGATCCCTGTAAAGATCCAACTCATAACCACGTGCATCCCTCCTATAGTGCAGATTATGCATTGGCCAGGGAGTACATACGTGAAAGGGTGATAGATATGCTGATTCACAATGCATTTTTTCACTATTCTCAGAAGGCCGGTGCCAGTATTTTTGGGCCGGTGCAAAAATTTTATAAATTTTTTCATTTTCCTACGTCGATTATAATTGAGATAGATGGACAGAAAGTGGTAACAAAACCAAATGCCTGCATCTTTTCCAGACCAGGCGCAGTCCGCAACTTTCATTTCACCAAGGATAGTACCATGAATTGGATTCATGCAAACCCTGACATTGCACCGCTGCTGGAAAAATACGAAATTCCTCTGGATACGATATTCTATCCCGTCTACACCGGTTTTATCTCTGATATGATCCGGAAAATGAGAATGGAAAAATTGCAGAAACAATCCAATTACAATGATGTTTTGGACGCCTATGTGGTGGAATTTCTTGTGGCATTGTCACGGGCATCCCGTGGAGATATGGTTTCCGAATTAAGCAGTGTTGATATAGATTTGCTGTACCGTCTGCGCATGCAAGTGTTTTCCAACGCAGAACAAAAATGGACAGTGGAACAAATGGCGCAACTTGCATCATTAAGTCCGTCCAGATTCCATAGCGTCTACAAAAGAGTTTTTGGATGCGCGCCGATGCAGGATGTTATCAATGCCAAAATGGATCTGGCACAAACCATTTTACTTACAGATAATAAGCCTACACTTTCAGAGGTGGCGGAGCGACTGGGATACAAGAGTACCCAGCATTTCATTGTTCAATTTAAAGCTGCCACGGGCATGACACCGGGCGCATATCGCCGCCATAATCGCTGATGAATACAAAGAATCCACCTCCGCTTATTGCACGGAGGTGGATTTTGTAGCTAAGCTGTTTTTTAAGAGCCGATGGCGCAACTGAGCTTGTTGCACCGATGCTCAAACATAGAGATTAGTTTTTAATTTGAGATTCTGTGACTTGGAAGGGATTTTGGACTGCATTATTTACTGATTCGATAATGATCGCTTTTTGCTGTTCGGTTAGGGGCTCAGTAATCAGAGGAGCACTGGTGATGCTGTTCTTAGCAGTGGCAACCGGATCCAGATTGATTTCGGTCAAGGGTTTGTCGGTGAGCACAGAGTACAGGCCGTAAGCAGCCAGAATAGCGCCGTAATTGTTCAAGTGGAAGGTGTCACGGCAAAGAGTATCGCCGAAAGCGCTGGTACGTGCGTTCTGAATCACAGTGCCCGTGGGGATGATCCGGTCAAAATCCTCCCGGGGAAGGATCAGCTGCTTAGTAATATCCACGATGGTATTGTACATTTTCATCTGGTCGGAATTAAAGGTAGCCACGAATACATTTTCGGTGGAATCAGCCTGATATGCCCATGTCATGTTCCATACAAAACGAGCGTTGGGGTTGGTCTTGTTTTCCTGGACATACTTCATCAGGCGATCCACATAATCACCGTAGGAGTAAATAACACCAGCCGTTGCAGCGCTTTGCTGAATGTAGATGATGTCCCAATCCTCGTCTTGCAGACCGTATTTCATGGGAACGCCATCCATCTGTTCCCAACTGCCGCTGCTGATTTTTGTGTACTGATAGTAGTTTGTGTTGGATTCAGCATTATTCACGTGCCGTTCCAGTGTGCAGCCGCTGCCATACAGTCTGGCCACAACCACATTGGTGCAGCCTTCTGCTTTCGCAACGTCGTACAGAAGTTGCGTTGTGTTAAGACCGAAGCTGCTGGTAATGGCTAACAGCTTCAGCGTGTTTCCGTCACACAGG
>JAZNHB010000045.1:0-24015 GCA_045576715.1 Faecousia sp. | reverse complement strand
CCCATCCGCTAGCCCGTTTACGGGTCGCAAGTAAGACAATGCAGTTGGCGGGCTGTTATTATGCGTTTACGTATTACGCAAGAAACATAGGGCTATGCCCGCATATGAAGAACCCCCGGTTTTACCGGGGGGTTCCTTTTTCTTTTATATGCTGTGTGCCACCGCTTACAACCGGGTGGTATTTTCTTTTCCCGGCTTGCAAAGCAAGCCTTGACAGACCTTCGGGTTATGGGCCAGACAGGCCTGGCTGCTGGGAAATAAGCTGTTTTTACCACAAGCCTTATGCATCCGTGTGGATGTTGCAGATTTGGAAGATTTAGTCACAACTGCGGTTTGCTTTTTTGGGAGAATGAGGATGGCAGTTTGTAAAAAATTTTTTGAAAGGTGCGGGAAAAGTAGGAGAGGTTTTCATAGCCGCAGGCGGTGGCAGCGCGGCTTACGGACATTCCGTTTTCAATGAGGCGTTTGGCTTCGGTACAGCGTATGAGATTTACCATTTCAATGATTGTTTTTCCGGTATGCTCCTTGAAAACACGGGAAAGGTGGTACTTACTGATGCCCACGGAATTGGCCACATCGTCAAGGGTGATGATCCTGTTCATGTTTTGCTGGATGTACAGCAGCACTTTTTTCACTGTGTCATTTGCGGAAGTATCTGCTTGCTGGAGTGTATTGGCTGTAAAATCGTCACACAGAATTTGCAATAAACTTAAAATAATTTGACGTATATGCAGTATGGCGTAAGCGCGTTTGTTATCGTAGGCAATATAAGCATCTTTCAGCTGTTCAAACAGCATGAAAAAACGGTAGTCGCGGACAAGGGATTGAAAGCGGACCGGCGTTTCGATTCCGTTGTCGCGCAAAAAAGAATTATCAATGATCAGACAGTGGTAAAGGACAGCGCTGTTGCTGTAAACGCAGTGGGGAAGACCGGGATTGACAACGTACAGGTCTCCCGGTAAAAAATCTATGTTCTTCGTGTCGCACTGAATCACACCTTTTCCGGAAAGACAGTAAAGCAGCTCTATGCTCTCGTGCCAGTTTGGGGGACAGTGGTGGCGCACAACTGAAAATTCCTGGTGAAAAATAAAGGGCAACAGGGAATCTTTCCATTCGTGGGTTTCATATATGTAATTCTTCATGGAAACACCTCTGATAGCAAGATTGTGTTAAAGCATATCAACATAGGGGGTTGAAAACCAGCAAATATAGTATAAAATAAGACTATAGAAAAAGCAATAGGTCAATTCTGTGCAAAAGCAGATGGAAAGACTGCTTTGGCAAATACCCTGCATATCCGTCCGGACGCGGCCAATAAGGACCGGCATCCGCCTAAGGAGCGTCTCTTTAAACAGCGCATAGCCGCACAAAGCGCGGCAAATTGGTAAATCTGAAGATTTTTCAAAACCATCGGAGCAACTACCATATGTGAACAGGAGAAAGAGTAATGACAGAATATTTGCAGCAAATACTGAGCCAATTTTCCTTAATGGGAACAGCGGTATCCGGCACACGCTACGGAAAAGGACATATCAATGAAACATATTTGATTGCGACCGATCATGGCCACAGCTATATTTTGCAGAGGATCAACGAATCGGTATTCAAAGATGTGGACGGCTTGATGGGTAACATCGAGGCGGTAACGGACTTCCTGCGGAGCAAGGAATCAAACGATAGAGCCGTTTTGCAGCTTGTGAAGACGTTGGAGGGAAAGCCTTACTTGCGCCATACAGACAACACTGTGTGGCGGGTGTATGTGTTTGTGGCGGATGCTATCTGCCTGCAAGCACCGGAAACGCCGGAAGATTTCTATCAAAGCGCCGTAGCCTTTGGCAGATTCCAACAGTTGCTGGTAGATTTCCCGGCTGAGACTTTGGTGGAAACCATCCCTAATTTTCACAACACTAAGGAACGCTATCGCCAGTTTTACCAGGTGCTGGAAAGGGATCCCATGGGCCGCGCCAAGCAGGTGCAGGCGGAGATCGACTTTGCTATCCGGCACGAAAATGAGGCGGGCATTCTGGTGGACCTTTTGGAAAGCGGAAAGCTGCCGCTGCGTGTAACCCATAATGACACAAAGCTGAACAATGTGATGCTGGACGCAGAAACAAGAAAGGCGCTGTGTGTGGTTGATCTTGATACGGTAATGCCCGGTTCCAGCCTTTATGATTACGGTGATTCCATCCGCTTTGGCGCGGCAACCGGCGAAGAGGATGCTCAGGATGCCCACCGGGTCAGCCTTGACCTTACATTGTTTGAAAGCTATACAAAAGGCTTTTTGTCCGCCTGCCCGGGCCTGACGCCCCTGGAAGTGGAGCTTATGCCTACAGGCGCAAAAATTATAACATTGGAATGCGGACTGCGGTTTTTGACCGACTATCTGGACGGCGACCGGTATTTTGCTAACCGTCGTCCCGGTCAGAATCTGGACCGCTGCCGCACCCAGTTCCATATGGTTGCGGACATGGAAAAGAAATGGGAGAAAATGCACGAAATTGTGCGCAAACTGACAGCAGAGGATTCTAAATATGAAGTATCTGAAAATTGAGACACAAGTAAAACATAAGCCGCTTTTGGACCCGGAGTTTATTCCCTTCGGCGTCTGGCGCAAGGCCTACCTGGAGAAAGCGGACCGCCCGTTTTCCATTGCGGTGGAGCGCGAAAACGGTAAAACTACAGTGCTGCACACCTTTTTGCGCGGCGCAGAATTTGCAGAGGCCAACTACCGCTATGCGGAGCGGACGGTGAAGTTTTTGCTCTGGAGCGTGGGCGGCTTCCGGGTGTACTTAAACGGCGATGAGGCCGTGACAGACCGTATCCGGGCGGCCTATTCTCCTACAGGAGCAAGAGCTTTTGACGTGCAGTTCATGCAGGACGTGTATGAGCGCCCCTTTGAAGTGCTGTCCGTATCCAAAGAAAACTTCCCCCAAGCCAAAGAAGCTGCTGTAGCTGCAGGCGGTCACATGAAGGGCTGCCGTATTGGTTTCGATGCCGGCGGCAGTGACCGGAAGGTTTCTGCGGTGATTGACGGTGTGCCGGTGTACTCTGAAGAGGTGGTCTGGCATCCCAAGACCCAAAGTGACCCTCAGTATCAGTTCGATGGAATTGTGGATTCTTTTAAGACTGCCGCATCCAAAATGCCCCGGGTGGACGCAATTGGTGTGTCATCTGCCGGTGTGTTTATCGGCAATTCCCCCATGGTTTCTTCTTTGTTTATCAAAGTGCCCAGAGAACGCAGAGAAGAGGTGAAAACCATCTTTGAGCGCGCCGCTAAGGAAATTGGTGACGTGCCCATCGTGGTGGCAAACGACGGCGATGTTACTGCCTTGGCCGGCTCTATGAGCATGGAAAAGGGCTGCGTTATGGGTCTGGCCATGGGCACCAGTGAGGCAGTGGGCTATGTGAATGCTGACGGCAGGCTCTTAGGCTGGTTCAATGAGTTGGCCTTTGCTCCGGTGGATTTGAGCGAAGCGGCCATGCAGGACGAATGGTCTACGGATTTCGGTGTAGGCTGTAAGTATTTTTCTCAAGATGCGGTCATTAAGCTGGCGCCCCGGGCAGATATTGCTCTGGACGGGGAATTGACCCCGGCAGAAAAACTGAAGGTGGTGCAGAAGCTGGCAGAATCCGGTGATCGGGCGGCGCTTTCCGTGTTTACCGATATCGGCTGCTATCTGGCGCATACCCTGTGCCTGTATGCTCAGTTCTATGATCTGAAATATTTGCTGGTGCTGGGCCGTGTGGCCTCCGGTGTCGGCGGTGAACGGATCATTGAAAAGTGCAACAAGGTTTTGCAGGAGGAGTATCCGGAGCTGGCAGAAAGAATTACTGTTATGCTCCCGGACGAGAAGACCCGCCGTGTGGGTCAGTCTGTAGCAGCTGCGTCCTTGCCGGAGGTGTAATTATGATTATTGGCAATGCAAATGTTTTCGTGGATGGCAAGTTTCGCAAGGCATCTGTTGCTATAGATGGGGACAAAATCAGTTGCATCGGCGCGCCGGAAGCGCCTTGCGATGTGGATGCAGAGGGTATGTATCTTGTTCCCGGCTTTGTGGATATCCATACCCACGGCGCTGTGAATGAAGATTTTTCCGATGGCAAGGCAGAAGGCATCACCAAAATGTCCCGGTACTATGCCCAAAATGGTGTGACCTCCTTTTTGGCTACTACAATGACGCTGAAAGAGGAAGATTTGCTGCCTGCTATGACGGCAATCCGTGATTTTACAAGACCGGCGGATGGCGCAAAATGCGCAGGCATCCACCTGGAAGGACCGTTTCTTAGCTATGCCAAGCGAGGCGCTCAGGCTGCAGAAAATCTCCACCGGCCGGATGCTGCCATGTTCCACAGGCTGAATAAAGCCAGCGGAAACAATGTGCGACTGGTAACAGTTGCGCCGGAAGAACCGGGCGCATTGGAATTTATTGGGGAAGTATCCCAGGTCTGCACCGTTTCTCTGGGACATACCACAGCTGATTACGATACGGCAATGACGGCTTTTGCCGCCGGTGCAACCCACGCTACCCATTTGTTTAACGGTATGCCTGCCTTTTTGCACCGGGCGCCGGGTGTGGTAGGCGCGGCCTTTGACAGCGGCGCAACAGTGGAGCTGATCTGCGACGGACTGCACATTCACCCTGCGGTGATTCGTGTTGCGCAGCAACTTTTTGGCGAAAAGCTGGTGGCTATCAGCGATTCTCTGCGTTGCGCAGGCATGCCCGACGGTCAGTATGAACTGGGCGGACAGCCTATCGAAATGAAAAACGGAAAAGCAACGCTGTTGGGGAGCGACACTCTTGCAGGCTCTTCTACCAACCTTCTGCAGGAAGTCAGAAATCTGGTATCCTTCGGAATGGAGCTGGAAACGGCTATTACTGCCGTTACAGAAGCACCGGCAAAGGCCATCGGTCTTCATCAGCAAATTGGCAGAATTGCGCCGGGTTATGCAGCAGATTTCTTGCTGCTGACCCCAGAGCTGAAATTGTCTGCCGCCTATATCCAGGGCAAACGAATTATTTAAGCGAATCAAACAGCGGATTCCTCAAAAAGGAATCCGCTGTTTACGTTTGGTGCCGGAGTTTTTCATGCGGTTACTTCCGCTGATATACAGCTTGCGATATGCTTATTTTACAAGAAGCTCAGCAATTTGAATGGCATTGGTTGCGGCGCCCTTGCGTACCTGATCGCCGCAGCACCACAGGCTCACCGCGTGTTCGTCAGTCAGGTCGGGACGAATGCGGCCCACAAATACGATATCCTGGTCGGTGGTATCAAGAGGCATGGGGTACTGCTTGTTGCTTAGATCGTCTACCAGCTTACAGCCGGGGGCGGAGGCGATCACCTGGCGCGCCTGCTCCACTGTGACCTTCTTATCAAAGCGGCAGGTGACGGAGATGGAGTGGCTGCGCACGACAGGCACACGGACGCAGGTGCAGTTGACGGTCAGTTCCGGAAGGTGCATGATCTTGCGACCTTCGTTTTGCATCTTCATTTCCTCGCTGGTATAGCCTTCAAAAGCCTCGCCGCCGATCTGCGGGATCAAGTTATAGGCGATCTGGTAGGGGAATACCTTAGGCGTATAGCTTTCGCCCTTGGTCAGCGCTTCCACCTCGCCCAGCAGCTCGATGGGACCGCCTGCGCCTGCGCCGGATACGGCCTGGTAAGTAGAGGCGACCATAGACTTGATGGGGCTGAGCTGATTCAGTGCATTCACAGCGGTAACTGTGATGATGGTAGAGCAGTTGGGGTTGGCGATAATGCCGTTATGCCAAGCCACGTCCTCGGGGTTGACCTCAGGGACCACCAAAGGAACAGTGGGGTCCTGACGAAACGCGGAGGAATTGTCCACGAATACAGCGCCGGCTGCCTTGATGGCAGGGGCAAACTGCTGGGCGATATCATTTTCTGCGGCGCCCAGAACAATATCTACGCCGTTAAAAGCCTCGTCGCAGGCCAGCTGGATGGTCACATCCTCGCCCTTGAATTTGAGCGTTTTACCGGCGCTGCGAGCGCTGGCAAGGGGGATCAGCTTACCCACGGGGAAGTCGCGCTCCTGCAGGACCTTGATCATCTCCTGTCCTACGGCACCGGTTGCGCCAAGAATTGCGACGGTGTACAGTTTCTTCATTTTTCTAACCTCACTTTACAAAGCTGTTATACAGCACACGAATGGCCTCGGCGAAGTCCTTATTGTCCACACCGAAGATGATGTTCAGCTCATCGGGACCCTGGTTGATCATGCGGATGTTGATACCTGCCTGACCCAGCGCGGCAAAGATCTTGCCGGAAACACCGGGGCGGAATGCCATCCGGTGGCCTACGGCAGCGATGACGGCAATTTCATCCAGGACCTGCAGAGAATCCGGCTGAACCTCCTGCTGGATCTCTGCGAGAATCGCATACAGATGGGGAGCGACGGCTTCCGTGCGCATTACCAGAGAAACGTTGTCAATGCCGTTGGGCACAAAGTCCACGGAAATGCCGTGACGCTGCAGAACTTTCAGCACCTTCTTCAGCACGCCCACTTCACTGGTCATGCCACGCTTGAACATGGTGATGATGGAAAAATCTTTCTTTCCGGTGATGCCGGTGATGACCCGGTTAGGGTCGGTTTCGGTATCAAAGTCCTCTTGGATGAAGGTGCCCCGGTCGTTGGGGGCGTTGGTATTGCGGATGTTAACCGGGATGCCCTTTTCCCGGACAGGCTGGATCGTGCCTTCGTGGAGCACTTGCGCGCCAGCGTAGCTCAATTCACGCAGCTCGTCATAAGTAACCTCGGGGATGGGCTGGGGGTTTTCCACGATCCGGGGGTCTGCCATCAGAATGCCGGAAACGTCAGTCCAGTTTTCATATACGTCTGCATCCAGCGCTGCCGCTGCCAGCGCGCCGGTGATATCGCTGCCGCCCCGGCTGAAGGTACGGATGCGACCGTCGGGCATAGCGCCGTAGAAGCCGGGAATGACGATGCCTTTGCCGTTGCCCAGTTTTTTCAGGGCAGGGTAGGAAAATTCCTTGTCAACCGTGCCGTCCATATTGAAACGGATCCAGTCGGCAGCGTCCACAAATTCAAAGTCCAGGAAAGCGGCCATCAGCTTGGCGGAGAAGTATTCACCCCGGCTGGCAAGCTCGTCTTCGGATACCAGCTTGGCATCCAGCCGCTTCTTCAGGTCTGCAAACTCTGTTTCCAGATCCACCTGCAGACCCAGCTCCTGCCGAATTTCAAAATAGCGGGAGGTGATCATATCAAAAATAGGATCGCAAGCCACACCGTATTTGGTGTGGGCATGGCACAGATACAGAAGATCCGTCAGCTTGTGGTCGTTGGCATCGCGCTTGCCGGCGGCAGAAACGATCACCACCCGACGCTCGGGATCAGCAAGGACAATATCTCTTACCTTGCGGTACTGTCTGGCATCGGCCATGGACGAACCGCCGAATTTTGTAACTTTCAACATAACTTATCCTTCTTTCAAAGCCGATTATTCATTGGGCAGGGCGGCGATAAAGCTGTTGGGGTGGGATGCCAGCCATGCATGCATGCTGCCGACGGACACAGGCTTGGTAATCACAGCGCCGTTCCAGCATTGCTGTGTATTTTCTGCCAGCCACGGATCGCTTTCGCCTCGGACGTAGAACCGGTATGTCACGGAATTATCGGCGCTGATTTTTTTACCGCAGGGACTGTAGAAACCCTTGCCGGACAATACGTCGGCACAGTCCTGCACTACATTATACGCAGTGGGGTAGCGGCCTGCCCCCTGACCGTAAAAGCTCATACGGCCGGATGCGCTGCCAACTAAGGTGATGAGATTATAGTTGGAAGGAACGGCGGCCTCGGGTTCTCCGCTGCCAAACAGGGTCGGCTGAACGAAAGCGTGGAGCGTATCACCGCTTAGGATACCGGTGGACACCAGCTTACATACATAGCCGTGCTCGGCGAAGTTTTTTACATCCTCGGCAGTAATATTGCGGATGCCTGCGGCAGGAACAGAGTCAGGTGCCACACGCAGACCAAAGCCGATGTTGGATGAGAGAATCAGCTTATGCCAGGTGTCAATGCCGTCCACATCTGTGGAGGGGTTTGCCTCTGCGTATCCCAAAGCCTGCGCCTGGGACAGCGCTTCGTCGTAGCCAAGACCCAATCGGGTCATGGAGTCGAGAATATAGTTGCAGGTGCCGTTCATAATGCCGCCTACCTGCTCAATAGTTTGGATCCGCCGGGCGCGCTCCAGCTCCGAGAGCCAGCCGATACCACCGCCCACAGCGGCAGTGCAGCGCAAATGTACGCCCTTTTCCTGCGCAAGGGGGATCAGCTCGTCATAGAAGGTTGCCACCAGCGCCTTGTTGGAAGTGACGATGTGCTTGCCTGCCTCAATGGCGGCTTTCACAAATTCGTAGGCAGGGTGCAGACCGCCCATGGCCTCTACCACGGTATCAATCTCCGGATCGTTCAGTACCGACTGAATATCCCGGGTTACCTGTGCATCAGGCAGACTGATCTCCTCCAGACAGACTACTTTTGTTACTTGCATATCGCTTCGCTCAGCCGTCAGATCATACACACCTCTGCCGACTACGCCAAAGCCCAGCAAACCGATCTTCATGGTGGGTTCCTCCTAAATCTCTCGTTTCTTGCAATACATGCACTGCCATTAGGAAAATACTTGCTTTTTTATCTGAAACAGTATATCATATACCCACGGAAATTGCAATAGTGGCAAAAGCCAATGGATGCGCCAAAAATCCACCGATTTTTGTGCACACAGTAAGAAAGAAGAGGAAAAACGATGCTTTATCACTCCACACGCTCCAAAGAATTTTCTGCAGACAGCGCCCAGGCTGTACTCAACGGTCTGGCACCCGACGGCGGCTTATACGTCCCGCAGCAGCTGCCCCAGCTGGATATTTCCCGGTGCCTTGCAGGCACGGCGATGGAAATGGCGCAGACGATCATTGGCGCAATGCTGCCGGATGTGCCCAATATGGAAGAACTGGTGGAACGGGCATACACAGGCAAATTTGAGACCCGGGAGCTGACCCCTACGGTGGATACCGGAAAATTTACTGTGCTGGAGCTGTTCAGAGGACCCACCGCCGCCTTTAAGGATGTGGCCCTTTGCATGCTGCCGCAGCTGCTCACCGCCGCCAGAAGAGCGAAAGGAATGCAGGAGGATATCACCATTCTCACAGCCACTTCCGGAGATACCGGAAAGGCTGCGTTGGCAGGCTTTGCGGACGTGGAGGGTGTGCAGATCTGCGTATTCTATCCCAATGGCGGTGTTTCCAAGGTACAGCGCGCCCAGATGGTCACCCAGGAGGGAAAGAATGTTCACGTTTGCGCGGTGGAAGGCAACTTTGACGATGCCCAGACCGGCGTGAAAAATATCTTTGCCGCCGGTGTGGAGGGTAAGTGCCTGTCCACTGCCAACTCTATCAATATCGGCAGACTTGCGCCCCAGATCACCTACTATTTCAAGGCCTATGCAGACCTTGTGAAGCGCGGACAGATCCGCTTTGGCGACAAGGTGAATTTTAGCGTACCCACCGGCAATTTCGGCGATATTCTGGCAGGTTATCTGGCAAAACGGATGGGTCTGTCCGTAGGCAAGCTGATCTGCGCGTCCAACGCCAACAATGTGCTGACGGACTTTATTCAGACCGGTACATATGACCGTCGCAGACCCTTGCATAAGACCATTTCTCCTTCCATGGATATTTTGGTTTCTTCCAATCTGGAGCGTGTTTTGTACTTTATGTCCGGCGACACGCAGCTGGTGGCCTCTTTGATGCAGCAGCTGAATACCGAAGGCTTCTATACTGTGCCTGCGCAGCTGAAAAAAGATATTGAAGCTGAGTTCTGGGCAGGCTTCTGCGATGATGAAAAGACCCGCGCCACCATCGGTAAGGTTTGGGCGCAGCAGCGCTACCTGTGCGATACCCATACTGCCGCAGGTTGGGCAGTGGCGGAAGATTATGTAAACCAAACCGGCGATACTGCGCCTATGGTGGTGCTGTCTACCGCCTCTGCTTATAAGTTCCCGGCTGCGGTGCTTTCTGCGCTGGAGCCTTGCGCCCAGGGAGATGAATTCCGGCAGATGGAACAGCTGGAGCAGCTGACAGGCGTACCGATTCCCGGAAATCTTCGGAATCTGCAGACCCGAAAGGAATTGCATACCGATGTGATCGCCAAAGATAAAATGCACGCATATATTGCCAACATTTGAATGCTGCCCCCAGTCGCAGACTGGGGGCAATTACTTGCAAGTTTGCAGTTTTGTGTTACAATAAAAAGAAAAGGGGGCGGAAGAAATGAAAAGGTGGAGCGTTTGGCTGCTGACTGTCCTGGTAATGCTGACGTTGGCAACACCGGTTTTTGCGGCATTGCCCAGCGGTACCGGCCAAATCACCAATTGCAGCATGGTTTCCGGCAGTGAATTTTCTTCTAAAACCTCCATTGCCAAAAAGCTGGATAAAATGTTTGCCGGTGATATCGGTTTATATAAGGACAGCGGCAAAACAAAACCGGTCAACGCAGCGCTGGGCACCCGGAATGTACCCAATAACGGCGTCTATCAGTACTGGGGACCGGCGCCCCGGGCAGGCACGTCCTGTTTTGCTTATGCCAATGCCTTTTACGGTCATTTTTATGACGGTGTGTATCCCCATCACAGCTTGAACAGCAACCATAAAGTGATCAAAGCCAAGGGCAAAATCACATATGAGAATTTTGTAAAGTGGGGCGTTCGGGATGATGCGGCAGTATACATCCGGGAGGGAAACCACTCCATTATTGTGCTGACCTATGATAAAAATTACATTACATATGTGGACGGTAACGGTGACGCAAAAGGCTTGATCGCCATAAGGAAGGAAGCGTGGAAGCGCGGCACCGGCGCCAATATCTACAACCAGAAACCTTCGCTGATCGTTCAGCCTACCGCCAAGTACTTTCCTAAGGGAAACATGAAGAGCAATGGCGCAATTTCCTGCCTGCAGGGAGGAAATTCCCATGATTGGGATCACCCGGTGGTCACAAAGGAAGCTACATGCAAAGAAACGGGAACGAAAGCGTTTACCTGTCTGGATTGTGGCATAACCAAGGAGGAAACCATTGGAAAAACCACAGACCACAACTATGGGCAGTGGATTGTGACGAAAGAAAGCACCTGCACCGCTAAGGGGCAGAAAGTTGCCCGGTGTGCTGTTTGCGAAAAAGAAAAGACCAAGACGGTCAAGGCCTTGGGACATAAATACGCAAACGCGAAAACGGTGCGCGAAAGCACCATCTATGTTGCCGGGATCACCCAAAAAACTTGCCAGCGCTGCCAAAAGATAAAGAAAATAAAGTCTGACTGCGCAGTTCAGTATCCGGAGTTTGGCATGGGAGTAACCACCCAGGAAGGGGTGTTTCCTAAAAAGACGCAGCTGAATGTTACTGCGCCGGAGGAACCGGAGATGCTGATGGTTGCCTTGCAGGCGGTGACGGCAAAGGCCTTCTTATTTACCATGGAGGCCCGGGTGGAGGATACGTCGGTGCAGCCTGAGGGTGCCGTGCATCTGGAAATCAGGATTCCAGAAGATTTCAGCGCCAATCTGGGATTGTATACGATTACAAACGGAGAAGTGAATCAGCTGGCAAGCACACAAGATCAAGAAGCGGGAATGGTGTCTGCCGAAATACAGAGCCTTGCCACATTTGCTTTGTGTGATCTGGATGTGCCTTATGTGCCGGAGCCGACCCAACCGGAAACGCAACCGGAGACCCAGCCCACAACCGCGCCGGTAACGGAACCCACAGCAAAACCCGCTGCGGCGCTGGCGCAAAAGGAAGTGCCTGCCGGGTGGCGGCAGGATATGGTGATTTTGGTGGCGGCTGCGTCGGTGCTGCTTGTGGGCCTTGCAACGGTTGTTGTCATTGTCCTCGTGAGAAAAGCGAAAAAGAGGAAAATGGGAGATCCGGCAGAAAACGCTTTGGAAGAAGCACAGCCTGAACAGTCCCAGGTGCCGTAATTGCATAGAAAAAGACCGGTCTTACGACCGGTCTTTTATAATACAAGTCAATCCATTTCAACCATTTCTTCTTTCAGCTCGCTTCTGCGGACCAGGAAGCGACGGATGGCAAACAAACCGGCGATACAAGCAACGCAGGCCACATTGCTCCAAGGGTTATCATGGCTTAAGATGACGTGACGGGTGATGGCCACTGTCAACACTTCAAGAATACTGGCAGGGGTGGTGTCTATGAGCATTCTTACAAACTCCAGACCCACGACAATTGTCAGAACATGGTGCAGATACGTGCTGATATCGTTTAAGTAACCGTCGGTTGTGAACATCCGGAACAGCTCGATGCACAGCGCTGTCAGAAGTACCGCAATGGTGATGAGCGCAATGATGCGTTCGATCCAATGAAGAATCCGACGGAAAACGTGTTCCAGCCGGTGATCGTGCTGCGCCTGTTTCTTAATACGGGCCTGCAATTTTGGGTCGTTGATAGGGGTTTTATGGTGGCTCACGACACAAATCCTCCTAATAGTTATATTTTTTACCACTATTATACACAATAATAGAAAAAAAGGAAGTTTTTTCTTGCAATTATTTTGTGGTGAGTTGATCGTTGTTCTTTGGCTTTTTCTGCTGATCCATCCATACCTTCATCACAAGGCTGTGGGGCAGAAGCTTCACCAGCCGCACTTGATTGCGGATGGGCAGACCGTGGACGGAATAAGGCTTTTTGGTCTTGTACAGGTCCTTTAAGCCGGTGGCAACCACGTCCCTGGCCTCATACAGGTGGTTATAGTACTGCACTTTTTGGTCGGCGTTTGTTTGCAGGGCGTGGCTGAAAAATTCTGTTTTCACCCAGCCGGGGTTCATGGACATTACCCGGATGCCAGAGCCTTTCAGCTCTGCGCTGATGGCGCGGCTGTAGCTGAGCACAAAGGACTTGGTGGCGCCGTAGGTGGCAATGTAGGGAACAGGCTGGAAGGCGGACAGGCTGTCCAGCTGCAAAATATGACTGCCGGGGCGCATATAGGGCAGCGTCAGACGAGTCATAGCCACTAAAGCTTTGCAGTTTAAGTCGATCATTCGCAGATCATCATCAAGCGGAACTTTTTGGAAATCACCAAATTTACCGAAGCCGGCGGCGTTGACCAACAGTTTTACATCCGGCTGTTCCTGCTGCAACAGAGCGCGGTAATTTTCGAAGCTGCTGTCGTTGCATAGATCCAGACACACGGGACGCACGCAGGTGCGCACGTCCTTTTGCAGCGCCCACAGCGCATCAATGCGACGGGCGATGACCCAGATTTCATCTACCTGCACATACTGCTCCAGCTGCAGCACAAATTCTCTGCCCATGCCGGAGCTGGCGCCGGTAACAACTGCAATCTTTTTCATTTCGTTTCCTCCTTGTTTATGCCCATGGCTGCGGCAGCGGAAAGAAGTGCCTGCCGTTCATTGGGAAGCTGCTCGTCCAGCACCATTTCCAATAGACGTGCTAAGGTGTCTCCCAGATGAGAATCCGGGGAAAAACCCAATGCCATCAGGTCGTTGCCGTTGACGGCAAGGTCCCGAAGCTGCAGGCATTCCGACTCAGAAAGGATCTCCTCCACAAGCGCGCCGATCTGCGCGTAAGATTCGCTTTGCGTCGGACTGCCTTTGCTGCAGAAATCCGCTTGTTGCAGCTGCAGCAGCTGCTTTAGATTGTCTGCGCCGAATTTGCTGAGCGTACGGCGCAGCTGTTTTTTCTCAGGCTCTAAACAGAGCATGTGCTGTTGGATGAGAAAAACCACCTGCTGCCGCAGTTCGTTTGGCGCGCGCAGCCGCTGCAGGACCGCATCGGCGATTTCGGCGCTGACGGCTGCGTGACCATAGAAGTGACCCCGTCCGGTCCCGTCTAATGTAAAGGTGGTCGGCTTTCCTACGTCGTGCAGCAGCGCTGCCAGACGCAGGGGTAGCTCCGGCGCCACCGCTGAAACAACATGGGCGGTATGAGTGTACACATCGTAGCTATGGTAAGGACTGTGCTGGGCAAAGTCCACAGTGGCTGCCAGCTCCGGAATCACCCGGATCAAAATGGGCGCGTGGCGAAGCAGGTCATCTGCCTCAGCCCATACCAGGAACTTGCTCAATTCCTCAAAAACCCGTTCCCGGGCAAGAGAGTCCATGGTATCTGCCAGTCGGAGCATGGCCTGCTCTGTGTCCGGATGACAGGTCAGTCGATAACGGGCAGCAAATCGCACGCCCCGAAGGATCCGCAGGGCATCCTCCTGAAAACGCTCTGTAGGATCTCCCACTGTGCGCAGAAGCTTTTGGGCAAGATCCCGGCAACCGCCGAAGGGGTCCACGTAACCGCAAATGGGAGAGTAGGCCATGGCATTAACGGTAAAATCCCGCCGCGCCAGATCTTCGGTCACGTCATTGACAAACCGGACCCGGTCGGGATGGCGGCTGTCGGAGTAGCCGCTTTCCGTACGGAAGGTAGTAATCTCAAATAACTGATCGTCCATGACAATGCCGATGGTGCCGTGCTTTTCTCCGTTGCGTACCAGCCGATACCGGCAAAAGACCCGGCAGATCTGCGAAGGTGTGGCGTTTGTGCAAAGATCGTAATCCTGCGGCTGCAGTTCCAGCAGCGCATCCCGGACACAACCGCCTACCACATAGGCTTCAAAGCCTGCGTCGTTGAGCTTTTCCAGACACAGCGTTACCTGGGCAGGAAGGTGCATATGGTCAGCTTGGTCAAAGACAGAAAAACTGCAGCCGGACAGAGCGCACCAGACGGCGGCGCAGATATAAAGCAAAGATAATTGACCGCCTGCGCAAAGACAGCAGAAAAACAGGGCACCGTACCGAAAGAACAGGTGCGCTTTTACGTTGTGTGAGCCTGCATCCAGCGTTGCCTGATAATACGTACCCAACATCAGGAAAACAGAGGCCATCAAAGGGAAAAAGTATGCGCTCAGCTGTGTTTCGGAGCTCCAGAACCGGTACTGACAGATCAGATGGAACATCAGGTAGACCGTGACCAACGTGTGCCAGGCAGGGTTAGGACGCACACCCTTAAGGCGGCAGATACCCAACACCAAAAGGCTGACGGTGGCAGAAAGACCAAGCAGGGAGTCGATGGCAGAAAGGGGTTGCGCTGTCTGCTTCGATGCGGTCAGAACGGTGAACAAGATGCCTGCGGCAAATGCCCAGCAGCCAAAGGAGGAAAGCGCCGAAGGGGCAAAAAGACCCCGATAAGGGTATTTTCCGCAGACTGGCCGCAGGCATAGAATCATTCCGCCAAGGGTTGCCGCCGTCAAAAGATAGCACAGCACGATGGCAGGATGGTCGGTTCGCAGCAGTCCCTTTGCGTCTGGCCCGGTGACCTGCAGCCAAATCTGCATTGCGCAGCCCACAAGACCGGAGATCAGCGTAAGCGGCAGAATATACTTGGGGCGAAAGGTTTTTTTCATGGACAATTTCTCCAAATCGCAGATATTGCATATATTATACCAACTTGCACAGGCAATTTCCAGTCCTTTTGGAAAATTTACACTTGTTTTGGCTGTGTTTTCACGATATAATACACAGAAACGACGAAAGCTTGTCCCGGAGGAAAGGATTATGCTGATTGGAATGTTGACAGCACTGGCATTTGCCGCTGCGGTAATGCTGTGTGCAGGCGTTGGCGCGTTTGACACGCTGATGTTTTTGTGGCTGTTGCCGTTGGCCTGCGTGTTTGGCTTTTTGCTGTTGGCGGTGGGTGTGCTCGGCGTGTTTGTATTGCTGTGTGCCTGTATTGACCCGGAAAAGCCGCGCTCGGAGGACAGCCCGGCGTTCCGCTGGTTTGTGATGGAATTGGTCCACACAGCGGTGACGGTATTGCCGGTGCGTATCCGCCTGACCGGTGGGGAAAAGCTGCCGAAGGACGGACGGTTTTTACTGGTGAGCAATCACCTGGACAATATTGACCCGGCGATTTTTTACTACTGCTTCCCCAAAAGCCAGCTGGCATTCGTAGGCAAACGGGAAACGAAGAATATGTTTCTGGTGAATAAGGTAATGCCCAAGCTGCTATGTCCTACCATCAACCGGGAAAACGACAAAGAAGCACTGAAAACCATTTTGCAGTGCATCAGCCTGCTGAAAAACGATACGGTATCTATCGCAATCTTTCCGGAGGGGCGGATCAATCCCTGTCGCAAGCTGGCTCACTTCCGTCCCGGTGTGTTTAAGATCGCTCAGAAGGCAAATGTACCTATTGTGGTGTGCACCCTGCAAGGCACCAACCATGTGATCGGCCGACTACTGAAGGGTAAGGGAAGCATTGTGGATCTGCACCTTTTGGATGTGATCGCTACGGATCAGATTCAGGACAAGACCACCGTGGAGGTGGCTGAGCGCATCTATCAGATGATGGCGGACGATCTTGGTCCTGAGAATGTACTTACTCCCGAGGAAGAAAATTCTTGATTTACCTATATATTTCTGTATAATATACAAGAGCAAAAAGAACGGAGGAAAAACAATGAAAAACAGCGAAAAGACATTAGATATGATCGTAACTCTGTGTAAGAACAGAGGCTACGTTTACGCAGGCTCCGAAATCTACGGCGGCCTTGCCAACTCCTGGGATTACGGCCCTCTGGGCGTGGAGTTCAAGAACAATGTGAAAAAAGCGTGGCTGAAGAAATTTGTGCAGGAATCAGACTACAACGTGGGTCTGGATGCCGCTATCATTATGAACCCCACCACTTGGGTCACCACCGGCCATGTGGGTTCTTTCTCCGACCCGTTGGTGGACTGCAAGGGCTGCGGCTCGCGCCAGCGGGCTGACCAGCTGATCGCCGCTTCCGAGTCCGGCAAGCAGGTGAACGTGGATGCCATGGACACCAAGGAAATGAACGCCTTTATCGAGGAACATGAGGATGTGGTCTGCCCCAACTGCGGCAAGCACCACTTCACCTCTATCCGTAATTTCAACCTGATGTTCCAGACCAAGATCGGCGTCACCGAGGACTCTTCCTCTGTTGCCTACCTGCGTCCGGAAACTGCTCAAGGTATCTTCGTCAACTTTGATAACATCCAGCGCACCACCCGGAAAAAGCTGCCCTTCGGCGTCTGCCAGGTGGGCAAGGCTTTCCGTAACGAAATCACCCCCGGCAACTTCACTTTCCGTACCCGTGAGTTTGAGCAGATGGAGTGTGAATTTTTCTGCCAGCCGGGCACCGATCTGGAGTGGTTTGCCTACTGGAAGGATTTTTGCAAGAATTGGCTGATTTCTCTGGGCATCAAGGAAGACAGCCTGCGCCTGCGTGACCACGATCCCGCGGAGCTGGCTTTCTACTCTCGTGCGACCACCGATATCGAATATCAGTTCCCCTTCGGCTCCGGCTGGGGCGAGCTGTGGGGTATCGCGGACCGTACCGATTACGATTTGGGTCGTCATCAGGAGGCTTCCGGCAAGAAGCTGACTTACTTCGATCAGGAGCGTAACGAACATTACATTCCCTATGTCATTGAACCTTCTCTGGGCTGCGACCGTGTGGCGCTGGCATTTCTGTGTGAGGCCTACGACGAAGAGGTGGTAGGCCAGGATAAGAACGGCAAGGACGATGTGCGTACCGTGCTGCGGCTGCATCCGGCTCTGGCACCGTTCAAGGCAGCAATTCTGCCCCTTTCCAAGAAACTGGCACCTAAGGCAGAGGAGATCTACCGGGAGCTGCGTAAGGACTTTATGGTGGATTACGATGATGCCGGTTCTATCGGCAAGCGTTACCGCCGTGAGGATGAGATCGGCACACCTCTTTGCATCACCGTTGATTTCCAGACTGTGGGCGACGAAACATGCGAGGCCGACAACTGTGTTACCGTCCGTGACCGTGACACCATGGAGCAGGTGCGTGTTCCCATTGCTGAGCTGAAGAACTACATTGCTCAGAAGTGCCGCTTCTAAGAAAAACAAAGCCGTCCCGGAACTTGTTTCCGGGGCGATTTTTTACATTATCAAATTTATCGAAAGTCAAAGAGCTTGGATGGATTCACGTTTAACACATCGCAGATATGAAACACCACATCCAGAGAAACGGCGCACTCTGCGGTTTCAATTCGGCTCATATGCGTGCGGCTGATATCGATCAGTTCGGCCAGTTGCAGCTGAGATAGTCCTCGCTCTTTTCGATAATAGGCAATGTTGAGCCCTAAATGCTTAAAATTGTCATACTGCTTTTTGTCCATATCCGTCACCCCCATGCTTAGTATATCCTTTAATTTCTGTTACATCGACAACGCAACATAGTGAACATATAACTTGACACGTTACAAATAATATGCCATAATACAGAAAAACAAAGGCAAAACAGAGGTGTGTTATATGTATCCGATGGTTATAGCAGCTACTGCGGCAGCCGGTTGGCTTTTGGCGATTGCGGTGGCTGTAAAAGCAGGTTATTTAACCAAGTTGTTTGTAAAATTAGGCTTGAAAGAACAAAATGCGAATATTAACTGGGCCGCGTTTTCATGGGACAGTTGTCTGCAAAAACTGGAATATAAAGCCGACGTGGTGTTTTTTGGCGATTCCATTATCCGGGGCGGAGATTTCCATAAAGCCTTTCCCGATAAGAGAATTGTGAACCTGGGTTGTTCGGGAGATACGCTGTCCGGTATGATTAACCGCTTATCCATGGTGCAGGCGGTTGCTCCCCGGAAAGTATTTTTTATGGGCGGCATAAATGGCTTGACAGATCACAATTTGCAAAACTGTGTGAAAAAATATGCAGCGTTGTTGGAACAGTTAAAAAACACAAATCCGGACGCGCAAGTGTATGTACATAGCCTTTTGCCCATCGCCAAACAGAAGGAAAAACACATCTGCAAGAATACGACGATCCGGCAGTTTAACAGTCAGATCCGAGCAATTGCGGAAGAAAAAGGTGCGATCTATATCGATCTTTATCCCTACTATGAAAAAGATGGGTATATGGACCCGGAACTGACAAAAGAAGGATTGCATCTTCTTCCGGAAGCTTACGAAAAATGGATGTGTGCAATTACACCCTATATGCAGGATTAAAGCAGGGAGCATTTTGCTTCCTGCTTTTTCTGCAATACGCTGTGAAAAGGGCTGTCATCCCCGTTGCATTTTCTTAATACATGTGCTATAATGTGTGAAAATTCTGAGAGGGGTGAACTGGATGAGAACCTTTACAAAAGCCAACAAATTGGAAAATGTGCTGTACGATGTCCGTGGACCGGTGGTGGACGAAGCGGCGCGAATGGAAGAGCGGGGCATGAAGACCTTGAAGCTGAATATCGGCAATCCTGCGCCCTTTGGTTTCCATGCGCCGGAAGAAGTGATCCAGGATATGCGTGACAACATTGTGGACTCCCAGGGTTACTCTGATTCCCGCGGTATCTTCTCCGCCCGTAAGGCGATCATGCAGTATGCCCAGATCAAGAAGATCCCCAATGTCACCATGAAGGACGTGTTTACCGGCAACGGCGCCAGCGAGCTGATCCAGCTGTCACTGAACGCGCTGCTGAATTCCGGTGATGAGGTGCTGATCCCCAGTCCCGACTATCCGCTGTGGACTGCCTGTACAAATTTGGCAGGCGGCACCGCTGTACATTATATCTGTGACGAGTCCTCTGACTGGTATCCGGATCTTGCGGATATCGAGAGCAAGATCACACCCAAAACCAAGGCGATCGTTGTTATCAATCCTAACAATCCCACCGGCGCACTGTATCCCAGAGAGTTGCTGGAACGCTTGGTGGACATTGCCAGACGGCACGAGCTGATCATCTTTTCCGATGAGATCTATGACCGTTTGGTCATGGATGGACATGAGCATATTTCCACGGCATCCTTAGCGCCGGATATGTTCTGTGTTACCTTCAGCGGCCTGAGCAAATCCCACATGGTTTGCGGTTTCCGGGTAGGCTGGATGATCCTTTCCGGCAACAAAGCCCTGGCGCAAGACTATATGGCAGGAATCAATATGCTTTCCAATATGCGTCTTTGCTCCAATGTGCCCGGGCAATCTGTCATCCAGACGGCGCTGGGCGGCTATCAGAGCGTCAACGAGTACATCATACCCGGCGGCAGAGTGTATGAGCAGCGGGAGTTTATCTGGGAGGCGATCAACGATATCCCCGGTCTGTCTGCCGTAAAGCCAAAGGCTGCATTTTACATTTTTCCCAAAATTGACACAAAACGCTTCAATATTCACGATGACCAGCAGTTTGCGCTGGACTTCCTTAAGGAAAAGCGCATCCTGATCGTACCGGGCAGTGGCTTTAACTGGAAGCAACCGGATCATTTCCGAATTGTATATCTGCCCAGAGTCGAGGAGCTGGCCACAGCTACCGAAAAACTGAAGGATTTTCTGCGTACTTACAAGCAGAAATAAAGATAAAAAACTGCCTGAAAAAGGCAGTTTTTTATTGCTTTTCACGGGAAGAGATGTTATATTATGTGAGACGCACGACCCATAGGAAAGGAGACTTTGCTTATGCGTGATAGAGCAGGCCTGCAGGCAGGTTTTGCCAAGTTGGATATTACTCCGGATTATCCTACAGGGCTGGGCGGCTATGCCAACAGCGAGTCCCGCCGTCATGAACGGGTGGAGGACAATATTTATGCCACCTGTATTGCTGTGACAGAGGGCAACGACACGGTCCTTATGTTTACCATTGATAATTGTGATTGCAGACAGGAGGTCGCGGTGCAGATCCGGGATGTGGTATCTTCCGCTACCGGCATTGCCAGGGATAATATTTTCTGCGCAGCGACCCATTGCCACAGCGCGCCCAGTGTGGTCGGGCATCCTGAGGCGAAAATGTACGTAAATAAGCTGCTGACAACGTGTGCTCGGTGCGCTCAGCTGGCGCTGGAGGACCGCGCCCCCGCCAAGCTGAAGGCAGCGAAAAAAGAGATCCCCGGCATGAACTCTGTGCGCCATGTGCAGCTGGAAAACGGTATGGTCGCAAGTTATAACTGGCGAAACTACAACAGTCCTATTAAAGATTTCTTCGGGCCGGCAGACAGACAGCTGGTGCTGGTGAAATTTGCCCGGGAAGAGAAGCGGGATATTCTGCTGATCAACTGGCAGGGCCATCCGGACCGGGCAAGAGAGATCGGTTTTGAGCTTCTTTGCCCCAGCTTCCCCGGCCCTTTGCGGGATACGGTGGAGGCGGGTTCCGGTATGCATGTGGCATACTTTACCGGAGCAGACGCTAACATGATCATCGACTGCAACGCCTTTTTCCCGGAGCGCGGCCACAATATGAATTGGCGCCGCTACGGTGTTAAGATGGGCATCCTGGTACTGGAAGCGCTTGACGAGTTGGCAGAGGTGGACGGTAGCGGAATCGCCACTAAGCACACAACGGTGGAGGTAGATGTGGACCACAGCTGGGACCACATGCTTCCTCAGGCGAATGAGGTGTTCGACCTGTGGAAGAGTACAGACATGGAGACGGGCAATGTGCTGGCGAAGAAGTATGGTTTCTCCTCTGTTTACCAGGCACGCGCCATTCGCACCCGCGCGGGGATGGGAAAGACCCTTGCTTTTGAGTTGGGTGCTTTCCGCATTGGCGGTATCGGCTTTACCTCCGGTACTTATGAAATGTTTGCCGAGTCCGGCATGCAGGTAAAGGAAGGCTCTCCTTATGAATATACTTTCCTGCTTACCGGTAATTTCAGCTACTTACCCTGCGAGCGAAATTTTGAACAACGCAGCTATGAAGTGGATACCACCCTGTATGCCCGGGGCGCTGCCGAAAAACTGGTGAATCACTATATTGAAATGCTGAAGGAAATAGAGGGATAAACGATATGAGTTATGAAAGTGGATTGCAGGCAGGATTTGCCAAGATAGATATTACTCCGGATTACATTGTTGGATTAGGCGGCTATTTCAATGAAGAATCCCGTTTACATGAGTGAGTGGAGGATAAAATTTACGCCACCTATATCGCACTGACCGATGGGGATGAAACCATCCTGATGTATACCATTGACAATTTGTCATGCGCGCCTTGGTGGACGGAGAGGATCCGAAAAGAAGTAGTTGCCGCTACCGGCGTTGCAGAGGACAAAATATTTTGCGCCGGCACTCATGTCCATTCTGCGCCTTCCTTGGGCGGTTATGAGGGATACGATCGGTACAGAGCCCAGTTTTGGCGGTCTGTGTAAAGGGCGCGCAGGAAGCGCTGGAGGACCGCGCTCCTGCTAAAGTAAAGGCGGCAAAAAAGGAATTTCCCGGCATGAATACTGTGCGCCATGTGCAGCTGGAAAACGGTATGGTCGCAAGTTATAACTGGCGAAACTACAACAGTCCTATTAAAGATTTCTTCGGGCCGGCAGACAGCCAGATGGTACTGGTGAATTTTGCTCGTGAGAAGAAAAAGGATATCTTGCTGATCAATTGGCAGGGCCATCCCGATCGGGCGCGGGAGATAGGGTTTAACGTTCTTTGCCCCAGTTTCCCCGGTCCTTTGCGGGATACGGTGGAGGCAGGCTCCGGTATGCATGTGGCATACTTTACCGGAGCAGACGGCAACATGTCGATCGACTGCGCGGCATTTTTCCCGGAGCGTGCCCACAATCTAAATTGGCGCCGCTATGGTTTCAAGATGGGTACGCTGGCGTTGGAGCTGATAGATGACCTGCAAGAGGTTGAGGGAACGGGCATTGCTACAGCCAGAACCGTAGTAGAGGCACAGATCGACCACAATTGGGACCATATGCTCCCTCAGGCAAATGAAGTGTTCGACATGTGGAAGAAAACGGATATGGAAACGGGAAATGCTTTTGCAAAACAGTGCGGTCTTTCCTCGGTTTACCAGGCAAGAGCGATCCGCAACAGAGCTGCCATGGCGCAGACACAGAAACTGGAAATCAATGCCATTCGTGTTGGCGGTGTCGGCTTCACTGCCGGTACTTACGAAATGTTTGCCGAGTCCGGCATACAGGTAAAGGAAGGCTCTCCTTATGAATATACCTTCCTGCTCACCGGCAATGCCACTTATCTTCCCGGTATACGCAACTTTGAGCAGCGTTGCTATGAGGTAGACGTGGGTTTCTATGCCCCGGGTGTTGCTGAAGAAATGGTTGATAAGTACATAGAAATGCTGAAGCAGATTCAATGAAGCAAATCGAATTGCGCCGGACAGGTCTCGCCCTGTCCGGCGCAATCATTTCGGTATGCGTTGGATACAGCAAAAACAAAATGTTCCATGTATAATTGGCTGATCGTTGGGCAACAATGTTTCTAAATAGGAGGGATTTGATGCTAATTCGTGAAATCATGACCCAACCGGCCATTCACATTGCTCCGGAGGAGACTGTGGAGGTGGCAGCAAGGACGCTGACACAATATAATATAGGTATGCTACCGGTGTGCACAGCGACAGGGAAGCTGTGCGGAGTGATAACGGACAGAGATCTGGTGACAAGATGTGTAGCCTCCGGTCGGGAGCCGGGGAAAACCCCGGTCCGGGACGTGATGACCGGGAAGGTGGAAATGGCAAAGCCGGATATGGACGCTGGGGTAGCGGCACATCTGATGGGCAGGCTGCAGGTAAGGCGATTGCCCGTGGTGGAAAACGGCAGACTGTGCGGTATGGTAAGTATCGGCGATCTGGCAAAACGGGAGCAAACCGTCATGGATGCTGCAGATGCTCTGTCAGATATTTCAGAGAGTATAAGCCATGGGAAGGATTGGTAATTTTATACAAAATTTACGGCTGAAAAATCTTAATAAAGGCTGATTTAACAATTGCAGAAAAACTTGAAAAAAATTAAAAAAACCTATTGACAAACCTAACCCTAAGTGGTATCATATGCAAGCTGCCCAATGAACGGGGTATCCCGGGAGGGCGGCAGCTGTACCTTGTAAATTGAATAACGCAAAGACGAACAAACACCTTGAACAATGATAAAAGTTTGAGATTCGGTGCAAATCGAATTTAAGCCAACGAAAATTCTTGAGTAAATTTGCTAGACAAATTATTCGGAAA
>JAZNHB010000044.1:0-19435 GCA_045576715.1 Faecousia sp. | reverse complement strand
TCAAAGACGATGGATTGTTCGCTTTCAAATACCTCGTCGGTGACCTCCATGCAATCGATACCGAATTTCTCGTAGATCTGCTTGCCGATGGCAGTGTTCAGATCGTGGAACGCAGGCAGGCAGTGCATAAACCGGCATTGGCTGCCGGCAGCATCCATCAGCTGCTTGGTCACTCGGTAGGGAGTCAGATCGTTGATGCGCTCCTGCCACACAGAGTCCGGCTCGCCCATAGATACCCACACGTCGGTGTAGATCACATGAGCGCCCTTGACAGCGGTCATGGGATCGGTACTAAACTCCAGCACTGCGCCGGTCTGGGCGGCGATGGCCTTACAGGTTTCGATCAGCGCATTGTCCGGGAAATATTTTTCCGGAGCGCAGGCAACAAAGTGCATGCCCATTTTGGCGCAGCCTACCATCAGGGAGTTGCCCATGTTATACCGGGCATCGCCCATATATACCAGCTTTTTGCCTTTGAGAGCGCCAAAATGCTCTTGGATGGTCAAAAAGTCAGCCAAAATCTGGGTGGGGTGAAATTCGTTGGTCAGACCGTTCCAAACGGGAACGCCGGCGTGCTTTGCCAGCTGCTCCACCAGCGCCTGACCGAACCCCCGATACTCAATGCCGTCGTACATTCTGCCCAGCACCCGGGCGGTGTCGGCAATGGACTCTTTTTTGCCCATTTGAGAACCGGTAGGTCCTAAGTATGTGCAGCCCATGCCCAGATCCGCAGCTGCCACCTCGAAGGCGCAACGGGTGCGGGTACTGTCCTTTTCAAAAAGCAGAACAACGTTTTTGCCTTCGCACAGCCGGTGGGGGATGCCTGCCTTTTTCTGCGCCTTCAGCTCAGCAGACAGGCTCAGCAGCGCACCGATCTCCTCCGGCGTAAAATCCAGAAGCTTTAAAAAATGTCTGTTCTTAAAATCCATAAGATAGATCCTCCAAGCATCTTCAAATTCCAGTTTATCGAGCTGTCTGCCGACACGCAACCAACCAATTGTCATTCCGAGCCAGTGCTCACACTGGCGTGGGAATCTATTAGGATAACGTAGGTTTTGAGATTGCCACACCAGTCTGCAGACTGGTTCGCAATGACAACAAAGATTTTTCAACAGCTCGATAAACTGGAATTTAACTATCAATTCTTAATTGTATTACCTGCACGCTTGCTTGATTACATCCACGGCCTGTTGCAGCTGCTCCATGGGGATATTCAGTGCCGGCAGCAGCCGCACCTTATCCTTAGCAGTCAGCACCAGCACACCGTGTTCCATGCAGGCGGCAACAACTTCCTTGTTGGGCTTTGCGGTCTTGATGCCGATCATCAGACCCTTGCCGGTGACACTTTCAATGCCCTCGCTGCCTTCCAGTTGGGCAAAAACATATTCACTCTTCTTCTGCACATCTGCCAAAAAGTCCTCGTCCAGCCGCTCCAGAACACTCAGCGCGCCTGCGCAGCAGACGGGATTGCCGCCATAGGTAGAACCGTGGTCGCCGGGGCCCAGCACGTCCTTGACTTTCTCACCCAGCAGCGTTGCACCGATGGGAAGACCACCGCCCAGTCCCTTGGCAGTGGAAACGATATCCGGCTGGATGCCGTAGTGCATGTAAGCGTACAGCGCACCGGTGCGTCCGTTGCCGGTCTGTACCTCGTCAATGATCAGAGGAATGTCCTGCTCCTGACACAGCTGCGCCACACCGGTGATAAATTCCCGGCTCAGAGGCACTACGCCACCCTCGCCCTGGACACATTCCAGCATGATGCCGGCGGTAGGGGTTTCCGCGACCAGTGTTTTCAGTCCCTCCAGGTCCTCCGCAGCCACATGCAAAAAGCCCGGAGTCAGGGGTTGGAACAGCTGATGGAAATGATCCTGCCCGGTGGCAGCCAGGGTGGTCAAGGTCCTGCCGTGAAAGCTGTTTTTCAGGGTGATGACGGTGTGATATGCAGCACCCTTCTTATCCTGAGAATACTTCCGGGCATACTTGATGGCACACTCGTTGGCCTCCGCGCCGGAATTGGAGAAGAAGACCTTAGCCATGCCGGTCTTTTGGCATAGCAGCCGGGCAAGCTTGGCGCAGGGGGAGGTATAGTACAGGTTGGAAACATGCTGCAGCTGTCCCAGCTGCGCGGTGACAGCCGCCATCCATCCGTCATCGGCAATGCCAAAGCCGGTAACGCCGATGCCGGAGGTCAGGTCGATATATTCTTTGCCGTCAGCGTCCTGCAAAAGGCAGCCCTTGCCGGAAACCAGTTCTACCGGAAAACGCCCATAGGTAGGCGCGACATATTCTTTATCAAGAGAAATAATGCTCATAAGATCAGTCCTTTGTAACCATGGTACCGGCACCTTCGTCGGTGAGCAGCTCCATCAAAATGGAGTGGGGGATCCGTCCGTCCATAATGACCACATTTTTGACACCGTGACCGATGGCCTCGATGCAGCAGTCCATCTTGGGGATCATACCGCCGGATACGATGCCCTCGTCGTAAAGCTTCTTTGCTTCCGCTACAGTCACATGGGGAATCAGGGTAGCCGGGTCGTCCTTGTCCCGGAGAATACCGGCAATATCGGTCATCATGATCAGCCGTTCTGCCTCCAGAGCGCCTGCGATGTAGGCAGCCGCCGTGTCGCCATTGATGTTATAGGTGTTGCCCTGCCGGTCACTTGCCACGGTGGAGATCACCGGAATATAATTCTTTTCCAAAAGATCGGTGATGGGCTGGGTGCGGATCTTGGTGATCTGACCCACATAGCCCAGTGCTTCGTTCTTCATTGTGGCTTCGATGATGCCGCCGTCAATGCCGGAAAGGCCTACCGCGTGACCGCCCTTCATCTGGATCAGGTTGACCAGGTCTTTGTTGACCTTGCCTGCCAGAACCATCTGGACGATATCCACGGTCTCCTTATCGGTGACACGCAGACCGTCTACAAAGACTGCCTGCTTGCCAAGCTTTTCCATGGTCTGGCTGATCTCAGGGCCGCCGCCGTGGACCAAAACCACCTTCACGCCGATGAGCCACAAAAGGGCGATATCCTCCATCACCTGCTGCTCCAGCTGCTCGTTTACCATGGCATTGCCGCCGTATTTGATCACAACGATCTTGCCGCTGTACTTCTTAATGTAGGGCAGCGCGGCGGTCAGAACCTCCGCCCGCTCCGCATTGGAAAATTCATTGTGCATGATATGTACTCCTATCAGGTTCTGTAATCGCCGTTGATCTTCACATAATCATAAGTCAGGTCGCAGCCCCAGGCGGTGGCGTCATATTCGCCGCTGTTCAGCTCCACCAGAATCTCGATTTCCGCCTCCAGCAAAACTTCCTTTGCCAGCTCCTCACTGAACAGGACGCCGCTGCCATTTCTGCACACGGCGACAGTGCCTTTTTTGGAACGGAAGGAAACATCGATCTTGTCTACATCCACATCCGCACCGCTGTAGCCGATGGCACACAGGACTCTTCCCCAGTTGGCATCGGCACCAAACATGGCAGCCTTCAGAAGACTGGAGCAGATGACGCTCTTGGCACACTTTTTGGCAGCAGCCTCAGTGGCAGCACCGGTGACCTTGCACTCCAGCAGCTTGGTAGCGCCCTCGCCGTCAGCGGCGATGGCTCTGCACAGCTGCACGGTAATGGTGTTCAGCGCCTTCATAAAGGAAGTGAAGTCCGCACCCTCTGCGGTGATCTCGGGGTTGCCTGCCATGCCGTTGGCAAGGACGGTCACCATATCATTGGTGGAAGTGTCGCCATCAATGGAGAGCATGTTGAAGGTGTTCTTAATATCACCGGACAGCGCCTTCTGCAGCATGGCAGGGGAGATAGCAGCGTCGGTGGTGATGAATACCAGCATAGTTGCCATGTTGGGGTGGATCATACCGCTGCCCTTGGCGATACCGCCCATGTGACATTCCTTGCCGCCCAGGGTAAAGGAAACTGCCAGCTCCTTGACTGCGGTATCTGTGGTCATAATGGCCTCAGCGGCGGCAGTGCTGTTTTCCGCGGACAGACCGGCGGTCAGCGCCTGCATGCCGTTTTTAATGGGAGTCAGATCCAAAGGCTGACCGATCACGCCGGTGGATGCCACCACCACATCCCCTGCCGGGATGCCGGTATATTGCTCCACCAGCTGACACATACCCTGGGCGATCTGGATACCGTCTGCGTTGCAGGTGTTGGCATTGCCGCTGTTGCAGATGACCGCCTGAGCGGTGCCGTTTTGGATATTCTGCTTTGTTACCGCAAGGGGCGCGCCCTTGACAAGATTCTGGGTGTATACCGCGGCAGCGCTGGCAGGCACATCACTTACGATCATTGCCAGATCACGCTTGGTGCGGTTATGACGGATGCCGCAGTGGACACCGTTGGCCTTAAAGCCCTTTGCGGCACATACGCCGCCTTGAATCATTTCCATTTTTCTCTCTCCTTCGTTACACGGTCAAGCCGGTATCTTCCGGCAGACCCAGCAGGATATTCATATTCTGGATCGCCGCACCGGAAGCGCCCTTGCCCAGGTTATCGAACCGGGCAGTGAGGATGATCCGGTCTTCGTTGCCGAAAACGGAGATCCCCATATCATCCCTGCCTGAATAAGCACAGGCAGACAGAAGACCGTCTTCGTCGGCGCTGTCGTCAAAGTGGATCAGTCCGTTTTGATAGTATTCCTGATACAGTGCCCGGATCTCCGGGACACCGGCTTTAAGCTGGTCGGCAAACACAGGCACGGTTACTTCCATACCGCTGTAGAAATCTCCCACGATGGGGCAGAAGATGGGGGCTGAATCCAGTGAGCACACCGCACCCATTTCTTTCAAGTGCTTGTGGCTCTGGGACAGGGCGTACTGCCGGGGAGCATCGTACAGCCCCGGACGGTCAGAGTTTTCGTACTGAGCGATCATTTTTTTGCCGCCGCCGGAATATCCCGTCAGGGAAAAGCAGGTAAGGTGTGCGTCTTTGGCAACAATACCCTTCTGCACCAGAGGCGCCACCAGGGCGATAAAGCCGCTGGCATGACAGCCGGGATTGGCGATCCGGGCAGAATCACAGATCCGCTGCCGCTGACCTTCCAGCTCCGGCATGCCGTAGACCCACTGGGGATCTGTCCGGTGGGCGGTGGAGGTGTCGATGATCTTGACCCTGCTTGCCCCTGCCAGCGCCGCGGATTCCTTTGCCGCGTCGTCAGGCAGGCATAAAAAGGCGATATCCGCGCTTCCCAAAGCATCTGCCCGGGCAGCAGGGTCTTTCCGCAATTCGTCGGGCAGCAGAAGGAGTTCCAGATCGGAACGCTCTGACAGCCGTTCCACGATCCGCAGACCGGTAGTGCCGGCGCTGCCGTCAATAAATACCTTAGTCACAGGACAGCACCTGCCTTACATATGCGATCTGCTGTTTTACAGAACCGGTGGAGGTGCCACCCTCGCTGATCCGCTTTTCTACGCAGGTCACAAGGTCGATTTGCTGATATAGATCGCCTTCAAACAGATCAGAATATTCTTTATAAATTTCCAGAGGCAGTTCTTCCAGAACCGTGTGCTTTTCGATGCACAACGCAACCAGCTGGCCGGAAATTTTATAGGCGCTGCGGAATGGAAGACCTTTTTTTACCAAGTAGTCCGCCAGGTCGGTGGCATTAATGAAACCGGCTTGTGCCGCCCGCTTCATATTTTGGGTATTTGCCGTCATGGTAGCCACCATGGGGGCAAACACCTGCAGACACATTTTTACTGTGTCCACCGCATCGAAAACGCTTTCTTTATCCTCTTGCATATCCTTGTTGTAAGCAAGGGGCAGACCTTTTAAGGTGGTTAAAAGTCCCATCAGATCGCCAAATACACGGCCCGCCTTGCCGCGGCAAAGCTCCGCCATGTCGGGGTTTTTCTTTTGGGGCATAATGGAAGAGCCGGTGGTGTAAGCGTCTGAAAGCTCGATGAACTTGAACTCCCAGCTTGACCACAGAATGATCTCCTCAGAGAACCGGCTCAGATGCACCATGATAATGGAAATGGCTGCCATCAACTCTGCGCAGAAGTCCCGGTCGGAAACACCGTCCAAGGAGTTCATGCAGATGCCGTCAAAGCCCAGTTTTTCGGCCTCAAACAGCCGGTCGGTGTTGTATGTAGTGCCAGCCAGGGCGCAGCTGCCGATGGGGGATTGATTCATACGCTTTTTGCAGTCTGCAAGGCGGTCTATATCCCGCAGGAGCATCATGGCGTATGCCATCAGATGATGACCGAAGGTAATGGGCTGCGCCCGCTGCAGGTGGGTATAGCCGGGCATAATGGCATCGGCATACTGCTCTGCCTTGTTGGTGACGGCGGTGATCAGCGCATTGGTCAAAGCGGTAATATCTTCGATCTGGCTGCGCAGATACAGACGGATATCCAGCGCCACCTGATCGTTCCGGGATCGGGCGGTGTGAAGCTTTTTGCCTACATCTCCAATGCGCTGGGTCAGCACCTGCTCCACAAACATATGGATGTCTTCACACTCCATATCAATGGGCAGCTTGCCGCTTTCCATATCTGCAAGGATATCTTCCAAGCCGGCGATCAGCGTATTGGCATCGGCATCGGTGATGATACCTTGCTTGGAAAGCATTGCCGCGTGCACCATAGAACCCGCTATGTCCTGCTTGTACATCCGGCAGTCAAAGGCGATGGAAGAATTAAAATCATCTGCGATTTTTTCGACTGTGCCGTCAGTTCGACCGGCCCACATTTTCGCCATGTTTTCACACTCCTTAACATGGTATACTGTCGTTGCGAACCAGTGCACACACTGGTGTGGCAATCTGAATGCTGGGGGTTGATTTTGAGATTCCCGCGGCTTGCGCTGCAAACCGCGGAAGGATAAGCTGTTTACAGCTTGCCTTGCTCCCGCAGTGCCTGTACGGTGGTGGGCAGACCCCACAAATTGATGAAGCCTTCTGCCTGTTTCTGGTCGTAGTCGCTCTCGTCGAAGGTGACCAGAGATTCGGAATACAGGGAGTAGGGGGAGGTAGTACCGGCAGGAATGATATTACCCTTGTACAGCTTCAGCTTTACAGTGCCGGTAACGTACTTATTGGATTCGTTGGCAAAAGCGGTCAGTGCCTCCTGCAAGGGGGAGTACCACTTGCCGTTGTAGATCAGGTCTGCATAGTCAACAGCCAGCTTCTGCTTTACGTGCAAGGTGTCCTTGTCAATGGTCAGCATTTCCAGCTGGCTGTGGGCGAAGTACAGAATCGTGCCACCGGGGGTTTCGTAAACGCCACGGTCTTTCATGCCCACAAGGCGGTTTTCCACGATGTCGATGATGCCGATGCCGTTGGCGCCACCGATCTTGTTCAGCTGGGCAATGATCTGGGAGGCTTTCATCTTCTCGCCGTTCAGACCCACAGGTGCGCCGGCTTCAAAATCAATGGAAACATAGGTGGGCGTGTCAGGTGCCTGCATGGGGGAAACACCCATTTCCAAGAAACCCAGCTTTTCATATTGGGGTTCGTTGGAAGGATCCTCAAGATCCAGACCCTCATGGCTCAGGTGCCACAGATTCTTGTCCTTGGAATAGTTGGTCTCCCGGCTGATCTTCAAGGGCACATTATGTGCCTCTGCATAGTCGATCTCCTCGTCACGGGATTTGATATCCCACTCGCGCCAGGGGGCGATGATCTTCATGCCGGGGGCAAAACGCTTAATGGCCAGCTCAAAACGCACCTGATCGTTGCCCTTGCCTGTAGCACCGTGGCAGATGGCGTCAGCGCCTTCGGCCAGTGCGATCTCAGCCAGAGCCTTGCCGATAACGGGGCGGGCGAAAGCGGTGCCCAGCAGGTAGGTTTCATACTTGGCATCCATTTTCAGGGCAGGAACGATAATCTCGTCCACCATCTCGTCCACCAGGTCCGCAACGATCAGCTTGGATGCGCCGGTGGCGATGGCCTTTTCTTCCAGACCTTCCAGTTCGTCAGCCTGACCCACATTGCCGGCTACGGCAATGATCTCAGGATCTCCGTAGTTTTCCTTCAACCAGGGAATGATGATCGAGGTGTCCAGACCGCCGGAGTAGGCAAGTACGACCTTTTTAATATCTTTCTTGTTCATGGTAATTTCCTCCAAAAGCATTGTTAATATACAACGGATTATACACGTTGAAAGGAAAAGTGTCAACATAATTTGTATAAATATTCACTGTTTGTGAAAATTAAACAGATAACCAGCGGTACTGAGCCTTAAAATAGACAATATGACTTTAAGATAAGCTGTTTCTGCCGGAGATTATGCAAGCTTGAGTGAATATTTATGCAGCATAATTGCACAACTGTACCGCGCCGGAGGCAGCGGCTGTGTGTCACAGAAAGCAGCCGCAGGAAGAATCGGCTTGCTTTATTAGAAAGGATGTGGTATACTCAATTTATCATATTTGCGCACCACAAAAGAAAACATATGGAGGAGACTGCACTTATGAAGGGAATAGTTTTGGCCGGTGGCTCCGGGACACGATTATATCCGTTGACCCGCGTGACATCTAAGCAATTGCTTCCCATTTACGATAAGCCTATGATCTACTATCCTATGTCTGTGCTGATGAGCGCGGGCATTCGGGATATTCTCATTATTTCCACCCCTCAGGATCTGCCCAGATTTCAGGAATTGCTTGGCGATGGCAGCCAGTTTGGTCTGCACCTGAGCTATGCAGAGCAGCCCTCTCCCGACGGACTGGCGCAAGCCTTTATTATTGGTGAGGAATTTATTGGAAAAGACTGCGTGGCTATGGTGTTGGGCGATAATATTTTCTCAGGCCACGGTTTGAAAAAGCGCCTGCGTGCAGCAGTGCGCAATGCCCGCAGTGGCAAGGGTGCTACCGTGTTTGGCTACTATGTGGACGATCCCCATCGGTTTGGCATCGTGGAATTTGACAGCGAAGGTCATGCAGTTTCCATTGAAGAAAAGCCGAAAAATCCCAAGAGCAACTACTGCGTTACCGGCCTGTATTTCTACGACAACCGGGTTGTGGAGTATGCCAAGAATCTGAAGCCGTCAAAGCGAGGGGAGTTGGAGATCACCGACTTGAACCGGATCTATCTGGACAGCGGCGAGCTGAATGTGGAGCTGCTGGGTCAGGGCTTTACCTGGCTGGACACCGGCACTCACGAAAGTCTGGTGGAAGCTACCAACTTCATTATGACCGTGGAAAACCACCAGAACCGCAAAATCGGCTGTCTGGAGGACATTGCTTATATTAACGGCTGGATCACCCGTGAACAGGTGGAAGAGGTGATTAAGCTGTACAAGAACAACCAGTACGGTCGCTATCTGCAGGACGTTCTGGACGGCAAGTATGTGGATGTGATCCGCGATAAAAAACGCCTTGAAGAGCTGGAAAAGAGGGGGTAATATGAAAAAAACAGTGATTGTTACCGGCGGCGCCGGATTTATTGGCAGCAACTTTGTGTTTCATATGCTGGACAAGTATCCCCAGTATCGAATCATCTGTCTGGACAAGCTGACATACGCAGGCAACCTGTCTACGCTGAAAAACGTAATGGAAAAACCCAACTTCCGATTTGTGAAGCTGGATATATGCGACAGGGAAGGTGTTTGCAAGCTTTTTGAGGAAGAAAAGCCGGATGTGGTGGTGAACTTTGCTGCTGAGAGCCATGTGGATCGCTCCATTGAGGATCCGGAAGTGTTCCTGCGCACCAACATTCTGGGCACACAGGTGCTGATGGATGCCTGCCGGAAATACGGCATTGAGCGTTACCATCAGGTTTCCACCGATGAGGTTTACGGCGATCTGCCGCTGGACAGACCGGATCTGTTCTTTACAGAGCAAACCCCCATCCATACCAGCTCCCCTTACTCCTCCTCCAAGGCGGGCGCAGACTTGCTGGTTATGGCTTACTACCGCACCTATGGTTTGCCGGTGACCATTTCCCGTTGCTCCAACAACTACGGGCCATATCACTTCCCCGAGAAGCTGATTCCGTTGATGATCGCCAACGCGCTGAACGACAAGCCGCTGCCGGTGTACGGTGAAGGCATGAACGTCCGCGACTGGCTGTACGTGGAGGACCACTGCAAGGCCATTGATCTGATTCTCCACAAGGGCCGTGTGGGTGAGGTTTATAACATCGGCGGTCACAACGAAATGAAGAACATTGATATCGTTAAGCTCATCTGCAAGGAGTTGGGCAAGCCGGAGAGCCTAATCACCCATGTTGCTGACCGGAAGGGCCATGATATGCGTTACGCAATTGATCCTACCAAGATCCATACCGAACTGGGCTGGCTGCCGGAGACCATGTTTGCAGACGGCATCAAAAAGACCATTGCATGGTATTTGGATAATAAGCAGTGGTGGCAGGAGATTATATCCGGTGAGTATCAAAACTACTACGAAAAGATGTATTCCAACAGATAATGCACAGATCGGGCAGCACAATTGCTGCCCGATTTTCATAAAGACACCGCGCAGGAGAAAGCAGCGTTTGACAACGGCTTTTGCCCGTGCCATAATGATAAAAAACAAAGCCTTCGGCAGGAACAGGAGAGATCGTACATGAAGGAACAGCTGGATACCATACCGGTAAACGAGGCGTTTGAGACCCAGGATGAGTGTCCCTTTTGTGCCCTGGAACGCACAGTGGAGCAAAAGGCTATCCGGTACGCACTGGGGCCCGGCGCCAGTTATATGGAGCCGGATGTGCGCGCTGCCACGGACGCTATGGGTTACTGCCGTGACCATTACAAGAAAATGTACGATTACGGAAACTCCCTGGGCAGCGCGTTGATGATGCAGACCTATATGGTGGGACTGCAAAAGGAGCTGCAAATGCAGATAACATCCTTCCAAATGCCGGAAAAAAAGGGGTTGTTTTCCCAAAAGCACTCTGAGGAATTACCGCTGCTGCAGTGGGTCAGACAGCGCAACAGCACCTGCTTTTTATGCCACAAGGTCAAGTATAATATGGATCGGTACTATGCCACGTTTTTTCACTTGATTAAAGATGAGCAGTTTCGCGCCAAGGTGGAGGCCACAAAGGGATTTTGCATGCACCACTTTGAGGCGCTGCTGGAGTCTGCCCAGCAGAAGCTGCCGGAGCGACAGAAGGAGTGGTT
This sequence comes from Faecousia sp., assembly GCA_045576715.1. Classification (GTDB taxonomy): domain Bacteria; phylum Bacillota; class Clostridia; order Oscillospirales; family Oscillospiraceae; genus Faecousia. The sequence goes on along the minus strand of JAZNHB010000044.1, from coordinate 8,341 downwards.
TTACACCACCGTACTGCAGCTGATGGAGGAAAACTTGGCAAGAGTCCGGTCAGATCTGGATTGGTTTGTGGAAAAATTTGATTACCGCAATGCTTCCGCGCCTTGGAAAAATGCAAAGGATGCGGTATCTCGCTGTATGCAAAAGCTCAAGGGCGGCTACCCGGCGGACCGGCCCTATAAGCAGGATTGAAATCATAAAATAAACACCATCGGCTAATGGATCTCGGTGAAATCGTTAGCCGCTGGCGTTTCTTTTGATGCGAAAACGGCGCTGCATTTGCAGCGCCGTTTTGTTAATTATTTCTGACCTGCATGAACAGGCTTTCCATGTAGCGGGAGATTTCTTCGGGCAAATAAGCAAAGCTGACGCCGTTTTTCAGGATGTTCTCATCAGGATAGGCAACGGGATCGTTTACCGTTTCCTCACTTAGATACTGCTTTGCCTGGGAGATGGGGGTGCTGTAGCACACCCAGTCCATATTTGCCGCGGAAATTTCCGGGTCACACAGGAAGTTGATGAACAGTTCCGCCGCATCCTTTTCCTTGGCACAGGTGGGAATGCAGGCAGAATCAATGAACAGGTTGAAGCCTTGATTTTCCGGCAAATAGAAGGCAAGATCCGGATTGTTTTCCATCATGGTCATGCAGTCACCTGCGTAGTAGGCTGCGATCCATGCCTCCTCATTTTCCATTGTGGAGTAGATCTGATCCATCACATATTGCTGCAGCACAGGCTTTTGCTCTTTCAGCTTTTCTGCCACAGTATCCAGCACTGCCTTGTCGGTGGTGTTGATGTCCTCACCCAGCAGGAACTGGGCGATACCGAAAGCATCTCGGGAGTTGTCAAACATCAGAATCTTGCCGGCATACTTTTCATTCCACATCAGCTCCCAGCCGGTCACATCCGCCGGGTCTACATACTTTGTATTGTAGAGGATGCCGACTGTGCCCCAGGTATAGGGGACGGAGTACTTATTCTCTGGGTCAAAGGCTGTGTTCTTGAAGTCCTCGTCAACATACTGATAGTTGGGAATGTTGTCAAAATCCAGCTCCAGCAGCATATTTTCGTTGATCATTCGGGCAATCATATAGTCCGAGGGGAAGATCACATCGATGGCTACACCGCCGCCGGAGAGCTTGGAGTACATGATCTCATTAGAGTCATAAGTAGTATAGTTGACTTGGATATGGGGATACTTCTGCTCAAACAGAGCGATGATATCCTCGCTGCCGTCTTCGCCCCGGGCCATATACTGTCCCCAGTTATACACATTGAGGGTTATGTTCTGGGGATTGCCGGGAAACAGCAAAAATGTCATACCCACCACCAATATCAAAATGGCAGCAACTGCGCCTGCACGCTTGAAAAAGCGAAGGGCTTTGCTGTCTGCGGTGGCTCTGCGCTTGCGCTGATTCTGCTCGCTTCTGACCTGCATGACGTTCATGGTGACCATCAGCACAAGGATCAGCAAGAACAAAAGGGTAAACATGGCATAGATCTTCGGCTGGATAGGCTTTTTCGTCAGGGAATAAATTTCCACCGGCAGCGTTACAAAATCAGAGCCGGTAACGAAATAGCTGATGACAAAATCATCCAGACTCATAGTAAAGGCCATAATGGCGCCGGAGACGATGCCGGGCATAATCTCGTGGAGGGTCACCTTGAAAAATGCCTGCAGCGGTGTGCAGCCTAAGTCCATTGCTGCATCCTGCAGCGCCGGATTCATCTGCTGCAGCTTGGGCATTACGTTCAAAATCACGTATGGAAGACCAAAGGTCACATGGGCAATCAGTAGTGTCCAGAAGGTCAGACTTTCCCGTTGACCCAGCAGCTTGCCGCCGATAAACACGAACAGCAATGACAGGGAAACGCCGGTAACGATGTCCGGGTTGGTCATGGGTATGTTGGTCAGACTCATGACCGCGCTGCGCATTTTAGGCTTCAGCCGATGGATACCCACGGCGGAAAATGTACCGAAAACAGTGGAAATACCGCTGGACAGCACAGAGATCAAAATGGAGTTGCCCAGCAGCTTCAGCAACTGGCGATCCCGGAAGAGCTCTGCGTAACGCGCAAAGGTAAAGCCTTCAAAGTGGGTGATATCCCTGCCGGTGTTAAACGATGCCACGATCAGCACTGCCATGGGGATATACAGAAAAATGAAAATCAGGACGGTAATGATACGGTTGGTCTTTTTCATACTACCACACCGCCTTCCTCCCGATCACCAAAGCGGTTCATGATGCCGGTGCACACCAGCACCAGAACCATCAGCACAAGGCTCAATGCCGCGCCCAGATTGGGGTTGTTGCCTTGCTTGAACTGACGTTCGATCACATCGCCGATGAGTACCGTGTCAGTGCCGCCCAGCTTTTGGGAGATATAAAAGGTAGATACTGCCGGCACGAATACCATAGTGATCCCGGACAGAATACCCGGCACACTCAAAGGAAGGATCACCTTGGTAAATACCTTCACAGGGGTGCAGCCCAGATCCTCTGCCGCTTCAATAAGCCGGTGGTCGATCTTGACGATAATGGCATACAAAGGAAGGATCATATAAGGCAGGTAGTTGTAAACCATGCCGAGAATTACCGCGCCGGATGTGCGGATCAGCGGCAAAGGGCCGATGCCAAGCTTTGCCAGCAAGGTGTTGATAATGCCCGTGTCCTGCAAAAGACCGACCCATGCAAGGGTGCGCAGCAAAAAGCTCATGCACATAGGAAGCATCACCAGCATATACAGGATCTTCTGCATAAAAGGTGTCCTGTGGGCAATGTAGTAAGCTACGGGGTATCCGATGAGCAGGCAGATCAAAGAGGAGACAAGACTGTACCACACAGACTGACCGAACACCGGAAGGTAATCCAAAAGCCCTTGCAGATTCGCAAAGGTAAAATTACCTGTAGTGGGGCTGTCGGTCAGCGCGTAGTAAACCACCACGCCCAGGGGGATCAGGGTGAACACCAGCATCCATAGAATGTAGGGCGTGCTGAGCAATAGTGACTTATTCTTCTTCATCGGCGGCATCCTCCGTCAGCTCGTCGTACTCAGCAGAGTAGGAGCTGTAGTCACCAAACATACCGGAGTATTCGCTTTTTCGCATCACATGGATGTCCTCCGGGTTCAGACGGATACCCACCGTGGCGCCCACTTGCTGGTAATCCGTTGTCTGGATCAGCCACTTGAAGCCGCGGAAGTCCACGATAATGTCATAGTTCAGTCCCTTAAAGGTCACAGAGGTGACCGTGCCGGTCAGATGTCCCACGTCCACAGGGACAAAATCAATATCCTCGGGACGGATGACCACGTCCACCGGCTCGCTCGGCTCAAAGCCTGCGTCCAGACACTTGAAGGTGCGGCCGAAGAACTTGACCTTATAGTCGGCGATCATGGTGCCGTCCAGAATGTTACTTTCTCCGATAAAATCCGCAACAAAAGCATTTTGCGGCTCATTATAAATATCTTCAGGTTTGCCGATCTGTTGAATACGGCCCTTGTCCATGACCACCACAGTGTCGGACATGGAAAGCGCCTCCTCCTGATCGTGGGTAACGTAAATAAAGGTGATACCCATCGCCTGCTGAATCCGCTTCAGTTCGTTCTGCATATCCTTGCGCAGACGCAGATCCAGCGCGGCCAGGGGTTCGTCCAGAAGGAGCACCTTGGGTCGGTTGACCAGTGCTCTGGCTATGGCAACACGCTGCTGTTGGCCGCCGGAAAGAGAGTCTGTACGGCGGTTTTCGTAGCCTTTCAGGCCCACCACTTCCAGCATTTCCTGAACACGGGCATTGATTTCCGCCTTGGGCAGCTTGGCAACCTTCAGACCGAAAGCAATGTTTTCATACACATCCAGGTGCGGAAATAGGGCGTAGCGCTGAAAAACAGTATTGATCTGCCGTTCATAGGGCGGCAGATCGTTGATCCGTTGACCGTCAAAAAACACATCTCCGGAAACGGGGTTTAAAAAACCGCCGATAATCCGCAGTGTGGTGGTCTTGCCGCAGCCGGAGGGGCCCAGCAGCGTGAGAAATTCATGGTCGTTGATACACAGGTTGATACTGTCGAGTATCTGTTCCCCGTCGAACTCCATGACAAGGTCCTGGAGTCTGATGAGTTCTTTGGACATTATCCTCCCCCGTTTCTGTTTATGATTCTGCCAAAAATGTGTGGATTTTGACAAGTATAGATATACATTAAAATACCCCCTTTGTCAATCAAATTTTCACCCGCCGCAACAAGCACTGTCACGAATAACAAATGTCATTTCGACCAAGCCGAAGGTGCGTGGAGAAATCCGCTGCCCTGTATTGGAAATTACGGATTTTTCGACTCCGCTTTGCCCCGATCAGGAAGACAGTCTAAACAAGTATTTAAAACAGAACAGGAGTGGCGCTGCTGACGCCGCGCCACTCCGCTTAAAACTTAATCATCTTGCAAGGGAATCTTTTTTGTACTGTCCGCACACACCGGGGCAGCTCAACAAATGGACACCCTTTTCTTTAGCTTAATGTTCCAGAAGGACTACAAGTGATCCTAATAGAAATATTCTCCTTGTTTACAGTAATACCTAAAAATTTTAATCCCATTGTTACATCAGCTGTTGCTACATTGTTGCTTTTACTTGCTGCTTTAGAAACAACATACCAATTTGTGTTTGTAATGGTAACATTGCAGCTAGCCGACGTACAAGTTGCAGAAGACCCAGTGTATGTAAACGTCCCAGTAAGTACTGCGCGCCATTCTTCTACATCATCGCTGTTGTAATACCGATATGTTTTACTTGCGCTCTTCGTGCCAGATGCTCTGGCAGATGTTTCTGAAAGTGTAATTGTAATGTAATTACCATCTTCTAAATAAATAATGTCTTCTGCTCTGTTCTGATTAGTTTCTGCCATAACATTGACTGGGCATAAGATAATAAGCAAAAGTGCAACTATACAGGCGATATATTTCTTTTTCATCCTTAGTCCTCCGTAATCCCGAACTCGGTGGCATCCAATTCCTCAATTGACCCTGTAACACCATAACCGTCTATAGACTTATTAGCGTTAATTAACGCAACAGCCAAACTTGTACCCCACATTAGCAAAGCCGCAGCAGCCACCGCGCAAACAACCAGCAGTATGGTTTTACGGACACGGAACTTTTTCAAAATTTCCGGTGTCGTCATATTCTCCACATAGGAGGCAGCAATTTCCTGGGGCGTCCCAAAATGTCTTAAAAGGTCCTGCATATCCGTAGTGGGAGTTTTCGTCCGATAATCCTCCACGGAATGGCGGATTTGCTCCAGTATTTGTTTTTTGTGCTTTTTATCTACCGGCAGACATTTGGAAATGCTCCGGTAATACTTGCATAATGACTTTTCCATTATAATTCCTCTCTTTGCTCCAGCAGCATCCTCACACCTTGGGTAATAGTGTCATATTCTTGTATCAGCTCTTGCAACCGATTCGCTCCTGCCGGCTCCAGATGATAGTAGATACGAGTCATCCGACGACCAACCAACACCTTTTTGTCTGAGATAAATCCCTGATCCAACAGCTTGTATAACACCGGATATAAGGAACCCTCCTGGGTCACGATCCGCCCGCCGGTGGCATTCACGGTTTCCTGCACAAGCTGATAACCGTACATATCCTCTTTTTTCAGCAGAGCCAGTATTACCAAAGACATTACACCCCGGCGGAAATTGTTCTGGGAATTATCTAAACCCACTGGAACACACCCCCTTTACTTTTCATACTATATATAACATAGATATTTTTTACTTTCAATACCTTTGTAACAAGAATAGTGATTGACAAAAATAGTATTCTGTGTCATACTAAATTTACAGTAATATCTTGCTATGGAAGATGCTGCTGTAAAATCAAACTTTGAGGAGGAATTTATTATGTTGAAAAATTACGGAAGATAACAAGTCTGTTGTTAGTGCTGACTTTGATTGTTTTAGCATTTGGCCCCGCATCTGCAAATGCTGCGACAATTGGCACAAGCGGCGATAAAAAAGAGGCTCAAGTGATATATAGGGCTGCCGGCAGTAGCATTTCAGTAAAAATGCGGGAAAGTCTTTCAGGCTACAGTATCTCGGTCAAAGAGAATACAGAGTTGAAAATTGTAAAAGCAAAAAATGAAGAGGGCACTATTCTCTATGCTACCACCAGAGAGGGTGCATTGGTCACCCAATCTACGCTTATGGCAATCGGAGACGATGGCAAGCTAAAGTCCTTTACTGCCGAGGATGTCGTCACTGCCTCTTCAAATTTGGATGGGGAATACTCTGTAGTCAACCCGTTTAATGACAGCCTTCAGATTACGTTTACCGTAGCCTTCTATGCATACAATTATGGAACGGATCATCGTGGCATTTTACAACCGCAGACTGCGATGTTTATGTATCAGGATCCCAATAACCTCTATACGATTAATAGGCTCATTATGAATTATGATTGTTATGGTCATTTAGAAGATTTCGACGGGACAAGTATTAACCCTGATGATATTGAATGGGATGATGAGGTTTTTAAATATACAATTACAAAGTCCCAAAACAACCCTGCCCGGAACACCTATTATAGCAAAACAAAAGACTTTCGCGAATATCATCCAGGTAAAGCGATGGTGATGTTTTACGAGGTTGACAGCATGCAGGAGGTAGTTTATAGGCTTGTCGGTGTGCGGAACAGCACTGGTGCAGCAATTGATATTACGAGAGATGTATTCCTGAATATCTGGTAAAGAAGGTCAGTTTTAGCCCGGCAAAGAATTAATAAGAAACGTTGCCAAAAAGGAGAGGATATTATGAAACAGTACATTAGAAGAATGATGGGCTTGGTTTTGGTGGTTGCATTGCTGTGTGCCGGCTGTGCCGAGTCGGGCAATCACGCGTCCCCCAAGAATATTTCTGTGCTGCCCGAATACGAAAAGCTATCTGACCTCATTGGTTGCACAGTGGAAGAAGCCATAGAAAAAATGGGCTGGCTGGCAGACGAGGTAGAACCCTTTGATGAACTCCGCGTTGAGTATAAAACCCCCTTGACTGTGGAGTATGCCGGTGTATCCTTCCGGGTTTGGTTGATGCTCAACCCTTCTGTTCAGAAAATTGCCCGCGTGAACTACCGCGCAGAATACCAAAATGCACCAGAAACTGCCGCAAAGGAAATCCTGCAGGTTGCCAAAACGCTGGGAACTGCAATAGGACAGGATACAGAGGCGGACTTGCAGGACTTAGACATTGCCCTTTTTGAAACAACCGAGGCACAGCTGCAGGAAACCCTAGAAAAAGAATCAATGAAGATGGAAATCCACTGGGACCTAAGCGAGGTTGCAGATGCTTCTATCAAGGACTTTATGACCGAGCTGAAGGCGTCGAAATCGTGGCAGCTATACACAGAGCGAGGCTGGCCGCCTCAGTACCGCTTGGCAATGACCATCTCCCATATAGAGGAGACAGACACAGTCTATCTGCTGTTGGGTTTGTGCGTTCAGCCTGATGTTCCCCAATAATCCGGGAGTTGTCTAAAATAACCACCAAGCCAAATAAATGGCAGACCCCTCCCAGAAATGAACAGAACAAGTAAAAACGGACAATAGTCAAAATACCCCCTAATGTAGGATAATAACTACATTAGGGGGTTTTATGGCAGAAAAAAGGGAATGAAATGGTATCTGGCAGAGTTACGGGCCGAGGTTATCGCAAAGTTCCATGCAGGAGAAATTTACTATGGGACTGACTTTTCCGGAACAGGAAGTCATTATAATCCAGCGGAGCAGGCACATCCAGAACACGCTGGCGACCTGCCGCCCTTGCTTTGGTGCAACGGAACCGCTTATTTATTTGTAATGACAGATCGGTTTTCTGTGAAGGAGATTATCGGACGAACCGTAGTCATTCACAATGCCCCAGATGATTTTCACTATCAGCCTGCCGACAATGCCGGAAGGAAAATTACCTGCGGTGTGATTCAACAATGTCGATAATCATAACCACCGGCCGTGCCGGTGGTATGCACTAGCCCCCTTGGGGCATGCCCTCGGCTGAGCCTATAGGCTCATCGAACAGTCTGCCAACCGCACGACTTTCACGGGCTGCCCCTAAAGGGGCTTTTGTTTATTTGCCTCCTTGTACTGGCTGACCCGTGAACGGGTCGACATACTCCTTGATACTCATTTGATCGGCTATTTGATCTTCTTGTAGTTGGTTCTTGATATACTCTTGTATTTGCTTTTTATTCCTGCCTACTGTGTCCACATAATATCCTCTGGCCCAGAAATGTCTGTTGCCATATTTATACTTTAGATTCGCATGTCTGTCGAAGATCATCAGGCTACTCTTGC
>JAZNHB010000043.1:0-33935 GCA_045576715.1 Faecousia sp. | reverse complement strand
TTAAGATCTTTGCGGACAAAAATCTCCCAATGCATATGTTCTGCGCAGATACGGAAGAGGACGTCAAGGTCTGTATGGAAGCCGGTGCGGATTTAATTACCGCAAATGATCCAGCGGCATTGATGAAAATTATAAAATAATTATCGAAAGGATCACCCGGCGTTTGTTTGTACCTACAAATTGGCCGCTTTTATCTTGACAGGCATGGTGCTCTTGCCGGGATCGCAACTTGCAAAAGAGTGATATTTAATTCTGCAAGGCCTCCGGATGTTCCGGAGGCCTTAAAAATTGCCCTCTATGGGTACAGACACTTGCGTTCCCCCCGAAATCAGAATTTGTCGAAAGTGAGAGAAGATTTAAAAGCGACCGCTGCTATCACAAAATGGCAGTGAATGAGTCATTTATGGTTGCAAAAGGGTACATATTTTGCTATACTCGATAACTGAGATAATCATAAAGGTTAGGATAGTTATGCAATTACTTTATTACTCCGTTTTTGAGGTGAATGTTTTATGACGTTGAATAACCGGCGATCGTACTTGGATTTTTTGCGAATTATAGCGTGTTTTTTGGTTATTTTCAATCATCAGCACGGGTATTATGTCTATCAGAAAAGCGTGAATGCTGCTCAGGCATTCTATTATATGGGATACACTATGTTTACACGGATCAATGTGCCTATCTTTTTTATGATTTCCGGTGCATTGCTTTTATCAAAGGATATTAATTACAAAGATCTGTTTTTGAAACGGATCCTTCGCATTATGGGCGCGTTGTTTTGCGCTTCATTGGTAGTATACCTTGTTTCCATTCGAAAAAATATTTCTAGTTTTGACATTATTGTTTTTTTAAGAAAGCTTTTATCGGGAGGCCATGCGAGTGCGTATTGGTATCTTTACGCGTATTTAGGCTTCCTGGTCACGCTGCCCTTTATGCACAGAATTGCAAAACAGTTTTCCCATGCAGACTTTATTGTCCTTTTGGTAGTGCATTTCGGTTTTTCAACTTTTATACCGTTATTTAATTATGTGATCGAAAACTATGGTATTTCAAGTGTTTCTGTTTCCGGTGACTTTGCTGTTCCCCTCATGACAGCAAAAGCATTCTTTTATCCATTAATCGGCTACTACATTGATCAAGTATTTGATATCTCCAAGCTGAACAGGAAAAATGTTTGGATCTTGCCTGGTGTTATTCTTTTGGGTATTGTCATTTCTTCTTGTTTTACATACCACCAGGGAGTTTCCAACGGTTACTCCCAGCATTTTGTCCAAACTTTTGATTACACAACTGCTATTTCCACATTCTTGCTTGTAAAGTACGTATTTGTGAATATCAAAACGATCCGTGAATGTAATATGCTCCATCGTATTGTGAGTTTGCTGGGCTCGCTAACTTTTGGTATTTATTTAATGGATCCTGTGTTGAAAATGGTTGGGAAGTCTTTTGATACGGTTGTAACGACCCAGGATATGATTTTATATAGCATTATCTGGTGCCTTTTCAGTATGACAGTTGGCGGTGCGATTACGTTTGGTCTAAAGAAAATTCCTCTTATCAATAAGCTGCTGTAATATTAGCAATATGCGTAAAACTGCAGAGAAATCTGACAATCAGCAGTTTTTGAAAATGAATAAAAGCAAAGTCCTCGGTTTTTACCGGGGGCTTTGGCTATTTAGGGCGAAAAACCGGGGGGTCGGAAAATGTCAGAATTTATTAAAAACGCAATTTTTCTGCGATTTTTTTGTCCCCTACTTGACATCAGCGTGAGCGGCAGTCCGATTATCCAAAACGGCCAAATCGTCGGCGCCGTGACCCATGTTTTAGTAAACGACCCAACCATGGGATATGGCATCTTTATTGAAAACATGCTGGACGCAGCAGCGTAATTAAGGCGGGCAATTCCCCGCCTTTTCTTTCTTGAAAATATGTAAAGCGTGCTTGACATTCCAAATACAATATGCTATACTGTTGATGTAAAGTAAGCTTTACATTTGGTAAGGAGGTGCCTTATGAAGAACAAAATCGAGAACATAAGAAAAGAGCAGGGAATCTTACAGGATGAAATGGCAAAAGCTTTGGGTGTTTCCCGGCAGACTATCAGCTCTTTGGAAAACGGACGGTATAATCCGTCTATCATGCTAGCATATAAGATAGCAAAATACTTTGGAATGACCATTGAAGATATATTCGTTTTTGAAGAGGAGGAGATTTAAATGAAAAACGATAGAAGAATGATAGCTTATATTATCTATATAATCTTTGGCGCAGTTCTGATGGTTCTTGGAATGCTGGAGGTTGTGGATTCCTTCTGGAGCGGAATGGGCGGTGCATTGATCGCTATGGGAGCAGTTCGTGTAATCCAGTTTCTGCGCTACAAAAAAGACGAATCTTATCGCGAAAAATGGGATGTGGAGACACAGGACGAGCGCAACCATTTTATCCGCAACAAAGCGTGGGCATGGGCCGGATATCTGTTTGTTTTGATCGCAGCCATCTGTGCCATTGTTTTCAAGTTGCTGGGTCAGGATCTGCTCTCAATAACGGCAGGCTTTGCCGTCAGCATTCTGGTGCTTCTTTACTGGGTCTGTTACTTGGTGCTGAAAAAGAAATATTGATACCGTTTTATACAGCGCAGGCGGCGATATACCGCTTGCGTTGTTTGTCATTCTAGAAATTAACACTTGCGCATCCCCCAAAATCAGAATTTGTCGAAAGTGAGAGAAAATTTAAAAGCGACCGGTTTCGACATTTCATCTATGTCAAGTTAAGGATCGCGGGTGAGGTGTGCCAAAACCTGCCTTTTACCCGAAAAAGCGCATAAAAACCGCAGAAAAACACAAAATTCTTTTGTCCCACACTTGACATCAGCGTGAGCGGCAGCCCGATTATTCAAGACGGCAAGCTCATCGGCGCAGTCACCCACGTGCTGGTCAACGACCCAACCATGGGCTATGGCATCTTTATCGAAAACATGTTAGACGCATCGGCATAACGGGCGATCAATGATCGCGCCTACAAAATCTATCGACAAAAATGTAGGGGCGGCTATTAGCTGCCCGCCGGTTCCCTTGTCATTGCGAACCAGTCCGCAGACTGGTGTGGGAATCTCAAAAACAAAAGGAGAAAATTTATGGATTTCTATCAAGCTCCCATTGGCTTTGGCTTGGCACTGTCAAGCAACACCGCCGCTATGAACCGCTACGCACATCTTGACGAGGCAGAAAAGCAGGAGATTCTGAACAAAGCCCACAATGTCCGCAGCGAAGAAGAAATGTATTCTCTGGTCGCTTCCCTTGCCTTGGGCGCAATACAATAGAACGAAAAACACATCCACTAAGTGGATGTGTTTTTCATTCATCTAAGGGGAAATGTCTCGAAATTGTCGTTAATTTGGTTAGGCAGTATATCCCGGAAGGATATCAACCACGCAGAGGACAGGTCACAATACATCTTTCGCCTGTCACAGGACGGAATTTCAGTACAGGATCCATCTGACGCAAGGCATCTGCCAGATTCTCTTCTGTAACCTCATCCGGGCAAGGAACATCGGTGTAGTTGCCGGTGTACATATTGCCTTCTTCTGTTACCAGAGAGAACTTGGTTGCCCAATCGCAGCGGTTAGCATCCACGGGCAGGTAAGTAACCTTTTTGCCGTTCAGCGTCAGCTCAGTCAGTGCTTCCTTGCGCAGAGCGCAGGTGGGACATGCAGTCAGGCACTGTTCACAGCCGCTGCAAGCAGCAGCCAGACCTGCCTTCACCTCGTCGGCGGCCAAGTCTGCATTGGTCACGATAGCCACAAAACGCTGGTGGATACCGTATTGCTCAGTTACAACAGAGCCGTTGAGCGCCATTTGACCGATGCCTGCTGCCACAGCCTCCAATGCATTACAGGAGGCATCGTTGAACTGACCTCTGGGGCTGCCAACAGTGGAGCCGGCGCCAGTCAGGTTGTGGGAGTAGACGGCCTCATAACCCATAGCATTCAGGGCACGGCAGATAGAATATGCCAGGTGGCCGGTCAGACGATTGACCTCATACTGGGTAAAGACATAAGGACCAACTGCTTCTGCAGGCGGCTGTCCGACACGCTCAGCAGGGGTTTCGGGATAGTGCATACCCATCACAATCACAGACTTGGCATCTGCAAGAATATCGGTAGCAGACTGGATATTGCGCTTATGCTTGGTGACCACGGGATCAAAGGGCTTCATGCGGGCGTTCTTATCCACCACGCTAAATACAGTCTCATCCTTACGGATCTCACGAAGCTGCTCAGCAAGGCTGTCAATGGTAGCTGCGGAGGCAACGCCGAACAGGTCTGCACCCTTTTCCATAGCCAAGTTCTTCAGCTGCTGCTTAATATCCTTGGTGGGAACAACCTGGGACAGATCGGTGACCGCCATATCCTTCACAGGCGCGCTGGTCAGAATCAGTGCGGTACGTACGAATGTGTTTTCTGTGTTGCCAATGTCGCACAATGCACGGAAGGGAGCCTCGTCCATGGTGGTCTTGGGCAGTGCGGAATAGCCGAAATTCTCCAGCTCGCGGCACATATCCAATTCCGTGAAGTCTACGTTAAACTGGGCAATACGAGCGTAGGTGTCCAACACATCGGCACGGTTTTTGTGGTTGCTGTCATGATCCTCAATGTGGGCCATAGAGCCTTCATGGTCGATGTTAGAGCCCGCAGGAATCTGATAGCGAGAGGTCAGCAGGATCGCGCCCACGCCATCGGGCAGTGCTTCCTTAATATCAATGTTAGCATTTGCCAAGGACTCTGCGCTAATAAAATGTACGCTGTCCAGATCCCATGTCCGGGCATGAACCAGCAGCTTATCGTATACCTGGCGATGCACAGGCAGATCAGACGGTGTTACATGACGCTTACGGCGGGCAGTCTTCTTGCAGTAGTCCTTATCCCAGTTGCGCAGGTTCTTGGGCAGGCAGACCTTCAGACAAACGCCGAATTCACCGCCACGGGTGCCGTACTTAGCCACATAGTCCAAAAGGACTTTCTCGTCAACCTTTTCGGGAATAGGCAGATCCAGATCAATATCAAAATGCTCGCCCCATGCGCAGCGCCACAGGTTTTTGTTACAGAATACATGGTGCTTGCCCTCAACCACCACATCCTTGGTGCCGTCGACTTCTTTTTTATAGGCATTGGTGGGACAATTGCGCACACACTCGCCACACATGTCGCACAGCTTTTTGCCGCTGTACAAAGGTGTGGGCGTCAATTCTGCCTCTGTAATAATAGAAACGAAGCGGTTACGTGCGCCGTATTCGGGGGTGATACACAGTCCGTTCCAGCCCAGTTCACCCAAACCGGCACAGACACCGGAATAGATATGGCTCATATCCGGTGCGAAGGTGGCATCCATTTCCTTATAGCCGCGGTAACGCCAGATATTAGAGCTGGCAATGGGGACAGTAGCGTAGCCCAGGTCGTCCAGCATGCGGCCGATCTGGAAGGAAAGCACGTCCAGCTTGTCATTCATTATGTACTGCACCCGGTAAGGTCCGAGGTTTTGCGGATGCACCTCACCGTCCAGCTCGATGGCAGCATCAGGATGGTGCACAGCACAAACCACCACAGACTTGGCAGTAGGAAGAATGCCCTTAGGACTCATTTTAATAGGCGCATTTTCAAAACGCTCAATGTTGGCGATGCCGACAAGATCCGCGCCTAAACGGTAAGCCAGATCTTTAACAGCAAGGGTTAATTTGTTATCCATTGCGATTACCTCCTTTTAATACATTTTAATGCTAACAGCGAAATAAACAGAAATAAAGGGTCATTACGACTTATTTTTCGTAAAAAAAGTCAGTCGGAAACAGGATACGTTGACACAAAAAACAGCAAATGCTATAATTGGATCGAGGTGAAAACAGATGAAAATGGAAGCCTTGGCTCATGCCTCCGTGAATCGGCTAACACTTGACAGCCTGCGTCTTGAGTCTTGTACCGTCAAAGCCATGCACCGGTACGTGATGGAACCGGCATCCGTAGAGCGATTCGTTTATATTATCCGGGGAGAGGTCTGCTTTTCTCTTTCCAAAGGCTCTTTCCAGGCAGGCAGCCGGGATATGATCTACCTTCCCAGAGATACGGCGTATCATTCCCTCTGGCAGACAAGCGCCGATTTTGTGGTGGTGGATCTGCTGCTTCGGGACGGAGATGGTCAGGATATCCACTTCGGGGATATTCCATGTGTGTTATTTAACGATACCCATAATGTGTATGACGGCCTGTTGCGGGAACTTGCCCATAAGGCAGATGCCAGCGGCCCCTTTGACTGGTTAGAGCGATTATCTCTTTGCTTTAAGCTGCTTTGCCATATGGCCCGGGATACGAACCGTCACGAATTGGATGCAAATCTAAACCAAATCCAGCAGGGAATCACATATCTGGAGAACAACTACTGCTCCAACTTTTCTGTGGATGTTCTTGCCAATATATGCAATCTTTCTGTCACAAAATTCCGGCGGATATTCCGTGAATATAAGGGAATGTCTCCGGTGGAATACCGAAACCGGCTACGGATTCGAAAGGCATCAGAGCTTTTAAGGACGGGACGCTATACTGTGGCGGAAGTGGCAGAGCAGATCGGCATCTTAGATATAAAATACTTCGGAAAACTTTTCAAGCGGTACGCCGGAATCAATCCCAGCGTATTCAAAAAAGGCGGTTTTTAGCTTTTGCTTCAACGAGATCAGACGTTGCAGTTGGGTTTGAGGAAAAATAAATAAAACCTAAAAATGTTCCCGGAATACAAAGCATTCCGGGAACATTTTTATAACGGGCTTCTCCTTTCCGCATTTTCTACAACTTATCGCCCCCGTTTTTCCGTATGTGCCTGTATTGTTCTCATTGAAACCAATCAAATTTATGCTATAATATAAAACGGAATGGGCAGTATGGATTCTTTTTCTATTCTGAATCTGATAATTGCCAATACACTTTCCTTATTTTTCATTTCCGGGAGGCTGTCATGGATCTGGCTAACCGTATTAAATCTGCCCGTCTTGCCGCCGGTCTGTCCCAGCGGCAGCTGTGTGGCGATACCGTTACACGCAATATGCTCTCGCTGATCGAAAGCGGCAAAGCGCGTCCGTCTATGGCCACGCTGCAGCATTTTTCCGCAGTGCTGGGCAAGCCGCTTTCTTACTTTTTGGAAGAAGACGCAGTCACATCTCCCAATCAGCAGCGGATGCAAGCCGCGCAAGCTGCGTTTGCTGCCGGGGATTTTTCCGCCGCGCTGACCGCCCTTGCAGATTATTGCGCCCCTGACGGGGTTTTTGATGAGACTCGGTATCTTCTGGAGCTTCTGTGCTGTGAAAAATTGGCAGAAACAGCCATTGCCGAAAATAAAAAGGCATACGCCCTTGAGCTTTTGGACCGGGCAGATGCGCTGGCTGAGCAAACTATATTTGCCCCGGATGCCAGGCGCCGAACTTTGCTGCGCTGCCGGGTAAATTCCAAATCTGCTGCTCAGGCGCAGCTGTCCGTCACAGCGGAGCTGCTGGTAAAAGCGTATCAGTGCATCCTTGCAGCCGATTACCCCCGGGCGATCCGGTTGCTGGAGGCCGTAGACGCCCAAAGCACCCCATGGTATCTGCTGCGGGGAATCGCCGCATTCCACACAGAGGACTATGCCGTTGCCCGGCAATGCCTTTGCGCGGCGGAAGCAACGTATCCCCGACAAGCGCTGCCGCTGCTGGAGCAGACTTGTTTGAAACTGAACGACTACCGCAGCGCCTATGAATATGCAAAAAAACAGGCATCCGTCTCTGACGCGTGAACTTTGCTTTGGGTTGCATATATGCGAAAAGACCGTCGACGCAAGTCGGCGGGCTTTCCTTTTTGGGATCAAAAAGAAGAGAGGTAGAAAAGAGGTTTGCCAGGAAAGACGCAGGTCACGGCCCCTTCGCCTTTCCTTGCATATCATAAAATATGATTTTAAACACTTCGTGAGCAAACTGCAAACAAATTTCGACAGATTTATTAACTGTTAAAGTCCACACATCTGGCTTCTGACCAATAACGAAGCGCTTTTTCTACATCCGGTTGGGGCAAGTCAAAGTACTCCGCCAGCTGCCACGGCTCTGTATACCCCTGGGCAAAGGCATTGCGAAAAGCCTTTTCTGTAAGATAATTCTGCGCCATATACCGATTCGCTCGGTATTCGCTGCGCTCTACTGATTCATAGGGACTGTTCACCCGATGCAGCGACCCCGTGGCTACGTGACTCATTTCATGGCAGCACACGCCACGGAGCAAACGGGTGGACCGAATCTGGGAAAAGTCCAGAAAAATAGCATACTGCGCTCCATCCCGGATCGTGGCGCCGGGTTGCGGAATCCCGTCAAAGGGGATCACCAGCACTTGATTCTGTTTGCAAAAGTTATAAAAATCCGCTAATTCAAACATATCTCAAACCTTTCTTTCGTAAAGGCTGACGAGAACTGTTTTATTTATCTTTACCTTGTCGCATCAACCGTACCATAGACCGAACAGCATCTTTTTGCGCCTCGGTCAATTCCTTAAAATCTCCGTAAAAGGCAATGTCCACCTCATCCAGAATATCGTGGTCATCCTGTCCCAACAGATACGCAACAGAAACGCCGAAATAGCCGGCGATCTTCTGGGCAGTCTCTGCGGACAGGCTTTTTTTTCGACCCATTTTCAAGTCGGTCATCAGTCCTCGGCTGAGACCTAGCTGATCACACAAACGGCCGGGGCGGATGCCGTCGCGCTCACATAATTTTTGGATAATTTCGTACAAATTGCCCATAAATAACCCTCCGTACTTGTGCAAGTACACAAAATGCCAAAATCGGCAGATTCAGACCTTGACTTGTACTTGTACAGGTACTATAATACAGAGGCAATGTACTTGTCCCTGTACAAATCTCTATCTGTACCACCATAATAGTACATGAACGCGTACTTGTCAAGAACAAATTGAGAATTTTCGTCTCGTCTTTGTCGGCTGTAGACATCTTCATTCTCAATGATTCCTTGGAGGTGTTAATGAAAGCATATCAGACAAACCGTCCCATAAAGCGACCTGTTTTGCTGCGGATACCCTGGTGGTCAACGGATATTCAGGCCCTTCCCCCTCGCAGCTGGTGTCCGCTTTGCGGCGCGGAGATCTTTTCCCCGGCCGATACCTGCAGCCGCTGTAATTCAAAATCATATTTTAAGGAGTGATAACAATGACAAGTCCCTGTATGCGCTGCACAAGGGTTTCCGACCCCAGGCAGTGCGAAAACAAAGACTGCCGCCAATGGCAGCAGTGGTTTATTGACAAATGGAACACCATGCGCGCTGCGCCCCGTTTGGATATAGAAAGGCACCCCCGGCAAGCGGAGGGCGTATGTATCGGCGGAAGGTTTTATGCGCCGCCCCATCGTGTTCGCAACTATCTGCAGACAGATCCCTGCAACAATTGCCTTTGTCCCCGGGATCTATGCGCCATTCCCTGCCGAATCAAGCGGGATTGGCTGAAGGCCCGGCAGGAGATCCTGCCGTAGACGCAACCAAAGAAAGGAGCTTTTTATGACAGAACAGGAATTGCTCCGGAAAACCGGAGAATTGGAAGCCGCCCGGATAGCTGTGCAGAATCTGGACAATGCCTTGTCACTTTTGACCCCAGAGGAACGGCTGGTGGCAAATCTTTTGCTTTTGCACCCACAGCGGGGCAATGTCCAACAGCTTTGCCAGCTTTTACACGTGGAGCAGGCTGCCGTATACCGCCGCCGAAAAAAAGTAATCAACAAGCTGCTGCAGACGCTTAACGGCATTTAATTGCTTTGCCGTCAGCTGCAAAGCATAAAAATGCCCAATCTGCAAAAAGTAGTTCCAAAGGAGGCATTGCCATGGAAAAAGAAAAACGGAACGAAAAGCAGCCCATCCCCTGGGAAGCCACCGACCCCAAGCCACCCATTATCCATTCCGGTCATTTGGAAAACAAGCGACAATATTAAATCTCGCGAAACGCACACTTTTTCACGGCCGCGTTTCTCCGGACAACCTTTGTCCGTTGGGGCGCGGCCGACAGTCTTTGCCGATATCGAAACTTCTGCTTTTGCGCTTGCGCTTTGCTTATTTTCGATGTATAATGTTCCACGAGGTGATTTTCCCTTGAAAAAAATGCTGCTGATTCTCAATCCCTGCGCAGGCATGCGCAAGGCAAATAAGCTTCTTCCGGACATCATTGCTCCGTTTAACAGAGCAGATTATGATGTGTCTGTGTATATAACTGAAGCCCACGGAGAAGTTTGTTCTCTGGTGGCAAAGCGTGCAGCCTCGGTAGACATGATCGTCTGTTGTGGGGGCGACGGCACCTTCAACGAAACGGTTGCCGGTCTTCTGGAAAGCGGCGCCAACACCCCTCTGGGTTATATTCCTGCCGGTTCTACTAACGATTTTGCCAACTCGTTGGGTCTTTCCACCAATCCGGTGGAGGCCGCAAAGCATATTGTGGAAGGCACACCCCAGCCCTATGATGTGGGCAGCTTCGGCGGCAGGATCTTCACTTATGTGGCCTCCTTCGGTGCATTTACCAAAGCTAGCTACGCTACACCCCAGTCTGTGAAAAACGCTCTGGGTCATACCGCCTATGTGCTGGGCGGCATCTCAGAGCTTTCCCAAATCAAAGATATTCATGCCAAATTCGCCATTGACGGAGAAACCATCGAGGGTGACTACATTTTCGGCGCCATTTGCAATTCCACCTCCATTGGCGGCATCGCCAAGTTAGACCCCAGTCAGGTGGATCTGGCGGACGGCCTGTTTGAGCTTTTGCTGGTGCGGGCGCCCAAGGACTTGGGTGAAATCGCCGAGTGTATCACAGCGGTGCAAAAGCAACAGTATAACTGCCGTATGATCACCTTCCGCAGTACATCCTCCCTGACGGTGGAAACAGAAGAGGGCACCGACTGGACTTTGGACGGAGAGATGGAACCCCACCGCGACAGCGTTTTTGTGGAAAACCTCCACCACGCAATTTATCTTGTAAAGTAATTCAGAATTATAAATTAAGTTATTAATTTACCGGAGAGTCTATGATCAACACTACCTTATGCTACATCATCCGGGCAGAGGAAGTTCTGATGCTCCACCGTGTGAAAAAGCAGAACGATATCAACAAAGACAAGTGGATCGGCATCGGCGGAAAATTCGAAGGGGAGGAATCCCCCGACGAATGTCTGCTGCGTGAGGCTCAGGAAGAAACAGGCTTAACGCTGACCTCTTGGCAATGCCGGGGCATTGTGACCTTTCTCAACGACTGCTGCGAAGGGGAATATATGTACCTTTTCACCGCCGATGGTTTCGAAGGACAGCTGAAAGACTGCGACGAGGGGGAGCTTCGGTGGGTCAGCCGGGAGTTTTTGGACTGCCTGCCCAAATGGGAAGGGGATAAAATCTTTCTGGATCTGCTGTGGCAGGATGCGCCTTTTTTTCTCCTGACGCTGCGCTACAGCGGTGACAGGCTGCTGGAGGCCGTCCTTAACGGCAAGAAGATAAAATAGTGAACCGGTGGACAAACCTGTCCGCCGGTTTTCGTTTTGTGGCGCATAAAAAATCAGCACCGGATCTCCGGTGCTGATTTTTTGACTTTTATTAGCCCTCTGCGCGCATCTGAGCGAAGCACTCGCTGCAGTACACAGGACGGTCGGACTTGGGCTCGAAGGGAACCTTTGCCTCGCCGCCGCAGCGTGCGCAGGTAGCGGTGAAGAACTCACGGGGGCCACGGGCGCTTGCCTTGCGGGCATCGCGGCAGGCCTTGCAGCGCTGGGGCTCATTCTGGAAGCCGCGCTCTGCGTAGAACTCCTGCTCACCGGCGGTGAAAACGAATTCGTTGCCGCACTCTTTGCAAACTAAAGTCTTGTCTTCGTACATTGTGTTTACCTCTTTTCGGTTTGTTGACGCCCCGTGAAAACCCATTAAATGAACGGAAATAATCCAGGGTCTAGTATTTTGGTGATAGAACACCACGAGTAGCATTATATATAAATTCAATTATTTTGTCAATAGTTTATATGAAAAAACTTGAATTTTTTAACTTTTTGTGCAATTTACTCAAAGTTCAAACTGTGTCTGCCCATCGTAAGCAATGTGCAAATGTTCATAAGCCAGCCGGGTCACGCAGCGTCCTCTGGGGGTACGGGTCAAGAATCCCAGCTGCATTAAGTAGGGCTCATAAACATCCTCCAGGGTAATTGCCTCCTCGCCGATGGTGGCTGCCAAGGTTTCCAGTCCCACAGGTCCGCCGCTGTAATTATGGATAATTGCGCCCAGCATCCGCCGGTCAATATTGTCCAGTCCCAGCGCATCCACCTCCAGGCGATCCAGCGCCAGATTGGCAGCCTCCTTTGTGATCATACCGTCACCCATGACCTGAGCAAAGTCCCGGACGCGACGCAGAAACCGGTTGGCGATCCGGGGCGTTCCACGGCTTCGGGATGCGATCTCCATTGCGCCCTGCGGTTCAATTTCCATGCCCAAAATCGTTGCCGACCGGGTAACGATCCGGGCAAGCTCCTGGGGTGTATACAGCTCCAAACGCAGGCTGACACCAAAGCGATCCCGCAACGGTGCCGACAGCTGCCCTGCCCGGGTGGTAGCGCCCACCAGGGTAAACTTGGGAAGATCCAGCCGAATAGAGTTGGCAGAGGGTCCCTTTCCCACAATGATGTCAATGGCAAAGTCCTCCATAGCCGGGTACAGGATCTCTTCCACCACCCGGTTTAAACGGTGGATCTCGTCGATAAACAGAACGTCTCCCGGATTTAAATTCGTCAAAAGCGCTGCCAAATCTCCGGGTTTTTCGATGGCAGGGCCGGATGTGATCCGGATATTTACGCCCATTTCATTGGCAATGACGCCTGCCAGAGTGGTTTTGCCCAAGCCGGGAGGGCCGTAAAGCAACGTATGGTCCAGCGGCTCGCCGCGTTTGCGCGCAGCTTCAATGTACACAGACAAATTGCCCTTGGCTTTCTCCTGTCCGGTATAATCGCTCAGCAGCTTGGGCCGCAGACCGATCTCTCCCGCATCCTGCGGGGCAAAAGTAGGCGATACGATGGGTGTAACGATCTCTTCGTTAAATTCTAAACTCATAAGTTCCTCCGGAAAATATGATTAATTCTTCATAACCATAGCGCGCAAAGCGTAACGCACCAATTCCTCGGTAGTGGCATTGGGGTCTGCTCCCTTCAGCGCCAAACCGATCTCGCTGGGGGAATAACCCAGCTCCTGCAATGCCGCCTGGGCGGTGGCAAAATTGCCTTGGGGCGCGGCTGTCGCCACAGCGCCGCCGGAGAAGTCCAGCTCTGCTGCGCTGCCGCCCATTTTGTCCTTTAACTCCAGAATGATCCGCTGGGCAAGCTTTTTGCCTACGCCCTGGGCGGCGGTGAGCAGTTTTTCGTCACCGGTCATCACCGCCAAGGTGAAATTCTGCGGACCGGCAGAAAGAATCGCCATAGCTGCCTTGGGGCCCACACCGTTGACGGTGGTAAGCAGTTCAAAGCACCGCTGCTCCTCCCGGCTGATAAAGCCGTAAAGATCGAAAGCATCCTCCCGGATAGACTCGGTAATAAAAAGCTTTGCTTTTTGCCCCATCTTCAGCTGGGCAGCGGTATAGGCAGTTACCCGGCAGCCGTAGCCCACACCACTGCAGTCGACCACGGCCAAATTGGGCTCCAGCACCGCAACCTCACCGGAAACGTAGTATAACATAGCAAAAACCTCCGGTTTTTGAATTAAAAATTATTTTTTGCTTGCTTTTGCAATTAAAGATGTATTCGATCTTGCGTGGCACAGAGCGATTGCAATGGCATCTGCCGCATCGTCCGGTTTTGGCATTTTTTCCAGGCCCAGCAGACGCCGGGTCATATCCTGCACCTGATGCTTGGTGGCATTGCCGTAGCCCACCACCGCCTGCTTTACTTGAGAGGGCTTGTACGAAGCGATTTCCAGACCTGCCTGCCGAATGGCCAGCAGAATCACCCCCCGGCTTTGGGCAACACCGATGCCGGTAGTGACATTTTGTCCAAAGAACAATTCCTCGATTGCCACCGCGTCCGGCTGCGCCTTCTGCAAAAGCTGCCGCACGTCCTCATAAATGATCTCCAGCCTTGCGGAAAAATCCATTCCTGCCGGGGAGGTGATGGCGCCGCAGCTTACCAGCCGCGTCTGCCCCCGGTCCGCATCCACCACACCAAAGCCGGTGATGCCGTAGCCGGGGTCAATTCCCAGAATCCGCATTACAGACCACCTCTGGCAATTTTAATCATATACATTATAATCAAGGCCACAAACAGAACCAAGGCAACCCGGGCACCCCAAACCTGCCACGCCGGCCGTGGGATATACTTAGGCGCTTCTTCCTGTAGTTCCTGCTGCAATTCTTCCTGATTCTCAAATTCCTGATTTTCCACAAAATCACCTCTGCACCAATTATAGCATATGTGTAAATAATTGTCTATTGTCCTGTTGCGGTACCCGATAAAATCTTCTTATCTTATGCTTTTCCCCGATTTTATCGACCTCTGCCACTGGCGCATGCCGCTTCATCCGTTTGCGGCAACCCGGCAACTTCCTTGCCGACAAACCGGCTGCGTCATTTGCCGACAGATGTAATCGAATTCAAAGTTTGCAATGATAAAATTTACCTCTCACCGGTACAGGACTTGTTCAACAGAGAAGCAGTGTCCTACTTTTCGCTCAGCCCTAACCCACAGAAAGAGAGGGATATGCTGGCAGGCTAAAAGTTGAGATGTTCGATGGGGAACAATTTGAGAGTACAGAGGGCTTCATCCAGACGTTGGATGAATACATCTATTATTACAACAACGAGCGAATATCACTAAAATTAAAAGGAATGAGTCCGGCATAATACCGACCTCATTCCCAAGCAAGTTAACATTAAAATTTTGATTAAACGTTGGGGTTCACTTTAGGTGAGCTGTCCTTTTTTGTGATTTCATCATAAGCAAGCGCGTAGGTAGTTTGCACCCGGGGAAGATACCACCAGCCCAGTGCCAGCTGCGCCCCGGCGCTAACAAGGTAAAATGCCCAATAAGCCACATCGCCGCCGCCAACAAGCAAATCTCCATAAGCCAGTGCCGCAGTCAGCAGCTGCAGCAGAAAATACCACCAAAAGCTCAAATCCAGCCGAAACATCCAAAAGCATTTACCCCACATCTGTACATTGCTCTGCGCCATGTTGCGCAGGGCTTTATGTTGCCCATCTACCAGTGAAAACTCCACCAGCCGCAGACGATATAATACGGGAATAAACAAAACCAGCAGCACAAGTAGAATGAGGGCATACATAGGCCAGAACGCTTGAACCAACAGCTTTGTTGCTGCGGGATCTGTCAGCGCAGCCTCTCCGGCGGCGAGCAGCTGTTCAATCATTTCCATCGCCGCGCCGGAAACCGGGGTAAGCATATAAAGGATCGTTCCTACCTGCACACCGATAAATAACAGCACCAGCAGCAGAGCAGCCTGCAAGAAAAACAAACGCAATGCCGGAAAGAACAGGCGAAAACCCTCCAACAAGGTGGCAGGCACAGCTTCATCGCCCCGGGCCGTATTCAGCGCTGCGCGGGTATAACCTAAATTCCAGAAGGGAACCATAACTGCGCCGCCGAGCATGACTGTCATTTGAATGGCCGACAGCATTGCCCGGGTGCCAATACCGCCCAGACCGCCGGTGCCCTCCATCTGCCGTGAAAGCAGAAAGCTTACCAAAGTGATCACAAAGCTGAGCACCGCCGTTGCTCCCACAAAGAGCAGAGCCAGCATTCTTGCACTATATGGGGCATCCTTTACTCGTTGACACGCCAGAGCTTTCAACTGCCGAATTTCCATAAGAACCTCCGTTTACGCTTGCGGCATCCCGGTGACGGGCAACAGCCGGCAACCATCCGCGATACATTATATAATATATACTCCAAATCTGTCCAAATAGCAAATGAAATTTTTATGTCCGAAAAAAGAAGAGCCGTTCAAGGAAACATCCGTAAGGAAGAATTGTCTTGAACGACTCTTTTTTTAGTGAGTAGAGCCAAAGCCGTACGTTCCCCGGTCGTTGACGAAAACGGAAGGGGTCTGTTTCTGACGGGAGTTTTTCACCCGTTTCATCAGCTCGTTGTAATACAGTGTTTCATCAATGGGAAGAGTAACTTCCTTGCCTAGAAACGCAGATAAGTGCATGGCGTTGGAAAGCATCAGACTGTGAATACCCTCGGTGCCGTGGGCCACCAATGCTCCCTTGCCCCGGATCGCCGCTGCCCAGGCGTTCAAAACGCCCACGTGCTGCGGGTTTTCGCCATCTGTATCAACTTCAGAAACCGTGTAGTCCGGCTGGCCATAAGGGGCGGTATTCACCGCGTTAAACGCGCTGTTGGACATAGACCACTGCTCCATCATCAGCTTTCCGCCCTCTACCACAAGCTTTGCTCTGTCCAGCTGCAGCTCCAGTCGGTTGCTGCCCCGGACATCACCGGTAGAGGTGACGAACACACCGGTGGCACCGTTTTCAAACTCCATATAGGCAGTAACATCATCTTCTGTTTCTATATCATGCCACTTGCCAAATTGCATGTGGGCGCAGACTTTAACCGGCATGCCGCAAATCCATTGCAGCAGATCCAGCTGGTGGGGCGCCTGATTCATCAGCACACCGCCGCCCTCGCCACACCAGGTGGCGCGCCAGCTGGCGGAATCGTAGTAGGCTTGGGTGCGGTACCAGTTGGTTATGATCCAATTGACCCGGCGCAGTTGGCCGTAGGTGCCGGAATGTACCAGCTGCCGCAGCTTGCGGTACAGACAGTTGGTGCGCTGGTTAAACATGATGCCAAAGACCACGTTCGGGTGCTTTTGGGCATGGTCATTCATTTGGCGCACCTGCCCGGTATACACACCTGCCGGTTTTTCCAGCATCACGTGGATACCTCTGTCCATACAGGCCATAGCATACTGGGTGTGGTCGTAATGGGGTACGGCAATGATGCAGGCATCTATGCGTCCGCTGTCCAGCATACTTTGCCCGTCCTCGTAAAAGACAACATCTTTGCCAAAGCCCTGTTCCTGAGCCCATGCAAGGCGGTGGGGATCCTTATCGGCAATGGCGGTGATTTCAAAATCGGGGCAGCTGCCGTTTTTGATAAAGCTCCCGTGAACACAACCCATATTGCCGATTCCCAAGATTCCCAGCCTGATTTTCTGTGCCATTATATGTACCTCTGTATTGAGTGTTTCAGCAAATCACAAGGATGCCTGAACGCCTTAGAAACCACAGGACTTCAGATACTGATAGCTGCGCTTGAGACAGTCGAAGGGATCTTCGCCGTTGCAGTTATCCTGCTCTACCAGCATGTATTGCACACCGGAAGATGCGGCCTTTTCAAACACCCGGTCAAAATTGATGTTTCCTTCGCCAACAACGGACATGACGGCACCGTGGGCGTAATCCTTCAGGTGGATCACAGGCAGTCTGCCGGCAAGCTTTTCGATCCATGCAGCAGGATCGCCGCCACCGCGCTGTACCCAGTATGTATCCAGCGTAAAGCCAAAGCTGTCAGCAGGGAAGTCTTCAGCCAGTCGCTCGATTACCAGTTTGCCGTCGATTTTCTTAAATTCCTGGTCGTGGTTGTGGTGCATGAAGAATTTGCCGTTTTCGTGAAGCGCCTTGACCACCGGGGTGAAGCGCGTTACGTAATTGGCATAAGTGGAGTCAGGCTCCTCTTCCTTAAAGGCATACCAGCCCAAGCCTACGTTGTTGCAGCCGAAAACCGTATGCTCAGCGGCAACTGTGGCAGGGTCTGCCAGCAATTTCTCCTCAGCGGTGTGGGTCAGAACGCACTGCAGGCCGTTTTTTTGCAGTTGCTCAGCCAGCCACTGGGGCTCGAAGGGACAGGTGCCGGAGATCTGCACATAACGGTAACCGATATCTGCAACTTTTTTCAATGATGCGGAAAGACCGTCCAGATCTGTGCAAGACTCTCTGATGGTGTAAAACTGTACGCCAATCTCCATTTTTATATCCTCCTCAGGAAGTAATATATATCATTATAATCTGTTTAAAACTGAAAGGCAATTGCAATTCTTCGCATATACATTGCAAATATATGCAATCTAAGCGCTTTTTTGCTTACCAGATAGGAAGATCGCCCGGTGGCGGGAGGTTTGCGGTGGTGCAGACGTGGGTCTTGTGCCTTGTGGTGCTTTTGACCACAGCATATTGTGCGGTGACAAAAAACGACGATGTTTTTCTCCGAAAACTTCCTGTTTTTGCCGTTGTACATGAGAAAAACCTGTGTTATAATGACTGCGAGTGACGATTTTAAGGAGAAAATTATGAACGCGGTAGATCTCAGCATCGAACAATTGGATATTCGCAAGCTGCTGAGCGCCGCCAGCGGCGATGCGGCACTTCTCTACTTATATTTGCGAAGCGGTAATGATCCGGCGCAAGCCGGAAAGGTGCTGGGCATGAACGAAGGCCGCACGGCTTGCGCCATAGCAACGCTGCGGCAGCTGGGACTATGGCAGCAGGAGCAAAAGACGGCGATTCCCGGGGAGAGACCGGCTTATACGGAGAAGGATGTCATCACCGCGATGGATACGGACAAGGATTTCAAAGCCATCTACGGCGAGGTGCAGCGTTTGCTGGGCAGGACCCTCAACACAGAGGAGCTGAAAATCGTTCTGGGTTTTGAACGATATTTAGGTCTGGCACCGGATGTGATCTGCGTACTGGTATGCTACTGCAAGGAACGGGCGCGCCAGAAGGGAAATCTGCGCAATCCCTCGTTACGTACCATTGAAAAGGAAGCCTACGCATGGGCAGAGCAGGGCATCGACACTATGGAAGAGGCGGCAGCATTTATCCGCCGGCAAAACCAGAGAAATTCCCAGCTGGGGCAGCTGAAGCGTATTTTGCAAATATACGACCGGCAGCTGACGGCTACCGAAGAAAAGTATGCCCGTCAGTGGCTGGAAATGGGTTTCGAGATGGAGGCGTTGGCCATTGCTTATGACCGCACCTGCGTCAATACCGGAAATTTGAGTTGGACATACATGAATCGGATCCTGACCCGATGGCACGAAGATGGCATCCACACAGCCCAGCAGGTAAAAACAAAGGATCAGAAACCTGCGGTACCTAAGGGCGCATCGGGGAAATTGGGCGCGGCAGAGCTGGAGAATATTCACAGACTTTTACGGGAGGATTGACATATGGGCTACAGCGCACAAGTTGTGGCAAAAGCGCGGCAGCGTCTTGCCCAGCAAAAAGCGGATAAGGAATCCCAGTACCGGCAAGCGCTGGCGCAGGCGTATGTCCAGGCGCCCCGGCTGCGGGAGTTAGACATATTACTGCGGCGGTCCATGGCCGCGGCAGCGAAGGCGGTATTTGCCGAAGGCGGCGATATACAGGCAACCATGGAGCAGGTGAAACAGGAAAATCTTGCCTTGCAGCAAGAACGCGCTGCGCTGCTGCAGGAGCAGTTCCCCGGCCAGCTGGAGGAAGCGCCTCTTTGTGACCGGTGTGGGGGCAGCGGCTACGTTGGCAGCAGCATGTGCGGCTGTCTGCAGGAACTGTGTCTGCAGGAACAGAAAAAGGAACTGGCGCAGCTGACTTCCGGTTGGGAGACCTTCGGCGCGTTTCGGCTGGATTACTATCCGGAGCAGGTAGACAGAAGCTACGGCGCCAGTCCCCGGATGATCATGGAACGAAATCTGCAGTATTGTATGCGCTACGCAGAGTATTTTGACCAGGGAGCGGGCAACCTGCTGTTTGTAGGCGGCACCGGATTGGGAAAAACATTCCTTTCTGCGTGCATAGCCAATGCAGTGGCATATAAGGGATTTTCCGTTGCCTATGAAAGCGCGCCCCGGCTGTTTTCCAAGCTGGAGAAAAACCGCTTCAATCCCGATGAGCAAAGCAGGGAAGATGCGGAAAATTATATGCAGACGGATCTTCTCATCATTGATGATCTGGGCACGGAAATGCCCGGCAACTTTGTGACGGCTGCGCTGTACGATTTGGTCAACGAACGGCTGCTGGCAGGAAAGAGCATGCTGATTTCCACCAATCTCAATGCTGATGAGATTGCAAAGCGTTATTCTCCTCAGATCGCCTCCCGGCTGCAGGGCAGTTTCAAGGGACTGACCTTTGTGGGAGAGGACATTCGGCTGATGAAGGCAAGAGGTTTGTAAATGAAGCTTGGAATTTTGTTTGATCTGGACGGCACTCTGCTGGAAACGCTGGCAGATCTGACCGATGCAGTCAATCACACCTTGCGGCAGTACGGCTGCCCGGAGCGAACCATGGAGCAAGTGCGCAATGCCATTGGAAATGGTGCGCGGCAGCTGATCCAGCTGTCTTTGCCGGGAAAGAAAGACGATCCGTCGGTAGACGAGGCGTTGGCGGCATACCAGAGCTACTACAGAACCCATTGTCAAGTTAAGACCCGTCCTTACGACGGTGTTCTGGAAGCGCTTACCCAATTGAGAAAGCGCTACCCCGTAGCCATTGTATCCAACAAGCCGGACCCAGCGGTGAAGCTGCTCAGCGCGGATTACTTTGGGGACGTGTTTGCCTTGGGCGAAACGGCCGATTGCCCCAGAAAGCCTGCGCCGGATATGCTGCACAAGGCGATGAAACAGCTGGGTGTGGAGACGTGTATTTACGTAGGCGACAGTGATGTGGATGTGCTTACTGCGAAAAATGCCGGAGTTCCCTGCCTGAGCGTGCTTTGGGGTTTCCGGGATCGGGACTGCATTGCCGCCGCCGGCGGCACCCACTTCTGTGACGATCCTAAGGATTTGACCCGGATGCTTACAGAAATGGCAGAAAATATGTAAAAAAAACTCCCCTGATGCTCGCATCAGGGGAGTTCGTTCTTTTATTAAGCGATGGGCTGGTTGGCAGCCTCAATGATCTGCACAAACTTTTCAGGAACCAGGGAAGCACCGCCGATCAGACCGCCGTCAATATCCGGCTGCGCCAGCAGCTCGTATGCGTTTTTCTCGTTCATGCTGCCGCCGTACAGAATGGAAATGGCCCGCGCATTCTTGGAAGAATACAGCTTGCGCACGACAGTACGGATGCCCTGGCAGACATCCTCTGCCTGCTCCGGGGTGGCAGTCATGCCGGTGCCGATGGCCCAGATGGGTTCATAGGCGATAACGACCTTGCGGATCTTCTCCTCGGGAACACCCTTCAGACCCAGCTTGATCTGCATGGTGATCCATTCGGTGGTGATACCGGCTTCCCGCTGCTCCAGGCTTTCACCGCAGCACATAATGGGGGTCAGACCTGCGTCCAAAGCGGCAAGAACCTTGCTGTTCACATCTGCGTCTGTCTCACCCATGGCACGGCGCTCGGAATGGCCGATGATCACATACTTGCAGCCGGCATCCACCCGCATGTTGGTGGCGATTTCCCCGGTGTATGCGCCGGAAGCGTTGGCATTGCAATTTTCTGCGCCAATGCCCACTCTTGTCTCGCGCATTGCCCGGACAGCTGCAGGAATGCAGACGGCAGGAACGCACAGCGCAATGTCACACCAGCGGCCCTTGGGCAGAATGGTTTTCAGCTGCTGCATGAACTCCTTGGTCTGACTGGGGGTCTTGTTCATTTTCCAGTTGCCTGCAATGACGGTCTTACGGTACTTTCTGTTCATTTCTCATCTCTCCTCAAATATAAACACACCTTCACCGGTGTAATACTCTAAATGATTATATGTATCCGGGTGGGGGTCGATGACCGACCCCCATAAAATAGTTACTTGTCTTGCAGGCAAGCGATACCGGGCAGCTCCAGACCTTCCAGGAACTCCAAGGATGCGCCGCCGCCGGTGGAAATATGGGTGATCTTGTTGGCAAAGCCCAGCTGCTCACAAGCAGCTGCGGAGTCACCGCCGCCAACAATGGTCACAGCCTCGCTGTCAGCCAGCGCCTGAGCAACGGCGATGGTGCCCTTTGCCAAAGTGGGATTCTCGAACACGCCCATGGGGCCGTTCCAGACAACGGTCTTTGCAGCCTTTGCGGCGGCTGCAAATTCAGCGCAGGCCTTGGGACCGATATCCAGACCCATCTGATCGGCGGGAATTGCGGTGCACTCTACGTAGTCCACAGCGATCTCAGCATCAATGGGGTTGGGGAAGGAAGCGGCAACAGCGGTGTCCACGGGCAGCAGCAGCTTTACGCCCTTGGCTTCGGCCTTTGCCATCATTTCCTTACAGTAATCCAGCTTCTCATTGTCCACCAGAGATTTGCCTACGGTATAGCCCTGAGCAGCCAGGAAGGTATAAGCCATGCCGCCGCCAATGATCAGGGTGTCTACCTTTTCCAGCAGATTGTTGATAACGTTCAGCTTATCAGAGACTTTCGCGCCACCCAGAATGGCAACAAAGGGACGCTCGGGATTTGCCAGCGCCTTGCCCATGATGGACACTTCCTTCTGTACCAGATAGCCGGAAACGGCAGGCAGGTAGTCGGCTACGCCGGCGGTAGAGGAGTGGGCGCGGTGTGCAGTGCCGAAAGCGTCATTGACGAAGATGTCAGCCAGCTCTGCCAGTGCCTTGCTCAGCTCGGGGTCGTTCTTGGTCTCGCCTTTGATGTAACGTGTGTTCTCCAGCAGCATCACGTCGCCGTTGTTCATGGCGGCAGCCTTTGCCTTGGAATCCTCACCGGCTACATCGGCGGCCATGATGACTTCCTTGCCCAGAAGCTGGGAGATTCGCTCTGCCACTACCTTCAGGCTCAGCTCAGGCTTCCACTCACCCTTAGGCTTACCCATGTGGGAGCAGAGAATGACCTTGGCACCCTTGTTTACCAGGTACTCGATGGTGGGCATGGCGGCAACGATCCGCTTATCGGAAGTGATTTTGCCGTCTTTGGTGGGGACGTTGAAGTCACAGCGACACAGCACCCGCTTGCCGGCAACCTCAATGTCTTCGATGGACTTCTTGTTGTAGTTCATTTTGCTTCCTCCCTATTCGGGGCATTCGCCCCGCATTTTTCCATGATCTTGCAGCTGGGGAAAATCCAACTGCCGCAGAGCCTCATATACAGCAACGGCAACGCTGTTGCTTAAGTTCAGGCTTCTGGCTTCTTCCCGCATGGGAAGCCGGATGCAGCTGTCCCGGTGCTTTTCCAGAAAATCCTCCGGCAGACCCTTGGTCTCCTTGCCAAAGAACAGGTAGCAGCCGTCAGCAAAGGCGGCTTCGGTATAGCAGCGGGGGGCCTTGGTGGATAGACACCACATCTGGCGCACATCGTTTTTGGAAAAGAAGTCGTCCAGATTTTCGTAATCCCGCACATCCACCAGATGCCAGTAGTCCAGACCGGCTCGTTTCACCGCCTTTTCGGAAATGTCAAAGCCCAAAGGACGAATCAAGTGCAGCCGGGCGCCGGTGGCGGCGCAGGTGCGTGCAATATTGCCGCAATTTTGGGGAATTTCCGGTTCTACCAGCACAATATTCAGCATACCTTACCCCCAAAATACAATTCCTACATATTATATTGCAAAACCTTAGTGAAATCAATCCGAAAATCGTAAAAATTTTTATTTTTTACCAGTATCCACATATTAAAAATTCTTGTGACGTAATTTTTGTATACTTTTCAGACAAAGACTCACATTCAGACGGCAAATTGTATGATATTTGTCCCGGAAGCGGTGCGCAGCAGCCGATGGACCGGCAATATAATTGCTCCTTCGCTGCGGTGACTGCCGCTTGACTTTTCCCCGTCTTTATGAGAAAATGAAGCGATCATATATGCAAAAGCAAGAGAGGATGGATAATATGCTGTTCCAATCCAGAACCCATAATTGCGGTCAGCTGCGTCTGACAGACGCAGGCAGGGAAGTAACCCTGGCCGGCTGGCTGGAGAACGTCCGGGAGGTGGGCGCGAATTTTGCCTTCCTGGTGCTCCGGGATTACTATGGCACCACCCAGATCGTGGTGGAAACAGAGGACATGATGAAAATCATCAAGTCCATCAACAAAGAGACCACTATTCAGGTGACCGGCATTGTGCGGGAGCGAGAGAGCAAGAACCCCAAGCTGCCCACCGGCGAGATTGAGATCGTGCCCCGTCAAATCAACATTTTAGGAAAGTGCCAGCACAATCAGCTGCCCTTTGAGATCAACAAATCAAAGGAAGCCGATGAAAACACCCGGCTGAAATATCGCTATCTTGACTTGCGCAATCCTGCCGTCAAGCAAAACATTATCCTGCGCTGTCAGGTGGTGGCGGCCATTCGCGCCGCTATGACGGACAAGGGTTTTTTGGAGATCACCACGCCCATTCTCACCGCGTCTTCCCCCGAGGGCGCCCGTGATTATCTGGTGCCTGCCCGGAATCACCCCGGCAAGTTCTATGCGCTGCCCCAGGCGCCCCAGCAGTTCAAGCAGCTGCTGATGACCTCCGGTTTTGACCGGTACTTCCAGATCGCCCCCTGCTTCCGGGACGAGGATGCCCGCGCCGACCGTACCCCCGGCGAGTTTTATCAGCTGGATATGGAAATGGCCTTTGCTACCCAGGATGATGTGCTGGCAACCCTGGAAGAAGTGCTGCAGCCTATCTTCTGCAAGTACGGCAAGTATGAGCGTGTTTCTTCCTATCCCTTTAAGCGGATTCCCTTCAACGAGGCGATGGAGCGTTACGGCTCCGACAAGCCGGACCTGCGCATCGACCTTGAAGTGCAGGACATCACCGATGCCGTTGCCGGCTGTGAATTTGGTCCTTTCCAGAATGCCGTTGTCAAGGCAGTTGCTGTGGATGATTTCGCAGAGGGCAGAAAGTGGATCGACAAGCTGTTAAATGATGTGGAAGTGCAGACCGGCAACAAGTGCTGCTGGTTCAAGGTGGATGAAAACGGCGAGCTCGCCGGTGGCATTTCCAAGTTCCTTGCAGAGCAGAAGGCTGCCCTCACCGAAAAGCTGAATCTGAAGCCCGGCAGCTTTGTCTGCATGGCAGCAGGCAAAAAGACTGCCACCCAAAAGACCGCAGGCGTGATTCGCACCATGATGGGTAAGCGTATCCCCGGTCACTTCGACGAGGAGCAGTACGCCATGTGCTGGATCGTGGATTTCCCAATGTATGAAATGGGCGAAGAATCCGGCGAATTGGAGTTCTGCCACAACCCCTTCTCTATGCCTCAGGGTGGTATGCAGACGTTGCTGGCTGCCGAGGGCAACACCGAAAAGCTGCTGGCTATCAATGCCGACCAGTATGACCTGGTGGTTAACGGTTACGAATCCGCTTCCGGCGCAGTGCGCAACCACGATCCCGAGATCATGGTCAAGGCCTTCCAGATGGTAGGTCTGGGCGAAGAGGATGTGAAAGCGAAATTCCCCGCCATGTACAACGCATTCACCTACGGCGCACCCCCCCACGCAGGCGCGGCCCCCGGCATTGACCGGATCGTGATGCTGCTGTGCGGCGAGGAGTCTATCCGGGAGGTAATTACCTTCCCCATGAACAAAACGGCGCAGGATCTGATGATGGATGCGCCCACCACCGTTTCCCAGAAACAGCTGGACGATGTGCACATCCTTATCAACGAATCCCACCTGCAATAATGAAAAAGACCGATGCGGATGCATCGGTCTTTTTAAATGAGAAATGAGAATTGAAAATTAAATTAGAATTTGAATATTTGCGCAAAAAACTCCGGAATGCGGCTGCATCCCGGAGTAAGGTTTTGCAAATTAAGCGGCCTTGGCAACTGCGGTAATGTGGGTGTTCACACCCTCGTACCAGTACAGGAAGCCTTCCATGTCCACAACATCGCCTTCTTTCAGGTCAGCGAATGCCTTGTACACATCGGTGTCGGGATCGGTCAGGTAACGCTCCACGCAGAAGCTGTACTCGTTCTCGCCCTTGGCAACGGTGACATAGATATCATCGCCGGGCTCGCCGTTCTTGTACTCGATCTTCTTGATGGTCAGACCCTTGAAGGAGACCTTCTTATTCTGATGCTTGATCAGATCTTCGGTGCCCAGCAGCTCAGTTGCGTCCATAGGCTCGGCAACAAAGGTGTCAGCGCCTTCGACGAACTCAAAAGTGCCGTCCATGATTTCGATCTCACCGGCCCATGTGCCCTTGAAGCCGGAAACACGAATCTTGGTACCTGCGGTCAGTTTGGCAGCGTCATCTTTGGAGCACTTCAGCTCGTAGATGAAGTAAGCGCCATCAGCATCCTGCGCGTAGACGGTGATCTTGTCGTCCCACCAGGACTGGGTAGCCTGTACGTAGCACTCGACGGTGACTGCATCGTCGATAGCAGCGGCATCGTACTCAGCGTAGCTCATAACGCCCTCGGCGGCAGTAGCTTCAGTAGTAGCCTCGGTAGTAGCTTCGGTGGTTTCGGGGGTGTCGTTGGTAGTGCCGCAGGCAGCCAGAGCCAAAACCAGACACAGAGCCAGCAGCATTGCGATCAGCTTTTTCATTTTTTACACTCCTTAACAGGTTGGCGCCTGAGGCGCCATAATTTGGGTTGGAAACGTACAAGCACATTATACCGATTATCTTTTGTGAAATCAATAGGTTTTGCTTATTTAGATATAAATTTATTGAAATCTACCAAAATATCCTTGCTTGTGCAGGTGGATTCCAGACAGGGTATGAAAGGAAGCGGCAGAAAAAGAAACTGCCCGGCACCGGCTGCCTGCCCGGGGGGCAGAGAAAGCTATTCCCGGAAACCCGGAATTGACGGCGAAAGGGCGGAACCGGGAGAAAAACCTGTGTTATGTAAAGCTACGCATGGAATTTTTGTGCAATATGTCAAGTTTTTGTGCTCGTTTTTGTGCGATTCGTGATATTGTATTTGCGTTCCAAATGTGGTAAACTTAAACACGGATGAATAGGGTATCTATGCCCTTTTTGCCCAATGCTGCAACAGCGGTACATATATATGTAAGGGGATATGGCCCCAAAACATAAAATAAGAGGAGGAAAAATTAGTGAAAAAGTTTTTGGCAATCGTTTTGGCACTGACTCTGATTCTGGGTCTGTGCGCCTGCGGCGGCAGTGGCAATGCAGGCACCAACAATGGCGGTAGCGGAGATAGCGCTTCCACCGGTGATAAGGTGAAGCTGTCCATCGGTCTTCCCAGTGACGCCATGGTTCTGGATCACAAAAATAACGCACTGACCAAGTGGATTGAAGAGAAGTGCAACGTAGAGTTGACCTTCGTCGAGTTCTCCGGCGGTACTGACCTGGCAACCCAGATCTCTACCACTATCGCTGCCCGTCAGGAGCTGCCCGATATTCTGTACGGCATTTCCTTGGGCGAAAGCGTCCGTAACCGTTACGGAAGAGAAGGTTACCTGCTGGACCTGAGTGATTACTACGCTGACAAGGAAGGCGCTTCCAAGATCTTCTGGGACCGTATGGAAAATGAGCTGAGCGAGTACGATCAGGACATGGTGCTTCGTACGATCACCGATGCTGAGACCGGCGGTATCTACTCCGTTCCCACGGTTGAGACTGCACTGATCGACACCATGAAATTCCAGGGCTGGATCAACCAGACCTGGCTGGATAAGCTGAACCTGAAGGCTCCCACCAATAACGAAGAGCTGGTTACTGTCCTGAAGGCATTTAGAGATCAGGACCCCAACGGCAACGGCCTGAAAGATGAGATCCCCCTGTACGGCTCTCAGAACGCCAGCCGTGGCGCCCAGGTTATCGACTGGCTGGTCAACCTGTTCTGCTACTACAACCCGGCAAGAACCATGAATGTAGGCGAGGATGGCAAGCTGTACCCCGTGTTGACTTCCGACGAGTACCGCGAAGCGCTGAAGTTCATCAACATGCTTTATAAAGAGGGTATGCTGTCTACCCTGGCATGGACCTCCAGCAACCAGGAGATGAAGCAGATCATCACACCTCTGAACGGCACCCCCCTGTGCGGTATCTTCTTTGGTAACCTGACTCTTTGCACTGCTTACGGCAACGAGATTATGTACCAGTATGTTCCCCTGCAGACCTGGGGCAATGCTATCCGCACGGATACTTCTATCAGCCAGACAACCTTTATTACAGAAGACTGCGATGAGGAAAAGCGCGACAGAGCTTTTGAGATGCTCATGACCATGTGGACATGGGATGGCTCTATGCGTATCCGTTACGGTGAGTACGGTGTCAACTGGACGGATGCAGATCCCGGTGCCAAGTCCGAGATTGGTCTGGACGCTACTTACAAGATCCTTTCTGACCCCATGAAGGAGCAGAACACAGCTAAGTGGTCTAAGATTGCCTCTACCTTTAACGCGTACGCCGAGGGTGAAACTGCTCAGATGGACGACAACATGGACGAGTGGATGAGAAGGAAGTATGAACTGCATGCGGAGTCTTACCACCTGTTTGCGGAAGCAGAGGAAAAGTGGACTGACAATGACGCAAAGTGTCCCCTGCTTAAGTACACCGATGAAGAGAAGGAACGCTCTGCTGTGGCGGAAGCCAACGTGGGTGACCGCATGAACAGAGCCATTACCGAATTCATGACCGGTGTTTTGGATCCCAATAGCGATGCCGCATGGGAAGCACACCTGAAGCAGATTGACGAGCTTGGTATGCAAACCGTGTTGGAGAAAGCGCAGATCGCATACGACCGCGACAATTAATCGCCTTACGATTCGCAACAAGACGCAATAATTAAGCATAGCACGCAGCCGGGAGTTGCCCTCCCGGCTTGCGTGAGTTATATCATCTAGAAAGGAATGAACCAAATGGCAAATCAAGCCGTGGCAGCGCAGGTGTCTTTAGTTCCAAAGACCGGTATTCGCCGGTTTTGGCTGGACTTCAAGCGCAATTGGCAGCTGCACGCGATGTTGCTGATCCCGTTCGTATATCTGGCAATATTCCATTACGGCCCTATGTACGGCATTCAGATCGCCTTTAAGGACTATTCTCCCCGAAAGGGTATTGTACCCAGTGAGTGGGTCGGTGTTTCCCACCTGAATCAGTTTTTCGGCTATTACAGATGGACGGAGCTGGTAGTGAATACATTGGCACTGTCGCTGTATTCGCTGTTTGTTAGTTTCCCCATGCCGATCATTCTGGCGCTGATTTTGCACGTAAACACCCACAAGGTGCTGAAGAAGATCACCCAGAACATTTCTTATATCCCCCACTTTATTTCTCTGGTGGTTATGGTCGGTATTATCAATACCATTTTGAACCCGGTTACCGGCTTCCTGGGCTATATCAACAGAGTTTTTGGAAATCTGTCGTACACAGATATTCGTTCCGACCCGGCGGCCTTCCGACACCTGTACATCTGGTCCGGTATCTGGCAAAGCACCGGTTGGAGTACGATTCTGTTTGTGTCCGCACTGACAGCAGTGCCCGACGAGCTGCATGAAGCCGCAAAGCTGGACGGTGCAAGCCGCCTTCGCCGTGTGTGGACAGTGGATTTGCCCACGATTATGCCTACCATAGCCCTCATGCTGATCATGCGTTGCGGCGGCATTTTGTCCGTAGGCTACCAGAAGGCATTTTTGATGCAGAACAACATGAACATTGAAGTTTCCGAGCTGATCTCTACTTATGTGTATAAGCAGGGCCTCCGCGCCGGTAATATGTCCTTCGGTTCTATGGTCGGATTGCTGCTGAACTTCATTAATACTTTTCTTGTTTTCCTTGTCAACTGGATCACCAACGTGTTGACGGATAACGAGATGGGTATGTTCTAAGGAGGGTGGATTATGGCAAGAAATAGAATTAAAAACACCAAGATCCACGAAACCAGAGGCGATCAGATTGTGGACATCATCACATCAGTGATTTTGCTCTTAGTTGCGATCATCGTTCTTTACCCTATCATTTATGTTATTTCCTGTTCTTTCTCCAGCTCTAGTGCCCTGTCCAAAGGCCTGGTCGTTTTGTGGCCCGTGGATTTCTCCCTGGAGGCATATGAATTCGTTTTGGCATATAAGGATGTTTGGGTAGGCTTCCGCAACTCCATTTTCTACTGCTTTATGGACGTGATGTTCCAGACATTCTGTACCATCATGATGGCATACCCACTGTCTCGCAGGTACTTACAGGGCCGGAAGTTCTATACGATTTTCTTCTACTTGACCACTCGTATTGGCGCTGGCTTGATTCCCTGCTTCATTCAGAAGTGCAACATGGGTTTGTTCGACAATGTTTGGGCAGTGCTGATTTCCGGCACCATCGCCGTCAGTGATATGCTGATGCTGCGTGCTGCTATCAACTCTGCGATCCCCGGCGAGCTGCACGACGCTGCAATGATCGACGGTGCAAGCCACTTCCAGACCGTATTTAAGCTGGTGGTTCCCCTGACAAAGGCGACCCTGTCCGTTTTGATCCTGTACTCCATCGTGGGCCAGTGGAACGAGTACTTCACTTCCATGATCTATCTGCGCGACAAGCGCTATTACCCCCTGCAGCTGGTGCTGCGTCCCATCATGACTGCTGCTTCTATGGTAGGTCAGCTAGATGCTGAAGCAATTTCTCAATCCAGCTACCATGACCAAGCGCAGCAAGGTTTGGAGAATGTGCGTTACGCACTGATCATTATCTCCTCTACACCCATTATCGTTGCTTACTTCTTTGTGCAGAAGTACTTTAAGGGTGGATTGATGGTTGGCTCTGTTAAGGGTTAATCTATACTTACCGAAAAAACGGACAGGCGATCGCCTGTCCGTTTTTTTACATAAAGTCGTGTGTTTACAAAACTACCATTGTATGCTAATAAATACAGAAACCCCAGGTCTGACAGGGAAAGACAGACCTGGGGATTAGTAGTTACATCGCTTATGCCATTACAGTGCCGTCGGGGCGGAACAGGGGCAGCTTTTCCAGGTAGATAATATCCTCCCGCGCCTGAGCGTCACCCTCAGCCAGCACGGCCATGCGACCGGCAACAATGCCACCGGCCTTCTCCACCAGAACCTCCAGCGCAGTCAGGCTTTCACCGGTGGAGATCACATCGTCCACGATGAGAATGCGTTTACCGCGCATGAGGTCCGCGTCGGCAGTGTCCAGATAGAGGGTCTGCTCCTTGGCGGTGGTAATGGATTTGACGGTAGAGGAGAACACACCGGTCATATAGAGCTTGGGTGCTTTCCGGGCAAGGAAGTATTTGGCAGCGCCGGATTGGCGGGCCATCTCATGGGCAAGGGGAATACCCTTGGCCTCTGCGGTAATAATGTAGTCATATTCCGGAGCGCGTTGCAGCAGCTCCCGGGCGCAGGCAACAGTCAGCTCCTGATCTCCAAAAATCACAAAGCCTGCAATGTACAAAGAATCGGTAACTTTGCAGATGGGCAGATCACGCCACAGACCTGCAACTTGCATACGGTGAACCATGTTAAACTCTCCTTCGTGTGTTACTGAGATAAGCTATTAAAATCTAAGGAAAAATATACCATCCCGTACCAAGTCTGTAGGGAACGGATGGATCCGTTCCGGGAATCATGTCATTCCCACAAAGCGCAGCGCGCGGAGGAAGCTTCCCGCCGAAATGCTGCTTTGCAGAAACGGAAGATCCTTCGTCTTCGCTTCGCTGCACACAGGATGACGTCCTTTGGGATGGGTTGCGGCAAAGGGGGTTTGCGGAATGGGTAAATGCTTTCCCCGCAGGAGATTACCGTTCTTCCCGGAAGTAGGAAAGGCCCAGACTTTGAGGAGGCTGATGCTCTCGCTTTTTCCGCATACTGGTGATAATCAGCACCAAAAGCGTCACCACATAGGGGAGCATCTTGAAAAGCTCCTGGGTGGCTGTGCCTAAACCGCGGATGTAGTTATTGGCGTTGCAAAGAGCACCAAACAGGAAAGAGCCCAGAATCGCAAGATTGGGTTTCCATAGGGCAAAGATAACCAGCGCAATAGCCATCCAGCCGCGGTCACCAAAGCCGTTATTGGACCAGACACCGTTGGCAAAGGACACCACATACTGCAAACCGCCCAAGCCTGCAATGGCGCTGCCGATGCAGGTGGCCACATATTTATATCTGGTTACCGGAATGCCGGCGGCATCTGCAGTTGCCGGATTTTCACCCACAGCCCGCAGATTCAAACCAACCCGGGTCTTGCTCAGTACGTAGGAGGCGATCAGCGCAATGATGATGGAAGCGTAGGTAAGGAAATCGTGGGACAGGAAAATCTGTCCGAACCAACCCAGCTCCTCTGCAAAGGGGATTGCCGTACGGTAGATATTGCTGGTGCGTGTCAGCGCAACAATAGGAAGATCACTGTTTGCCAGCTTTGTCAGGGAGCTGCCAAAGAAGTTACCGATGCCGATACCGAAGGTAGTCAGTGCAAGACCGGTTACGTTCTGGTTGGCCCGCAAGGTAACGGTCATGAAGCTGTAAATCAGACCCATCAGCACAGAACCTGCGATAGAGCACAGCAGGGGAATTAGAATTGCCAGGAAAGGCACCAATGGCACACCGGCAGCATCGCAAGCCATTTCATAGAAGAACGCGCCGATCACACCGCTGATACTGCCTACATACATGATACCGGGAATACCCAAATTCAAATGGCCGGACTTTTCTGTAATGATCTCACCGGTGGAGCCGTAAAGCAGAGGAACACCCAGAGGGATCGCAGAGCGGATAAAAGCAACAAACATATTCATTGCGCTGCGCCCCCTTTCCTTGCATAACGGAACTTGACGGTATATTGAATGAAGAACTCACAACCCACCAGGAATAAGATCACGATGCCGGAAACGATATCGGCATAGGCGCTGTTGAGGAAGAAGCTGTCTGCCACCTTGGCGGCACCGGTCTGCAGGAATGTAACAAGACCGGACATCAGCGCCATAATGAACGGATTAAACTGACCCAGCCAGGAGATCATAATGGCGGTAAAACCTTGACCGCCCATGGTGCTGGTGTTGATAGAGTGATCCGTGCCTGCCACCATCAGCATGCCGGCAATGCCGCAGATAGCACCGGAGATTGCCATGGTGCGGATAATGACCTTTTTCACGTCAATGCCCACATATCGGGCGGTGTTCTGGCTTTCGCCTACCACCGCGATCTCGTAGC
The DNA here is from genome assembly GCA_045576715.1 of Faecousia sp. Taxonomy (GTDB): domain Bacteria; phylum Bacillota; class Clostridia; order Oscillospirales; family Oscillospiraceae; genus Faecousia. Next base: position 866 of record JAZNHB010000043.1, on the reverse strand, counting down.
CGTGCTTGCTGTATTTCAGGTATACATACACACCAATCATCAGCACCGCGACGATGAGAATATTCAATGCATATTTCTCTCCGAATATTTGGGGCAGGTTACCGGTGCTAACAGGGTTGATCACGTTGGATCCGCCGCCTTTAAGGTACACATAGTAAGCTACGATCTGCGTGGCCACATAGTTCATCATCAGAGTGAACAGGGTTTCATTGGTGCGATACTGCGCTTGGAACAGGGCAGGGATCAGACCCCAAATAGCACCTGCTGCCACGCTGCATACAAAAATGATTCCGATCAGCGCGCCTTCCGGCACTTTGCCACCCAGTTCGATCATACAGACCATCGCAGCCAGTCCACCGATCAGTGCCTGACCTTCCGCACCGCAGTTCCAAAACCGCATCCGGAAAGCAGGGGTCACTGCCAGCGCAAGACAAAGCAGGATCGCTGTCTGCTGCAGGAAGCGCCACAGCAACGTGGTCTTGCCTTCCAACAGTCTGCCAAAGACACCCTTGAACATGATCTGATAGCTTTCGGTCACAGTAATGCCGGTAAGCATAGACGAAAGGATACCTACTATCAGGAAGCCCAGCAAAATGGCGACCAATCGGATCAACCAGGCATTCCAACCGGGCATATGTCCCCGCTTGGAGATGTGTAACAGCGGTTCGTGATGCTTTTTCTGATTTGTTGCCACCTTACTCGCCTCCTTCCTGGGACTGCATTGCCTCTGATTTGGTCATCAAAAGGCCGATTTGTTCTTTGGTTGCAGTACGGGCATCTACAAGACCGGTGATCTTGCCGGAGCCGATGACCAAAATGCGGTCACACAGCTCCAAAAGTACGTCCAGGTCTTCGCCTACGAAGAT
>JAZNHB010000042.1:0-2395 GCA_045576715.1 Faecousia sp. | reverse complement strand
CATTTCTGCGAGGACTGCGGCGACTGCTTCCACAACAGCTATATCTGCGAAAGCTGTGAGGCGGCTGGCACCCTGCTGTGCGAAACCTGCTGTGAGATTCGCCTGGAAGAGGAAGGCTGCGACTGCTCCGACAGATGTATCAGCGACAGCGATCTGGATGCACACATCACATCGGCCCATAAGAATGCCGATGGCTCCCACAACGCCACTCCCCAAAATTCCTGGGAAATCAGCGAAACCCATCACTGGAGAGCTTGCCGATTCTGCAGCGACAGTAAGCACGTCACCTCCAAAGCAGCCCATACCTACGATAAATACGGCATTTGCACCGTGTGTCATTTTGACAGTCAAAAGACGATCCTGATCCTGAAGCAGCCCCAGAGTGTGGTGGCTCAGGTTTCGGATTACCATACAGTCGGCACAGATGACCCGCTGTTTCCTGCGAATAACCTCCGCTCTTTTACTGTGGCTGCCAAGGGCACCAGTACATTAAAATATCAATGGTATTATCGTGGTGCTTCGGATTGGAAACTGCTGACAGACAGCGGTGCCGATGATTACAGCGTGATTCGTGGCAGTAAAACCAACACGCTCACCATAAGCGTACCCGTGGATGCCTGCTATCAGGATTATTCCTACAAGTGTGTCATCACCGATGCCAACGGCAACCAGGTGACTTCCAACGTTGCCTACATGAAGGCTCAGCACGTTTACAATAAATACGTAGCTTCCAAGGGTGCTTTAATCGGAACTATCTTCCAGTCCGGAACGGGCAACAACATCGGACGCTATGAAACAAAGGGGCACTACAAGCTCTGCGTGGGCGACAGCTGCGAAGCCGAAAAGCTGGAAGCTCACAGCTACAGCAAGCAGACCCGACTCATCTATGACAGCAAAACGGGCGAGCGATGGCATGAGCAGACATGCATCCATTGCGGATTCAAGAATTATTATCTCGACCACATTCACTATTTCTACGATCCTGATACCATGGAGTGTCAGGTAGATACCACATATAAGAACAACAATCAGCATCGGCTGAAATGCCTCTGGCCCGGATGTGACAAAACCACATTGGAAGCGCACGACAAGATGGGCTGGCAGAACCACGGAACGCCGTATTCCAACGCTGACAAGATTGGCGTTCCCTATCAGGAATGCCAGATTTGCGGCTTGAGTACCGAAAAGCAGCTGCAAACCTACAATGCCGCAAAGGACAAAAATGAAAACGCCCAATGGACGCAAAGCAACGATTTGGTCTTTGTTGAAAACGGTTACGCCAGCTGCGATTTGGTGGTCAACGGCACCAAACTGGTCATTGGATTTGCCCCCTCTGAATACGCCAAGAAAGAACTTCTAGGCATGAAAAATCCCACAGTTACCGGTTGGAAGGTTCGCTATTTATGCGCCAGAACCCCTTCCGGTTCGGTGATCGATATCGATGTGACAAAGGACTTCACTTTTACGAAAGTTGAAAATGAACTCAAGTGGCTCATAACCGTTCCGCTGTTTTCGCAGCGCAAGGGCGGCGGTGTTCTGATCTTTACACCGGTCGTAGAGGAGTGTAAGCACAACAGCGGCACCAGAATCAAAAACGCCTCGGAACCCATATGTACCAAGGACGGCTACACAGGCGATACGGTCTGTGCCGGCTGCGATGGTGTGATCTTCTACGGCGAAGTCATTGAAAGCAGCCACAAACATGAAGGAAATCTGACCCTGATTCCCGGCACGTCAAAAGCGGGCAGCTGCGAGCAAAGAGGCTACGAAGGCACGAATCTCTGTGACCATTGCAATCAAAAGGTCCGCGGCAAAAGCACGTCCAAGCAGCACAACGGAAAAACCGTGCTCAAGAATGCGGTTGCCTTTACTTGTACCGAGTTTGGATACAGCGGTGACCTTTACTGTGAATGCGGGGTCCTGCTTCAGGAGGGCGAAATTCTCGCTCCCCGACACACCGATCTGCGGCTGATCAATACAGACAAGGCATCCTGCATGGAGAAGGGTTACACCGGCGATTGGAAATGCTACGATTGCAACCAGATTGTCAAATACGGCTATAACTTAGCCAAAGGCGATCATGCCTGGAGTAAGTACGGCAAGGTGGACGACGTCTACCACCGCCACACCTGCACAGTAGCGGGATGTGGTGCCGAAGAAAAGAGCAAGCACACCGACGCAGACCGAAACCTGACCTGTGATGACTGCGGTTACTCCTGGGGCAGCGATTCTCCGACAATTCGCAGTCTAACCTTTAATATTGATATACCCGTCATTGGGCAAAAGCCAGATTATACAAAATTCGATGGCAAGAGTTATTATAGTGACGGTGTCAGCGCCAATCGAAAGAACGGTGTTGAGTGGTTCGATGTTACCGCAAATAAGCGCTTTGTTC
>JAZNHB010000041.1:0-5298 GCA_045576715.1 Faecousia sp. | reverse complement strand
AAAATTGTCTTCCTAAGACCGCTTGGCCTCCGACTTCCCACCTTTGTGCTGAAGGGTAACCTTGTTCATTTCTCTGCGGAAAAGAAGCATATGGGCTTCCATCCAGGCAAGGAGGCAATCAACGCCTTCGCTGACTGTTTCGGCAAACTGACCCACACCAAAAGCACCATGCATCTGCCCTACAACCAGCCCATGCCCTGGGAACTGCTCCGGGAGATGGTGGAATTCTGCGTGCAGGAGCGTTTGAAATAGGCAGTACCATAAATTGATAGGCTGTTCAAGTGAAAAACAGGAGAGGGAACGCCTCTCCTGTTTGCATTTATTCAGTTTCTTCTTTGACACGGAAAAAGTCAACCGCAAAGGACAGAAAATCCGCCATCAGTGGGATATAGGTTGCCAGAAACACCCCGAAGGCACCGGCAGCGGCGTATTTTTTGTGCTTTCCGGGAACGGCCAGCCCCAGCAGAACACCAATGGCGCAGAGGCAAAATTTGAGGCCTGCAAGCATTTTCCAGTCTCTGGCCTGGACATAATGATCGGCGCAGTCAAAAAGGCGTTTCATAGGCAAAATCTCCTTTTCTTTTATTGTACCATGGAAGTGACAATTTACAATCCCTTAATTCATAGAAGAATCGGTTGTGATATACTGTTCTTGATACAAAATAAGGAGGAACGTTTATGGAAAAATTCATTCCTTACGAGAAGCTCTCTAAAAAAGAGAAGCGCAAGATGGACCTGGCAAAGCGGCAAACCTGGGGCAAGCTGAACCCCGTTACCAGAAAGCCGGAAAACAGCAGAGCTTACAACAGAAAGAAATCACAGGCATGGAAGCGGGAATTGCCGCCTACGGCCTGTGATTTTTTCTTGACATTTCTTCTGTTTCCCAGTACAATTTCATAAGAATATTGTACTGCCACCGGGTAGTGAGCGAAAGCGCTTGTTTGCACATCGTTAGGTCTTAGAAGATGTGTGAGCGAGGGCTTATTTTTTATGTTTTGGAGGGCTTATGAAGAAACTGACCACCTATTTTTCAAAAGGCGAGCTGACCTTGTGGGGCGGCTCCGCCGGACTGATTCTGGTATCCTTTTTCCTCTTCGATCGGGTGAATTTCATGACCCTGGCCGCATCCCTGATCGGCACCACATCTTTGATCTTCAATGCCAAGGGCAATCCCATCGGCCAGGCTTTGATGATTGTATTCAGCCTGCTTTACGGCCTGATCTCCTATACATTCTCTTACTTTGGGGAAATGATCACCTACCTCGGCATGACCGGGCCCATGGCTCTGTTTGCCCTGATTACCTGGCTTCACAATCCCTACAAGGGTAACCACGCGGAGGTGGCAGTGAACCGGATCGGCAAATGGGAATATTCTGCCATGTATTTGGCGACAGCGGTGGTGACACTGGGATTCTACTTTATCCTGGAGCATTTCAACACGGCCAATATCATCCCCAGCACATTGTCCGTGGCCACCAGTTTTATTGCGGTATATCTGACCTTCCGCCGCAGCCCCTACTTCGCCCTGGCCTATGCCGCCAACGATGTGGTGCTGATCCTTCTGTGGACACTGGCGGCAGTGGAGAATATCAGCTATCTTTCCGTCATTATTTGCTTTGTCATGTTCATGGTCAATGACCTGTACGGGTTCGTGAGCTGGAAGCGGATGGAGAAGCGGCAGATGGCTGCCACATAAGAGAACCATACTTTCTGATTCCGGGATGAATCATTTATAGCGATAAAAATTTCACATTACATCACACTTCCAGTCAATCACCCTCTACTTGACACAGATTTAAAAGCATGCTATTATATTTTCCGAGGTGTAGCAAATGCAGAAAAATGATTTATGCGGTGCGCTGATCAAAAAGGTTCACGATGAAATTGAGAAAAAGGCGAATGCCTTGCTGCGTCAGCAGGATCTGACCCTTTCCCAAATGAACGTTCTGATGGAACTGGAAGCGTCTCCCAATCATCAGTTGACCTTAAAAGAACTGGAAGGCTTGCTCCATGTGGCCCAGTCTACGGCTGCCGGAATTGTGGTTCGTCTGGAACAGAAGGGATTTGTGGAAAGCTTTACAGATGAGAATGATCGCAGAGTCAAGAAAGTAATGCTCACCCCTGCGGGGCGTCAATGCTGTAAAAACGCCGCATCCGATGTGAAAGAGATCGAAGCGAAACTGCTGTCTGGTTTGACGGAGGCTGAGAAGCTGCTGTTCCTGGATTTGCTGGAAAAGGTTTTTAACGCACTATAAATATGTCCGCGAAAGCGGGCATATTTCAAACGGTAATTTAATAGCACGCTTTTAATCGCTTGCTGTTGGTATAAAGGAGATAATTTATGGAAATGACAAAAGAGCTGGAAGTATTTCGCAGCGCACCGGTGCCGAAGGCGGTTCTGAAAAACACCATCCCCGCCATGGCTGCCATGCTGATGGTGCTGATTTACAATCTGGCTGACACGCTCTTCATTGGCATGACCCATGATGCCTACCAGGTGGCCGCTGTTTCTATGGCAACCCCTGTATTCCTGATTTTCATGTCCGTGGGTACGGTATTCGGTATCGGCGGAACCTCTGTAATCTCCCGGGCCTTGGGTGAAGGAAAGATGGATTACGCTAAGAAGGCCTGCTCCTTCTGTATGTGGGCCTGTGTTACGGTTGGCGTGGCCATGTCCACACTGTTTCTGATCTTTATGGATCAGATCCTGGTGGCTATGGGAACCAGCGCCGATACTTACGGCCTTGCAAAATCCTACCTGACCATCGTGACCTTCAGCGGTCCCTTCGTTCTCATCGCGAACTGCTACTCCAACGTCATCCGTGCAGAAGGTCAGGCCGGCAAGGCCATGATGGGTCAGCTGCTGGGCAATCTTCTGAATGTGATCCTGGACCCCATTATGATCCTGTGGTTCGACTGGGAGATCGCCGGTGCTGCCATTGCTACTGTCATCGGCAATGTTTTCAGCGCCTGCTATTACCTTGCATACTTCCTGCAGAAAAAGTCCATTCTCAGCATCCATCCCAAGGATTTTACCATGGGTAATAAGGTGTGTACCAGCATTCTGGCCATTGGTATTCCCGCATCCTTTGGCTCTCTGCTGATGAGCATCTCCCAGATCATTATGAACGGTCAGATGGCATCCTTCGGCGATATGGCTGTTGCAGGCATTGGCGTTGCTTCCAAGGTCACCATGATCACCGGCATGGTCTGCATCGGCTTCGGACAGGGCGTCCAGGCGCTGCTGGGTTACTGTGTCGGCGCCAATCTGTGGGGCCGGTTCAAGAAGATCATGACATTCTCCGTGTTGTTCTCCCTGGGCCTCAGCTCTGTGATGACCGGCATTTGCTATCTGTTCACGGATCAGATCGTCAGCGTGTTCTTGACGGAGCAGGCTGCCTTTGATTACGCAGCCCAGTTCGTCCGGATCCTACTGAGCACCAGCTTTCTGTTTGGTGTGTTCTACGTTCTGGCCAATGCCCTCCAGGCAGCCGGTGCCGCAACTGCTGCACTGATCATCAATCTGAGCCGCCAGGGCTTCATCTACATCCCTGCGCTGTTTGTTCTGAAGGCGGCCATTGGCGCAAACGGCCTTGCTTGGGCCCAGCCTGTGGCAGATCTGCTGTCTACTGCACTGGTGGTATTCCTCTATGTCAGAACTGTGAAGAAGATGGAAAGCAATTCCACGCATTAAATCGTTTCCGCGGATATTTCGTGTCGATCATCGCGCCAACAGCGGAAGAAGATACTGTAATAATTACCTGTCACAGCCACGGAGGAATCTCCGTGGCTGTAGCTTTTTCTTGGCTTTTACGCTATAATAATCCCAAACGAATGGGAGGTCTTTGCCATGAAAGCCGTAACATACATCGAACACGGGAAATTCGCCCTTGTGGACAAGCCCAAGCCCGTCATTCTCGATCCCCGGGATGCGGTTGTCCGGGTGACTCTGGGTTCTATCTGCACCAGCGATCTGCACATCAAGCATGGCTCTGTGCCCCGGGCGGTTCCTGGCATTACCGTGGGCCATGAGATGGTTGGCGTGGTGGAGGAAGTTGGTTCCGCTGTGACCACTGTAAAGCCTGGTGACCGGGTAACAGTGAATGTGGAGACTTTTTGCGGCGAGTGCTTCTTCTGTCAGCACGGCTATGTGAACAACTGCACCGACCCCAATGGCGGCTGGGCACTGGGTTGCCGCATCGATGGCGGACAGGCGGAATTCGTCCGGGTGCCCTATGCGGATCAGGGCCTGAATAAGATTCCCGATTCCGTCACCGACGAGCAGGCACTGCTGGTAGGCGATGTGCTGGCCACCGGCTTCTGGGCCGCTCGGATTTCCGAGATCACCAAGGATGATACCGTTCTTATCATCGGCGCAGGCCCCACGGGCACCTGCACGCTACTGTGCGTGATGCTGAAGAACCCCAAGCGGATCATCGTCTGCGAAAAAGATCCGGCCCGCATCGCCTTCGTCCGGGAGCATTATCCCGAAGTGCTGGTCTGCGAGCCGGAAAACTGCAAGGAATTTACTCTCGCCAATTCCGACCACGGCGGTGCCGATGTGGTGCTGGAAGTGGCTGGGGCCAAGGATACCTTCCGTCTTGCCTGGGAATGCGCCCGGCCCAATGCCATCGTCACGGTGGTAGCCCTCTACGACGAGGCCCAGACCCTGCCCCTGCCGGATATGTACGGCAAAAACCTGACCTTCAAAACCGGCGGCGTCGACGGCTGCGATTGCGCCGAGATCCTCACCCTCATCGAAGCAGGCAAAATCGATACCACTCCGCTGATCACCCACCGCTTCAAGTTGGAGGATATCGAGGAGGCTTACCACCTCTTTGAAAACAAGCTGGATGGGGTTATTAAGGTTGCGGTAACTCCTTGATTTTTCAAGTAACACGAGGAATACAGATATGATAGATTCAATTATCTTTGGATACTTAGTGTTCTTTTCTATCCACTTCATTATCTTCCTTCTTTACCAATTTGATATTCTGCGAATTCGTGAGAAATCCATGATCCGGTGGATTCGCGTAACCAATGTTTTAGAGACCGTATTCCTTATAATCACACATATCTTTTCTTTGATGATTTCTGATGGCTTTTTGTTCATCTGGCTGTCCTCCTTTACGGTGTGACTGCAATCTTAATTACATTGTCCAGCTTGTTCTCAAAGATCAGGTATGCCTCTTCAATATCTTCCAGCTTATAGCGATGGGTAGTCAGCGGGGTGGTATCGATCTTGCCTGCTTCGATGAGCGAGAGGATCTCGGCGCAGTCACAGCCGTCGACGCCGCC
>JAZNHB010000040.1:0-6157 GCA_045576715.1 Faecousia sp. | reverse complement strand
TAGGTAAATCTTGGCTGATTAGAGTGGTGCCATGACATACAAACAAGATCTTGTTCATAAAACGCCCTCGCTTTCGTGCTTGGATTATACCATAGGCGCTGCAATATTGCAACCAAAGGATCCCCATCCCGTTTGCAATAGGCGATGTGCGCCTTGTCCTATCGGACGGCGTTGCACATCGATTGCGGCACACACTGCGCCCTCCCTTGCCTCCGCCACTGGCGGCGGTCGGGCTCGTGACCGTCGGCAAGAGTTACGCCATTAACATAGAAGCCGAAAAAACGGCTTTTGAGCAGGGTCGCAAGCACCGACAAAATGGGCATAAAAAATCCCGCTACCACCATTGTAGCTGCTTTTGCAGATAAGGGCGGGTAGCGGTTATTTGGTAGTTGACATAGGTGATGCAGCGGAGTAAAATAATAAGTGCCACACAGTTTAATATTTCACCTAATTAGGCATACCTTTGTAAAAGCGTATGCTTGATTTGTCATATCCTAATTAGGTGTGAACTGTGTGGCGCAGGAGTCGAGCTACGTTTTTCGGTGCGTGGCTTCGGCCACGCACTTTTTACTTAGCAACACAGAAAAAGGAGGTTGTACAAATGCTGGCTGGTCTTTTGAAGGTGTCGGGAATGTTGGTGCTGAGGCTTGTCTACGGCAAGAAATACGCTGAGAAACACTCAGAAAAATTTGGTTTAATGATTCTTTTGTCCTTGGCAAACATTTTCTGGCTCTTAAGCGTTCTGTTTCTCGTTGCAGGAATTGCTGCTAACGATACTGTCATCTGCGCAATAATGGCTATTGGCTATCCCGTGGCTATCGCAATTTGGACAGTACTTGAAAGAAAGAAGCAAGATTAAATATAGGAGGTTTTAATATGGCTGTTATGTCTTTGGTATCGCTTGCTGTGAGCATTTTAGGAACCGTAATCTATGGCACATTGTTTTCTGGCTCTGGACTGACTTGGCTTTTTATTCTTCTTGGTATTGCATCGGTTGTGCTTCCCCCAATTGCAAAGAAGGTCCGTATTGAACAAGATAAAAAAGGCAAAGTGTTTGAGATTCTTGCCATTGTAGTTGGTGGCTTTAATTTCTATTGCATTTTCTTCGCCCTCACCTCTCTCCCTATTTTTATTGGCTATCTGGGTTGGGTTGGTTGTGGCATTGCCTATAAAATGGTGAAATAATATCTACATACTAATATAGCCGCCGACCATCAGGTCGGCGGCTGTGCTGTTTCGTGTCATGTTGGGGGCAAAATGTGGTTATTTTGTAAAGTAGTAAGCGAGTAGTACAAATGGGATAAACCCGTTGCAAAGGGTGGTATAGCATTGTATAGCTTGGCATCCGTTGCCTGGCTTAAATCTTCCCGTGGCAGACAAAAGCACTGTTTTCATGAAAAGCCCCTCGTTTCCCTTGTCATTGCGAGGGCGGCTTTGTCGCCCGTGGCAATCTTCTCCTTATGTTAGAGATTCCCACGGTCGCATCGCTCACTCGGAATGACCATTTTCGGGGGTATTATACCACGCATTGCAACCAACGGATCCTCCGGGGAAAGGCTCTTCAGCAGCAAAGGTGATCGCTTAACCTAGTGTCCAAAACCACAAATTTGTGCAAAATGTCCATTTGCTAGCAAAAATATAATTTGATATAATTTTAATTACAGCATCAGCGAAACGGGGTGTCTAATATGAAGGAATACGAGATCGTGGTTAAGTTTTGCAATGCCTGCGCAGGCGATTCCATGCCGCAGACCTATTTTGAAGAGGCAGAACTGGAAAACACAGATGATTTTATTCGCATGAAGCATGGCAGAGATTTTGAGAATTTCTCCAAAGAGGTCTCCCCTACCGGACAAATTCTCTACGAGTACCATAACGGCGGTGTGAAATATTCTTACGAATTTACGGAACTGTAAGCGGGGTAAAAATGTTTCATGTAAATGATGTAGTTGTCTATGGCTCGCAGGGCGTTTGTGAAATTATAGGTATTGAGGACCAGAAGATTGGCGGACAAATCAAGAAGTACTTTGTTTTAAAGCCAAAGAATGACAAGGGTGCAACCTGTTATGTCCCGACATGGAATGAAAAGGCTTGGGGCAAAATGCGAAAGGTCATGACAAAAAAAGATGTCGATGCCTTAATTGATTCTATGCCAAATAAGAAACCAACTTGGATCGTAAATGAGAACGAGCGCAAAGAAACCTACAAACGGATTCTTGCAAGCGGAGACCAAGCGGCCATTATTGTAATGGTGCAAGCACTTTTCTTTCACAAAAAGGAACGGGGAGCCGAGGGAAAGCGGCTGCATATGTCCGACGAGCATTTTATGAAAGATGCGGAGCAGATTTTGTACAACGAATGGCAGTACGTTTTGAATGTGGACAAAGCAGGATTGATGGCTTATATTCTTGAACGGATCGAAAAAAATTGATTTTCATACCAGCAGTCGCCGACCGGATGGTTGGCGACTGCTTTTTCTGTCAGCAAAGGAAAACCCCTGCCTCAAAGAGGCAGGGGCAAAGTTTATTTGTGACTTACTACTTTCGGCAATTAAGCCTCGGGCAGCAGGGACTCATTCACGTTCCAGCAGACGTAGTAAGTACCGATCTGACCGGCGATCACAAACTCGTTGGGATATTTGGTCTTCAGGGTATCAATCTCGTTGGTGGGCACGTCGTCGATGAGCAGCCAGTCGCCGTTCTTGTAGTTGGTCAGCATATTGTTGGCATCATCAGACAGGTAGAACTCGATCTCGTTCATGGTAGCTTCGCCATGGTAGTTCTCGTTCTTGGTCATGGTGATAACAGAGTCATGCTCCCAAGCGGAGATAGTGTAAGCACCGTTGCAGACGTAGGTCTTGGGATCGGTTGCCCAGCTCTCGTTAGCAACTACATCCTCGCGGACGGGGAAGTAGGTGGGGAATGCCAGCAGCTCGTTCCAGTAAGCAACAGCGTTGTTCAGAGTGACCTCCAGGGTCTTGTCGTCGATAGCCTTAACAGCCAGGTCTTCCTTGTTCTCAGTGCCGTAGCCCTTAACAACTTCGAACATATAGCCGTAGTCAGCGCCCAGTTCGGCAGAAGCAGCGCGCTTCCATGCGAACTCGAAGTCCTTAGCGGACAGATCCTTGCCGTCAGACCACTTCAGGCCGTCCTTCAGGGTGTAGGTGTAGGTAACGGTGCCGTCCTCGTTAGCAACGCCTGCAACCAACTCAGTGACGCAGTCAGCAACCACTTCCAAAGTGCCGTCTTCCTTCTGTGCCCACTTAGCCAGACCGGAGAACAGGTGGGTCAGCATGGTAGCGCCGTCCACAGCAGAGTTCAGAGCGGGGTCAATGGTGTCGGGCTCGGAAGCCAGGCAGACAGGCAGAGAGTCGCTCTTGCCGTCAACAGTGGTGTTCTGGAAGTACTTGTAGCCCAAGGGGATGGAGTAGAAGCCCTCAACCTTGGGGCTGATCATGTACAGGTCGGTGTAGTAGTAGATGGGAGTCAGGCAGCCGGTAGCCATCAGCATATCTTCTGCCAGGTGCATCAGTTCGTAGCGAGTCTCATCATCAGTGCAAGCCTTGATGGTGGAGATCAGAACGTCGTAGGTCTCAGCCCAGGTGCCGTCCTCAACCTTGATGTCGGCATAGCCGTACTCGGTCAGGTCCAGATCATAGATAGCGAGCTTCTCGTGCTCACCCTTACCGAACTGAACGTCGTTGTTACCGGAGCCGGAAACCCACATATCCAGGAAGCAGATAGGATCGGTGTAGTCGGCAACCCAGCCGTTACGGGCAACAGAGTACTCACCGTTCTTACGGGTGTTCAGGAAGGTGTTCCACTCCTGGTTTTCCAGAGTCATGGTGATGCCAACAGCATCCAGAGCACCCTGGATGTACTCAGCAATTGCCTTGTGGCTATCGTTGGTGTTATAGATGTACTTCAAGGTGGGGATGCCGGAGAACTTGCCGGTAGCCTCATCGTACTTGTAGTACTTCTTCAGGATCTCGGTAGCCTCAGCGAAGTTGTCCTCGAACTTCTCCGGATCGACGCTGTAATAACCCTTGCCGTCGCCAGCGTTCTTCTGGAAGTTACTGCCGCCAAAGTCAGCCATGCCGTCAGCAACAAAGGAGTTTGCAGGTGTTTCGCCAGCCTGGGAGACAGACTCAACGATGTAGTTACGGTCCAGCAGCAGGCCGATAGCGTAACGAATCTCTGCCTCAGCAGCAGCCTTCTCAGCAGCAGTCATAGTCTGTGCGCCATCGGTTCCGGCAGGAGCAGTCTCGCCGCCGCAAGCAACCAGGCCCAAAACCATAATGGCTGCCAAAATCAGTGCAATCAGTTTCTTCATTTTGCTTTTTCCTTTCAAAATTTAATTTTAATTTATTCATACCCACCTTCGGCACGGCAAGCCAAAAGCAGGAACGAAACAATTTTATACCCGGGCAACGGGTCATCGTTGTCACACTTGTGACAACGCAAACGCCCCGGGGCGTTTAGTTTTCCTTAGTTGATCTTGTCAACATGGTGGCAGGCAACAAAGTGTCCTGCACTAACCTCTTTAAATTCAGGCATTTCCGCCGCGCAAGCCTCGGTAGCATGGGGGCAGCGGGTCCGGAAGGGACAGCCGGAAGGCGCATTCAACGGACTGGGGATATCACCGGTGAGCACAATACGCTTATTCTCACGGGCGCGCTTGGGGTCAGGCAGCGGCACCGCAGACATCAGGCTCTTAGTATAGGGGTGCAGCGGATGGTTGTAGATCTCATCCGATTCTGCCAGCTCAACCATTTTACCAAGATACATGACGGCGATTCTGTCGGAAATATGCCGCACCACCAAAAGATCATGAGCAATGAACAAATAAGTCAGGTCCAACTGCTCCTGCAGCTCGTCAAACATGTTGATGACCTGCGCCTGGATGGAAACGTCCAGCGCGGACACCGGCTCGTCACAAACGATAAATTCAGGTCCCATTGCCAAAGAACGGGCAATGCCGATACGCTGACGCTGACCACCGGAAAATTCGTGAGCATACCGGTTGGCGTGTTCGGAGTTCAGACCCACCCGGTTCATCAGCTCCAGCACGCGCTCCTGACGCTCTGCCTTGTTGGCGCAGATATTGTGGATATCCAGCGGCTCGGCAATGATATCCGCCACTGTCATACGGGGGTTCAACGAGGAGTAGGGATCCTGGAACACCATTGCAGTCTTCTTTCTGTAATCCACCAGATCGCTCTTTGTTTCAATCTTCTTTCCGTCGAAAATAATTTCGCCGGCAGTAGGCTTATACAAGTGCAGCAAGGTGCGGCCAACGGTAGTCTTTCCACAGCCGGACTCGCCAACCAGGCCCAGAGTTTCGCCCTTGTGGATGGCGAAGGACACGTCATCCACAGCCTTCAAAGGCTTTGACGAAAACACACCGGTGTTGATGTTGAAGTACTTTTTCAGGTGGTTGACCTCAACCAGTACCTTCTTATCACTCATTGCGCCTCACCGCCTTCCTTCTGCATAGCCTCTTTCACATTCATCCAACAGGCTGCGGCATGATCCTCATTGATCTCCATGCGTTGGCAACGCTCACGCAGGCAGATCTTCATAGCAGCATCACAGCGGGGCGCAAAGGGACAACCCTTAGGCATATTCAAAAGGTCAATGGGTGTGCCGGAGATCGGCTCCAGCTTCTCACCGCTGTTGTCAACGGAAGGAATGGAGCGCATCAGGCCCTTGGTGTATTCATGTTTGGGATTATAGAATATCTCGTCAGCGGTGCCCTGCTCACAAATGGAACCGGCGTACATAACGATCACCTCGTCGCACATCTGCGCAACTACACCCAAATCATGGGTGATCATAATGATAGCCATACCCAGTTCCTTCTGCAGGCTCTGCATCAATTCCAGAATCTGGGCCTGGATCGTCACATCCAGTGCGGTGGTGGGTTCGTCCGCAATGAGGATATCCGGCTCACAAGCCAGCGCCATTGCGATCATCACTCTCTGGCGCATACCGCCGGAAAATTCGTAGGGGTACTGCTTCATCCTCTTTTCCGGCTCGTTCACATTTACAAGCCGCAGCATCTCAACCGCCCGATCCCAGGCTTCTTTCTTGTTTCGGTTTGTGTGAAGCAGGATTGCCTCCATCAGCTGATGTCCCACAGTATAGGTGGGGTTCAG
>JAZNHB010000039.1:0-2830 GCA_045576715.1 Faecousia sp. | reverse complement strand
ATGGTGGACGATATAGGACTCGAACCTATGACCTTCCGCACGTCAAGCGGATGCTCTAGCCAGCTGAGCTAATCGTCCAGGCGCATGGGTGATTATACTGTACCGCACCTTGTTTGTCAAGGGTTTTTGACAGAAAATTTAAAATTTATCCTGCAACGCCATCCACGGTCTGTTGGCCCACAAATTCCAGCACCAGCCGATTCGGCAGGCACACTATTTGCGCGCCACCGGCACAGAACCCCCGATCCATACAGTAGTGATCCGGGCAATCTGCCTGGGTTACCGCCACCTTGCCGTTTTTCACCGTAATCTCATTGGTGCCGTGGGCAGACACGATTTCCAATCGTGTTTCCTCCGAAAGGGGCAATGTGTAGAGCACCTTCCCTTCGGATATCACGCGCACAGATGCCGCCGTCTGGGCAGAAAACAACAGCATCGCGCCCACTGCCGCGCAAATAACTGCTACCACCATCAACGCTATGATCCATGTTTTAGTCTTCACGGGCAATCACCTCGTACTCACATCCGGACAGGGCCGCGCCCTCGGTGGCAAAAATGCTGCCGTCGGCTAAGATAAATACCGCTTCAAAGTCATCGCTTTGCTGCCAGAATCGACTTGCCTGTTCCAGTCCCATAACAAACAACGCTGTGGAAAGACAGTCTGCTGTCAGTCCGTTTCGGCAAATCACTGTCACCGAACGAAGACCGGATTCTGCAGGCATGCCTGTCTTTGGATCCAGAATGTGGTGATAACGAATACCATTTTGCTCAAAATATCGCTGATAATCACCGGATGTGACCACTGCCATGGTGCCCACAACAGACACCACCCCCACATTGTCTCCGCCGTCAGGATGTTGAATACCAATGCTCCACGGCTCGCCGTCGGGCTTACTGCCATAAGTTTGGACATTACCGCCTAAGTTCAAAATGCCATGGCTTACAGCCATCGTCTGCAGCCTTTCCACCGCCAGATCACCGGCATATCCCTTCACCGCGCCGCCCAGATCCCAGAGCCTTTGCTCCAATCCGTCACGCAGCTGTTCTGCGGTGGGAACCCTGTGCTCCTGCCCGGAAAAATTCCACAGCCGAGTTACGCCGTAGAGCTGCGGGTCAAATGCGCCGCCTGTTCGTTCCCGCATTGACTGCACTTGCGCGAGCAGCGTATCCTCAAACGACTCTCCCCGGTTCAGGGCGGATATCTTAGAGGTTTCCCGCTGTGCCGACCACATATCATCCAGATCTGCCAACAGTTGTTTGACAATCTGGGCAGCTTTTTTGCTGTCGTTTCCCCAGATCTGCAGATCCATTACCGTATCCATGGCAAAGACGGTCTGCTGTGTCTGTTGCTGACAGCCGGCAAGAAGAAACGTACATATAAAAATCAGGCATAAGGCGCGTTTCATCCTGCCTCACCTCCAAAATGCAGATCATTTACCGCAAGTATAGCAAAAGCAGGGTGAAATATCAATATTTTTGTTAGAAAACCCCTTGACTTTTCATGGATGGTTTGCTAAAATAGTCCAGCCGCATTGAATGGGCTTAAGTCGGTGCGCCCAAAAGCGTCCGCGCCTTAAGAGCGAGTCTGCAAATTAAAAGTAGGTGAAAAAGAAATGAAAGCTATTATCGTAACTGGTGGTAAGCAGTACACCGTCTCCGAGGGTGATGTGCTGTACATCGAGAAGCTGGACTCTGAAGCTGAGGCTGCCGTGAAGTTCGAGCAGGTTCTGGCAGTGCTGGACGGCGAGAACTCCAAGATCGGCGCTCCCCTGGTTGAGGGCGCTTCCGTCGAAGCTAAAGTCCTGAAGAACGGCAAGGCTAAGAAGATCATTGTCTTCAAGTACAAGGCTAAGAAGGGCGAGAAGAAGAAGCAGGGCCATCGTCAGCCTTACACCAAGGTGGAAATCACCAAGATCGCTCTGTAATTATGACTAGATGCGAATTTTTTATGACTGACGACCGGATCACCGGATTTACCGTCAGCGGTCACAGCGGCTATGCCGAGGCAGGACAAGACATCGTCTGCGCTGCCATTTCTGCTGCTGTTACTATGGCCGAGGCCACCATCAATGATGTATGCGGCGCAAAGGCCAAAGTCCGGGTCAAAGAGGATGACGCAAGAATCACCCTGACCCTACCTGCTTCCTGCGACGAAGAAGAAACTGTACAAGCAGTTCTCTCCGGTCTGTTGCTGACGCTGATCAGCCTGCGGGAAGGTTATCCTGGTTATATCGTAGTTTTGGAGGTGTAATACCATGCTGAAGATTGGTATTCAGTTTTTCGCTCACCACAAGGGCGGCGGTTCTACCAAGAACGGTCGTGATTCCGAGGCTAAGCGCCTGGGCGTGAAGCGTGCTGACGGTCAGTTCGTTCTGGCCGGCAATATTCTGGTTCGCCAGAGAGGCACTCACATTCATCCCGGCAATAACGTGGGCATCGGCACTGACGACACCCTCTTCGCTCTCATCGACGGTCATGTCAAGTTCGAGCGTAAGGGCAAGGATCGCAAGCAGTGCTCCGTTTACGCTGCACAGTAATTTGCCAAAGCTATCTTGAAGAAGACCGGAACATAGGAATATGTTCCGGTTTTTTTCCGCAAAAACCCCGAAGAGTAGGAGGTATTGCAATGTTTGTAGATAAAGTTAAGATATACGTGAAGGCAGGCAACGGCGGTAACGGAGCCGTAGCCTTCCACCGGGAAAAATATGTGGCCTCCGGCGGCCCCGATGGTGGCGTCGGCGGTCACGGCGGCAGTGTGATTCTGCGGGTTAACGACAATCTGTCCACATTGCTGGACTTCCGTTACAAGCGCAAGTATTCCGCCCAGTCC
>JAZNHB010000038.1:0-73453 GCA_045576715.1 Faecousia sp. | reverse complement strand
CAACCTGGCTATGGTTGCTTTGACTGCCCGTATGCAGCACGAGCGTAACAACACCGACGAGTGGCTGGCTAAGAAGGGCCTGAAGCGTCTGGACATCGACCCCAAGCGCGTGGAGATGGGCTGGATCATCGACTTCTGCGCACAATCTCTTCGTAACATCATCATCGGTATCGGCGGCCGTTTGGACGGCTTTATGATGGAGAGCAAGTTCGGCATCGCTGTTGGCTCCGAGCTGATGGCTATCCTGGCTGTTGCTAAGGATCTGAAGGATCTGCGCGAGCGTATCGGCAAGATCGTGGTTGCTTACTCCAAGACCGGTGAGCCTGTTACCTGTGAGGATCTGGATGTTGCCGGCGCTATGACCGCTTGGATGCGTAACGCTATCAACCCCACTATGTGCTACTCTGTTGAGCATCAGCCCGTTCTGATCCATGCCGGTCCTTTCGCAAACATCGCTATCGGCCAGTCTTCTGTTATCGCTGACCGCCTGGCTCTGAAGCTGTTTGACTACCATGTTACCGAGTCCGGCTTCGCTGCCGACATCGGCTTCGAGAAGTTCTGGAACGTTAAGACCCGTCTTTCCGGTCTGACTCCCAACGTTTCCGTTCTGGTTGCTACCGTCCGCAGCCTGAAGATGCACGGCGGCGGCCCCAAGGTTACCCCCGGCGCACCTCTGCCCAAGGAGTACAAGGAAGAGAACCTGGAGCTGTTGGAGAAGGGTACCTGCAACCTGTTCCACCATGTCAACACCATTTTGAAGTCCGGCATCACGCCTGTTGTCTGCATCAACCGTTTCTACACCGATACCGATGCAGAAATCGCTCTGCTGAAGAAGCTGTGTGCTGAAAAGGGCATTCGCTGCGCTGAGTCCAACCACTGGCGTTACGGCGGCGAGGGCGCTGCTGAGCTGGCTCAGGTGGTCGTGGAAGCTTGTGAGTCCAAGAACGAGGTCAAGTTCCTGTACGATCTGGATATGCCTCTGCGTGAGCGTGTTGAGCGCATCGCTAAGGAAGTTTACGGCGCTGATGGTGTTACCTGGCTGCCTCTGGCTACCGAGAAGGCTGAGCGTTTTGAGAACGATCCCAAGTACGCTGACTACTGCACCATGATGGTTAAGACTCACCTGTCCCTCAGCGACGATCCCACCAAGAAGGGCGTTCCCACCGGCTGGAAGCTGACCATCCGCGACATTCTGGAGTACGGCGGCGCTAAGTTCCTGTGCCCCATGGCCGGCACCATCTCCATGATGCCCGGTACTGCAGCTGACCCCGCATACCGTCGTGTTGACGTTGACACCGAGACCGGCAAGGTTAGCGGCCTGTTCTAAT
The DNA here is from genome assembly GCA_045576715.1 of Faecousia sp. Lineage (GTDB taxonomy): Bacteria > Bacillota > Clostridia > Oscillospirales > Oscillospiraceae > Faecousia. The sequence continues at coordinate 72,125 of JAZNHB010000038.1, read as the reverse complement.
TGATAATCAATTCGATAGCAGAGGCGGTTCGCCGCCTCTGCTTTTGGAACATTATTACGTAGGGAACGGATTTATCCGTTCCGCAAAATCGGAATGCATAAATGCATTCCCTACAAAAAAGAGGAGATTACATATTATGGATATGACATTGGAAACCTGCCGCAAGTTTGTGGAGGTTCTGGCATCTGACGCTCCCGCACCCGGTGGCGGCGGTGCTGCCGCTCTGGTAGGCGCTATCGGCACTGCTCTGGGCAATATGGTCGGCTCTTTGACCGTCGGCAAGAAGAAGTATGCCGAGGTAGAAGCTGAGATCATTGACCTGAAGGCAAAGTGCGATGCCCTGCAGAAAGAGCTTTTGGACCAGGTTGAGGCTGACGAAGTGAACTTCCTGCCCCTGGCAAAGGCTTACGGCATTCCCAAGGATGACCCCATCCGTGACGCGGTTATGGAAGAGGCTACCATTATTGCTTGCTCCACACCTATGAAGATCATGGAGCTGTGCTGCCAGGCCATCGAGTACATCGCTGTGTTTGCCGCTAAGGGCAGCCGCTTGGCTGTTTCCGATGCCGGCTGTGGCGCTGTGTGCTGCAAGGCAGCTTTGCAGGCTGCAAGCCTCAATGTATTTATCAATACCAAGACCCTTAAAAACCGTGAAGTTGCCGAGGAAATGAACGCAAAGGCGCTGGGTATGCTGGATAAGTACGGCGCAATGGCCGACGAGATCTTCAACACAGTAAAAGCCGGCTTCGGCCTGTAAGCGGCGAGTATTTAAAATTTATTGTCATTCCGAGACCAGTCCGCAGACTGGTCGTGGGAATCTCCTGCAAAAATGTGATTGAGATTGCCACGTCGGGCATATGCCCTCCTCGCAATGACAACTGTGATTATTACATAGGAGGAAATCACTATGGCAAAGCAACTGCTTGGCAAGGAAGTAAACGAGGCTCTGGTAGCCAACCTGCTGGAGCGTACCGGCGCGTTGCGCGCCAAGGGTGTGAACCCCACTTTGGGCATTATTCGTGTGGGCGCTCGCCCCGATGATCTGAGCTATGAAAAGGGCGCAATGAAGAAGGCGGAAACCGTCGGTGTGGACGTGAAGGTATTGGAGCTGCCCGAGGATGCAACCCGGGAGGCTGTTATTGATGTGATCGAAAAGGTCAACGCAGATACCTCCGTTCATGGCGTGCTGATGTTCCAGCCTTTCCCCAACCACCTGCGCCCCTATCAGAGAGAAATCTGCAACCGTCTGGATCCCAAGAAGGATATGGACTGTCTGACCGATCTTTCCAGCGCCGGTGTTTATCAGGGCCGCGACGATCTGGGTTACGCACCTTGCACACCTTCTGCTTGTATGGAAATTCTGGACTACTACGGCATCGACTGCAAGGGCAAGTCCGCTGTGGTCATTGGCCGCAGCTTAGTGGTGGGCAAGCCTGCCGCTATGATGCTCATCGGTAAGAATGCCACCGTGACCGTCTGCCACACCAAGACTGTGGATACCGCTGCTGTGTGCCGCGAGGCTGACATCATCATTTCTGCAGCCGGTGTGCTGAACAGCCTGACCAAGGAATATGTCCGCGAAGGCCAGATCGTTATCGATGTTTCCATGAACTGGAATCCCGAAAAGATCACCTCCAAGGGCAAGGGCGGTATGTCCGGCGACGCTGTGTACGACGAGGTTGAGCCCATTGTTGAGGCCATTACCCCCGTTCCCGGCGGCGTTGGTGCCGTGACTACCACCGTGCTGATGAAGCATGTTGTTGAGGCTGCTGAAAAGGCATAAACCTTAGGTGCGGACGGGCGTACCGTCCGCACTTTTCTATTTACGAGGTGGATTATGAAAAAATTTGCTAACATAGAAGACGGCAGTTTCTCATAAGGAAGAATTTATTCTGATGCAGATCATCATCCTGCTGACCCAATCGGGTCAGTTTTTTTACGCTTTTCGGCATGAATGGGGAATTTGTACGCAACAGATATTTCTTAGGATCATCTTTGCTAAATAACATCGTATTATGTACGCCTTATTGAAACAACCCCTTGCATTTTGACGCCATAGTGCTAAAATTATAATGCCGAATTTTGGCGAACTTTATTTGGATAGGAGTATCAACATGCTGCTGCTGTTTTTTCTAGTGTGGGTCGTTTTCAACGGAAGACTGACTTTGGAAATTGCTTTGTTCGGTGTTGCTGTGGCAGGTGCAGTGTTTGCGTTTGTCTGCAAATTCATGGGCTACAGCTTACAAAAGGAATTGCGTTTCTATAAGAAAATACCTTCTTTTTGTCAATACCTATACTATTTGGTTAAGGAAATCATTGCAGCGAACATTACGGTATCTCGCATGATCCTGACGAGAAAGGAACAAATGGAGCCGGTGATCGTCCATGTCCGTACGGATCTGAAAACCGAAACGGCACGGATGATGTTAGCAAACTCCATTACCTTGACCCCTGGTACCATTACTGTAGCTCTGACAGAAAATGATCTGCTGGTGCATTGTTTGGACAAATCTCTTTCCCAGGGTATGGAGGACTCCGTATTTGTCCGCCTGCTGCACAAAATGGAGGAGGAATAAGAATGGAACTGATACAGGAGTATAGTGCTCTGTTTTACGGTATCTTGTGTGTGTTGGCACTCATGTTAGTTCTTTGCCTGATCCGTGCCGTGAAAGGTCCCAGAATCGCGGATCGACTGGTAGCGGTCAATATGATGGGTACCATCGTTATGGTTATGATTGCATTGCTGTCTGTGGTAAAGGATCAAGGATACCTAATGGATATCTGCTTGATCTATGCCATGATCAGTTTTTTGGCAGTGGTTGTTCTGACCCGAATCTATACCGGTGTCTACAGACAAAGGAAAGCGCGGGAAGAAAAAAAGAAGGAGGAAAGCGGCAATGCAGATTCTTGAATGGATTCGTTTTGTAGCAGGTGTCGTCTTGTTGCTGTTGGGCCTTGCAATTTTTATGCTGCAGATTTTTGGCGTTTATAAGTTCAAATATGTGCTTAACCGGATGCATGCTGCTGCAATGGGTGATACCTTGGGTCTTGGTGTTTCGCTGACAGGACTGATCCTTTTGTCCGGATTCAATTTCAACTCTTTGAAGATGGCCTTGGTTGTTGTATTCCTATGGCTGGCTTCTCCTGTTTCTTCTCATCTGATTTCCCGTCTGGAAGTAGTAACCAACGAACAATTGGAGGAGCATTGTGAACTGCCGAAGGACACCTGGGAGGACGAGCTATGCTGATTTTTGAGTATATTTTGCTTGGCTTTTTGATTGTCTGCGCTATTGCTGTCAGCTTTTCAAAGAATTTGCTGAACTCTATTTTGATCTTTATGTCCTACAGTCTGGTTATGTCCATTATTTGGATTCTGCTGGAATCTCCGGATCTGGCGATTACAGAAGCTGCCGTTGGTGCAGGCGTTACAAGCCTTTTGTTCTTTGTAACACTCAAGAAGATTCATGCTATGAAGGAAGAAGGTGACTCTGATGAGTAAGCCCATTCCGGAGGAAGAATACAGTAAAAAACCTTTGACACGGCTGCTGCGCTGGATCGGCGGCGACGCTGATCCGTTCTGCGACAACATGGAAACACACCGGCAACAAGAATACCTTCCAAACGAGCGTTTGGTCCGGGAGCATCTCCGGGATCAGAACGCAGTTATCCGCAATGTCTATGACCGCGAACACAACCGGACATATAAGAATTTCCGCCGTTTCTATAAGATCGCTTCCGTGATGTGCTGTTTGGCGTTGATTTTAATGCTGCTGACGGCAGTTTCCCACCTCCCGCCTGTAGGTGCGGCGGACAATCCCGCCAGCAACGAAGTGGCTTCCAAGTATATTGAAGATGGCCTGCAGGATACCGGTGCTGTGAATATTGTTACCGGTATGATTTTGGATTACCGCGCCTTTGATACCTTTGGTGAATCCAATGTGCTGTTTATCGCCACCTGCACGGTATTGATCCTGCTGCGCAGCGATAAGAAAAAAGAAAAACACGAAGAAGAAGCGGAGCAACGCCGGGAACAACACTATGAACCCAAGGATGACGGCATCCTCCAGAGGGTTACCTTTCTGCTGTTTCCCATTATCATCATCTTCGGCATTTATGTGATCCTCAACGGTCATATTTCACCCGGAGGCGGTTTCTCCGGCGGTGCCATTATCGGCGCAGGACTGATCCTGTATGCCAACGCCTTTGGCTTTGAAAAGCTGAACCGGTTCTTTACGGAAAAGACCTACAAGCGGATCAGTGTGGTTTCTTTGTCCTTTTACTGTTTGGCAAAAAGTTATTCTTTCTTTACCGGTGCCAATCACTTGGAGAGCGGCATTCCCTTGGGCCAAGCCGGAGCAATTTTGAGCAGCGGTTTGATCCTGCCGCTGAATATCTGCGTGGGCATGGTGGTGGCCTGCACCATGTATGCCTTCTACACCCTGTTTAGAAAGGGGGGCTTCTGATATGGGCGGGAATTTACTTACCAATATGGGAGAAGCTGTGGCAATGCTTCTATTCGGCATAGGCTTTGCGAACCTGCTGTTTCAGAAGAATCTGATCAAAAAAATAATCGGCTTTAACATCATGGATACAGCCATCTACCTGTTTTTGGCAGGAAAAGGCTATATCTCCGGTCGCAAACCTCCCATTGTAGTGGACGGTATCCAAGATGTAGAAGCATATATCAATCCCATTCCCAGCGGTTTGGTGCTGACGGGCATTGTGGTTTCCGTTTCTGTCAGTGCTTTGATGCTGTCGCTGACCATCCGGCTGTATCGCCGGTATCATACCCTGGACCTGGATGAGATTTCTGCTCGGCTGCGGGAGGAGGGACTGTAATGGAACTGGTACGCAATGTCCCCTTTTTCTGCATTATGCTGTCCATGTTTTCCGGAATTCTGTCCTCCGTCCTTCCCGGAAAGGCTGCCAGACGGCTGAATGCTGCCATGGTAACTGCGGTTACGATTCTGTCTGCTTGGCTGCTGCAATATTTGCTGGCTTCCGGAATCGATAGCTATACCTACATGATGGGTCACTTCCCGGCCCCTTGGGGCAATGAATTGCGGGTATGCGTGCTGGAAGCAGGCATGGCACTGTTCTTCAGCATCATCATGCTGCTATCTCTTTTGGGCGGCAGAAAAAAACTCTTCGATGAGGTAGAAGTCTCAAAGCACAACATTTACTACATTCTGTGCAACCTGCTTCTCAGCTCGCTGCTGGCGTTGGTGTACACCAATGACCTATTCACTGCCTATGTATTTGTTGAGATCAATACCATTGCGGCCTGTGGTTTGATCATGATCCGCCAAAACGGTCGCTGTATTGAAGCTGCGGTACGATATATGATCATGAGCCTTTTGGGTTCCGGTTTGCTGCTTTTGGGTATCTGCATGATCTACGATCTGACAGGCCATCTGCTGATGGAGAACATTCAGCAGCAAGTTGGGGCAATTATGGCAGCGGGTACCTACCGGGTTCCCATGATGATCACCATTGGTATTATCACGGTCGGCCTTGCCATTAAGAGTGCTCTGTTTCCCTTCCACTCCTGGGTGCCGGACGCTTACGGCTATAGCACCGTTTCCTCAGGCGCAATCTTGTCCAGTTTGGTGTCCAAAGGCTATATCTTCCTGCTGTTTAAGATCTTCTATCGGGTCATTGGCGCAGAGCACATTGCCGGTAGTCACATTCTGAACCTGCTGTTCCTGTTCGGCCTGTGCGGAATGATTTTCGGTTCTGTCAGCGCAATTTGGGAAAAGGACATACGGCGTATGATTGCCTTTTCCTCCGTGGCTCAGATCGGCTATATCTATATGGGATTGGGTTTGGGTACGGAAGCCGGTCTGCTTGCGGCGGTCTTTCATATTCTGGCTCATGGTGCCACAAAGTCATTGCTGTTCATTTCTGCCATTGGCCTGACGGATGTTTCCGGCGGCAGCCGCAGCTTCTTTGAAATTACCGGTGCCGCTTACCGGCACAAGATGGCGGGTGTCGGTTTTCTTGTGGCATCCTTGTCCATGGTAGGTATCCCTATGTTCTCCGGTTTTGTCAGCAAACTGCTGTTTGCAGAGGCTGCTGTGCTGGTGCCTAACGGGAAGCTGTTTCCGACTCTTATTGTTCTGGCCATCAGTACAGTGCTGAACGCCATCTACTTCTTGAAAACCGCGGTCCGTATTTATACGCCGGCAAATAAAGAAGAAATAAAGCAGAAGGGATATTTCAGTGTGAAATTCCCGGAGCAAAAGCAGTATTGTATTACGATTTTGCTGTTCATTCTTGTGAATCTGATTTTGGGTGTAGCTTCCCAGCCAATCATCTCCCTGATTGCAGAAGGTCTGCTCCATTTTTCGTAAAGAGGTAAACATCATGCTGATTTTATCGATTCTTTTCCCTGTATTACTGGGTCTCGGGATCCTGTTGAAACGGGAATTCAAGTGCAGAAGCATTCTTTTGACCCTCACCGGCGTAGGCCTGGCCGTAACTGCTGCACTGGGTTTGGCTGTTGCATTTGGAGGAGAAACAGAATTGCTGCTGTTCTCCTTCGGCAAAAACCTGGATATCTACTTCCATGTGGATCATATGGGTAAGCTGTTTGCCGTGGTGGTAAATGCAGTATGGGTCTTATCCGGCTTCTATGCGTTTGAGTATATGAAGCACGAGCAGGAGGAAACCCGTTTCTTCGGTTTCTATCTTATGGTGCACGGCATCCTCCATGGACTGGTATTCTCCGGCGGTATGGTCACCTTCTACCTGTTCTACGAGCTGATGACCCTGCTGTCTGTTCCGCTGATCCTGCATAACCGCTCCAAGGATGCCATCAAGGGCGGCCTGAAATACCTGTTCTATTCTCTGTTCGGTGCCTATATGGTGCTGTTTGGTCTGTTCTTCCTGAATCGGTTTTCTGACAGCCTCGCCTTCCTGCCCGGCGGCACACTGAATTTGGGTTCCATTGCTGGCAACGAAACGCTGATGTTGGTGGTTGCCTTCTCCATGATTATTGGTTTCAGCGTAAAAGCCGGCATGTTCCCCCTCCACGCCTGGCTGCCAACTGCCCACCCTGTAGCGCCGGCTCCTGCCAGTGCGGTTATGTCCGGAATCATTGTTAAAATGGGCGTCTTGGGCATGATCCGTGTGGTCTACTATCTCGTAGGCGCAGACTTTATCCGGGGCACCTGGGTCCAGACCCTTTGGATGAGCCTGGCACTGCTGACAGTATTCATGGGTTCCATGCTGGCCTATCGGGAGAAGGTCATGAAGAAGCGCCTGGCCTACTCCACAGTCAGTCAGGCTTCCTATATTCTCTTCGGTCTGTCCCTGCTGCAACCGCAGGCCATGACAGGCGCACTGCTGCACGTGGTGTTCCACGCTGTCATTAAATCCTGCCTGTTCCTCAGTGCCGGCGCAATCATCTATAAGACGCACAAGACCAATGTGGATGATCTGCGGGGTATTGGAAAGGAAATGCCCGTCACCATTTGGTGCTTTACCTTTGCCTCCGCGGCGCTCATCGGTATTCCTCCCGCCAGTGGCTTTATCAGTAAGTGGTATCTGGCTACCGGCGCACTGTCCTCCGGAATCGAGACTTTCTCCTGGCTTGGTCCTGTAGTGCTCCTGACCAGTGCTTTGCTGACAGCAGGCTACTTGCTGCCTATTACAGTGAACGGTTTCCTGCCCGGCGCGGACTTTAATTACGAGGGACTTAAAAAGAAAGAACCGGATCTGACTATGCTGATCCCGTTGCTGATTTTGGCTGTTTTGGCAATTCTGCTGGGCATTTTCCCCAATCTGTTGACAGATTACATCGCCAAGATTACTGCTGCAGTACTGTAAACGGAGGCTGCATATGAGTCAATATTGGATCTTAGTTGCCATTCTTCTGCCAGTTCTAGGCGGCATTGGAATCCCGTTGCTGCCGTTTCGGAAGCGGAAATGGATACTTACATATATCGAGATCGTGGTGCTGCTGACCTCTGCGGTGGTAGTGGCGTTGCTGCTGGGTGGCAAAACGGGAGATTTCCATGTGGTTCGTTTTGTGAACGATCTTTCTATTTCGTTTAAGATCGATGGAATGACCATGGTGTTTGCCGGGTTGGTGGCGATCCTTTGGCCCCTGGCAACCTTGTATGCCTTTGAATACATGACCCATGAGAAACACGAAAAGCCCTTTTTCATGTTTTATACCATGACCTACGGCATCACCCTGGGTATTGCTTTTGCCTCCAATATCATGAGCATGTATTTTTTCTATGAGCTTCTTACTCTGGTAACTGTGCCTTTGGTAATGCACACCATGACCCGCGAAGCCATTTTAGCGGTGCGGAAATATCTGTACTTCTCCATCGGCGGCGCAGCCTTTGCGCTGATGGGAATGGTCTTTTTGATCATCTACGGAGATACCAGCGAATTTGTAATGGGCGGCGTCTTCTCCCCGACAACACTTAGACAGCACAGTGATCTGCTTCTGTGGATTTATCTCTTCTCCTTTATGGGCTTCGGCGTAAAATCCGCCATTTTTCCCCTGTCCTCCTGGCTGCCGCAGGCAGGCGTGGCACCCACTCCGGTGACAGCACTGCTACACGCAGTGGCAGTGGTCAATGCCGGTGCCTTTGCCATTATCCGGCTGACCTACTATAGCTTTGGTACAGATTTTCTTCAGGGAACCTGGGTCCAAAATGTATGTATGGTGTTGGCTATGTTTACAATCGTTTACGGCTGCAGCCGCGCGGTGAAGGAGACCCACATCAAACGCCGTTTGGCTTGGTCCACCGTGAGCAATTTAAGCTACATCATCTTCGGCGCCACCATAATGACCCCCTTGGGCCTGGTGGGTGCACTGACCCATTTTGTGTTCCACGGTTTCATGAAAATTACTGCTTTTTTCTGTGCAGGTGCATTTATGCATCAGACAGGAAAGAAGCATATCTATGAGATGAACGGCATGGGAAAGAAAATGAAGATCGTTTTTGGAACCTTTGCGGTGGCTTCTCTTAGTCTGATGGGCGTTCCGGGCTTTGCCGGCTTTATCAGTAAATGGAATTTGACTCAGGCGGCTGTACATAGTGACAATCCTACTGCCTATGCAGGTATTGTCTGTTTGATTCTTTCTGCACTTTTGACTGCGATCTACATGCTCAGTGTGGTATGCCGCGCCTTTTTCCCGGCAACAGAGGAAAAGCGTGAAGAACCTGTGGGCGATCCCGGCTGGCAAATGTGTCTGCCTATGCTGATCTGTGCAGTGGCTACGGTGCTGTTGGGTTTGTTTTCTGCGCCTTTGATCGAATTCTTCCGGGCAATCGCCCTTGGGATGTTCTAAGATGGGAGGCGCATCATGGATATTTTGATTTATCTGATGGTATTTGGCCCAATAGCAGCAGCGGTCCTTTCTTATCTGATCGGCAGAAAAAATAAAACCGCACGGAATATCTTCTTCGGTGTAGCTGTGGCCGTGGAGTTTATCCTTGCGATCGTGCTATTGCTGACCCACAAGCAAGGCAATATGGTAACGGTTGCCGGTTTCTGCGGACTCGGTCTGAACTTTACAGCCGATGGGTTCCGTTGTATTTATGCACTGGTCGCTGCCTTTATGTGGCTGATCACCGGCCTGATCTCTTCGGAGTATTTTGCCCATTACTGCAATCGGAATCGGTATTATCTGTTTCAGCTGATTACACTGGGCGCAACAGTGGCCGTTTTCCTGTCCGCAGATCTGTATACCACTTTTGTATTTTTTGAGATCATGTCCCTGTGCTCCTATGTGTGGGTGGCGCAGGATGAAAAGGAAGGGTCCCTGCGGGCGGGCGGAACATATCTGGCGGTGGCAGTCATCGGCGGTATGGTGCTGCTGATGGGTATTTTCCTGCTGTATCAGACTGCAGGAACGCTGGTCATCGAGGAATTGCCTGCGGCCTGTGAAGGTAAAAATCTCTGGCCTGCGGCGTTGTGCATGCTTGTGGGTTTTGCCGGCAAGGCCGGTGCGTTTCCCATCCACATCTGGCTGCCCAAGGCCCATCCGGAGGCTCCGGCCCCGGCCAGTTCCCTGCTGTCCGGTATTCTGACGAAAACCGGTATTTTCGGCATTCTGGTCATCAGCTGCAAAATGCTGCTCCATGACGATGCTTGGGGCGCGCTGATCCTTCTTATTGGTGTCGTTACCATGTTCCTGGGCGCATTGCTTGCGCTGTTCTCTGTGAATTTCAAGCGTACACTGGCCTGCTCCTCTGTTTCTCAGATCGGCTTTATTCTGGTAGGTGTTGGTATGCTGGTACTGCTGGGCAAGGAAAACACGCTGGCAGCCAGAGGAACTTTCCTGCATATGCTGAACCACTCCATGTTCAAGCTGATTCTGTTTCTGGTGGCAGCGGTGATCTTTATGAACACCCACAAGCTGGAGTTGAACGAAATTCGCGGTTTTGGCCGAAAGAAACCCTTGCTGATGCTATGTTATCTAATGGGAGCCTTGGGTATCGGCGGCATCCCCGGTTGGAGCGGCTACATCAGCAAGACCCTGCTGCATGAGGGCATTGTGGAATACATCCATGCTATGGAAGGCGGTCATTTGCACTCCGCTTTCTTTACGCTAAGCAGCATCAAGGCCATTGAATGGATCTTTTTGATCAGCGGCGGTCTGACCGTTGCCTATATGTGCAAGCTGTTTGTTGCGGTGTTTTTGGAAGAAAACCGGGATGCTCAGGTACAGGCAGCCTTTGATGCCAAGAAAACTTATTGGAAGCCTATCAGTGCTGTTGCGTTGACATCTGCCGCCGTGCTGGTCCCGATTATGGGTATGCTGCCCGGTTTTACCATGGATCGTCTGGCAGATATGGCTCAGAGTTTCCTGGGTGTTCACCACGCAGGTCATGCCGTACATTATTTTGCCTGGGTAAATCTTAAGGGCAGTGTGATTTCTGTAACCATTGGCGTGGCGCTGTATTTCACAGTAGTTCGTGGTTGGATGATGCGTTGTGGAGAGTATGTAGACCGATGGCCTGCACGGCTGGATTTGGAAGAGCTGATTTACCGTCCCTTGATCCTAAAAATCCTGCCCGGTTTCTTTGGCGGGCTTTGCAGCTTTTTGGATAATGTGCCGGATGTGCTGATCGCCTTTCTTCGGAAAACCGGCATGGCGATTGCCGGTGCTTTGAACATTCTCACCGACGGAGTCGTGGTCCTGTTGCGGAAAACCGTATACCGGGACAGCCCCCAACGGGGAGAACTGGAGGAAGGCAACGCCCTGACCCATGTGGTTGGCGTGACCCTGAACCTGCTGGAGAAGCTGTTGAACCAAACCATTTGGCGTAATCATGAGCACCGCAAGGATCTGGAGCACTGGTTCGTACTGAAGTATGCCGCGTTCAAAGAGAATGCAACCTTTATCGAACGGAGCTTGTCCTTCGGTTTGGTTCTGTTCTGTCTGGGACTTTGCGCAACTCTGATTTATCTGCTGATTGCCGCAATAATTTAAACAAAAATGCTGGCTTCATAATGAAGTCAGCATTTTCATTTATTTTCTTAAGGCCTTTCTTAGTTCCTGACGTTCCAGCTTTGTTTTAAACAGCCGCTCCAAGCCGGGAACCATGAGCAGGCATACCAACGCGGCAGTGAAGCCACCGTTGTACAGACACATATCACCGTGGAGCAACGGAATCGTAGTAACCATAAAATAGTGCAAGATTGCTGCTACCAAACCGTAACGCCAACCGTAATGATCACTGATGGGACTTAAACCATTTGAATAACAGACACCAACGATAATATTTTGTGCATTGAGCGTCTGCGCAAAGGGGACACCCACAAAAGCAGAGATTAACCGGGTTCCGTAGGAAGCCAGCACATAACCCAGTATAATGGACCAAGTATTGGCCGGGTGGGAACCGGAATTGCAGGTGGCGAGCATACAGAAAACAACACCAAAGGTAATACCGTTAAAGGGTGCACCGATGATATTATAATATGCCAAAATGAACAAGCCGAACAGACCCACATTCATCAGCATTGTAGCATTTCCGTAGGTGGCAGAGAAGTTCCGCACAAACTCCGGATCGGACATCAGCTTCCAATAATCCTTTGGCCTGCAACCCATTGAAAAAGCAAGCACAATGCAAGCAGAGAACAGACAAGCACAGAAAGTGTTGACAATGGTAGATGAGGCCACCGTGATATCTGCAACAGCCAAAGGAACCGGCACACCAACCGCTTTGTAAAGAAATCCCTGGAGCAGCAGCGCGGTCATTCCCACCGGCAGCGCTGCAGAGTATATATCAAAACCTTTGTGGACCTTGGGAGAATTATCCAGACCGGCAGGAAGGAATAAGCCGCATACGATGCCTATACCTGCGGCCAGCAGAAAACCGCCCAGTCGAAAACCTACAACCTCAGGATTGGGGTAACGAACCAAAAACTCGGAAAAGAATGGTGCCAGACCGGTGGTAAAAAGCATGGCGTTGGTGTGATTCCCAAGCTTTTCTTTTTTGATGATGCAGTACAGCACCACTCCCAAAACACCAAACCACATATTTAAAATATGGATGCCCCAAGAACCGAAACCGGTTGTCAGAATCGTAACCAATGTAGCTGTGCTATTGTCCTTATCTCCCGGCAGGCAGTACAGCCCGGTACAACACAGGCCTACCAATCCCATGTTTAGGAAAGTAGCAGAAAAGCCACCTACCGCAAAGAAGTTGGTATATGCTTTGGTGGGCTGGCTCAAAATCCGCAACAGTCCCGACAGCATTTCAGACCGATCCGGCATAAAAACAGCCGCGATCACAAAGCTGCAGCTGAAAAACAAAAAGAACAGCTTTAAAAAGGAGCGTTCAGAAAGCTGGTTCAGCTTTCTCATAGCAACACCTCGATCCCATGATAATACACAAATGACAAATTTTTCAAAGGGAATAAAAAAACAGGGCCGCACAGCAAAACTGTGCGGCCCTTACGAATGAAATATCTTACTTCTTTACGATAGCCTTCAGCTTGCAGGTAGCAATACATGCGCCACACTTGACACACTTCTGAGCATCGATCTGATAAGAAGGCAGCTTCTTACCGGGAGCAATATAATCGGTCTTTTCGATTGCGCCGGCGGGGCAAGCCTTGGCACAGCGACCGCAGCCGACACAATTATCCTGCTCGATGACGTAGCTCATCAGGTTCTTACAAACCTTGGCAGGGCAGGTCTTATCCACCACGTGTGCAATGTACTCATCCCGGAAGTGCTTCATAGTAGACACGACGGGGTTGGAAGCAGTCTGGCCCAGCGCGCACAGGGAACCGGTCTTGATCAGGTTGCTGATCTCTTCCAGCTTGTCCAGGTCTTCCAGAGTGCCCTTGCCCTCGGTGATCTTGGTGAGGATCTCCAGCATACGGCGGGTACCGATACGGCAGGGAGTACACTTACCGCAGGACTCATCGCAGATGAATTCCATATAGAACTTGGCAACGTCAACCATGCAGTTGTCTTCGTCCATGACGATAGCGCCACCAGAGCCCATCATAGAACCCTTAGCAACCAGGTTGTCAAAATCGATAGGCTCATCCAGGTTTTCTGCTGTCAGACAGCCGCCGGAGGGGCCGCCGGTCTGGATCGCCTTAAACTTCTTGCCGTCGGGAATGCCGCCGCCAATGTCGTAGATCAGCTCACGCAGCGTGGTACCCATAGGAATCTCCACCAGGCCAACATTATTGACCTTGCCACCCAGAGCGAAGACCTTGGTGCCCTTGGACTTCTCGGTACCGCAGGAGGCAAACTCCTCAGCACCCTCGCGGAGAATGTAGGGAACACAAGCCAGAGTCTCAACGTTGTTAACGATGGTGGGCTCTGCCCACAGACCCTTTACAGCGGGGAAAGGAGGACGGGGGCGAGGCATACCGCGCTTGCCCTCAATAGAGTTCAGCAAAGCAGTTTCTTCGCCGCAGACGAATGCGCCTGCACCAAGACGGATGTGTGCCTGGAAGCTGAAGCCGGTGCCAAGAATATTTTCGCCCAGAACACCGATCTCGTTCATCTGCTTAATTGCGTTGCGCAGACGGTTCACGGCGATGGGATACTCCGCACGGACATAGAAATAACCTTCGGTAGCGCCAATAGCATAGCCGGCGATCATCATGCCTTCGATAACGGCATAGGGGTTACCCTCCAGAATGGAGCGGTCCATGAAAGCACCGGGGTCGCCCTCGTCACCGTTGCAGACCACATATTTCTGGTCGCTCTGGGAGCCGTAAGCAAACATCCACTTTCTGCCGGTGGGGAAGCCGCCGCCGCCACGGCCGCGCAGGCCGGAAGCCAGCACTTCATCGATAACTGCCTTGCGGTCCATGCTCAGTGCCCGCTTCAGGCCCTGGAATGCACCATAGCCCATAGCTTCTTCAATGTTTTCGGGGTTGATAACACCGCCGCCGTGAAGAGCAACGCGCTTCTGCTTCTTATAGAAATTGATATCGTCCTGTTTAGCAACCTTCTCGCCGGTATTGGGCTCGATGTACAGCAGGCGCTCAATAATTTCGCCGCCCTTGATGTCTTTTTCGAAGATTTCTTCCACATCTTCCACCTTGACCAGACGGTAAAGGGTGTCTTCGGGCAGAATCTTAACGAAAGGACCCTGAGAACAGAAACCGAAGCAGCCAACAGTATTGACGGTAACCTTATCTTCCATGTGATTCTCGGCAACCAGTGCATCAAACTTGCCCTTGATGTCCATGGAATTGGAGGACAGACAGCCGGTACCGCCACACAGCAGAATGGCACGCTTGCCATTAGAGCCGTCCAGCTTGGCCTTCAGCGCGTCGGTGCAGGAACAGATCTTGGAATCCAGCTCAGCAAAATTCTTCATTTAGTTAGCCTCCTTTGCCCGGTATTCTTCCACAACGCCGGCTACGGCATCCACAGACATCTTGGGATAGACCTTGCCGTTGATAGTAACAGCAGGAGCAATACCACAGGCACCGATGCAGCGCAGCGCGTCGATGGTGAACATGCCGTCTGCGGTAGTCTCACCGGGCTTGATGCCCAGAATTTCGGAGAATTTGTCGATGACCTGCTGTGCACCCTTGACATAGCAGGCAGTGCCCAGACAGCAGCCGATAATGTACTTGCCCTTCGGCTCCAGAGAGAAGAAGGAGTAGAAAGTGACAACGCCGTAGATCTCTGCTACGGGGATGCCGGTCTTTTCAGAAACGAGCTGCTGTACATCCAGAGGAATGTAACCGTATTCCTTCTGGATATCGCTGAGGATCATCATCAGCGGTGTCTTTTCATTTACATATCTGTCGCAGATCTCACAGATCTTCTTGACACCGGCTTCACTGATATGAGCCATAGTTTACCTCCTGTTAATTCACAATTACAAAATTCGCCCAAAGGGAATCGTCCGTTTTGCGGATACCGGCGCATACCAACGCCAGTTTAATTTTGTTTACTATAAGATAATACCACTTACAGCGACTAAAAGCAATAAGTTATCCGCGATTTCTGCAAATAATTTTTTCTGTAGAAATATGTGAAATTCTATTGCTTTTTTGCCTTCTTGCCCGTATAATATTGAATTGGTATAAGAGATTAATTTGGCGGTTTATGCCATCTTGTGATGGTGTTGCCGTGTCCATCTATTTTAGGAGGAAGCTATGCTGAATGTAACTATCGACGGCATTAAAGTGCAAGCCAAGGAAGGCAGTACCATTTTGGAGGCTGCTCAGAGTGTAGGTATCGAGATTCCTACCCTTTGCTACCTGAAGGACCTGACCCCTGAGGCATCCTGCCGGATCTGCCTGGTGGAGATTGAGGGTATCCCCAAGCTGTTCACCGCCTGCTCCACGCCTGTAGCTGAGGGCAATGTGATCTACACCAAGAGCGAAAAGGTCATTGCTGCCAGAAGATCTGTTCTGGATTTGATGCTGTCTACCCACAATGCAGACTGCTTCAGCTGCGCCAAGAACGGTGATTGCCAGCTGCAGAATCTGTGCTATGAGTACGGTGTAGAAAAGACCAGCTTTGCCGGTGTGAAGAACGATTACCCTATCGACGACTCCAACGAATTCTTTACTTACAATCCCCAGCAGTGCATCCTCTGTCAGCGCTGCGTCCAGACTTGCCAGAAGCTCCACGGTGAAGCTGCCATCGGCATCGCAAACCGCGGCTTCAAGGCCAAGATCTCTACACCCTTCGATCAGCTGATCCGCGGCACTAACTGCGTATCCTGCGGTAACTGTGTCAGCGTTTGCCCCGTAGGTGCTCTGTTGCCCAAGTCTAAGGTTCGTTACCGCGCTTTTGAAACCAAGAAGGTCCCCACCACCTGTACCTACTGCGGCGTAGGCTGTCAGCTGGAGCTGTTGGTGAAGGACAACACCGTTGTCGGCGCACAGCCTCTGTACGGCAAGGCCAACAAGGGCCTGCTCTGCGTCAAGGGCAAGTTTGGTTACAACTTTATCAACCACAAGGACCGTCTGACCACTCCCTTGATCCGCAAGGACGGTGTGCTACAGGAAGCCTCTTGGGATGAGGCCATTACCTATGTGGCAACTAAGATTAATACTATCAAGGCAGAATCCGGCCCCGATGCTCTGGCCGGCCTCAGCAGCGCCCGCTGCTCCAACGAAGATAACTATGTCTTCCAGAAGATGATGCGTGCTGCCATCGGCACCAACAATGTGGACCACTGCGCACGTCTGTGCCACGCCTCCACTGTTGCCGGCCTGGCTACTACTCTGGGCTCCGGTGCTATGACCAACTCTATTGCGGAAGCCGCTGATCAGGATGTGGTCTTCGTCACCGGCTCCAACACCACCGAGACCCACCCCGTTATCGGATCTCTGATCCGTCAGGCAAAAAAGAAGGGTGCAAAGATTATCGTTGCTGAGCCTCGGCGTATCCCCTTGTGCCGCGAGGCAGATGTGTTCCTGCAGATCAAGCCCGGCACCAATGTTGCGCTGTTCAACGGTCTGATGAATGTGATCATCTCCGAAGGCCTGCAGGACCAGAAGTACATTGATGAGCGTACCGAAGGCTATGAAGAGCTTAAGGAAGTCGTTAAGGACTACACCCCCGAGGTGGTTGCTGAAATTTGCCAGATCGATGCAGAAGAACTCAAGAAGGCCGCCCGCCTGTATGCCAAGGCTGACAAGGCCGGCATCTACTATGCTATGGGTGTTACCCAGCATTCCACCGGTACTGAGGGCGTTATGGGCACCTCTAACCTGGCTCTGCTGTGCGGCAAAATCGGCAAGTACGGCTGCGGTGTCAACCCCCTGCGCGGTCAGAACAATGTTCAGGGCGCTTGCGATATGGGTTGTCTGCCCGGCGATATGCCCGGCTACCAGAAGATTTTCAACGATGCCGTTCGTGAAAAGTTTGAAAAGGCTTGGGGTGTCAGCCTGTCCGGCAAGCCCGGTCTAACCGTGACCGAGATCATGAATGCTGTGGAAGAAGGCAAGATCCGTGGCCTGTACATTATGGGCGAGAACCCTATGATGTCCGATCCCGACCTGAACCATGTGGAAAAGGCGCTGAAGGCTTGTGAATTGCTGGTTGTTCAGGACATCTTCCTGACCGAGACCGCTGCTTTGGCAGATGTAGTTCTGCCCGGCTGCACCTTTGCAGAAAAGGACGGCACCTTTACCAACACCGAGCGCCGTGTACAGCGGATTCGCAAGGCTATCAACCCCATCGGTCAGAGCCACGCAGACTTTGAGATCCTCTCTGATGTGATGGCTGCTTTGGGTTACGGCAACAGCTTCCGTACCGCTGAAGAAGTCTTTGCTGAAATCGCATCTGTCACTCCCTCCTACGGTGGCATGAGCTATGAGCGCCTGGAAAAGGAAGGCCTGCAGTGGCCCTGCCCCACCGCCGATCATCCCGGCACTCCCATTCTGCATGTGGGTAAGTTCAGCCGCGGTGAGCGCGCGCTGTTCAAACCCGCTCCCTACCGTCCCTCCGCAGAAACTCCCGACAGTGAATATCCCATGATCTTCACCACAGGTCGTATTCTGTATCATTATCACACCAGCACCATGACCGGCCGCGTCGAAGGCCTGAAGAATATCGCTGGCCGCTCCTATGTGGAAGTGAACCCTGCCGACGCTGCCAAGCTGGGCATCGCTCCAGGAGATGATGTGAAGGTCTCCTCCCGCCGTGGCGGAGTTGTCGTGGAAGCAAGAGTTACTGACATCGTACCGGAAGGCGTGCTGTTTATGCCCTTCCACTTTGCAGACGGCCCTGCCAACCTGCTGACCAACACTGTCACCGATCCCACCGCAAAGATCCCCGAGCTGAAGGTCTGCGCCGCCCGGATCGAGAAGGCGTAACCGTGAATACTACAAGCGAAAATCCCGGAGCGGAAACGCTCCGGGAGGCTCTTCCTATGTTTGGAACCGCTGCCATCCTGGCAGGAGGAAAATCCTCCCGGATGGGTTTTGATAAACAACTCCTAATGGCAGATGACCGCCGAATTCTGGAAAACATCATTCGAACCCTGAAAGAAGAATTCTCTGACATCCTGATTGTCACCGCCAAGCCTCAGCTGTATGAAGGTATTGATGTCCGGCTTTGCAGCGATATCTATCTGGGTAAAGGTCCTTTGGCCGGTGTCCATTCGGCACTAAACCACGCCCGCAGTCAATATGTGTATCTGCTGGCTTGCGATATGCCGGTAGTAAATTTGGATTTCGTTCGCCATCTGAAAAATAATCTTTTGAATTCCGGAGCAGATATCTGTGCCGGCAAATTTCAAGATCGGCTTGAGCCATTCAACGCCTTTTATTCCCGCGCACTGTTGGACGAGGTGGTTTACCGGCTGGAAACCGGAAACAGTTCTCTGTTCCGCTTTATTTACGCAAGCCGGGCCTGCGTGATCTCCCAGGATGAGGCTGCCAGTTTTGATAAGGAGCTTCAAATGTTTACCAACATCAATACCCGCAGCGAATACGAAAAGTACTTAGGCACCACCACAGAAGAACCGGAAGGGGAAGCCAGAGCCCTGGTGGATAAGCTGGAAATCGTTCGCTACATCCGGGGAGAATATGTTCCCATGCGGGATTTGATGGTCCACGAAACCGCTTTGCATGTAGAGATTTCCGGAAAAACGGACAGGACACTATACTGTTCTCCCAGTGAGCGAAAAGAACTACTGATAGGATATCTGTACACACAAGGTTATATCCGTTCTCTGGATGACATTATATCCCTGGAGCTGGATGAAGACGCAGGAAGAGCTTCTGCCCAGCTTGCACAGTTCGAGCCTCAGTCCCGGACGCCTCTGTGTGACAGTGCCGTATTTGACCCAGAGATCCTGCTTGACAATCAGCAGCGGTTCTACGATAATTCTACGCTGCAAAAAGCTACTGCCGGAACCCATTGCTGTGCGCTTTGTGACGACAGCGGCACTTACTTCTCCTGCGTGGATATCAGCCGCCACAATGCCATGGACAAGCTGGCGGGAAAGGCACTGCTCAGTGGAATTTCGCTGAAAGATAAGTATATCCTTACCAGTGGCCGGATCCCTATGGATATGATCCAAAAGGTGGCCGCCATCGGTGTTCCTATGATCGTATCCCGTTCCACGCCCACTATCGCGGCTGTGGAAACTGCCCGCAGTGCCAATATTACGCTTCTGGGTTTTTCCCGGGAGAGCCGTTTTAATATCTACAGCGCTCCCAACAGATTAAAAGGCTGTAATTTCGCAATCACCTCAACTGATGCAAACCGGGAATGATGAACGCAAAATATTCTATAGTTAATACCTATAGATCGTTTTTTGCAAAGTACTGGTGCATCACTTTAAATTGTTTATAACACACCTGCGCACTCCCCCTTGTCACAGGCGTGTTATCCTTCCTTCGGGGCCCCCGATTTGCCCAATCCTCGGGGCCCCTTCCTTAATAGAATATCACTTTACGGTGATTTTTAAAAGTGCGGTGTGGAATCCACGTCGCACTTTCCTTTATTTGAACATTTAGAACATTACAGCGAATCTTACCGTTATCGAAATTAGTCTTTCCTTTTTCTCTAAATACCTATATACTATCAAGGAGAATACAGAGGGAGGTTAGCTATGCGTATGCGTTCAGAACAGCAGACAGATCTTCAACCAAAAAATCAAGAAGCCCGATGCTCTCAATCAAAGAGCATCCTCTACCAAGTTCTCCGCTTTATAAAACTGACAATTGCCGCTGCGACAATTATCTTTCTTGTAGTAACATTGGCGATAGAAATCTTCCGTATGTTCACGGCAGAAGGGTATCTGTTTGATACAAACAACCACCTTCGCAACGTGTTAACCTTTGCTGTGGTACTGAAGTTTATAAGAATGCTCATAAATACTTCCCTTGGAAGTATTTTGGAATTGTTTATCATAGCCATTACCTGCCAAGTTATTTGGGCTCACGACAAATTATGGATCACTCTGACCGGAGTTCTTTGTATAGCTGGATTATTTGCCATTCGACGCTTCGCGCCTAACCGAGGTGTGCAGAAAAAATCGTAAGACAAAGCGGGCGTGCTGCTTTTTGCAGCACGCCCACCGTATTTGCCTGAAACCGCAATCCGATTAATATTAGTAGGTTTATTTATAAATATGATAGAATAGGAAGTTAGAATCCATAGAACTCTAAAAAGCGTTTTGTTTCATCCTTTTCAGGAGAGGTTAGCATCTGCTGGGCAGTACCAACTTCTAAAAGCCTTCCCTCATGGAAAAACAGTACTTCATCCGCGATCCGCCGCGCCTGCTGTAAACTATGCGTAACCAGCACCAAAGCGCAGCCGGTCTTTTTTACATATTCCACGATTACTTTTTCAGCCAGCAAAGATGTTTCCATATCCATAGCTGCAGTCGGTTCATCCAGAATGACCATGTCATATTGTTTCATCATGAGCCGTGCCAGAGCCATTCGGGCGGTTTCACCGCCTGAGAGACGATCCGCACGTTTGTTAGCAAGATGCCTGATATGGACTGCATCCATCAAGGCATTGGCGCGAGCCATGTCATTACCGTTCAATAAAAGATTGGCTTTTGTGCTCATACGGAAGGCGTAATTTTTTTGGGGCATATATCCGATTGCACCGCCGCTGAACAGCCGGTCTCTCATGTCCGGGCGCAAGACCCCTGCAAGGATCTTGGCGAAGGTGGATTTTCCGCTGCCGTTTGCTCCGACGATGGCGTAGATCCTTCCATGCTGCAATTCAATTCCGGGAAAATCCAGAACGCATCGACCTTCATAGGTCTTGGAAAAAGGAGAAATCTTCATCGACTCAGCCTCCTTTGCAGCAGGGAAATTACAATATTGACAATCAGTGAAAGGCTCAGCAGAATAATCCCTAACGCCACGCCCAAGGAGAAATTGCCACGGTTCGTATACTGCATAATAGCCGTGGTCATGACATTGGTTTTCCAGCTAATTGCCCCGCCAACCATGGACACCGCTCCCACCTCAGCAATAGAACGGGAGAAAGCCAGTAAATAGGCGGAGATGATCTGGTAGATACATTCGCTGCACAGAAGCAGGAAGGTTTTTGTGCCGCTCAGCCCAAGGCCTTTTGCCGTTTCCCGAACAGCCGGAGCAACGCCGGCCACATAGGTTTCCATATTGCCTACCACAATCGGTGTGATCAGCACGACCTGCGCCATAATCATGATATCTACCGTAAACAATAGCCGCAGATGCCGGAATGGTCCGACACCGGAAAACAGCATATAGAATAGCAAACCGCAAACAACCGGCGGCATACCCATCAGAGTCCGGTTGGCAACCAGCAGCACATTTCTTCCGGGGAATCTGCAAGCTCCCAACCAAATGCCGATGGGCAGACCGATCAAAAGGGCAATAATAGAGCTTTGAAGACTCATTTGCGCAGTGACACTTAAGATGTCCAGCAATTCCGCATCCATGGACGCAATCAGCTCAATTGCTTTCATCAAGGATGTTTTCATGTGTGCTGCTCCTTTCTTTAGAAAATCCCGTAGGAGAGAACTCCCACGGGATTATTTTACTTTATAATTGTTGGAAAATCAATCCATAACACCTTTGTTTGCTACAAAGGTCAGGAAGGTAGCCTTATCGGTCAGGATATAGGCATCCATTTCTTCGGCCATAACCAGGCATGCGCCCATGCCGGTGTTGGCGGAAACGTACCACTCGGTATAATTCTTGAAAGAATCAGCTTCCTTGGTGATGCCCAGGGACTCGGGCCACAGAGCCAGTTCCTTGGTGTGGGTGCCGGAGCCGTCACCCCGGGAAATAAACTTATGCTTGCCGTCAGCAATCGCCTTGAAAGCATCCAGAACGGAAGCGGCAGCCTTGGCACCGGCGGGGTCAGCAGAAGGACCGCACAGGACGAAGTAGTTGTAGATAAAGGAAACGCGCTCAGCGCTGAAACCTTCCACCACACGGCCAAAACCGTCGTTTACAAAGGTCTCTTCCTGGCTCTTGGAGTGGACCAGGATCAGGTCGGCATTACCTGCCTTAGCGGCAGCAATGGCCTTACCGGTACCTGCAGACTGGACCTCTACCTTGTAGCCGTAAGCAGTTTCGAAAGCGGGCAGCAGGTAGCCCAGCAGGCCGGAGTCCTTCACGGAAGTAGTGGTAGACAGACGGATTGTCTTGGTTTCTTCAGTAGCCTTGGCAATCTCGCCGGTATACTTGGGAGCATTCTCCAGCCCATAGAACAGGTACTCGCCGTACTCCTTGTAGCCGTATTCGCCGGCCATCTTCAGAGCCTCTTCACTCAGCAGCCACTGAATCAAAGCATTGGCACCGGCGGTGTTCACATAGACGCCGGATACTGCGTTGCCGTCAGCATCCACAAAGGGAGCTTCGGGATTGACAGCGATGGCAGAATAGGTGTTGAGCATCTTGTCGTCGGCTTCCTTCAGGATCACG
This sequence comes from Faecousia sp., assembly GCA_045576715.1. Classification (GTDB taxonomy): domain Bacteria; phylum Bacillota; class Clostridia; order Oscillospirales; family Oscillospiraceae; genus Faecousia. The sequence continues at coordinate 49,265 of JAZNHB010000038.1, read as the reverse complement.
GTGTCAACGGCAGGAGTCTCATCCTTCAGTTTGGTTGTGCACGCGGTCAGACCCATAATCATAACCAGTGCGAGCAGCAAGGAAATCAGTTTTTTCATATTGTTCCTCCAAAAAAGATAATAAAAAAACGAACCATCCCAAATGCAAAAGGATATACTTTCCGTATTACCATTTTGCTTTCGGGAAGAGGCTCGTCCACCGCTCCACAAAGGCTATGTACCCTCACAATTTGGGGGTTCGTTTTTACCAAAAGATTATAGCACAAAAGAAAAGAAAAATCAACAGTTTTTCTTTTCTTTTTTGAAAATATGCGGTATAATAACTGCATAGCAGTTATTATACCAATTTATCGCCATTTTCCTCCCCGGCTTCGCCGGAAACCGGAAAATATGGCTATTATACCATTTCGCTTGCGCTACATGGTATAATAAAGAAAAGGCACAGTCAGGTGCCGATCTATTTTTCAAGTTGGAGGTTTTCATAATGAAAAAAGAAATTCCTTCCATTGACGCATGGCTGGCAGAAGCCAAAGCCCATGAATCTGCGCCGAAAATCGGCATGTATCTGACCCATAACGGCACTGTCCGCCAGACTGCCAAGGCAAAAGTCCGTTACGGTGCAGAGGACGCCAAGGAAGTAACCGGCATGGTCTTTTCCTATGACCAGGAAAAGGTCGATTCCGTCATTTCCGACACCTACAAAATGGGGGGTATTTACTATATCAAGGTCTGGCTGAATGAAGGTCAACTCAAAATGGGCGACGACATTATGTATGTACTCATTGGTGGTGATATTCGTCCCAGAGTTGTGGATGCGCTGCAATATTTGGTGGGCCGAATCAAGAATGAGTGCGTTACAGAAACAGAACTAAACTGAAACAAAACTGGACCTGTTGCAAAATACGCAACAGGTCCATATTTTTATTTGGCGCAGTCTGCGCTGCCTTCAGAGTAAAGCATATCCAGTCCGTGAGAAACAGGATCGATAACCGCCAGAATGTTTTCCTGGCTTGCCTTTTTGCTGCCGGGAAGGTTGATGATCAGGCTGCGGCCGCGGATACCTGCGCTAGATCTGGACAGGCAACCCTTCGGCGTGATCCGCATAGACTCTACCCGCATCGCTTCGGGGATACCGGGCGTGGGGCGTTCCACTACCTCCATAGTAGCTTCCGGTGTAATATCCCGGGGCGAAAAGCCTGTGCCGCCTGTGGTCAACACCAGTGCAATATGCATTTCGTCGGCACATTTGATAAGCTCGGACTTAATCATCTCCCGGTCATCGGGAATGATTTGAGTATAAGTGACATCGAAGCCTTTATCCTTCAAAATCTCCACCAGATTCGGACCGCTGGTATCTACACGCTCACCACGGTATCCCTTGTCACTGATGGTAATGACAGCAGCAGTATACATATTAGTACTCCTTCCTGAAATAATCTCCATGGACGCCACCGGTTTTGCTGAGTAGCCGGATGTTGGAGATTACAATATCTTTTTGGACCGCCTTACACATATCATAAACTGTGAGAGCAGCGGTGGATACCGCCGTCAGCGCCTCCATCTCTACGCCCGTACGGCCATCGCAGGAAACGGTGGCGCGGATCTCCACAGATTTGCGGTTTTCATCCAGTGTCAGCTCCAAATTAATGCCATCCATCAAGATGGGATGACACATTGGGATGATATCCGGGGTGCGCTTGGCGCCCATAACACCGGCAATTTGCGCAACCGTTAACACATCTCCCTTCTTCATACCGCCGCTTTGAATCAGAGAAAAGGTTTCTTCATTTACAAGCACGCGGCCCGCTGCCACTGCGGTGCGTTGCGAGATGGGTTTTTCTCCCACATCCACCATCTTGGCGCGACCCTGTTCATTAAAGTGGGTAAAGTCGGACATCGTTCAGCCTCCTATTTGATTCATGTTTCGTCCTGCCTGGCTTCTGTGCAGCGCATCCAAATCCCCATGCCAAGCGGGTTTGTTCCAAACGGCTTCCTTTAGCACACGCTGCATTCCGGAAAAGTCCAAACCCTTCAGGGAATACTCGTCGCTGCTGTGCAGGCACGGCTTCACCTTGCCATCGGCTGTCAGACGAATCCGATTGCAGCAGCCGCAGAAATGGGCACTAACCGGGCTGATAAGACCTATATTTCCTTTGGCATCCGGCAAGCGGTACAGCTTAGCGACGCCGTCATCTTCTCCTACAGGGACAGCATCCGGCAGATAATCAAGAACACGGGTGCAGGGAATGAAGGCCTTTTCGTCAAAATCACCGCTGTCATACATGGGCATCATCTCAATGAAGCGCATATCTACAGGATACTGCCTGGTCAGTTCCGCCAACTGCGGAATGTCCTCCTCGTTAAAGCCGCCAATCAACACGGAATTGATTTTTATTTTCTCAAAACCCGCCTCCAGTGCGGCATCCAGACCTGTCCGGAATGCTTCCAGCTTGCCCACACGGGTGATGTTGGCATACTTTTCCTCATTCAATGTATCCAAACTTAAATTCAGCCGCTTCACACCGGCTTCCTTCAGCGGTCCGGCTAACGACCGCAGGCGTATGCCGTTGGTGGTAAGGCAAACCTCCCGGATGCCATTTACCGCAGCAGCTCTGCGGCAGATTGAAACGATGTTCTTTTTTACCAGAGGTTCTCCGCCGGTAAACCGCAGCTTGGTGATGCCCAAAGACGCAGCAGCTTCCACAGCGGTGATGATCTCGTCCTCTGTCAGCATTTCTGAATGACTCTTTTTGCAAACACCTTCTTCCGGCATACAATACCGGCAACGCAGATTGCACTTATCTGTAACAGAAATGCGAAGATAAGTAATATCACGGCCCAGCCGATCAACCATAAACTCACCTCGTTATTTTAGGGTTATCAATCCAACGGAATGATTTCACCGCAACCGTCTACGGTATAACCGCCCAAGGAGAGGATTTTCTCTTTGAAAGCATCGCTCTTCATGGTAGCAATCATCTGCTGAATCTGAGGCGTAGCCCACGCATGGTCAGGAATCAGCAGATCATATTCCTCAATACAGATGGGAATGAAGTCCAGTCCGTACAGATTTGCAGCAGAATAGATACCCATGCCGGCATCAGCGCTACCGCTGACAATCTGCGCTGCCACGGAGGTATGGGTCAGTTCTTCCCGGTCATAGCCGTAAATAGCGGCAGTATCCAGATTCTCCTGGCTGCACAGATAATCTGTCAGAATCCGGGTACCGGAACCCTTCTGACGGTTGACATAGCGGATGCCCTCCCGTGCAATGTCAGAAAACTTTTGGATATTCAAAGGATTGCCTTTTGCCACCATCATGCCTTGCTGACGGCCCACACAGCGGATCAGCTTCACGCCACCGTTGGGGAAATACTTGTGGATAAAGGAGAGGTTGTATTCACCGGTAACGGTGTCCAGCAAATGGCAGCCTGCGGCGTGCGCTTCCCCACGGCGAATAGCCATGATACCACCCATGGAACCTACATGAGAGGATGTCAAATAAACACCGGAATCGGCAACATGCAGCATATCGCCCAGTTCATCCAGCAAAGGGTCATGGCTGCCGATGACAACAACCGTATTTTTCAGCTTTTCTTGGGAGCAGAGCAGCCGGACAGTCACTTCACTGCCTGCTTCATAACCCTCCAGACCTTGGGGCACTTCCAGAATACCATCGGCTTTCATGAAAGAAGAAACCACACCGCTGCCGCGGCTCAAAGGAGAGGCCATCAATCTGTCACCCACATAGCCCAGGCGCACACGAACAAATTCTTGGTATTTCAGACCCGATACAACCGGGCGGGTGAGAATTGCTTTGGCATATACACTTGGTGCAGCAGGCACTTTCAACCAATGGTCAATCAAAGGCTTCAGCAGCTGCTCAATGACGATAATACCGGAAACGGGATAACCGGGTACACCCAAAATTGGTGTAGCACCCTGACAGCCTAAAATTGCAGGTTTTCCGGGTTTCATAGCAATGCCGTGATACAGTACTTCACCTAGCTGGCGGAGGACCTGCGCAGAGAAATCTTCCCGGCCGGCAGAGGAACCGGCATTCAGAATCACAAGATCACATTCCCCGGCTGCTTGCGCCACAGCATTTTTAATCAGCTGAAATTTGTCGGGAACAATGGGGTACACTTTTGCTTCAGCACCCCACTGGCGTACCATAGAGGAGAAGATGGATCCGTTGAACTCCAAAATATCGCCGGGTTTCGGATCCGTACAAGGCGGAATGATCTCATCGCCGGTAGGGATAATACCAACGATCGGCTTTCGGATCACTTCCACCTCCAGCACACCACCGGCAATCATTGCACCAATGGCAGCAGGTGAAACCGGCATATGAGAAGAAAGGATCATTTCTCCGGCACAAATGTCTTCACCGATTTGGCGGATATGCTGCCATGGAGCTGCAGCGTCGTGGATGGTAATGGAGCCGTCTTCGTTTTTGACAATATCTTCCACCATGATCACGGCATCACAGTTTTCGGGGATGGGATCACCGGTATCCAGCACGATATATTGATAGGGCTGCAGCTGGATCGGGGTTGTTTCCGTTGCGCCAAAGGTGTCTCTGGCGTTTACCGCAACACCGTCCATAGCGCTGGCAGCGTAGTGGGGCGCGCAAATGTGGGCATAGACCGCATGGGCGGTGACCCGTCCACAGGCATCCCACACAGGAATTACTTCCGTCTTAGGGCCATAGCCATGGCTTTTCATCAACTCGATATAGTCTTCCCTTGCTTTTTCCAAAGGAATATTGGTTAAATACGCAAATCCCATAGAATCAATCTCCTTGTGTGATCGTAACTTGAATTTCTGCAAATTGGGGTAAGCCTTCACAATCTCTGTCGATACAGAAATAGCCATCGGTACCGGCCAGTGTGGTGATCAATCCAGATTTTCCCCGGATAGGGTATGCATAAAGCTCCTCACCTTTGCGCTCCAAACGGCAACAGTGATACTGGGCTCTGCCGTGGTTAGCACTTATATTTTCCGTAATTCTTGCTGTAGTCGTGTAAACCTCTTCCGTTCTTCCCATAAGTTGTGATAACAAGGGCAAAACAAACAGCTTTGTGATAAAATACGCCGCAACCGGATGGCCGGGCAGACCGACCAGCGGTTTATTCCCCGTCTTACCTAAAATAGTAGGCTTACCTGGTTTGATGGCAATACCATGCAGCAAAAGGCTACCCATAGACTCAATAATTCGGCAAGCAGCGTCCTTTACGCCTACGCTGCTTCCACCGGACAGCAGCACAGCATCACACTGGGCGATGGCTTTTTCTACGGTTTCCCGCAGTAGGGCTTCATCGTCAATTACAATACCGTAGTTGATTACATTCACGCCAAAACTTGCCAATAAAGCGTCCAGCATAGGGCTGTTCACATCCCGGATCTGCCCGGGACCGGGTTTAACATTCGGCGGAACAAGCTCGTCCCCAGTAGAAATCACACCGACAGTCAGTTTTTTGACGATCGGTACTTGCACCCGGCCAATGGCAGCCAGAGCACCGATGTCTTTGGAGGAGAGGACCCTGCCCTTTTGCAGGATCACCTTGCCGGGATAAACATCATCACCGCGAAAGATCATATTTTGACCGGGCGCAGCAGATTTCAGCACGCCGATTGTACTGTCACCGTAATCCTCGGTGTATTCCAGCATAACCACACTGTCAGCGCCTTCCGGCACTGCACCTCCGGTGGGGACCGCCACACAGCACCCGCCGCCCAAAACAAATGCCGCACCCTGACCCATTAACACCTCGCCCTGTAAAGGGAGAATAGCAGGTATCGCATCTGTACAACCAAAGGTATCACTGGCCCGCACAGCATATCCATCCACTGTGGATCTGTTAAAATCCGGCACATATTCCGATGCTGTGATATCTTCTGCCAGTGTTCTGCCTATGGCAGAAGACAGAGAAACGGTCTCCATTTCTGCCATGGGAGAAAATTCGTTTTTTATCAGAGCCAGAACCTCTTCCGGCGTTTTTACACTGAGCATAGTAACCCTCCAAGATAACCTGATTACAACTGCAAAAAACAAAAAAACGACTGCAAAAAGTGCAGTCGTACCAGGGGCGGTCGCAAAGGCAAAACCGTCCCTATCATGTATCCATCACATTCTTACCGCACTGGGAGGCCAAGCTGTTTCCGGCTTGACCCTAACGCCTGGCATTTCATAGATTTCTCCTTAGAAAAAGCAGGTCGAATGTTATTCATTTGTCAGTTAAATAATACTGCATTTTGGATTCAGTGTCAACAAGTCTTTCGCCTATCATACCGCTTTCGAATAATGATTGCAAAAACCGATCCCCGGAATTATAATATCCGTAGTAAATAGCGGGAGGTGGTAACTTGTCTACAGCATACGCAGGATATACCGGAAGGGTAATGCTGGTTAATCTATCGGATGAAACCGTCCAGGATTATCCTTGGAGCGACGCCGAACGGAAACAATACCTTGGTGGAAAACCCATGGCCTATAAGCTCCTTTACGATCATCTGACAGGAAAAGAACATGCTTTTTCGGAAGAGAACTGGATAATAATCTCAACCGGTCCGCTAACTCTCACCGGCACTCCCAGTTCTTCCCGTTATGACATAACGACCATATCACCTCTTACCAACACACCGGTATCCTCCAACTGCGGCGGCGAGTTCGGTCTTTGGCTCAAGCGGGCAGGTTTCGATGCGCTGATCCTTGCCGGCCGGTGCAGTACTCCCCACTGGCTTGAGATTCGGGATGACCAATTTATTTTCCATGATGCAGCCGGCCTTTGGGGTACTTACTGCGATGACTGCCGTCAGCAGCTGGGCTGCTTTATGGGCGACGGTCAACACGGAAGTCTGTATATTGGGCCTGCCGGAGAAAACGGTGTCCGGTTTGCATCCATCATGGATGGAACCCATACATCCGGACGAACGGGTATCGGTGCCGTTTTCGGGTGGAAAAACCTAAAAGCTATCACGGTTACAGGAACAAAGGCTCTACCGATCCGCAACCCGAATAAAGCTTCCTTACTGAACAAGAAATACTTCCAAATGCTGCACGCACACCCTTTGACCGGCAAAAACAGCCGCAGTGGAACACCTACCTCAAAACCCTGTTCCGGATGCCCCATTTTATGCCGGCGGCAGTTCACCAAAGGAGCAGATCGTCAAACAGATCTGTTCAACCGGCTGGGTATGGATTCCGGTTCCTCACTAGATGCCGCCAATTGGGCATATGCAGCCTCCGCGCAGGGCGTTTTTGATTGGAATCTTCCGACCCGGGAACAGCTATATGAGGATATTGCTTTTCGCCGTGGCGCAGGCAAAGAACTGGCTGAAGGCGCAAAATATCTCTCCGGGAAATACGACTTCAAATTACCAAAGGAAAAAGGATCGGCCCATGACAGCCACAACCGAGATGACAGCTATCTCGCACTGTTACGGGGCTGGGGCTTTGATCCGGATGCTATGTCAGACGAAATCCGTCTGAATTGCATGCTACTGTATTTAGATCTGTGCGAGGCGCTCTCCGCATCCGGCCTGTGTATGTTCACCGTCAACGCATTCTGCTCTGGAATACTGCTGACAAAACCGGTTTCCTTACGCAGCAAGCTTATCCGCCGTATCGTATCGCTCCGCGCTGACCGGTTCTTGCATCGGATTGTCCGCAAACCGGAAACTCTGAGTATTCCGCTGCCTCTTTTCTGGCAGACGAAGATTTTATATGCTGTTTCTGGGTTGAAACTGACACCGGGACAGTTGATCCGGGTAGGTGAGCGGTGTTTTGCGCTGGAACAGTTGCTGTCGCTCCGCTTTGGCGGTGATGCAGAAAAGCTGCCAAAGATGCTTGCTAAAGAAAGAATCTGTACCCCCAGCGAATATTTCGCAGCCCGTGGTTGGTCTGCCCAAGGTATTCCCCCTGAACTATAAATCACTTAAGATGAATCCCCACAGCCAGCTCCCTATGAGATAGCTGTGGGGATTCTTCTGTTGGCCTTGCCAAAGTAAACCCCCTGCATAGCAGGGGTTTTACTTTGGCAAGGCCAATGAAGAAAAACAAGCGCCCCGGCTACGGGGCGCTTGTTTTTACAACAAATTGCGAATGGGCCACCATGCAGCGATGGTGATCAAAATTATCGCGTCCATAAGTGGAAAAGGCGGCTTGTATTGAAAAGCATTGCCATTCAGATATGATCGGAGGCAGTGAAATAAAACCCATGCCATATAGAAAAATTCCACAAAAAACATAGGGTTATATCCAAAGGCTGCGGCGATATCCAGTTGCAACAGGGCAAAGGCAGCTCTGGTATTTCCACATCCGGGACATTCCAAACCGGTGATACTGCGAAACGCACAGGGGATACCGATGCCGTGCTGCGCCAAGATATAAAAAATGCCGGTGGTAGCACCGACGGCCAGCGCCCATAAAAGAACGATCTTGTGCCGGCGGGAGGGAAGTAATTTTTTCATGGAACACTCCGTAAAATATATGTGTGTCGATAGCGCACAAATGTCCTTGTGAGATGAAAAATATGTTGACACAGGAGGAATTTTGGTGCTATAATAAATTTGAAGGGGGGGCTATGATATCATGGCTATCAAAGAAAGAAATATTGTTACCTGCATTCTGTTAACCATCATTACCTGCGGCATTTACGGCATTTACTGGATGATTATGCTGGCAAAGGAGTCCGTTTCTGTTAAGGATGCCTCCGATAGTGGCATTCTGGAGATCGTTTTGATGTTGTTTATTCCCTTCCTGGGCATCTTCCTGTGTGAGAAGAAGCTGGCAGAGGGTTGCGCCGAGAAAGGCATTGCCCACACGGATAATTCCATCTTGTACTTGATTCTCGGTCTGGTTGGCTTGGGCATTGTGGGATACTGCATGCTGCAGAACGACCTGAACAAGCTTGCAACCGCGCAGTAAACGATTACATAATGCCGCTGCATCAGCAGCGGCATTTTTATTTCATGAATTTATCAATGGCGGCGCACAGATCGTCGATAGCGTCCTCGTCGCCGGCGGCCACCGCGTCTACCATGCAGTGGCGCATATGATCTTTCAAAATCACTTTGCCGGTATTGTCCAGAGCAGAACGGACAGCGGCAAGCTGCACCAGCACTTCAGAACAGTCATACCCCTGCTCCACCATGCGCTTGACTTTCTCCAAGTGACCCATGGCCCGGGCAAGGCGGTTGATGACCGCTTTTTGATTTTCGTGGACATGCCCATGGGAGTGGGCAATGCCGTGGGCGTGCATATAGGCGTGGTCGTGTTCGTGGTGATGATGGTCTGCCATAATGCGCCCTCCTTTTCGTGTTTTTGCCATTATAACCGATTTTTCGATTCCTTGCAAGCCCCGGGAGGGGATAAAAATTGAGAATTGAGAGTTGAGAATTGCAGGCTAATTTGTTATAATATTAAAAATTTGCTTGTTGGGGGAAAATTTATGCGGATGAGAAGAATGAAGAATCTGGAGCCGCGAATGGAAAAATGCGCATCTTACCGCATCGCGGTGCCGGAGGAGAAAAAAGGCGAGTGGCGCTCGCTAAAGCCGGATGCGGCTGCCCTTTGGGTAGAAGTGGGCTGCGGTAAGGGTAAATTCACCGCCGAAACCGCTGCGGCAAATCCGGATGTGCTGCTGATTGCTGTAGAGCGTTGCCGGGAAGCGATGGTAGTGGCAATGGAAAAAGCCAAATCCATGGAACTGCAAAATGTATTCTTTATTGATATGGATGTAGAAAAGATCGAGCAGATCTTTGAAAAAGAGGAAATCGACCGGTTGTTCATCAACTTCCCCGATCCCTGGCCCCGGAAGAAAAATGCCAAGCGCCGACTGACCCACAGGGGCTTTTTGGATAAGTACTGCCGGGTGGTGAAAATCGGCGGCGAGTTCCATTTTAAGACGGACAATGCGCCGCTGTTCCAGTTTTCTATGGAGGAGTTTGCCGCCTGCGGTCTGCAGGTGAACAACCTGACCAACAATCTGCATGAAAACGGCATTGTGGGCATTATGACCGGTTATGAGGAGAAATTTCACGCATTGGGCACGCCTATTAACCGCTGTGAGGTGGTTTGCAAGCCCTTTGTGCTGCCCCCGGAAGAGAAAAAGAAAAAAGAGGAAGATCTATGACGGAATACCACGCAGGAAGCTGTGATGTTGCGGTGATCGGCGCCGGTCATGCAGGCATCGAGGCGGCCTTGGCTGCTGCCCGAATGGGATTGCAGACCATCCTGTTTACCATCAATATGGACGCTGTGGGCAATATGCCCTGCAATCCTGCCATCGGCGGCACCGGAAAAGGACACCTTGTCCGGGAACTGGATGCCTTGGGCGGTGAGATGGGCGTTGCTGCGGATAAGGCCTGCATCCAGTACCGGATGCTCAACCGGGGCAAAGGCCCGGCGGTGCATTCGCTCCGGGCGCAAGCTGACCGCCGGCAATATCAGCAGGTAATGAAGCATACGCTGGAGCAGCAGGAAAATTTGCAGCTGAAGCAGGCGCAGATTACGAAAATATTGACACAGAACGGCACGGTCACCGGCGTGCAGACCCAGCTGGGTGCGCAGTACGACGCAAAAGCGGCGATCATTGCCACTGGTACGTTTTTGGACAGCACCATTGTCATTGGCGAATCGGTGATCTCCTCCGGTCCGGACGGGATGCACGCATCGGTGCGTTTGGCGGATAATTTACGGGAATTGGGCTTGCAGCTGCGCCGTTTCAAAACCGGCACACCGCCCAGAATCAACCGCCGTTCCATTGACTTTTCTAAAATGGAGCTGCAGCCCGGTGACGCAGAACCGGAGCCTTTTTCCTTCCGCACAGAGGAAAAACCGGATAATCGGGCAGTTTGCTATCTGACCTATACAAACGAAGCTACTCATAAGATCATTACGGATAACCTGCACCGCAGCCCCATGTATGATGGTACGATCAGCGGTGTGGGCCCCAGGTACTGCCCCAGTATCGAAACAAAGATCGTTCGCTTCGCGGACAAGAGCCGCCACCAGCTGTTTATTGAGCCTTGCGGTATGGACACGGAGGAAATGTATATCCAGGGTTTTTCCAGCAGTTTGCCGGAGGATGTGCAGCTGCAAATGCTGCGCACCGTTTCCGGCCTTGAAAATGCGGAAATGATGCGCCCTGCTTATGCCATCGAGTACGAATGTGTTGACCCTACCCAACTGCTGCCCACCATGGAAACCAAGTGTGTGCAGGGCCTTTACGGCGCTGGTCAGTTTAACGGAAGCTCCGGCTATGAGGAGGCAGCAGTACAGGGGCTGGTGGCAGGTATCAATGCGGCGTTGAAAATTCAGGGAAAAGAGCCGCTGATCCTTACCCGGGATACCAGCTATATCGGCACGCTGATCGACGATTTGGTGACCAAGGGCACAGAGGAACCTTACCGCATTATGACCAGCCGTTCGGAATACCGACTGCTCCACCGACAGGATAATGCAGACCAGCGCTTGACTGCCATCGGTGCCCGGGTGGGCCTTGTGCCTCAGCAGCGTCTGCGCCAAGTGCAGGAGAAATATGCGGCGGTGCAGCAGGAGATCGCCCGGCTGGAAAGCAAGGGCGTGGCGGCATCGGATGAACTGAACCGTATGCTTGCCGCCCGGAACGAAGCGCCGGTTGCCGGTTCTGCAAGACTTGCGGATCTTCTGCGCCGACCCCAGGTGACGTATCAGGATCTGGCGCCATTTGATCCGGAACGTCCTGCGTTGGTGGCAGCAGTGACGGATGAGGTGCAGATCCAGCTAAAATATGCCGGTTATCTGGCCCGGCAGGAAAAGCAGGTACAGCAGTTCCGCAAGGAGGAAAGTCGCTTGCTGCCGGCAGATATAGACTATCTTTCCATTGGCGGTTTGCGGGTGGAAGCCAGAGAAAAGCTGCAGATGATCCGTCCTATGTCCATAGGGCAAGCCGGTCGAATCTCCGGTGTCAGTCCGGCGGATATTGCGGTGCTGCTGATCTGGCTGGAGCAGCATGGATAAGCATTAGAAGCTATTTAAAATATCATATTCCCGAAAAAAGAAAGGGAGGCGGTATGTTTGGAAAGCATACTTCGCATAATGGATATACAAATGACACAGCCTGTGATGTATGGGTGGTTTCATGTAGTGAGCCTATTGCTGACAGTGGCGGCGAGCATTGGACTGTGTCGTTGGCAAAAGCATTTACAGCCTCGTCGGGTGGTTTTCGTCACTACATTGATCGTGGTTGCGCTGGAAGTTTATAAGCAGATCAATTTCAGCTTTTCCTATGAAAACGGAATCCGGTTTGATTACCAATGGTATGCGTTTCCGTTTCAGTTCTGTTCAACGCCGATGTACGTGGGCCTGCTTGCCGGAGTGACAAAAAAAGGAAAACTCCACGATGCGGCCAATGCTTATTTGGCTACTTATGCGGTGTTTGCAGGTGTTTGCGTGATGCTGTATCCGTCAACGGTGTTTGTTTCAACAGTGGGCATCAATATCCAGACAATGGTCTGTCACGGTTCTATGATCGCCATTGGAGTGTACCTGCTTTACAGCGGATATGTAAAAGCGGAGCATAAGACCATTTTGAAAGCCGCGCCGGTATTTGCGGTGTGCGTAGCGCTGGCTTGCCTGATGAACGAGATGGCATACCGCGCCGGCCTTTTGAAAACAGAAACCTTTGATATGTTCTTTATTAGTCCCTATGGAACGCCCTCGCTGCCGGTGTATTCGCTGGTGCAAAATGCGGTGCCGTTTCCCTGGTGTCTGGGGATCTACTTGGTGGTGTTTACGGTTGCGGCCTATCTGATCCTGCTGGCGGCAGTGGGCATTCGATGTGTAAAAAAGAAGAAAGCGCATGTATAGCTGCCCGGTTTCCGGGCAGTTTTTCTTTAAAAGCATAATTTGCTTTTATGCTTGCTATTTTGACTTGCAGACGCTATAATTATTATGAGTAATTGTAGCAATTGAGGCATATAGGAAGAAAATATATAACTTACAATGGGGACCTCGGTACGCTTGTCGGTGTGACCGGCAATGCTGCGGATGCTGTCCTTTGCGGAAGTGCTGATTGCCAATCACCCTGCAGGATAACGTTCTTTTCAGAAAGGGGATTTTATGGATCCTATTTATGTGACCGGTCATCGAAATCCGGATACAGACTCTATTGTTGCAGCCATGGCTTACGCTGCGTTGCGAAATGCTTTGGGTGACAGGGAATATGAAGCGGCCTGTCTGGGACATGTGTCTGACGAGACGCAGATCGTTCTGGACCGTTTCGGTTTTGAACCGCCCAAACGTATCCACAATATGTACACGCAGGTGCAGGATCTGGAGTTTGACAGACCGCCACTGCTCAGCGGCGCTGTGACAGTGGGGCGCGGCTGGAAAATTCTGCAGGAGCAGAAAAACATTTCTGCTGTGCCGGTGACAAAAGAGGATGGAACCTTGTTTGGAATGCTGTCCCGGGAAAACGTGGCAAGCTATAATATGGAGGCGGTGAACGCTGCCATGCTGGAGTCGGTGCCGCTGTTTAATGTGCTGTCTGTGCTGGAGGGCAAGGTGCTCAACAAAGCCGGCGAAAACACAGATACCATTTCCGGCGAGGTGACCATCGCTCTGCCCCAGGCGCAGGAAAACCTGCTGTTTAACAATGCCAATTCTATTGTAATTTGCGGACACCAGCCGGATATGATCCGCCGGGCATTGGAGATGAATGTAAACTGTCTGGTGCTTTGCCAGGCGGAGCTGACCCGGGAGCTGCGGGAACTGCCCACCAAAACCTGCATCATTGCCACACCTTATGATGCCTACCGGGCGGCAAGACTGATCTTCCAGTCAGTGTCTATCGCCACCATCTGCCGTACCGACGATCTGGTCTGCTTCCACCTGGAAGACAGGCTGGATGAGGTGCGGGAAAAAGTGCTGAAATTTCGCGAGCCTTGCTATCCCATTCTGGACGAACGGGAAAAGGTAGTGGGCGTCTTGACCCGATACCATTTGCTGCGTCCCCGGCGCAAGCGCGTGGTGCTGGTGGATCACAATGAAATATCCCAGTCTGTCCCCGGCTTGGAGGAGGCAGATATCCTGGAGATCATTGACCATCATCGGTTAGCGGACATCCAGACAAACAATCCTATTTACGTGCGTAATGAGCCGGTAGGCTCTACCAATACCATCATTGCCGGTATGTTCCAGGATCGAGGTTTGATGCCCTCGGCAAAAATGGCAGGTATGATGGCGGCGGCGATCCTTTCTGATACGGTCATGTTCAAATCTCCCACCTGCACGCAAAGAGACATCCGTACTGCCGAGCGTATGGCGCGGATCGCCAATGTTTCCCTGGAGGAGCTGGGCAAAGAGATATTCTCTGCATCCATGGTGGGTAAGAGCGCCAAGGAGCTGCTGTTTGCGGACTATAAGGAATTTCACATCGCCGGGCATGACCTGGCAGTGGCGCAGGTTACTTGTGTGGACAGTCCCAATATGCTGGAGCGCAAAGAGGATTTTCTGGAGATCATGCGCAAGACCGCTGCGGATAAGGGATTCTCTATGATGATCCTGATGCTTACGGACGTGCTGCTGGAAGGCACACAGCTGATTTATATTGGCAATGATGAGACGATCCAGCAAGCTTTTAACGTGCAACCGAAGGACAATACGGTGTTTTTGCCGAAAATTATGAGCCGAAAAAAGCAGATCATCCCAATGCTATCTGCTTTATGGGGTTAAGCGAGGGAGCGCCGCCGGGGGCGGATGAAGCGACCGAGCGCAATAGCCGCGGTCGACAGATGAGGAAGGCGCGCCGTCGCCGACGAAGCTGTCGGGCACTGCAATAGGGAAGAGGGAGCGCCACCGGGGGCGATGAGGTTGCCTGCGGCAGCCCTGAAAACGCAGTATCGCTGCGGTGATGAAAGTTCAAAACGATTCTGAATAATAAGGAGGGATAAAAATGGGCTTTGAGCAGTTGCTGGGCAACCGTCGGCTGAAAGAGAATTTGACCGCGGCCATGGGACGTGGGCGAATTTCCCATTTTTATCTGATCTCCGGTCCCCAGGGCTCCGGCAAACGGACGTTGGCGAAGCTTTTGTCTGCAGCTATGGTCTGCAGAGGGGAGAATAAGCCCTGCATGGGCTGCAGCGCCTGCCGGAAGGTTATGGGCGACACCCATCCGGATGTGATCACTGTTACGGATCCGGAGCATAAGAATGTGGCTGTCAAGCTGGTGCGTCAGGTTCGAGAGGAGATGTTTGTGCGTCCCAACGAGGCGGACAGAAAGATTTATATTTTTCCTCAGGAATTGGGTGTTGAAGGGCAAAATGCTCTGCTGAAGATTCTGGAGGAGCCACCCGGCTACGGCGTGTTTTTGCTGATAAGTGACAACCCGGAAAAACTGCTGCCCACTGTGCGTTCCCGGGGGACGGAGCTGAAGCTGCTGGCGCTGGAGACCGATGTGTTAAGCCGGGAGCTGCGCCGCCGATTTCCGGATATGGATGAGCAATCGCTGCAGGCGGCGGCAGAACGAAGCGGCGGATATCTGGGACAGGCCATTGAGAGCCTGGAGCAAGGCGATGCCCTGTCACACCAGACCCAGGGGTTCGTGGACGGCTTTTCCCGGAAACAGCCTTTGGTGTTGCTGGACGCGCTCAGTTCCATGGAAAAGTGGGACAGGGAGCGTTTGCTTGGCGAGCTGACCGTTTGGCTGCAGCTTTTGCAGCAGGCGCTGGTTTGCCGCAGCGGCGTGGGCGTGCTGTCCCCGCAGGCGCGCTTTTTAAGCCAGCAGCGCAGCTCTTTGGAGCTGCTTCAGGCCTTGCGCCACTTACAAAAAGCCATTGCGTATACCCAGGGAAATGTATCCACAGCCGCTGTTTGTGGCTATTTGGTGTGGGTATTGCAGTAAACCACTGAGAAGGAGCATACCATGGAAAAAGAAATCAAAAATGAGCCGGTATTTGCAGAAGTGGTGGACATCCAGTTCCGCCCCGGCCAGAAAGTATATTACTTTGACCCTGCAGGTATTCGGTGTGAGCCCGGCAGCCATGTGATCATCGACACCGCCCGGGGACCGGAGTATGGCTATTGCACGGCAGGCAATCACCGGATCCCGGTGTCTGAGGTGGTGGCGCCGCTGCGCCCTGTCCTGCGCATTGCCACGCAGCAGGATGAGAAGATTGCGGCAGAGAACCAGGAAAAGGAAAAAAAGGCCTTCGAGGCTTGCGTCCAGAAGATCGAGGAGTATCAGCTGGATATGCAGCTGGTCTCGGCTGAGTGCGCCTTTGACGGCAGTAAGTTGCTGTTTTTCTTCACTGCCGATGAGCGTGTGGATTTCCGGGAGCTGGTGAAGGTGCTGGCCACCATGTTCCATACGCGCATCGAATTGCGGCAGATCGGTGTCAGAGACAAGGCCAAGATGGTGGGAGGACTGGGAATTTGCGGCAGACCTTTTTGCTGCGCAAGCTTTTTGGATGATTTCCAGCCGGTTTCCATTAAAATGGCAAAGGCACAGAATCTGAGTCTGAATCCCACAAAAATATCCGGCACCTGTGGCAGACTGATGTGCTGCCTGACGTATGAGCAGGATGCTTATGAAGATCTGCTGAAAAACAGCCCCAAGGCAGAGTCCTTTGTGGATACGCCGGACGGAAGGGGAACGGTGGTAGAGGTAGATCTGCTGCGGCAGCGTGTAAAGGTGCGCATGGAAAACCAACCGGAGACTGTGGGCGTATATGCCAATACGGATATTGCGATCCTGCGAAACGGCAAGGCGAAAAAGAATGACCCGCCCATTCCTGAGGATCTGGCGCCCATCTCCGGTATCAGGCAAAACAGGAAACGGCAGGTGGACCCGGACGAGCCCATCATGCTGGAGCCGATTCGATTGCGCTACAGCACGGAGACGATCGCAGACGAGCAGCAGGTGGTGCCGGAGGAAACCGTCCCAAATGAGGAGCGCAGACCGGGAAGAAATCGCAATCGCCGTCGTAAGCAAAGGGCAAATGCAACACAGCAGCCCAAAGAGAACAGCGAGCAGCCAAGCAGCGAGCAGACCCGGAACGAACAGACTCGGCAGCCCGGCGAGGGTATTCGTAAGCGTCGCCGTCCTGCCCATCGCCGCAGACCCAGACACGGTGGCGGTGAGGCAAAGGAATAACTTGAAAAAGGATGACCCTTTCGGTCATCCTTTTTCTATTGGGGCGCAGCTGCCAAAGGGAAAAGCACCGGAAAATTTTTCAAATAATACTTGACAATCTGGGAATGGGGAGGTATGATAGCCAAGGAGTTAGCGGTGGCTAATTCTTTTTGAGACCATTGAGTTAGCGTACACTAATTCCCAGGCATACGGAGAGCGAGTGATTCATATGAATTTAACAAACGTGCAAGAAGGTGTGCAACACATCATTCACCGGATCGAAACGGATGACGAAGAGCTGAATGCCTTTTTGTTTTCTCTCGGCTGCTACAGCGGCGAACCGATCACAGTGGTATCCCGTCGCAGAGGCGGCTGCACCGTTGCCATAAAGGACGGACGTTACAATATCGACAATCAGCTGGCAGAGGCGATCATCGTCGCGTAAAAGCGAATCGCAAAGACGGCTGATCGTCTTTTCACGAAGAAGTTAGCAACAGGTAACTGAGAGAGGAGAAAATGATTATGAGAATTGCTTTTGCAGGCAATCCCAATAGCGGTAAGACCACCATGTACAATGCCCTTACCGGCAGAAATGAAAAGGTGGGCAACTGGGCAGGCGTGACTGTTGACAGAAAGGAAGCGCCCATTAAAAAGGCCTATGCAGGTCAGCTGGAGCTGATTGCCGTGGACCTTCCCGGCGCGTACTCCATGTCACCCTTCACATCGGAGGAGAGTATTACCAGCGCATACGTCCGTCAGGAGCGTCCTGATGCGATTATCAATATTGTGGATGCCACAAATTTGAGCCGCAGCCTGTTTTTTACCACCCAGCTGCTGGAGCTGGGGATTCCCGTTGTGGTGGCGCTGAACAAGACAGATATCAACGAAAAGAAAAAGACGGATATCGACGTAAACACACTGTCCGTAAAGCTGGGCTGCCCGGTGGTGGAAACGGTTTCCACCGCATCCGAGGGTCTTTCCCAAGTGGTAAAGGCAGCAGCGGAGCTGGTGGGCAAGTCCCAGGTGGCACCTTTTTGCCAGGAAGCGGTGGACTTGACCGATAAAAAGGCTGTGGAGGCGGCTGACCGCAAGCGGTTCGCCTTTGTCAACAAGATTGTTAGCCAGGTGGAGACCCGGAGGGTTCGCACCAGCGACAGGAATTTTCAGGATAGAATTGACGCGGTGCTGACGCACCCTATCGTGGGTCTGCCTATTTTTGCGGTGGTCATGTTCCTGGTGTTCCAGATTTCCCAGGCATGGGTGGGCCCCTGGATCGCCGAGGGTTATGAATTTGCAAACGGCACAGTGATCCCCGGACTGGTGACCCTTATTGATATGTTCAAGGAATGGATCGTCGGACTGCTGGAAAGCGCTGAAGCCAATCCGTTTCTGGCAGCGCTGCTCACCGAGGGCATTATCGGCGGTGTCAGTGCGGTGGTGGGTTTCCTGCCGCTGGTCATGGTCATGTACTTTTTGATTGCATTGCTGGAGGACTGCGGCTACATGGCCCGGGCTACAGTGGTGCTGGATCCTATGTTCAAAAAGGTCGGTCTTTCCGGTAAATCGGTCATTCCGTTTGTGATCGGCACGGGCTGCGCTATTCCCGGCGTTATGGCGTGCCGGACCATTCGCAACGAGCGTGAGCGTCGCGCCACCGCCATGCTCACACCTTTCATGCCCTGTGGCGCAAAGCTGCCGGTGATCGGTCTGTTTGCCGGCGCGTTTTTTGACAATGCTTCCTGGGTGGGTACAATGATGTACTTTGTGGGCATTGCCCTGATCCTATTAGGCGCACTGCTGGTGAATAAGATTGCCGGTCACAAGAACCGCAAGTCCTTCTTTATCATGGAGCTGCCGGAATATAAGCTGCCCAGCTTGAAGCGCGCTGCGCTGTCCATGCTTTCCCGTGGCTGGTCCTATATTGTCAAGGCAGGCACCATTATCCTGCTGTGCAACGCTGTGGTTTATATTATGCAGTCGTTTAACTGGAGACTGCAGCTGGTGGAGGAGGGAGCAGAAACTACCTCCATTCTGGCGACCCTTGCCAATCCCATTGCTGCGATTCTTGTGCCGGTGATTGGCGTTAAGCTCTGGCAGATGGCGGCAGCAGCGGTTACCGGCTTTATTGCAAAGGAAAATGTTGTGGGCACCTTGGCCGTTTGCTTCGGCATTTCCAATTTGATCGACACCGATGCGCTGGAGCTGGCGGAGGGCGCAGGAGCAGAAGTGGCGGCAATTTTCGGTATTACGAAGGTGGCCGCGCTGGCTTACCTGATGTTTAACCTGTTTGCACCGCCTTGCTTTGCGGCATTGGGCGCCATGAATGCGGAGATCAATGACCGCAAGTGGTTCTGGGGAGGTATCGCCCTGCAGTTGGGCGTTGGTTATACCATCGGCTTTGTGGTTTACCAGGTCGGTACGCTGATCACCACAGGCAGCTTTGGCGCCGCCTTTGCGCCCGGTTTGATTGCTGTGGCTGGAATGGTTGGTATTGTTGTTTGGTTGTGCGCCCGGGCAGACAGCAAGCTTAAGACTGAGTACGCACTCAGCGGAAAGAAGTAAACAATGAATCTTGTAGACTACATAATTGCAACTGTGATCGTGCTGATTCTGGGCCTTTCCGGATGGTTTGTCCGCAGGTCCCGGAAAAAGGGGGAAATGTGCATCGGCTGTCCGGACAACTGCGCCTGTTCCCAACAAAACTGCAATGGCAGCTGCAAGCATTGCCGAGAAACGGAAGAACAATAAAAACGGCGGTGGCTGAGGATATCTCACCCACCACCGATTGATATTTTGCTATCAATCTGTTTGCTCTTCGTAATCTTCTTCTAAATAAGCGTCCGCATCTTCCGGTTGTGCCGGGGGCAGGGGATTGCCGTCTTTGTCCAGGCCATGGGTCTCGTTGAAATGCTCCGTCAACACCCGGAAAGGCTTTTTTAAGAAGCTGGTGGCAAAGCAAAATGCAGTGCCAAAGTAAAGTGTGCACCAAATGGGTGCCAAAGCCATGAAATCATAAGCGTATCCGGTATACAGGCAGTAGGAAAAATAACCCAGCGGGATCCAAATGAAGGCCACAGTGCCGATAGAACGCAGAGGGTGGGCAAAAAGCAGAAACCAGGTGTTGCGGATCAGCTGCCACCATTTACAGCCAAAACGGGAATGAATGGCAGGCACCAACGTCTGGAAAATAGCGCACAGCGCCACTGCAACGATCATCAGCCATACAGGCGCGCCCAGCATGGCAGCGGTGACAGCGCCGTAAATGACCAGCACCAGAGCCAAGGTCATAACGCCCCAGGCCAGGGTGACTGTGCCAAAGCCGCTGGTAAAGCCGCGCCAGAAAGCTGCGCTGGGAGAGGAGTCGTCCTCTTTGTCCAGCAGCACCTTGCAGGCTGTAAACATTCCTGCCTGCGCCGCGCCTATGGTAAATATCGGGATGCAGAAAATCAGATACATTACGTTCAAAATGATAACATCGCCCACAAACATCAGTGTCTGCATCGGCTTTGATTCGTAGGAAAAAAATCCGCCCATAATCACGCCTCCTTAAGTCGCTCTTATTTTAAGACAAAAAGGCAGGAAATTCAACAACAAATTGTGAATATTACGGCTCAATTTTTATTTGTTTAAAAAAAGTGTTTGTATTGTTCATAATTGCCTAGTATAATAAAATGGTATAAGAGCAAAAGGAGAGAGAAATTGTGGAAAAACCTACTTTGATGGAAAAGGTCGGTAATGTAATCAGTATAGCAGGAAATGCCATAATGATGAATTTGCTGTTCCTGCTGGCCAGCTTGCCTGTGGTGACCATGGGGCAGGCGTGGTGCGGACTTTTGAGCGCGCTGCGCTACAAGATCCGCGGTGACAAATGGCAGGACGGCTTTAAAGCCGGCTTCAAGACGCGCTTCCTGCGAGGCACAGTGGCATGGGTCATTATGTTGGCGGTAGATGTGTACATGATTCTGGATATGATTGCCATGATAGACAATGTGGGTTTGGATATTCCCACGGTCATGGCATGTATTGTAGCGGCACTGATGATTATGCTCACCTTTGCCTTGCAAATCTTAAATGTCTATGTTCCTACAAATATCGGCCAGTGGGTGCGCAATGCAGTGAATATGGTTTTCAAAGCGCCGATTGAGCTGCTGGGAGCCGCGGTGCTGTTTTGGGTTCCCTATGTCATGCTGTGGCGCTGGACAGGATTGTTCCTGTATGCCATAATGATTTTCATCACTGCATACTTTATTCTTGTGGCAACGGTCAGCACGCTGGTGCTGAAGAATACGGTATTGCACTATCTGCTGGAAGCCAGAGCCACAGGCACATTGCTTACAGAAGAGGGCAAGGTGCAAAAGCAGGACAGTGATGCACAACAGGACGGAGATGAGTGAACATGAAGGGAACATGGAAACAGTCAAAAATCGTAGTAGGTTTTCAAAAGCTCTGCGCAGATCTGAAGCCTATGACCTTTGCGCAGAAGTGCGAGCATATGTGGATGTACTATAAAGAGTGGCTGCTGGTAATATTTATGGTCGTTATGTCGATCTGCCTTGCGGTAACGGTCTTAAAGGAGCAGGACAAAGAGGTTTTGGTCAGCGGCATGATGATAAACATCTCCATTGAGCAAAAGGGTATGGAATACTTAACCACCGACTATGCGCAGCACCTGGGTGCCACAGAAGAAAATCAAGTGGCGGAGGTGGACTATACTGCCTTCGGCGATCCCTTTGACCCGGAAACCGGCGAGATCAGTATGACGGCTTCTATGATTCTTCCTGCCCGGGTTTCCGGTGCCATGCTGGATTATATACTTCTGGACCAGTATGCCATGGAGTATTACATAGCCTACGATGTTTACATGGATTTGCGGGATTTCTTCACCGAGGCGGAACTGGAAGCGCTCAATGAACAGAAGCTGGTGGTCTATGCCCAGCAGGAGGGCGATTATGACCGGGTGCCTGTTGCGGTGAAAATCACCCAAATAGATTTTGTTAAGGACAATATTGGCACGGATAAGGAGATCTACTTTGCTCTGTCCGGCAGCAGCCCCCGCCCGGAAATGTGTCGCCATGCGTGGAATTATATCCACGCGTGGAAAAGCGAGAAATAAAGGGGGAATTGCCGGAATATTCCGGGTCGCCCTATGAAAAACCAAGTGCAAACTCTGGTTACCGTTCACTGCCCTAACACCGCAGCTATGCAGTGTTGGGGCAGTTTTTACAAAAAATAAGGCGGAAAATCATAGAAATAACAGCGCCACCTGCAAATACTCGCAGGCGGCGCTGTATGGGAAAGGGGATATTATTTTTCAGAATTAGGTTTTTCGTACTCGTTTTCCCGAATTCCGGGGTACTTTTCATCCAGGTATTTTTCCCGATAGGGGTTGACACCGGTGGAGATGGTTTCAGGCTGGTTTGGCAGCAACCAGCTCTTGCGCTTGTAGTAGTTGTTGTGGAACTGGTTTTCAATGCGTCCTGCGCGCTCCAGCACATCGTTGCAAGCGCGAATACAGCCACGAGCACCGCATATTGCAAAGTAACCGGTATGACTGATGATGTAGTTATAGTATTCCATGACAGAGCTTGTATGTGGTTTTCTGCCCCATTTTGCATTTGCCATGGCATAGGCCATGATATAGGCTTCTTCTTCCGTCATTTCGCTGTTGCGCACATCAAAAGCCATGTTGGGAAACTCTTTCTTTAAGAACGGTGAGCACTCGTTGTTCATGCCATGGTGGGACAAGGTGCAGCGACCCATTTGGACATCGCCGAACCACACTTGCTTTTCGCCGAAATCCACGGTCAGACGGCGATCTTCATCCTTTACAGAGGGAATTGCGCCACCGGGGCACATTCTTGTACAAGCACCGCAGTGCATACAAATGGTTCCTGTATCCAAAATGGGATCCGGCTCCAGTTCCGCGTCGGTAAAAATCAAACCAAGACGAACACGGGGGCCGAATTTCTTGGTTAAGAACACCTTGGAGAAGCCGATCTCGCCAAGGCCACAGCCTGCAGCGATCATACGAATGCTGCAAACCACATCAGGAGGGACTTTTCCCGGTGCGACAGGCTCTTGGGTAGTTCCGTTGCCTTCCGGAACGGCAGGATAATGGGCAACTGCCTCCCAGCCGTGATCTTCAATGAAGCAGCACAAATCATACGTTTTCTTCGGGCGGAAAAAGGAATTGAGCTTATTGTAGGTATAGAAGGTATAGTTGTGCCAGTGGGTTCCCTCTTCAATGCCACGATTGGCGCCTCTGGGGATACGCATAGCAATGGCTATGACTGATTTGCACTCGGGAAAGTAAGTTTTCGGAGACATCAGAACGGGTGACTTTTCAAAGCGCTCAATGTTGCCGATGGCGATACAATCAATGCCTAATTCTTTCGCCTTTTCTTTGATCATTTCAGATGTTAATTTCATCCCGGCTTCCTCCAATTACCGCTTGCCGCGATCTCCGTCGGTGCTGAACTGGCCGCCCAGCACATTGGCAGCATCGGTATTGCGTTGGGCAGAAACGGTGGCATTGCAAACAGACCATGCCTCGCGCTTGCGGAAACCGTTTTCGAAGGTGTTTCCAACCAAGCCGTTCTCTTCCAAATAGCACATGCAGGTGCGGTTGCACAACGCGGCGACCCGGTCGGGCTTTCCGTCAGCGGTAAACCGATTGGGGACGGCACCGTTTTTGCACTGCTTGCAGATGTTGTAGTCGATCTTGGCAACAGTCATCTTCTTGCCGCAGATTTCAATTTCTTCCGTTTCGGTCTTGCTGATAGCACCGTAGGGACAAGCCTCAGCGCATTTACCACAGGCCGTGCAAATGTGTGCTTGCTGAACAGGTGTGGGCTCCAGCTCTGCGTCGGTAATGATCATCTGGAAACGCTGGCGAGAGCCAAATTCTTCAGACAGGGGAAGACCGGCATAACCCAGCTCGCAAAGGCCGCAAGCTACGGCTGCGTATGTAAAATCGGGATATACGTTCGGCGCAGGCTTGCCAAGGGCAACCGGAACACCGGTGGGTTCAGATTCCGGGGGGTTATCAAACAGCGGCACGGCTTCCCAGCCGTTGTCTTCCAAAACATTGCCCAAATTGTAGCAGGCCAGAGCCAGGAACTCATCCTCCAGCCAGTTTCTGCCAAACAAGGTGTAGTCATTGAAGTTGGTGCCTTCTTCCACGCCACGCAGAGAACCGCGACAAATACGCTTGCCCAGCAGGATCACCGTCTTGCCTTCCGGGAAGATGGAGAAGGGATTATGCGCCGCTTCGATGCAATCGAAACGAGACTTGGGAGCAAAACCAAGAAGATCAATGCCTTCTCTTTTTGCAGCATCTATAAGCTTTTGTTTTAATTCATTCATCGGGATTTCCTCCTTAAAATATGAAATCTGCGTTCATTATAAGGCTCTGTTTTGATTCCAACAATAAGTATTCATAATAAATTTTAGATTTTCGAAACTGATTTATATTGAAATATTAAAATATTTATTGTAAAATACTGGGGAAGGACGGCAGTCGAGGAGATATTTTTTATGTATTTTGAACAGGATTTTTCAATAATAGAGCTATCTTCAGGTAAATTGGACTATGCAATTACCGCCCCAACGTTTGTTCCGGGGCGCACATTCTGCTCTATCAGTTTTCGACTTTCCGGTGAAATTACCGTTACCGGAAGCAGCCGGTCGTTTCATGTTACGCCACGCTGCTTGCTCTATATGCCCTCCGGTTATGATTACACCACTACTCATATAAGCGCCGGGTCTATGTATGTGGTGCATTTTTGGGTTGAAGAGGGATTTCCCCAGGAACCTTTTGTATGGATGCCGGAGCAGTGGCAGGTATATGAAAGGTTGTTCTCGCAAATTGTGCAGGTGTGTCCCCCAAACCAACGGAAAGATTTTGCAACTATGGAATTGCTATACCGACTATTGCGTCAGATTCGCAAAGATTCTGATTTGGCACAAACGCAAATACCAAAAAGGTTTCAAGAAGCGAAAGCGTATATTCACGACAATTTTAATGAACCTTCTCTGTGCGTCGCGCTTTTGGCGCAAAATGCTGGGGTCAGCCAGACTTATTTCCGAAAGAAGTTCAAGGAATTTTATGGCTGTCAGCCTATCTCGTATATTCGCAATGTCCGTATTGCCCACGCCCAAGCACTCCTGGAAACCGGTGACTACTCCGTTAGTGAGGTGGCAATTCGTAGCGGATACGAAAATATCAGCTATTTTTCCTATGATTTTCATCGGTTTGTAGGACAGTCGCCCAGTCAGTATCGCAACAGCGCGGCGATGGGGGAAATAGGGAGAAAGCCTTTATAGTCAGACTATAAAAGCATAAATATAATTGCCATTGCAAACCAATGATGGTCAGCAATTTGCGAATGACAAGATAAAATTTCCCTGTAGACAAATCGGCGCAAAAGATTTATAATGTTGGCGAAACAATTTAATGGAGTGTGAGATTATGAAACTCATTATCAAGAACGATTACGATGCCATGTGCGCCTGGGCTGCCCAGCACATCGCAGATGCTATCAATAACCACGGCGAGGATCGCCCCTTCGTGTTGGGTCTGCCTACCGGTTCTTCACCTCTGGGTGTTTACAAGCGCCTGATTGAGATGAATAAGGCTGGCAAGGTTACATTCAAGAATGTGGTGACCTTTAATATGGACGAGTATGTGGGCCTGCCCAGAGAGCATGACCAGAGCTACTGGTACTTCATGCACGACAATTTCTTCAACCATATCGACATCCCCGCTGAGAATATCAACATTCTCAATGGCATGGCTGAGGATCTGGAAGCAGAATGCGCCCATTACGAAGAAAAGATCGCCTCCTACGGCGGTATCGACCTGTTCCTGGGCGGCAGCGGTGTGGACGGACATATTGCTTTCAATGAGCCCTTCACCAGCCTGACCTCCCGTACCGGCATCCGCGCGTTGACCGAGGATACCCTGATCGTCAACTCCCGCTTCTTCGACAACGATCCCAACAAGGTGCCCAAGACTGCTCTGTCCGTTGGTGTTGGCACGGTTTGCGATTCCAAGCAGGTTCTGCTGATTATCAGCGGTCATAATAAGGCCCGCGCCCTGCGGCATTGCGTGGAAGGCGGCGTGGATCACGCGTGGACCATCAGTGCTCTGCAGCTGCACCCCGACGGCATCATTGCTTGCGACGAGGCTGCTTGCGGCGAGCTGAAGGTAGATACCTACAAGTACTTCAAGGAAATCTACAAAAACGAGAAGTAATAGCTAACAAAACATAAAAGTGCCCGAAAACCCTTTGTTTCTGAGGGTTTTTGGGCACTTGTTTTGCCTATTGGTATTGCATATTACCGCAAATCGGTGCGATCCCGTTTGCGGTGCCCGGCAAATGTCCTCGGTGACGGTGCACCTTCGTCCATCGCCGACCGCGGCGCAATAAATCAACTCGCTTTATCTGCTGTCAGGCAAATAAGGCTTAATATACTTGCTATAGGAATACAGGGTATTGCTGTAGGTGCTTCTTTCTATTTCTCCTGTTGATACTTGGTGAAGCAGATATTCCCTATAGATTTCATCTACTGTCTTTGCCTTTCCTGCATTTGGCATCAAATCAGCTTCGGCATTTAATTGGTCTAACCATTCTTTGGCTATTCGCATAGCTTCTTTCTTGCCTTTGGCTTCGGGAAGCATTTTACTTACTTCTTTCCATTTGCCATACACATCTTTATATTTGGCTCTTGCCTGCCAAGGTTTGCCTTTTCGGTTGGTTAGTTGCTGAACATTCACAGTTGTATATTTTATAGACAAACCCTCCTTTGCTGAAATCGTTCCGCAAATCATACCCCAAAGATACCGCAAATGTTCCGCAAAGTCAAGATTGTTCCGTAAAACAAGAAACCCGAAAACCCTTGATTTGCAAGGGCTTTCGGGTTCTCAAATCTCTCAAAAAGGTGCGGGATTTATTCCCATTCGATGGTGGTTTTTAGGCTTTGTGGATATGTGGTGGTAGCCACTATAATAGCCGTCGAAATATAGTGCTATTATACCGATTATTTTGTTTTACCGGACTTTTGTTGGTCAAAAGTTGGTCACAATTCTGGGGAAATACGGCTCAATTTTCGTTGCTGTGCATCGGTCATTTTACCGCTTCCTTACATTTTTGATGCGCTTCTTGTTTATTTTACCACAAAGCATAAATATGTCAAGGGTGGGGCGTGATTGGACTTGTGGGAGAATGTTTACACAAAATAATTACTCAGATTTGCTTTTCTTATGTATCCCAAATCGCCGCAACTTTTCCTGATTTTCAATCACTTCGGTTTTGCTAATTTTTCCGGTTCCCTTACTCCAGTTGATAATAATATTTCCATGCTGTGTTATAGCATTATAGGCTCGAGCGCACCAAGCAGCAGGCAGCAGCCAGGCTTTACCCTTGCACCAAGGAAATCGGTCTTCTAGCTCTGCTTTGGGATAGAATGCCTTTTTCCAAAGCGTGAAAGTGCGACTTCCGCCAGGGGACAGACTCAGAGCGTTAAGCATAGCCCGGTCTGTGGTTCCATGGCTGCCGCTGGTTAGGATATATTCTTCCAGTTCTTCCAGCAGAGGGGACATTGGCTGCTCCCCGAACCAGGCATCGGCAAGTTGTTCAATTTTTTTGGCAAAATCCAAGAGACCGAACCGGGTCAGTTCTGCCTCCACAAAGGCTCTGTCCGGCTGAGTCTTTCGCAGGTGACGACTGACCCATACATCCAACACAAACCGCACGCCAACACCACCGTCTACAAAATGGCTAGCAAGGTGGCAGATGGTATTCAGATAAAAGCCCTCTTCCGTCAGTTCTTTAGAGAAAGAGTCCTGCATATCCTTGGCATACTGCCAGCCCGGATTGATGCCGGTACCAATAGGGGTTGCATGGTGCAGAAGATTTGGATGAAACTCTACAGCTACCTTACCGGGGAACAAATAATTTCGGTGGTTGCCGTCACCAGTAACAGCCTTGCCGCCCAAGGCATTGGCTACTACAGCAATAGCATCAAAGTCCTTGGCATACACCAGAATATCCAGATCACTCATAGTCCGCAAAGCAGGCTCCGGGTAGTCATATTTCAAGACAGCGCCTTTTAAGAAGATGTGAGGAACACAGGCTTGCTGTAACGCTGTTTGCAGATGCTGTTTCAGATGCTCTGCCTGGGCGTCCCGATATATAGCCTGCATGTAGGCGGTAAACAGCCCTTTTTGGACATCCTGAGGCAGCTGCTGCCACAGGATTGGTATTTTCTGCAAACCATCATAGGCAAGGGGCAACAGTCCGTGTCTGCCTGCCAGCGCGTAAAACGACAGCCAGTCGGGCTCCGCTTCCATAGAAAAGGTTGCGCCAGTAATCGCGGCTTTTACAGTGCCAATAAGCAGTTGTTGTTCTGGGGTCATAATGTTCGTCCCTTTTATAGTTTAGTCTCTGCAGAACAGATCCCGGGTATAGACCTTTTCCTGCACATCGTCCAAGCAGGCATCGTAGCGGTTGGCGATGATGGCGTTGCAAGTGGTTTTGAAGGTATCCAGATCGTTAATCACCCGGCTGCCGAAAAAAGTAGCACCGTCTTCCAAAGCAGGCTCATAAATCACCACGGTGGCGCCCTTGGCTTTGATCCGCTTCATAACACCCTGGATGGAACTTTGGCGGAAATTGTCGGAGCCAGACTTCATGGTCAGTCGGTATACACCGATCACCATATCCTTTTCCCGACCCGGGTCATAGGCGTTTTCCGCATAGCTGTAATAGCCGGCC
The DNA here is from genome assembly GCA_045576715.1 of Faecousia sp. GTDB lineage: Bacteria > Bacillota > Clostridia > Oscillospirales > Oscillospiraceae > Faecousia. The sequence goes on along the minus strand of JAZNHB010000038.1, from coordinate 20,369 downwards.
ATCTGCAGCACCCGGTCTGCAATAAAATCTTTACGGGTGCGGTTGGCATCTACGATGGCCTGGATTAAATTTTCCGGTACATCCTGATAGTTGGCGAGCAATTGCTTGGTATCCTTGGGCAGGCAGTAGCCACCGTAGCCGAAGGAAGGGTTATTATAATGGCTGCCGATCCGGGGATCCAGACAAACACCGTCAATGATCTGGCGGGTGTTGAGCCCTTTTATTTCCGCATAGGTATCCAGTTCATTGAAGAAGGAGACCCGCAGGGCAAGATAGGTATTGGCAAACAGCTTTACAGCTTCAGCTTCCGTAAAGCCCATATACAGGGTGTCAATATTTTCTTTGATGGCGCCTTCCTGTAAAAGGGCAGCAAAGGTATGGGCTGCCTCTACCAGTTGGGGATCAGTAAAATCGGTTCCCACAATGATACGGGAAGGATACAGATTATCGTACAGTGCCTTACTCTCCCGCAAAAATTCCGGGCTGAACAAGATCTTCCGGCTGCCAGTCTTTTCCCGAACAGACTGGGTATAGCCCACCGGAATGGTAGATTTGATCACCATAATGGCGCTGGGGTTGACGGACATGACCGTTTGAATCACAGCCTCCACCGCAGAAGTGTCGAAGTAATTCTTCTGACTGTCGTAGTTAGTAGGCGCAGCGATGATCACAAATTCTGCATCCTGATAGGCAGCTTCCGCGTCTAAAGTTGCAATGAGGTCTAACTGCTTAGTCGCTAAAAATTCTTCGATCTCCTTATCCTGTATGGGGGAGGTGCGACAATTGATCATATCCACCTTTTCCGGCACAATATCCACAGCGGTAACACTGTGATTTTGAGACAGCAACACAGCCATGGAAAGGCCTACATAACCGGTGCCTGCCACTGCAATTTTCATAAGTGTCCTCCTAAGTTAAAACTTTCTCCAAACCATTTTGTTGACCACGCCGGTGTAGGACTGGATGAGTTTGACCACCTTTGTGGATACATTTTCTTCCACATAATCGGGTACGGGGATGCCGTTGTCGCCGTTTTGCACCATAGTTACCGCAGTGTCCACCGCCTGCAGCAGACTCTTTTCGTCAATGCCTGCCAGTACAAAGCAGCCCTTATCCAATGCCTCCGGACGCTCTGTAGAAGTACGGATACACACTGCCGGGAACGGCCTACCGATGGAGGTAAAGAAGCTGCTCTCTTCCGGCAAAGTGCCACTATCGGACACCACCGCAAAGGCATTCATCTGCAGGCAGTTGTAGTCATGGAAGCCCAGCGGTTCATGGCGAATGACCCGCTTATCCAGCGCAAATCCGCTCTTTTCCAGACGGTTGCGGCTTCTGGGGTGGCAGGAATACAGGATGGGCATGTCGTACTTTTCTGCCATCTTGTTGATAGCGGTAAACAGAGAAGTAAAGTTCTTTTCCGTGTCGATATTCTCTTCCCGGTGGGCAGAAAGGAGAATGTACTTGCCTTTCTCAAGACCCAAGCGGGCATGAATATCGCATTTTTCGATCTTGTCAAGGTTGTTATTCAGCACCTCTGCCATAGGAGAACCAGTGACATAAGTGCGCTCTCTGGGCAGGCCGTTATCCGCCAGATACCGGCGGGCATGCTCAGAATAACACATATTGACATCAGAGATAATGTCCACGATCCGGCGGTTGGTCTCCTCCGGCAGGCATTCATCCTTACAACGATTTCCAGCCTCCATGTGGAAGATGGGAATGTGCAGCCGCTTGGCACCAATCACGCTCAGGCAGGAGTTGGTATCTCCCAGCACCAGCACCGCGTCCGGCTGGACCTCCACCATGAGCTGATAGCTCTTGGCAATGATATTGCCCATGGTTTCGCCCAGGTCCTTGCCCACCGCGTCCATGTACACATCCGGGTCTGCCAGCTGCAGATCGTGGAAGAACACGCCGTTGAGATTATAGTCATAGTTCTGACCGGTGTGTGCCAAAAGGCAGTCAAAATACTTGCGGCACTTGGTGATAACCGCCGCCAGACGGATAATCTCCGGTCGCGTGCCCACAATAATCAAAAGCTTCAGTTTCCCGTTATTCTTAAATTGTACATCCGAGTAATCTAGCTTTATCTCCATAATACTTCCTTTCCGAAACTATGTTCTGAACACCTCAAAACAGTTATCCTTGATTCCCATTTTGCTAACAAACACAAGAAGCTTTTTAAAATCGCTTAAACTGTGATAGCCAATATGCCAAAAAGCTTTATTCGCATTGTGCCTGACGATTTCCGTAAAATAAGGATAGTCGACTTCTGACAGAGAGTGACCAATCACAAATATATCCGTTACGCACTCTGTGCCGCTAAAGAACGTCGCATTTTCCTGGATGATCTCCGGAGTATGCTTCGTGAAAACCTCTTCATAATAAGATACCCATTGATTGATTCCGGTCTCAATGGCATAGTCCAGGATCTCGCGTTTCCTTCTGTTCTTATATCGGGGAACCATAGTAGGATTCGGTTTATATTCTTTTAAATAGTCTACATTGGGGACATGACCTAATATCAGCTGCTCTTTGGGTTGGTATTTCACCTTTTTTCGGCAACCGTGAATGTAGTTGATTTGCGCTTTGGAAATCCCATATAATGTTTCCAAAAAATCTGTGTAGTTGAAATTCAAATATAACGATTGTTTAGACAGAAAATGCTCACAGGGTTTGCTTCCATTTCCAATCAATGTCTCTACCCAACCGCGAAACCGCCTTGGTAGCTGCTCCGTGATCACTTGCATAGGCAGCATTGCCGTGTCGATTGCGCAGTGCAGATCCGCCATAGACGCAGCATTGTGTCGATAAACATCATAGATATCCAGCCACATATCCATCACATCCAGCATTACACCTGCGTTGATATGAGAAAGGCTGTCTTCGAAGTTATACCAGAGCTTGTCCGCATCTACTTTTAGATAGTTTTCCAAATGAAAGCGCAGCTCTGAATTTTTACCAAGGGTTTTTTGAAAATCCCAATAGCTGGACGGAACGCCATGCATGATATCAAAGCCGTTGCCGATGGCGAATAGTGTGGTTTCCGGTTTTTGATTTTTAAGATGCTTGAAATCCACTTGCTGTATTGATTTTTCCTGCAGAAGTGCGTGCAGTTCCTTTTCCTCTTCCTCATTTTTCTCCTTGCGCGCTTTATCCTGTAAGACTTTCTCTTGCGCCTGTCTGACTTCCTTACGCTTTTTACGGCAATCCTTGCATCTTTTCGGCAGTGCAAAACCCTTACTCCCATAAAATAGTTGCTCGTTGGAAGTGATTACAAAATCTCTGCCGCAATCTGCGCATTGTACCGTTATATCTTTATGCTTCATCATTGATTAAACAACTTCTCCAAATGTGTCCGGACGACTGGGATCAAACTGTTCATTTGCCCACATTACAGTAACCAAGTCCTGGGTGTCGCTGAGGTTGATAATATTGTGGGTATAGCCGGGGAGCATGTGAACTGCCTGTATATTCTCACCACTGACCTTAAACTCCAGCACCTCGTCGGAACCAATTCTGCGCTGCTGGATTAGACCTTCTCCGGATACCACAATAAAAAATTCCCATTTGGTGTTATGCCAGTGCTGACCCTTGGTGATGCCGGGCTTGGAGATATTCACGGAAAACTGACCGCACTTTTCCGTTTTCAGCAGCTCTGTGAAGCTACCCCGGGCATCGCAGTTCATTTTCAGGTCAAAGATCGCACCGTCTTTGGGTAGGTAGCTTAAATACGTGGAATACAGTTTCTTGGCAAAGCTGCCCGTAGGAATTTCCGGCATCAGCAGTGTCTTGGGTTGCGCCTTGAAGCTGTGCAAAAGCTCTACGATCTCGCCCAAAGTCACCTTATGGGAAATTGGTGCGGCACAGTAACGGCCATCCGCTTTCAATACGGTTTGAATGCCATCAAATTCGCAGCGGTGTTCCTTGCCTTCCAGGGCGTCCAGCATCTCATCCACCAGATCGTCGATATACAGAAGCTCCAGCTCCACCGCTGGGTCGTTCACCTGAATGGGCAGATCGTTGGCGATGTTGTTGCAGAAGGTAGCAACCGCGCTGTTGTAGTTGGGCCGGCACCACTTGCCGAACAGATTGGGGAAGCGATACACTAGCACCTTGGCGCCTGTTTGCTCCCCATAAGAGAAAAACAGGTCTTCCCCTGCCTTCTTGCTTCTGCCGTACTCGCCGTCATAGCGGCCGATGCAGGTGGCCTGAATAGAAGAGGACAGCAGCACCGGGCAGACATTGCCGTATTTTTTCATTGTGTCCAGCAAGGTAGAGGCAAAGCCGAAGTTGCCCTGCATAAACTCCTCCTGGTTTTGGGGGCGGTTTACCCCTGCCAGGTTGAAAACAAAGTCTGCCTTTTGGCAGAACTGGTCCAGCAGCGCAGGATCGGTGTCGATATCGTATTCGTAGATCTCCTCGATGACCAAATTCCGGGTGCGGTTTTTGCCGTCCCGGATGGTTTTCAGGTTTTCCGTCAAGTTACGGCCTACGAAGCCTTTTGCACCGGTAATGAGTATGTTCATATCCTACTCCTTAATACTTGATGCCAGCCTTGTCCAGCTCGTCGCGGATGTACTGCAAGGAAAGCAGCTTCTGCTTGACCTGCTCTACGTTCAGAAGTTCCGTATTGCTGGAATTGAACTCTGTTAGGTGATTGCGCTCAGTATTGCCCTTGTTGAAAAACTTATCATAGTTCAAACCGCGCTTGTCACAGGGTACACGGTAAAAATCACCCATGTCGATAGCGCCGGCGCACTCCTCGTTGGTCAGCAGGGTCTCGTACATCTTCTCGCCGTGGCGAATACCGATGACCTTGATCTCATGGCTGGGGGCAAACAGACCGGTGACTGCCTTTGCCAGCACCTCGATGGTGCAGGCAGGGGCTTTTTGCACCAGAATGTCGCCACTTTCGCCGTTTTCAAAGGCAAACAGCACCAGATCCACCGCCTCGTCAAGGCTCATGATGAATCTCGTCATGGAAGGTTCGGTGATGGTAATGGGGTTGCCGGCCTTGATCTGCTCGATCCACAGGGGGATCACAGAGCCACGGGAGCACATGACATTTCCGTAACGGGTGCAGCAGATCTTGGTCTTTTCGGGAGCCACGGTACGGGACTTGGCAACGATGACCTTTTCCATCATCGCCTTGGAGGTACCCATGGCGTTGACGGGGTAGGCTGCCTTATCGGTGGACAGGCAGACGATGTTCTTAACGCCGGCTTCAATGGCAGCGGTGAGCACATTCTCGGTGCCCAGTACATTGGTCTTGACCGCCTCGATGGGGAAGAACTCGCAGGAAGGCACCTGCTTCAATGCGGCGGCGTGGAAGATATAGTCCACTCCATGCATGGCGTTCTTCACGGAAGCCAAATCCCGGACATCGCCAATGTAGAACTTGATCTTCTCTGCCACCTCGGGCATCTTTGCCTGAAACTCATGGCGCATATCGTCCTGCTTCTTCTCGTCACGGGAGAAGATGCGGATCTCACCGATATCGGTCTGCAAAAAGCGGTTGAGCACCGCATTGCCAAAGCTTCCGGTACCACCGGTGATCATTAAGGTTTTTCCAGCAAATACACTTTTCAAAATCAATACCTCTTTAAACTTATGGTTTGATGCCCTTCAACAGAGCAGCCTCTAGTACGTACTTTGTGTGAATACGCGTTTCCTTGAAGAATACCGGGGCGATGATAGCGGATATGAACTGAGCGATCACCGTCGCGATAGCTGCGCCGTCAATTCCCATAAGTGGGATTAGAACGGCATTTAACAGGACATTCGTAACAGAGCCCACACACAAGTACCGCCATACAAACCGGTTTTTCTTTTCGCACAGGACCCAAATACTCCGGGCGGTGCCCAGCATAGAGAAGGGCGTGTACCAGATTAGGATTCGCAGGTTGCTTGCGGTGGCCATATAGTCCTCGCCGTAGAGAGTTCGGACCACCAAAGGTGAAAGCAGTGTAACAATGCCAGATACCAAAACACAACCCCACAATAGAAGGGCATATAACTGCTTTAGCCGCTGAATATAACTGCCGCTGTTTTTTTCCTTCATTTCGATAATGACCGGACGGGCAGATGTGATAAATGCCTGAGGCAGGAACAGCCAGATATTACAAATCGTTTGGGATGCGGTATACAGGCCCACCTGCGCGTTGTCGTTGAGAAATTCGCCGATCATGATTTTGTCGATCTGGGTGTAGATCACGCTGATCAGACCGGACAAGATAAAGGGCGAACTTTGTTTTAAGATAATCGAAACCAGTTTTGGGTTGATCTGCAGCCGAGCGCGCTGTCTGGCAAAATAACAAATGCACAGACCAATGGCGATCAACAAGGTGTCAAGCCCCAGAGAAAAGGCGAACCAGGCTACACTTTTCTGAGTGATCAGCAGGAAAATCTTATAGGCTGACATCAGCACATAAGCAACACACCTGATCACGGAGGGGTATTTGGACAGCAGTTGCGCCTGGAACCAGTAATCGAATACATTAAAGGCTTTGAACACCAGGGTCAGCGACTGCAGGAAGGTTACCAGCAGCATCAGGGCATTCCACTCCTGCAGGAAGCCGATCAAAATCAGGATAACTGCAGTTGACAAAAGGCTGGAAGCCAGACCCATAAGAAGGGTTGTGCCCAGAAGCTGGTCTTCCGGATATTTTTTCTTGGTTAATTCACTTACCAGAACACCCTCCATGCCCAGACTGGCTATGGAGGTAAAGAATGCCACGAAAGATGCGGCATAGTTGATAATGCCATAGTTGGAGGGGCCGAGGTATCTGGCGGAAATCATGCCGATCACAAAAGACAGCAACATCTGCACACTGTTGGCCCCAATGATCCAACTGCTGTTTGCTAAGAATCTGTTATTCTTTAAGGAAAATCCCCCCAATATTCTTACCCCTTTCTTCCGGCTTTCAGGCTGGATGGTTTTAAAGAACGGTCTCTTTGATCGGATAGCCGCATTTCCGTATAACAGCGTCTGTCAGAACCTCCAGAGCATCTACGGCAGACGGCATATAGGGCAGCAGGAGAGACAACTCCGTGCAGGCTAAAACGAAAACGGTTCTTTTCATATCGAATTCTTCCTGGAGGCGGTCACGCAATTGTTGCGCCAACACAGAGGGATCGTAATTACCCTGCTTGATCCGGCGGATTACCTGCATTACAAAATCGCAGTTTTCTTTGCCGGGATATACGACCTGCAGACCGTGGTCGCTTTTTCTGTAAACATCCGCAACTACAGTGCCGGTTGTTGCTAAAACGCATACGGTTTTATCCGCGTGATGCTTTGCAAGATGTGCGCAGGTGTGCTGCACCATGTCCACAAACGTGATCCCCTCCACATTTTGGTATTGTTGGGAAAAGTAGTGGGAGGTGTTGCACGGAATGGCAAAGAATTTGCAACCGCAGGTTTTTGCCAGCTGGATATTTTCCATAATGTCGGGCAGCGGAGATGTGCCTTGATGCAGGACAAATTCCGTGCGATCGGGAATAGCGGGGTCGTTAAAAACGCAGATGCGCATATGCTCCTGATCGCAGGTGGCGGCAGTCTTTTTTACGATCCTGCGAAAAAGCTCTGCGGTTGCCTCAGGACCCATACCGCCGATGATTGCTAAATCATACATGTTTATTCACCTCTTGCGGGAAGGGCAATCATACCACCCATCCATTTTGCGGCCTCTTCCGTGTAGATCTCCGACATACCTGCGGTGGGCGTAAATGTCATTTCACCAAACACGGCAGAGCCTTTGCTGTCGTAGAAATCCACCCGGACAAAGGGAATGCCGGCAGCGATCTTGCGGGCGCATTCCACCATGTCATCAAAGCAGGCGGGTTTCAGGTCGCCTACAGGGATAGCACCCTGCTCTTTGGTAATATCGATGATATTCCACTGCAGATTGTAGTGGACTTTTTTAAATCCGTTTTCTCTGTCGTATCCCAAATAGAAGAACCGCGGTTCTCCGTTAAAACAGAAGAATTTATAGTCAAACGGAAGGGTTCCGCCTTCGGTCTCGATGATTTTTTCGCAAATAATTCTGGGTTTGATTTTCAGGTAGTGGGTTTCCGCTGTCTGCCGGCCGTAGGGATGCTTCATCCAGTAGTTGAGCTGCTTTTTTGTCTTTTCAACATCCAGCTGGGACTTATTCCGGCAGATAATATTGGTACCGCAGCCGTTCGTTGTTTTTAACACAAAGGAATCCGGAAGTGCATCAAAGTCAATGTCGGCAACTTTGTCATAAACACCGTAAAGGGTATTCAGGGTTCGCCCACAATCTCGATCCTGCACGTGGGAACGGACGGCATACTTGTCTGCGCACCGGATCATCAGATCCTGATCGCCAAACAGTTTGAGCCACTGGAGCTTTTCGTTAAAGGTAACCGGATCGTTCAGAGGCAAACGCTTTCCGGTGTTGTATTTGTAAACATATTTCGTGGCGGTTACCGGAGCAATGTCGGTTAAAAAAGCGCACATAAACCGCTGATACGCCACATAAGCTTTTCGAATGATTTTTACTTGTTTGAGATTCACAAGATCACCTTATTTCCGTTTTATTTTTCGCGTAATAGACTCTTTCAGCAAAAACAGGGAGTAGGGCAAAAGATCCCGAACATTCAGGCATCTTGTTTCGTAACGCATAACATTATGCTTGTTTTGCTTGGGCTGGGGGGCGCTGGCCTGCGTGTCATACAGGAATATCTCGTTGCCGGGGATCTGCATGATCACATTCATTTCATAGGGGCGCAGCTGCAGACCGTAGCTGCAAACTGCCTGATACGGCAGCTCCAGAGTGGACAGCAGATACCGACCGCTGGGTTTTCTTCCGTAACCGGCCAGATCTACGCAGAGGTCTTCTGCGGCAATGTGGTCGGGCAGATACTGGCTCAAATCCATATTTTCAAAGAAAATATCGTAACGGATTGCTTTGTCCGCAGGCGCGAAGCGGTAATTTTCTTTATTATCCCACAGCAAACGCACCTGATGACCGTTGTCCGGGATCGTTACATGTTCACCCACATCGGAGCAGTTTGTGCTGAGCGCCAACCGGGGGATCACATAATACTTACCCTGCTCTACGATATAATTCACGAAGTACTTGCCCCAGGACCGGTCAGACCATTTGTTGATACCGGCAGGGATCCGGTCGTTCCATTCCAGTTTGTCTTCGTGGGCAAGATACCACTGCTTGAAGCCGGTCCACCAGCGTTGGGTCCAACATTGACCCCAGGTAATACTGTACTGACCGAAATAGGTGTCATATTGGTCTGCCAGCGGGGTAAAAAATTTGCGTGCATAGCCGTTCCATTCGTGGCTGTAAAGGGCGATGCCGGTTACCGGCTCTGCGTTTTCATAATAGGACAATGCTTCTGTCGTATAGGTGTAGAATCCCGGGGAAACGATCAAATCGTCCTCCAGAATGATCACGGCACCGTATTTTTCAGAAAGATCACCGCACTGCAAAATGTGCTTGCGCAGGCCTTGCCGTTCAGGAAAGCGTCGGATGATCTTTTCTCCGTGGGACCAATGGAAGGACTCTGCCATGGCGGCGACATCTTCTTCGTTGGGAGCCTTATCTAAACTGATGATCAAAGGAATGTCATCACAGGGATACACTGCGTTTTCAATACTGTTAAGCAATCTGCGCAGGGCATTAATTCGATTGTAGCCAACGGCAACGATTGCAGGTTTCATCACAAACACTCCTCCGTCTCAAGTTGTATTACATAATGGTCGCCGTTCAGGCGGGGCAGGAAGAACCGATGCCGAAACGCGTTTTTGTTCAGGTAGCCCCGCATAGCGGAAAAGGCTGCGGTGTAGCCGGCTGCCTTAGCCTGGTGGGTGTTGGCCTGGGAGCAGCATAGAATGCTGCCGTAAGGGTAGGCAAACAGCACAATCTTCCGCTGCAGCAGTTCCTGCAATATCTGCGCAGATTCCCGGATCTGCTGCGCGGCATCCTCTGCGGTGCGCAGACGGGGGTGACTCTTGGTGTGGGCGCCCACGGTACACAGGGGGTCGTCAGCCATTTCTTTCAGCTGGGCGGTAGTTAGATACCCCGGCTGATCCAGAAAATCTGTAGCGATAAACAAGGTAAAAGGGATCTGATACTTCTTTAAAACCGGATAGGCGCAGGTGTATATGCAATCATATACATCGTCAAATGTAACGGAAAAACAATTATCCTTTCGCTGATTGACCAGAACGGGTAAGGCTTCCGGTGTTCTGATGGCTGTTTCAGCAGAGATAAACTTTTCAAACCCACGGATATTAGAGACAAATTTCCGCGGATCGGTTGGTGCATCGGAAACTGTGTGAAACATATACACACGGCTGAGCTTGCCGGAGGCGTCCGTTTTCCGAAAGCCAAACAACCATTCATAATATTTGGTCCAAAGGGCGAAAAAAATATTTTTCATAACCAGTCCTCAACGGTTTTTTAGTTTCAACATTACAAACAAGATATTATACAAACCGGTTTTCATCAGACGTAAGACCAACATGTGTCGGCGGGGCAAGTTTTTTGCAGCTGCCAAAACAGAAAACATCTGATGATATCCGTCATATGCCTGAATTTCTTTACAAACCTTCTTGTAATTAGCTTTGGTGGAATAACGAACTTCGTTGGACAAGCTGTCTACCATAACAAAGAACATTCTGCGATAGTAATTTGCCTGTTGCACTTCAAACACACCGCCATACCGAAACAGGTCGCCAACCAACTCATTAGTTTGGATGATGCTGTGGAATCGGTCGGGTTGATAAGAAGACATGGTAGAGCCGCTCTGCCGGATGGTGTATTGATACATCGGCAGATTCTTATAGACAACACTTTGTGAGTTGAGCAAATAAGTCAGGGCAAAAGCACCGTCTTCGTTATACTTGTATTTTTTGTCAAAGCAGATGCTTTTTTGCCGAATAATCTCTGTTTTATACAGCTTACCGCCGATGCAGCAGATGATGCTGAATTCCATATCCGTCAGGAAGTGAGTGGCAAACTGGGAAACGGACAAAGTGGTTTCCGGCATGTTGTTGGCAAGGATAAGGGTTTCGCCATTATTGGTGATCCTGGAATAAGTAACCATTGCCAGATCGGCATGATCGGTCCGGATTGCGGAAACCAGCGTTTGAATCATGTCCGGGTTGATGGTGTCGTCGGAATCCAGAAATGTAATATATTCGCCTTGGGCTTCTGCCAATCCTAAATTCCGGGTATACTCCTGTCCACGGTTGACGACGCTGTCAATCAGACGGATATTGCTGAACTGCTTACTTAACTTTTTGCAAATTTCGAAGGAGTTGTCCGGTGTGCCGTCGTTGATGCAAAGAAGCTCGATGTGGGGGTAGGTTTGCTGCATCACGCTCATGATCGCTTGCTCGATATATTCTTCGGCCTTATAAACCGGCATAATAACACTAACCAAATCAGTTTGCATTGTTTTTTCCCTCCAATGTGTTACAGGCGTGTTCTCTATAGCCTTTCATAATTCCGCAAAGATAGCAGAAGCCCGCAAAGAATACCGGCAAGCCTTCAATAATCGGCTCCAGGAAGAAAATGATCATCATACCGCAGCTTGCCATTACAAAGGCAACACCTTCAAAAGCCGGCGTTTGTCCACGGCGGAAGGTAACCCTTGCGGTAGAAAGGACTTGCTTGACAGACCAAATGAACAGACCCAGGGCGGGGAATAATCCGGAGAATTTGCCCATATCCAGAAAGAGGTTGTGGGCATAGTTAGAACTTGTTACCTCGATATTGCCAAAAGGCTTATTCAGAATTGCGGCCAGGTATTCCTGGGACATCTTCCATCGAACATTGCCGGAAAGAGAGTTTGCAGTGTCGTCAGCGTCTGATAAACGCGTGAACAGCGACGAAGATTCCAGCCAGCTACGCAAACCGAAGATATCAAAACTGTAAATCAGCAGGATGCCTAGGAAAAGGGCAACTACGCCCAGAAGAACTTTCCCGGAACGCTTTCTGATTTTGACACCGTACAGAAAAGCATTCAAGGTAAAGGCGATGATCAGCAGATAGAGAACGGTTCTGGAAGCCGTAATAACTGTGGAATACAGTGCAATGACAACGGTAGCAATACCTGCGATTTTTATAAAATTTCGATTTTCCATAAAGAGGAAGTAAAAGAACAAGGCAACGGCGGGGGCGAAGAGAGCATTTTGCAAAGTTGCTGTGATTTCACCGCCCCAAATGTTAATAAGGGCACGCTCTTGAATGGAGTATGCCTTAATCAGGTAGTAAAAGATGTTCAACGCGCCATGTAAGGAAAAACCGGCAATCATCAGTGCGGCTGCACGCAAACCGGAGGAGTGCTTGGCAAGATATCTGCCGACCGCATATAGCGTGATCGGTGCAATCAGGTTCTTCATCAGCCAGTCCAGAGAGGGCATGGAATAATGGAAGAAATAAATAACGGTATGACCCAGCAGACACAAAGAGAGAGCAAGGAAACCTATGGACATGTAGCGTTTGTCCCAGCAAAACAAGATGCAGAGGCCGGCAAGCAGTAGCGCCAAATAGTTGTTAAGCCCTAAAAAGCTGAGAAAGAACAAGAAAACCAAGGGCTTTAGGATGGCCGGTATCTTGATACTAAAGTTTTGGTTCATAATACACGCAATCCCCACGTAAGAAGTTTAGAATATGTAAAGTCATGCTTTGATAATTCTTTTTCTGGGCAGCAAATTCTTTTGCGTGGCTGCCCAGCTCGGTCCGATCTTCATCGGACAGGGCGAAGACATCTGCCATAGCTGTTGCGATCCCTGCAGGGGTCTCGTCGTCGATGAAGCGGAAATAATCGTAATACTCGGTGGGCATACCGCCGACCCGGGTGGTCAGCACCGGGGTTCCGGATGTCATACACTCCAGGATCTTGGAGGAGAAGGAGTAATTACTGTAATCGTCGGAAGTTGGCTTGTTGATGACGATCAGGTGGGATTTTTTCAGGGCGGTCAGGATCTCCTCTCTGGACACTCTGCCAAAATGTTTGATCCTGTTGTCCTGTTCGGCACACTGTCGAATATACGCAGCATCGCCGCCGGCACCGTACAGATGCAACTCATAGTCGCCCTTAAGCAGCATAAAGCCATCCACCAATTCCCGGATCCCGTAAAGCTTGCTCAGATTGCCGGCGTAGATGATATTTTTAGTTTCGTACTTTTCTGTGTCTGTCACTGCATCATAGATACCTGCATCACTAAAGCCTTCAGAGACCATATACGGCTTGTCCGCCACACCCATCCGGGCAGCCATTTTCTCCGTGAACAGCACATAGCTGTCACAGGCGGTCTGCAATTTCATCATCTGGCTGCTCAAGTGCTTGGCATACAGACCCTTGATGCCCCGGCTCTTTTTCCAGGAGTACATGTACTCCGGCAGATCCGCGATTACCGCGCTTAAATGGCAGCCGTACTTTTTGCACAGCTTTACGGTGGGATCGGTGTAGGGCGGGTAGATGGAGTACATCAGCACTGCCTTGTCCTGCTCGTCCCGGTTGTCCTTCAGCCACTTTTTCAGGGCTTTTTTTGCGCTGCTGCGAACAGACCATTGCTTCAAAAACTGCACATTGATAAAGGGCAGCCATTTTACCGGTACACCGCTGGGCAGCAGCTCCTGCCGGGCCTTGACGGTTTTAAAGATGCTGCCGGGCCATGCTGCCACTGCAGGCACACTGAGGGCTTCTACCTGCGCCCCGTTTTCCTGCAGTCCTTTGGCAAGCATCGTCTCGTAATTGTTTGGCGCGACAGATGCCTTTACCTTGCTGCCGTTATTCAGTTGCTCCATGGCCTCCTGGGAAACAAGAGAGCCTAAAAGCAGAATTTTCATACAATATACTTCCTTTACAAGCCCAGCAGTTTTCCGAACTCTCTATCATATTCCTTTGGCTGGAAGGGGATCAGACCGCCACCGGAATGGAAGGTCAGCTCGCTGAACACGATCCTGCCGTCCACATTGTATAGATCCACCCGGACAAAGGGAAAGGGCGCAGCCAGCTTTTCCGCAAGGCTGACCAGCTCTGCGGCGTTTTCCGGCGCTGCATCGTCCGGGAATCCGTCGTAGCCGTATTTCACCGGCATCAGCTGCCAGTTGGGGTCAAAGATATTGTCGTATCTTTTGCCGCCGATCTGCTTATTGTGCTGAATAAACCCAACCTTACCCCGGAAGCAAAACAGCTTATATTCCTCCAGCTGCCCGTCCTTGGGGGACAGGAACGCATCGCACATAATGCGGGGGGTGATGTTCTTATAATTCTTTTCCCGGTCCTTGTAGTAGAAGTTTTCCTTCAGCCACTGATCAAACTTTTTCTTGGCCGCGGCAATATCCAGCTTGCTCTTATCCGGTACGATCACATTGTAGGACGAGCCGTGGGTGGCCTTCATGGCAAAGGCATCCGGCAGCTTGTCAAAATCAATGGAATCAAAGCTGTCAAAAATCCCCACGACCTGATTCAGGTATTGTTCTCCAACCGTCTCTGCTACATATTTGCGGACTTCATACTTGTCGGTATATTTCCAGTAGTCCAGCTTTTCATCGCTGATCTTTGTTGCGCAAATATACTCGTTCATGGTCTTGGGGTTCTGCAGATCCGGAACATAGCCAAACATGATCCAAAACAGCAGTTTTGCATGCTTTTCATCGGAGATCCGCTTTGGAAATCTCTCAAAAAAGCGCATGCAAAGCATCTTTGCCAATATTTTGAATTTCAAATGTATCATCTCCCGGCGCATTTATTTCAGCGGAAGTATTGTCTTCTCTCTCTTTTGCACAAAAATACTGCCACTGGGAACGACCCCGCTTACCACGCTTCCTGCAGCAATTATGCAGTTATCCCCAACGGTGGTGCCTTTGAGAATAATGGTTCCCGCACCGATCCACACATTTTTGCCAATGGTGACCGGAGCGCAAATATAATCGTTGTCCAGCACCCGACCGTTTTCCATCTTGTGGTCATGGTCGTATACGATCACATTAGGACCCAAGATGGTGCCGTCACCGATGGTGACGGATTCTCTGGTTGTGATGATACAGCCGGAGTTTAGAAATACATTGCTGCCGATACACAGCTTGCCGGACCGGGCATTCAGCTCCACATTCCGTCTTGCCCGAAATGCTTTGCCGATCTGCAAGGTTGCTTTTTTGCTTTTTTCGATTCTGGCAGTAGGCTCCACTGCCAGCAAATTGCGGTAGCAGGGCTTGCCGATCAGGCGAATGCTGTTATACAGCAACCGAAAGGCTTTTTTGATCATGTCATTCTCCATCGAAGGCCCGGATGTACTGGGCCACTGTTTCTTCTGTGTTCAGTTTTGTGTTGATGTAAGTTTTCGCACCTTGGCACAGCTGGTCGTAGTCTGCCTGCTCCATGGCACACAGTGCCTCCACGGCTGCCGGGAATTTCTCCGGTTGCGTCAGAGGATAAGCATAACCGCCCACACCGTGTACTTCTGTCCAGGGTGTTTGATCGCTGATAATCACAGGTCTTCCCACCAACATAGATTCCACAATGGAGTGACCGAAGTTTTCACCGGTGGTGGGCATATAGTAGCCGTGATACTGACTGATAACCTGTGCCACCTGATCGTGGTCCACCATACCCTTATAGCTGACACGAATGTTATCCGGCAAAACGGCAATGGCTTCCAGACACTGCTGCCAGTGCTCCTCGCCTTCGATAGGCCCGTAGATGTCAAACTCCACTTGCCCGCTGACGCTTTCCAGCCAACGGATGGCGCTCAGAATGTTCTTGGTAGGATGTACCCTGGCTATGTATACCAGCCGCAGCTGACCCGGTAGCTTTTCGATTCCGGTCTGGGCAGGATTGCCCACCACAGCAAGGTTTTGAATATCCAAAAGGTGGCTTTCCGGAATACCCAGCAGCCGATGGCACTGACTGCACTCGTCGTCGCCGGTCCCTTGAAAATAGACATCCTTCAGAAGTCCGAAAAACCGGAACAGCTTAGCATAAACGGTCTTTTTCAGCCAGCCTTTTTTGATTCGCTCCGGGTAGAATTCTCCCCGGGGCGCAACGATTATCTTGACACCGGGGTTTTTCTTCTTGTATGCCAGTACCGGATACAGGTCGTCGTAGCTGAAAAAGCTGTTTTGATAGATCACGTCCGGCTGTACCTGCTCAATCAGTCGGGTAATGTTTGCAAAGGTATGCTGACCGTGGGGCACATAATAAGCCTTTCCGAAGGGGAATGCATTCCAACCGTCCTGAATACCGGGCAGCGATGCGCTTTCACCCAGTTCATGGTTCTTGGAAATGATAGAAACATCAAATTTCCCCTGAATGGACTTGACCAGATTCAAAATGCTCACAGGAGGACCGCCACTGTTCTTTTGGGGCCAAAAAAGGGATGCCATTATCAGCAGCTTTTTCAATTGCTGTCACCTCGCCAGTTCCTCAATTTCCGCAGTGATCTGCTCATAGGTGTGCTTGCGGTCGAAACGCTCCTGTGCCATACGGCGGGAGCATTGACCCATCTGCACTCTTTTTTCACGGTCACGGATCAACGCCTCCAGTCCATCTGCCACCTGTTGGGGCGAATCCGGTTGGCTGTTGATGCCGCAGCCGTAGCGGTCCAACAGCTTCCGGTACTCCGGACACTCCTGTGTGCTGACTACCGGCAAACCGGCAGCCGCATAATCCGCATGCTTATTGATAATGCTTTGGGCAGCGCCCTTGACGATAGGGTTGACCGCAATATCCGCATGCTTTAAGCAAGCTGTCATGTGAGGATAATCCAGTCTGCCCAGAAAATCTACCCGCACCTTGCAGTCTTTTGCATATACCTGAAACCGTTCCATCAGCGGCCCGTCTCCCAGCACTTTGAATACCACATTGGAGGCTATCGTATCGGGAAGCAGGTTCAAAGCATCTATAACGATCTCGATGTTGTAGCTATGGCCCAGGGTGCCTACATAAGCAACCCAAAGCTCGCATTCCGGCTTTTCCACCGGAATGCTGTCAGCATTCTTATCAAACTCGCACAGATCTGTGCCCAGATAGACGCACAAGCCTTCTTTATCATTTTTGCAGTTTTTCAATCCCCGCTGTTTGTATGTCTCAGACACCGCCACGATCTTACTGGCCTGCCGGTAGATTCGGTTGGCCATTGCTGCCATGGGCGCAAAGATCAGATCGCTGAGGACCGGAATATGGAACACCAGCTTAAATGCCTCCGGCCACAGGTCCTGGATGTCCACAATGAAGGGCACATCATTTTCCCTGCAGTAATCCGCCGCCGCACCAGCAGCGTCCAATGAGGGCATCGCAGCATAGACAACATCCGGTTTTTCCATGGCCTGCAGGTAGGTTTTCAGATGTCTACCATGGACATAATGGCTGTAAAAACGCTGCAAACAGACATTCTTCGGATACCCCGGCTCAGGTAGCATGGTATAACCGTAGGGCAGTGCCGCAAGAAGCTGAGGATCTGTCTGTCTTGTTTTTTTTGCTTTATGGGAAAAATCAGTGGTTATGATCTCTACCCGGAAACCCTTTTGGCACAGCATCTGGGCAAGGTATAAAAAGCGGTTGTTTCCCGGTTCATCCGGGGTCTGACTGAAATGATCAATGATCACAACCTTTTTCATGCTTTCAGATCCTTCTTAATCGTTACTTCGTTGTATTTCATCATATAAACGCCCTCGTCATAGCAACCGATATGTTTCTCGTTTGCAATGCCGTGGATGTTGTTTTGGATCAGGGTCATATGGTCGCAGCCGCATTCATACGCATGGGGGTAACCGCCGCCAAAGCGGGGGTTCACCTCGGAGATATAGTACTCACCGTCCACATCGAAGATATCAATGTCGATCTGGCCGGACCAGCCGCTTTCTTTTGCGAAGCGCTCTATCAGGTCAAAAAGCTTTTCATCTTTGAAAGAAACTGCCTTATCGGTCTCGCCGGCGCGCATAACGATCTTTTTCTTCGTAAAGATAGATACAACCTCACCGGAGAGCATATCAATGTACACATCCGCGCCGATCTCCTGTCCATCCAGAAATTCCTGGATCATCAGATTGTCGCTGTGGGCAAACAAAAGCTCCACCGTTTCTTTGTCATAGACCTTGGAGATGGCAATGCTGGCACTGCCCCGGACTGGCTTGACGAACACAGGATAGGTGGCCTTACCTGCTTCCACATCTGCATAAAAAGCTTCCTTGTCGGTGTAGCTTTTGGCGCAGGCATAGCCGTGCTCTGCCAGCCAGTTGTACATTTCCATTTTGTCCAACGCCCGTTCGCACAGCTCGTAGGAGGAACCAACCACCGTAACGCCCAGCTCCTTAAACTGCTGTGCGTACTGTGCCAACAGGGAAAGTTCTGGATCGATCAACGTCAAAACCGCCTGGATCTCTTCCTTCCGGCAGATGTTGAAGATCACGTCGATATAGCCGGAATCGGTCATACGGGGGGCCTGATAAAACTTGTCTGCCTCGTATACAGCTGGAGCAAGATTGCTCATATCGGTGGCGACCACTTTTCCGGTAGAGCCAACGGCCTTTTTGAAATATTGCACCACTTTGTTGCGGGTGCCGGCGCTTAAAATCAGAATGTTCATTCTTGTCAGTCCTTTACTTGACTTTCTCTAACTGCTCCCTGCGGAGCTGGGCGAAGTTGCCTTCTGCTACGCGGGTATCCTGCGCAACATCGGTGGCGACCATAACCTTTTGAACCGTCATAAGCAAGATCTTAATATCCATCTTCAGGCTGATGTTGTTTACATACTCCACATCCAGCCGGAAACGATCATCCCAGCAGACGGAGTTTCGACCGTTGACCTGTGCCCAGCCGGTCAGACCGGGGCGGGGATCATGGCGGTGCTTTTCTGTTTCGTTGTACCAGGGCAGGTATTCTACCAGCAGCGGCCGGGGACCGACAATAGACATATTGCCCTTTAAGATGTTAATCAGTTCCGGTAGCTCATCGAGCGAAGTCGAGCGTAACAGCTTACCGTATCTGGTCAACCGTTGCTCATCGGGCAGCAGCGCACCATTCTCATCAGTCTCGCAGGTCATGGTGCGGAACTTAATCAGCTTGAAAATCCTTTCATCCTTACCTGGTCGCAACTGGGTAAAAAACGGGTTGCCCTTCATCTTGATAGCACCCAGCACCGTCAGTACTAGTAATACCGGTGACAGTACGATTAGTGCCATCAACGAAAGCGTAAAGTCCAGTACCCGCTTAAAACATTTTGCATACATGTTATGTACCTCACGCAAAGCATCTTCTGATGATATCGATGATTACAGCCTGCTCTTCGGCGGTCATCTTGTTGTCGCTGGGTAGGCACAGACCACGATGGAAAATGTCCGCGCCCACATCTACGCAGCCGCCGGCAATATAGGCGTTGGTCTTGCCCCGACCGCTGCCCTCACGGGTAATAAACTCATGCATCCGGTACATAGGCTGCATATGCATGGGTTTCCAGATGGGTCTGCCTTCTGCGTTGTATTTGGCAAGGGTTTCCAGAATTTCTGTGGGACAGCTCTTGCCCGGTTCTTTACTGTACAAAGTTTCAGAATCGTCTCTGACTTGCTTGCACATATGATCCTTATCAATGATCATTGCAGACAGCCAGTAGTTGGGCTTCGTGCCCTCCACGATGGGATTCATCTGCACAGGCAGGTCTTTGAAACCCTCTTTATAGCGCTCGTATACCGCCTTTTTCTGTGCGATGTGCTCCTCCAAATAGGGATACTGACCACGCACAACACCCGCTACCACATTGCTCATGCGGTAGTTGTAGCCCACTTCCTCATGCTGATACCACGGGGCATTTTCCCGCGACTGGGTGGACCATTTGCGGGCCTTATTGGCCATTTCAATGTCGTTGGTCAGCAGGCATCCGCCAGCAGAGCCGGTGATGATTTTGTTGCCGTTATAGCTGATGGCGGAGTAATCGCCAAAGGAACCGCACTGCCTACCATCGATGGTGGCACCCATGGCTTCAGCCGCATCCTCGATCAAAAGCGCGCCGTGCTTTTCGCAGATCTGTTTGATCCGATCCATCCGTCCGGGGAAACCGTACAACTCGGCAGAAACCACCAGCTTCACATCGGGATACATTTCAAAAGCCTTTTCAAGGGCAACCGGGTCCATATTCCAGGATTCTGCCTCCGTATCAATGAACACAGGAATACCGCCCTCATAAACAACAGGATTGAGCGTTGCGTCAAAAGTCATATCCGAGCAGAATACCCGCTTTCCCTCCAACGCGCCGTGACTGATGGCAGGCTTACCGTACAGGGTTTCTCCCGCGTGTTTTACTGCAAGGTGTAGTGCAGCAGTGCAGCAGGAAAGGGCAACCGCATACTTCATCTCCGCTTTCTCGGCGGCGATCC
>JAZNHB010000037.1:0-12374 GCA_045576715.1 Faecousia sp. | reverse complement strand
CTTCATCCTCTTTTCCGGCTCGTTCACATTTACAAGCCGCAGCATCTCAACCGCCCGATCCCAGGCTTCTTTCTTGTTTCGGTTTGTGTGAAGCAGGATTGCCTCCATCAGCTGATGTCCCACAGTATAGGTGGGGTTCAGAGATGTCATAGGGTCCTGGAAAATGATAGAAATTTTATTTCCGCGGATCTTCTTCATCACTTTTTCGCCGGCGCCCACCAGCTCTTTACCGTCCATCTTCACAGATCCGGATACGATCTTTCCGGTCTTTTCCAATATCTGCATGATGGAGTATGCGGTCACGGACTTGCCGGAGCCGGATTCGCCCACGATACCCAGCACCTTGCCGTGGTCCAGCTGGAAGGTAACACCATTGACTGCCTTGACCTCACCGGCAGGGGTGAAGAACGAGGTGTGCAGGTCTTTTACTTCTAATAATGCCATATCTGCAACCTCCTTAGTTCTTCAGCTTGGGATCAAATGCATCCCGCAGGCCGTCGCCAAAGAGGTTCAGGGAAAGAACGATCAAGGAAATGGCAATAGCCGGGATCACCAGACGGAACGGATAACTGTTGATGCCATTAAGGGCATCGGAAGCCAGCGCGCCCAGGCTGGGCATAGGGGCATTGACACCCAGGCCCAAGAAGGACAGATAGCTTTCGGTGAAAATTGCGCTGGGAATCTGCAGCGCAGTGGAAATAATAACCACGCTGATACAGTTGGGGATCAGGTGCTTGGTAATGACCCAACCGGATTTGGCGCCGGCTGCCTTGGCTGCCAGCACGTACTCCTGCTCACGAAGGCTCAGGATCTGACCGCGGATCATACGGGCCATAGACACCCAGTACAGCAAAGCAAACACCAAAAACAGGCTGATCATATTACTGCCCAGCTTTTCAAAAACGGTGCCTGTGATCACAGCTCCCAAAGCCACTTTCATAACAGAGCCCAACAAAATGACCATCAAAGTATCGGGCAAGGAGTAAATGATATCAACGATACGCATGATGGTGATATCCACCTTGCCGCCGATATAACCGGCAACAGAACCGACGGTCATACCGATAATCAGCACAATGATACTTGCAAAGAAACCAACCACCAAGGAGATGCGTGTGCCGTAGACAGTACGGATAAAGTAGTCACGTCCCTGAGAGTCTGTGCCGAAAATGTGGGGTACCACGTCCTTTGTTTCACCTACATAGGCATCAAAGGAAATCACGTAGTAACCTTCTTCTGTCTCAAATAATGCAGCATCGCCTGACAGCCGCTTTCCGTTGCCCAGCCAGTCTACCTCCCAGAGCCACTGAATGATGTTATTATGCTTCTGGTAGGTTTTGTTGCTGACTTCCTCACGAACGGTATATTCGGCGCCTTCCGGGAGCTTGCCGGCTGCGCTGTCTGCCCCCTGTGCCTTCACGGCAGCCAGCAGAGACTCGGCCTGTGCCTTCATGCCTTGGCGCAACGTCTGATTTTCCTTCATTTCCTCATCGGTGCCGCCCAGCTTCTGCTCAGCAGGCAGGAAGATCTCCTTAGCGTTCACCTTTCCCAACAGGTTAACACGCTCTGTCGCGCCATAGTCAAAGGGTTTCAGGTTGTTGTAGGACGGATCCACCGGCTTTCCCGGGTTCACACCCAACATTTTATCATATTTATAGGGATAGAACATGGGCAGGAAAATAGATGTAAGCGTAATCAGAACAATCACAATAAAGCTGATGGTTGCGATCTTATTTTTCAGAAGGCGCTTTACACCATCTTTAAAGAAAGTGGTGGACGGGCGCATCTGTACCATGTATTCCTTTTCCTCGCCGGTGGCGGGGATAAAATCGTCCATGTTCACATGCATGGTAAAGGGATTCTTTTTCACTTGGCTGCCTCCTTATTCCAGAGTAATTCTGGGGTCGACAACCTTGTAGAGGATATCGCTGACCAGATTCATAATAACGATCAAGGTCGCCAGCACGATAGTGGTGCCCATGATCAGAGGATAATCACGATTGGTAATGCTGTTGACAAAGGCTCTGCCGATGCCGTTGACCGCAAAGATCTGCTCCACCACCAAGGAACCGGTGACAATATATGCCAGCATAGGTCCTAAGTAGGTGATGACAGGAATCAAAGAGTTCTTTAGCGCATGACCGAAAATGATCTTCACCTGAGAAACGCCCTTTGCTCTTGCGGTGCGGATGTAATCCTGACCCAGCACGTCCAGCATAGAAGAACGTGTCAATCGGGTGATATAGGCAGCCGGATACAACGCCAGTGTAATCACAGGCAGGATCAAGCCGCCCTCCATAGCGCCGTTTGCAGGCACCAGTTGCAGTGCCAGCGCAAACAGCAACAGTAACAACGTGCCCATAATAAACGATGGCATAGACACAAACGCGGTAGTTACGACCATAATGACCTTATCAATGAACTTATTACGCTGCAACGCGGCTACTGCGCCCAGAACGATACCGGTAACCGTAGCGATGGCGGCAGCGATCAGACCCAGCTTCACAGACACCTTCATGCCGTCGCTGATAATATCAATCACATCACGGCCCCGGTCCTTCAGACTGGGACCGAAATCCAACCGGGTAACAACGTCTGCAAGGTATGTAGCATACTGTACATGCACCGGCTTATCCAGGCCGTACTTTGCTTCCAGCGCAGCTGTCGCTTCCGCCGACAGCGCCTTTTCACCCAGAAACGGACCGCCGGGAACAGCGCGGGTAACAAAAAAAGTGATGGTAATCACGATCCAAACGGTCAGCGCCGCCAGCGCCAGCCGCTTTAAAATATACAATAGGGTCTTTGCATTCATACAGGTATTCCTTTCCACAGCCGGACTACTCCGAAAACCGGCTGTTGTGAATCCAACCTTCTCCATCCGGGGCCAGACTTTTCAAAATTATAATTTTTTAGATTATAGCACATCCAAACAGAGTTTTCAACATAATATTTATTGGAAATTCATACTTTTTATCATTTTGTTAAAATGCAAACCATAGGAACCAAAAAATGTATGTCTCTGGGCGCAAGACTACTGTCCGCACCGCAGAGTCAATTCAAACCTCTTTTCCCCTGCTGCTTCACGACTTGTCAACACTCCATAACACCGACTTTCTCTCGTCAAAAAAATAGATTTTTTGCAAAAAAGTCTGCATAAAGTCACAAAAATATATGCAAAAACACATTGACTTTAGCAAACAGGTGTGTTAGTATAAAGTAACTGGTTATTGTCAATATAGTCAGAAGTGGTTAATTTATGGAGGTCAAATCATGAAAAAGTTAGTAGCTGTTTTATTCTCTTTGGCGCTGGTTGCTATGCTCCCTCTGAGTGCGTTTGCCGCCACCGGCATTAACGCAAACGAGCAGGCTGTTTTGGATTTGCTGGAAAGCGATCACGTGATCGGCAAAAACGGCTGGGACTTCTCTATCCCCCAAGAATATGTCAACACCGCAAAGAACTACTTTGCCGGTGACTGCGATATGACCGAGGAAGAGAAGGACGCTATTATTAAGTACATCGAAGCCGGCAAGGAAATCGTCAAAGAACAAGCCGACTCCCAGAATTTCTCCGGCAGCTCCTATAACCTTTCCAAAATGAGTGAAGAGGCCCGTTCTGAAGTCCTGGCCCTGGGTCAGAAAGCTTGTGCTGAGGTGGACCTGTCTCTCGTTTACATGCCCAAGGAAAATAACGTTGTGATCACACCCGTGGGCAGCAACACCCCTGTTTTCGAATCTACTCCCGTTGTGAAGGCCACCGGTGAAGACTTCACTGTAACCGCAGGCGTTATGGCTGCTGTTGTTGCTGCAGCTCTGGCTCTGGGCACTGCTGTCATGTTTGGTGTGTCTAAGAAGAAGGGTTTGTTTGCTTAATTATGAAAGATACGAAAAAGTGTTTACTTTTCCGTAATTCAATCATACGATTAATGGGGCTGGTGATAGCCCCATTAATTTTTAGCGTTCTGCTGTGCGGTATTTTATTTCTTGTTATCAATGCCTCCGCAGAAGACGTGATAGGTTACGGAAACTTGTTGCTGATGCAGGCAGAAAAGCCCACCATCAGCACAGAAGAAGACTTCAAGCCGCTGAGTCCCGACGCATACGCGGAAGATACGGTAGATATACGGGATATCACCTTCCCAACATATGAGCAAATATACGCAGAGGTTTCTGTTCCCTCCGCAGACATCCTTTGTCCTTTGTACTACGGAGACACAAATCCTGTGCTGAAAAAGGGCGCAGGCCAATATATCGGCAGTATGATCGTCGGTTACGGCGGTACTACCATGATTTGCGCCCATGTAAACCGCCATTTTAAAAATCTTCACAAAGTGCAGGTCGGCGATGAGGTGCAGATTCGTACTACATACGGTGTATACACATACGAAGTAAAATATGTGGGCGTTCACGATGCTACCGACGATTCTATATACGACCTGGGCCGAGAGGACGAAAACGTTGTTCTGTATACATGCTATTATCAACGCACCGCCCTTGGCAACGTAAAAAAGCGTTTCTTTGTCTGCGCCGATTACGTCTCCGGACCCATGATTGTTGACAGGGGGAACCAAGGATGAAAAAAACAGTCCTATCTCATGTATTTAGCAGTGTGTTGGCGCTGTTTTTGGCTTTGCTCCTTCTTGCCCTTAGCCTTGCGGTTTTTGCAAACTCCACCTTGGTTAAGCCTGAATTTTTAACGGGTCTGGCCCAGTACAGCGGATATACTCAGGCGCTTTGCGCAGAAATCGAGGAGGACTGGGAAAACCTGTTAGCCATCACCGGCATCGCAGATCCGGAGCCCATACTGGCCGTTTTAACGAAAGAGCAGG
This sequence comes from Faecousia sp., assembly GCA_045576715.1. Taxonomy (GTDB): domain Bacteria; phylum Bacillota; class Clostridia; order Oscillospirales; family Oscillospiraceae; genus Faecousia. Next base: position 7,548 of record JAZNHB010000037.1, on the reverse strand, counting down.
TAAGCGCAGACGTATGTGCCTATCTGGAGGATTCTTATACCGGAACTGCAAGCATTAATACTACCGAGCTGGAAGAAAAGCTGGATACGCAGGTGCGCGCCTATGTTCTGACGATCCTCCCTGATGAAACCATCGACAAGGAACTGGAAAAGAACATAAACGAGCTGGTTTCTGCCTGTATAAAGGACTACAAAAACTCCGTCAGGGTGCCTGCTCTGCCGAAGATCCTGCAGGCAATCAGCAAACTGGGAACGCTCTTGGAGCCTGCCATATGGATCGCCGCTGCCGGCTGCGCAGTAATTGCAGTTTTCATTTTCTTTCTGCAGCGTAAACGGCAGTACGTCCTGTATTATGCCGCCATTGCAACAGCAACCAATGCCACACTGTTTTTATGCGCCACAGGCCTGGCTGCGCACTATCAACTGGCCAGCCGACTGCCTATTGGAGAATCGGCCCTGAGAACTTTGCTTTGCGCGCTTGCTCAGGACATGCTCGACCGACTGCAGATGTACGGCTATTTTTTCCTGGTGGCATCTGCATTATTGGTTCTTGTCTATCTTCTGATCACAGTGATCTTGAAAACCAAATCCCGAAAAGCATAAAAAGAGACCGCCGTTTGGCGGTCTCTTTTTTGCATAATACTGACCGGTTTGGAAAAAATACCTCCGAACACCAAATATAGGAGGTCTTAGATCATGTCACGCGTTCGTTTTCTCTGTCTTTTTCTCGCAGTGCTCTGTGTTGCTTCTTTCGGCACCACGGCATTGGCTGCACAGGTGGACTGTGACACCACCTACTGTTTTACTCCCGCCGATTTCTCCGATAACGAGACTTTGAAAGGAATCTGCATCACGAAACTGCCCGATGCCGATTCCGGCACAGTCATGCTGGGCAGCCGCGTTATCCGTCCGGGCGATATTCTCACCTCCCAGCAGCTGGAAGAAATGACTTTTCAGCCTCTGCGCACAGACATCGACCAGGAGGCAGTGGTTACCTTCCTGCCTATCTACAGCGACCGGGTGGAGACAAGCGCTACCACAGTAATCTCTATTAAGGGCAAACAGGATCGTCCGCCCGTTGCGGAAGATTTTACTTTGGAGACCTATAAGAATCTTCCCAACGAGGGTCAGCTGAAAGTAACTGACCCCGAGGGCGCATCCCTGACGTACAACCTTGTGCGCAAGCCTAAGCGCGGTGAAGTTGCCGTGGACACCGACGGCAGTTTCGTGTATACCCCCAAGAAAAACAAGGTGGGTGTGGACTCCTTCACCTATACCGCCACCGACCCTGCAGGCAATGTATCCCGTGAAGCCACAGTGACCATCCAGATTTTAAAACCCACCGATGCCAAGCAGTATACCGATACCGTGGGGCAGGATTGCCGCTTTGCCGCAGAGTGGATGCGCAACACCGGCTTGTTCGTGGGAGAGCAAGTAGGCAGCGAGATCTGCTTCCAACCGGATAAAACCGTCAGCCGAGGAGAATTTCTTGCCATGGTAGTGCAGACGCTTGGTATTCCTGCACAAGAGGATGTTAACAGTGCTATTCCGGCGGACACACCGCTTTGGCTGCGTCCCTACCTTGCTGCAGCCATCCGTTCCGGTCTGACAGCTGATCTTCCTGCCAGCGACACCGGCAGTTTTCTTGCTGATCAGCCGGTCACCGGCGCAGAAGCCGCAGTTATGCTCCAAAACGCGCTGGACCTGACGGTTTCCCAGCAAACTTTGGAGGCTGCGGAAAGTGCAGCCGGCGAGCTGAAGGAGGAGGTTCCTGCCTGGGCATCCACCTCTTTGACGGCTATGGCTGACAACGGCATCACCTTGGTCGCCGACGAAACTATGAACCGCGGACAGGTAGCGCAGCTATTGTACCAGGTCAGCTGCATGGCAGATACCGCCCCCGGTATGACTGTGATCCGTATGCAAAACTGACAGTAAGCGTCCCGCCGATTGGCGGGGCGCTTTTTCAGCTAATCTTTTCTGCGATTTTAGGAATACGGCCAAGCAGCAATGCAGCCACCGCAGTAATTACCATTTCCGGCAGCATATACATCCCGTTATAGACCACGGAGTACACAAGTCCCAGCGCCTCGGCGCTGATATTTTGTACCAGCTGCCCACCCCAGGCGGGGAAACCCTCCTGGGTAAAGAACCACTCTGCCCAACCGGAAAACAGGATATAGCCAGAAGCAACGTGGGCCAAATATCTTGCTCCCAACGCAACCAGCGAACCGCACATCAGTCCCAAGGCCCGGTTTTCTATCCGGTCACGGAACACACCACCCAAGCCCAGCGCGGTAAATGCCACCAAGTAGTCCAAAACGCACATAATCAGTGCGTTGACCAGCATCGTGCCGTCGCCAAAGTAGCCCGGCTGGAACGCCGCTGCCACAGTCTTTGCGCCGATGGCCATTTCCAGCAGCGCATATGCGACACCGGATACCAGACCCCATTTTACGCCGTGACGATAGGAGATCAGCACCACCGGCAGCATACTGACCAGGGTAATTTGCCCGCCGAAGGGCATTTCAGGGATGAACATTTTACTTACCAGCTCCAGCACGATGGCCACAGCCAGTAGCATTGCGCTTTCCGTTAAGCGCCGGGTTTTGTTTTTCATAGAGATACCTCCCATGGGTTGGCGACGAAAAGGCCTTTGATTTCGGTGGCAAGAGATTTTGACACGAGGCGCATTTTTTCAGCCGCAGGAATACTCGGTGTATTTCAAGGCTTAAAAAATGTGCATTGGGACAAAAGATCCGTCACCGAAGCCGAAACCATTTTCGTGGCCGACCCCGAAAATAATATATCGCATTGCAAACCCGTCTAGGTGCAATGCGATACAAAGGTATCTCATTTATGCATCTTTTCCTACGACGGTACTGACCGTATCAGGTTCACGGGTCAAGGCTACAGAGCCTAATCTCAGCCGGATGCATCCGGCCCCCCGAAGATAGATTTGTTTTGCGACTAAAGATATTATACCAATTCCTGCGGCTTTGTCAAGCCATCTGCAAGGTCAGTTCCCTGCCTCCCAAAATATGGAAATGCAGGTGGTGCACGGTCTGTCCTGCATCTGGGCCACAGTTGGAAACAACCCGGTAGCCGCCTGTCAGGCCTTCCGCTTCCGCGATCTGGGGTATGACTTCAAATACCCGGGCGATCACACCGCTGTTTTCCCCGGTCACCTCTGCAACAGAGCCAATGTGCATTTTAGGAATCACCAGAATATGGGTCGGCGCCTGAGGCGCAATATCCCGAAACGCCAGAATCTGCGCATCCTCATAGACCTTTGTGGAAGGGATGTCCCCTTTTACGATCTTACAAAACAGACAATCAGACATATTTTTCCTCCTTATAAGCCAATGACGCTGAATACGCCGGTGCTAAGCACCGCCATGATGATTCCGGCCAAAATTACGCCCAGACTCACAGCGACTACGGTAGATTTAAAGCCCATGTTCAAAAAGCTTGCACCAAGCGTGCCGGTCCATGCGCCGGTGCCTGGCATCGGGATGCCCACAAACAACAAAAGCGCCAAAAACAGGCCGCCCCGTCCGGTGGTCTTCACCAGCTTCTGCCCGGCTCTTTCCCCTTTCACCAGGAAAAATGTGAAGAGCTTTCCGATATACTTTTTATCCGCGCCCCACTGAAGCACCTTCCTGGCAAAGAAGTAAATGATCGGTACAGGAAGCATGTTCCCAATCACGCAAGTAATCAGCGCAGGAATGTACGGAAGGTCATAGCCTACCGCATAGACCATTGCGCCACGCAATTCAATGATTGGCACCATAGATATCATGAAAATAATCAGATATTTCATCTATCTGCTCCTTTGTAAAAGCTTTCGTTTATTGTATCAAATCGCCGTCACTTTTGCAAGCCTAAAGAAAGCGGCTGTCTTTGACAGCCGCTTACAATATTAACCTAACAGCAACTTATCATTTGCTTCGTCGGAGCCGCTGGCTTTACTGAACAGACTCAGCAGTTGCTCCACGGTCAGGTTCTTCTTTTCCTCACCGGACACATCCACCACGATCCTGCCGTCATACATCATGATCAGACGGTTGCCGTAGGTGATGGCATCACGCATATTGTGGGTAATCATCAGCGTGGTTAAGTTGTTGCGTTCCACGATCCGCTGGGTGGTCTCCAGCACTTTGGCAGCAGTCTTGGGGTCCAGCGCCGCAGTATGCTCGTCCAGCAGCAGCAACTTCGGTTCCTGCAAAGTAGCCATCAGCAGCGTTAACGCCTGCCGCTGACCGCCGGAAAGCAAGCCTACCTTAGCTGTCAGGCGATCCTCCAGACCCAGGTCCAGGATCTTCAGCTTTTCGCGGTATTCTTCCCGTTCCTGCTTGGTGATGCCGGAACGCAGGGTGCGCGGCTTGCCCCTACGGACAGCCAGAGCCAGGTTTTCCTCGATCTGCATAGTGGCAGCAGTGCCCATCATCGGGTCCTGAAATACCCGGCCGATGAACTTTGCCCGCTTGTATTCCGGCAGCTTTGTCACATCCACACCGCCGATCAAAATCTTGCCCTCATCCACCGGATAGACACCAGCTACGGAATTGAGCATAGTGGACTTACCTGCACCGTTTCCGCCGATGACGGTAACAAAGTCGCCTTCTTTTAATTCCAGATTCAGTCCGTTCAGCGCGACCTTTTCATTGACCGTACCGGCATTGAAAACCTTGCGTACATTTTCGATCTTAAGCATGGCTACGCTCCTTTCCGGCTTTCTTGAATATCTGACCACGCAGATTGGGAACGGCAAGGAACACCGCCACGATCAGCGCGGAGATCAGCTTCAGATAGTTGGAGTCGATATTCAGCAGACTGATGACTGCCTGGATCACCACATAATAAATTATTGCGCCCAGGCTTACCGCGATCAGCTTCAACGCAAAGTTCTTGAACAGCTTACCAAAAGCAACCTCACCAATGATGATCGCTGCCAATCCGATGACAATGGCACCGCGACCCATATTGATATCGGCAAAGCTTTGATACTGGGCAAGCAGTGCGCCGGACAGTGCCACCAGACCGTTGGACAGCATCAGTCCAATAACCTTGTTGCGGTCGGTGTTGATACCCTGGGCTCTTGCCATGTTGGCATTGGCACCGGTAGCACGGATTGACGCGCCCAGCTCCGTTCCGAAGAACCAGTAGAGCACCGCCACGATGGCAACCGTGAACACTCCCACTGTAAACAGCGGATGCTGCCAGAAGCCGCGGCTGCCCTTTGCAACATCCTGCAGGTAACGCAGCGATACCAAAAGGTCATATTTTTTTACATTGACAGCCTGATTTGCCTTCATACCCATGATGGCAAGGTTCACAGACCACAGTGCCAGCTGCGTCAAAATACCTGCCAGGATCGCAGGGATCTTCAGCTTGGTGTGGAAGAAGCTGGTGACCCAGCCGGTCAGCATGCCCACCAGCATCGCCACCAGCATGGCCAGCCAGACATTACACCCGGCAATGAGCATCATGACACAAACCGCACCGCCGGTGCAGAAAGAACCGTCCACCGTCAGGTCGGACAAGTCCAGCATCTTATAAGTAATGTAAAGACCAATTGCCATGATGCCCCAAATCATTCCCTGAGAAAGAGAGCCAGGCAGCGCGTTGAGAAAACTTAAAAATCTGTCTAAAAGGATCGACATAGCTTGTTACATCCTCCAATGAAAGTCTAAGCGAAGGGACGAGATGGACAGCCACCTCGCCCCTTTGTTATATGATAAAATATCGAATTACTCTTCAATGGCAACATAGCCTTCGGGTGCGTCCAGCTCCAACTCTTCACAGATGGTCGCATTATACTTCTTGGTGGCAGGTGCGTACTCAATAGGCATCTCGGAAACATCTGCCTCGCCCTTCAGGATCTTGGCAGCCATCTTACCGGTGGTAACGCCCAGATCATAGTAGCTGATGGACAACGTTGCCACACCGCAGCCCTTGCAGATACCTTCTTCGCCGGCGATCACAGGGACATCGGCAGCACTGCAAACATCGTAAACAGTACCGGTAGCAGCGGCAACTGTATTATCCGTGGGGATATAGATCACATCAGATGCGTCCGCGGCAGACTGAGCGACCATGCTCAGGTCGTTGGTATCGGAGAACGCGTACAGTGTGGCAGTGATACCCTTGGCTTCCAACTCGGATTTGACCTTTTCCACCTGATAGATGGAGTTAGCCTCTGCGGAGCAGTACAAAAGACCCACATTCTTGGCTTCGGGGAACCACTCCTGGATCATGGCAGCCTGCTGGTCAAGCGGTGCCAGGTCGGAAGTACCGGAGACATTTGTGCCGACTGTACCGTTAAAGTTCTCCAGGTCCAGTGCAACACCGTACTCGGTAACAGAGGTGCCCAGGATAGGGATATCCTCTGTGGCAGCAGCTGCAGCCTGCAGTGCAGGGGTAGCGTTTGCCATGATCAGGTCAACTTCCTTAGCAACGAAATCGTTGATGATAGGGGTGCAGGTAGCCATATCGCCGCCGCCAACCTTCTCAATGATCTCAACATTCTCTTCGCCCAAAGCTTCCTTCAGAGCATCGACAAAGCCCTTGGTAGCAGCGTCCAACGCCTCATGGGGACCCAGCTGGCAGACGCCTACCACAAATTTATCCTTTGCGCCGCCTTTGTCCTGATCAGCAGGTGCGCAGGCAGCCATACTCAGCAGCAACATCGCTGCCAAAATTACTGCTAAAATTCTCTTCATATGTATTTCTCCCTTTTATACCCCAGAGGGTATTTGATTGTCCTAATATACCACAGATAGCACTTATCTGTCAATAAAAAACTCCATTTTACGCGGACGTTTATACACCGTACAAACACACTCTTTGTTTTTCGCCTACTTTTGTACCCTATGTACAAAGATGCCCTAAACTTTCACTGCCCACAGCAGCGCAAGCATCACTGACCGTCCTGGTCTTTCTTGTTTGCCGTATCCAGACTGTCACCAAACACAAAAAAGCGCTGATATAAATATTCCGTCGAAAAATTCACAAGCATCGTCAGCGCCAATACCAAATATTCGTTCCACCCGCAGCTGTCCGTCAGCACGGCAGTCCACCATGTGGATACCGGGGTAAATATGAGATAGAATACAGCAACCTTCAGCATCGCCACAGACATATTGCTCGCCGAGCAGAATGTAAATTTCCGATTCAGGGTAAAATTCCACAAAACCGAAAGCACCAGCGCAACCAGATACGCTACCCAATGGGGCAGGTGCAGCAGCTCCTCCATAAGCGTAAAACTGCCTACCTGAATCACACCTGCGCTGATAGAAAACAGCACAAATTTTACTGTGCGAAGTAACTCTTTCTTTTTATCCGTCATAACGGCACCTCACTTTCAAATGCATTGTAGCATACATTCCACCATTCGGCAAATACTTTCCAGCCACCGGCGCAAATGAAGGTGTTACTGCCATCCGGCTAACGGCTAGCAGGTAGATATCAACAACATTTATTTGTTATTTAAACTGCCACCCATAAGCAATGTAATTGAAATCTGCCCATTTGTCTCCCTTTTGCG
>JAZNHB010000036.1:0-3109 GCA_045576715.1 Faecousia sp. | reverse complement strand
TAATACCCACAATGGGATTGGTGAAAGAAATCATCAGGTCAGCAAACCAGGCTTCGGTCTTTAGGAATGCCATGGAACTGCTCATGAGATCCATACCGGTCATCAAAGCCATGAAACCCAGCATGATGGTGCCAACGCCCTTTTTCTTTTCGGACTTACCCATGTACAGCAGGATGCCGAAGATGCCGATAAGGGGAGCTAATGTGGAAGGCTTAAAGAACTTGATGAGGAAGCTATCACCTTCCAAGCCGGACAGGGACAGGATCCAGGCGGTGACAGTGGTACCGATGTTGGAACCCATGATGACACCCACCGCCTGCTTCAGGGTCATAATACCGGAGTTAACAAAGCCGACCACCATGACCGTGGTTGCAGAAGAGGACTGGATCACAGCGGTGACACCCAGGCCCAGCAGGAATCCCTTAAATACATTGGAACTCATCTTTGCCAAGATGGTTTGCAGTTTACCACCGGCCTGCCGCTCCAGTGCCTTGCCCATTACGTCCATGCCAAACAGGAACAGCGCAAGGCCACCAAGCAAGGTGATGATCTTAAAAATGTAAGCTGTCATATTTTACTCCTTCAGGTCAAGTTTTCTTATTTCGACAGTCTACATTATAAATTTTGCCATTTGTAAAAACCATAGAGGGTTTGCAAAACCTAAGTAAAATCTATGTAAAATAAAAGACCGCACCCAAACGGATGCGGTCTAAAATCAAAATTGAATCGTGATTGTTGTGCCGTTTCCGGGATTACTTTCCAAGGTAATTTCTGCATTGTGGTAAGCGACGGCGTGCTTGACGATGGAAAGTCCCAGACCGGTACCACCGGAAGCTTTAGAGTGGCTCTTATCCACTCGATAGAACCGCTCGAAAATCCGATCCTTATGCTCTGCCGGAATTCCGATGCCGGTATCGCTGACAACCAAACGGTTATTCTCAGCATGGATTGTCACACTGCCGCCGGGAACATTGTACTTGATGGCATTGTCGCAGAGATTGTAGATGATCTCCTGGAGCATTCCGCGGACACCGTTGATTGCAAAGCCATTACCGGTCACATCGATCTTTACATCTTTCTCCGCAGCACTGGGTGTCAGAATTTCTTTTACATCTTCTGCCAAAGCAAGCATATCCACCTGCTCGGCAGGCAACTCCACGCCCTCGTCCAGCTGGGACAGGCGGATGATATCCTCAATCAGATTCACCAACCGGGAGGCTTCCTTGCGGATATACCCCACAAAGCGAGAGGTATCCTCCGGTTTCACCATGCCGCTTTCCAAGAGCTCCGCGCTGCCGATAATACCTTGCAGTGGGGTTTTCAACTCGTGGGATACATTGGCAGAAAACTCTCGGCGCATCTGCTCTGCATTTTGGGATTCCGTCACATCCACCACTAAAATAACCGCACCCAGCAAATTACCATCCGACTGGATACTACTCATATCAAAGCGGTAGATTCTGCCCTCCAACTCCTGCATGGCACTCCCGTGTCCCTTGTCCAGGGCATCGTTCAGCGCCTGCCGCAGTGCGTTACTTCGGTTTATCTGGAAGAAACCACTGCCCACGCATGTTCCTTCCGTCCGGAAGATCCGCATAGCGGCAGTGTTGATGGAGCGGATATGGGTCTCCTTGTCCAGCACCACCAGGCCCTCCTGCATGTGAGAGGTGATCTGAATAAATTCGTCGGTCTTGCGTTGCAGCTTGCGCATTTGGGCATTGATCTGCAAATGCTGCTGATTGATCCGGCGCAGCAAGGGAGAAAGTTCATCGTAAGTATTGTTGGACAGTGGATGCTCCAAATCTAACTTATTCATTGGCTCCACGATATTCTTTGCCATGCGACGGGCAAGCAATGCGGAAAGGCCGATGGCAAGCACGGCAATGAGAATAATGGGCCACAGTAGATCCATCATCAGCGCCCAGGCAGATGCCTGATTGGCAGAAATACGCAGCACCGTTCCGTCCGTTAAACGCCGTGCTTCGTAGTAGGTCTGCTCGGTCAGTGTGGAAGAGTTGCGCACCGCACTGCCGGACCCGGTTGTAAATGCTTCCCGGATTTCTTCCCGGTCGGCATGGTTTTCCATGACAGATTGATCCACCTGCGTGTCAAAAAGTACGGTGCCATCTGTGTCGATCCAGGTCACACGGAAGCGGTCAGCTTCCACATTTTCCAAAAATGCGTTGCCGTACTGCTCCGTACCAGTGACCGCAAGGCTCAGTTCATCTTTCAGTTGCTCCACCTGCACCCCGGTAAAGTGATTGTACAGAACGCCCATCACAATTCCCAGAGAACAGAGCAAAACCACAACCGCAACAAACACCGTGGAGCGAAAGATTTTACTTGTCATGTCTGGCCTCCATGCGGTAGCCTACATTTCTGACGGTTTCGATGAGGTGGCCGTAGCTGCCTAGCTTCTGACGAAGGGTGCGGATGTGCATATCCACTGTTCGGGTTTCGCCCGCATACTCCGTATTCCATACGGAGGAGAGCAGCTGCTCTCTTGTAAATGCAATCCCCGGCTGAGAGAGAAACAGATGCAGAAGTTCATACTCCTTATAGGTCAGAATTACCCGCTCGCCATCGACTGTGACCGTATGCTCGTCGGGATTCAGTACCAGGCCGTCCAGTTTCAGCAAGTTGGAGGGTGCTGACCGCTTACACCGTCGAAGAACAGCCTTCACTCGGCTGACCATTTCCATGATGCCAAACGGCTTCACCAAATAGTCATCTGCACCCAAATCCAGGCTTTGAATCTTATCATATTCGCTTCCCTTGGCGGTGGCCATGATCACGGGAATGTCTGCAAACGATTCGTTTGCTTTCATCAGCTTCAGCAACGTGACACCGTCCTTACCGGGGAGCATCACATCAAGCACCACCAGTTCCGGCTTTTCAGACTGTAGCGCATTCCAAAAGCTGTCACCGTCTTCAAAACCTTTGGCTTCAAATCCGGTGGAAGTTAGGGCATATACTTCAATGTCGCGGATGCTGGAATCATCTTCTACACACCATATCATTTGGGCACCTCATTGCGTTTTTTACAATTTTATCTGTTTTAGTAGCAAAATTCAAGAATTTAGATGGACTTTACATACATTTTACATCT
>JAZNHB010000035.1:0-24624 GCA_045576715.1 Faecousia sp. | reverse complement strand
TAAATTTTCTGTCAAAAACCCTTGACAAACAAGGTGCGGTACAGTATAATCACCCATGCGCCTGGACGATTAGCTCAGCTGGCTAGAGCATCCGCTTGACGTGCGGAAGGTCATAGGTTCGAGTCCTATATCGTCCACCATGAAAACACCGTAATTGTGATACCACAATTACGGTGTTTTCAGCTATATTCGCCTTAGGCGAGTTAATTGCTTCGCAGTTATATTTGGCTTGCGCCAAGTTATATTGCCCTACGGGCAGTTTTGGAGGCGAATATAATATCACTGCTGCGTAGCAGCAATATAACTTTCACGCAGTGAAAATATCACTCCGGCTCAGCCGGAATATAACTTCAAATGCCCAACCTGGAGTAATTTCCCGGTTGGGCATTCTGTATTTTTAGCGTAATTTTCCACTACAAATCGTTGGAATTATGGGTTATCGTTGGATTTGTGGGGTAATCGTTAGACTTATGGGGCAATCGTTGGATTTGTGGTAGTAATCGTTAGATTTATGGGGGGTATCGTTAGAATTGTGGGTAATCGTTGGGTTTGTAATATTTTTATATATTTGCAATAGCGCCCAATTAGTGATATAATTAATATATATTAACTACAACACAAATGGAGGTGCACTATGAAAACCACCGTATATAACTATGTTAAATCAGCTGGTATCGTTTCTGTTAACCAGGTCGCTGTTGCTTGCAATATAAAAGGCACTGATGCGCTGAATTATGTTGTTTCCTTGCTAGATGACGGCTTCTTGAAACAATGCCCCCATTCCACTTAACATCAACGGAGGTGGCAGTTGTTTCTATGAAGTTACAAACAAGGAGTTTAACGTTAAATAATAGGCCATAAAGATAAATGGAGAGAAGGGTGTATATGCGTTGTCCCCATTGTAATTCAAAAGTTACTAAAAAGAACAAGTTTTGCCCAGAGTGTGGAATGGCGATTGTCTGGGAAGAAAAAGAGGCATCCCAAACGGATACTAGCAGGGGTATACGAACGCTTATTGTGATAGGAATATTACTTCTTATAGCAATTGTTGCTGTTGGCATGATGATTGCGTTTGGCGGTGAGGGCGGCATAGACAATTCAATTTCATCCGAAGAAACCATGATTGTAGAGGCTTTTTCTAATAATCCGGAAGCAATTTCACTTGCATCGCAATCGGTGGTGAAATTGAATTGCTATGATGAAAACGGTGATCTATACGCAACGGGTAGCGGTTTTGCTGCATTTAAAGAAGGCGTCATCATAACAAACTATCATGTTATTGAGGATTATCCGTCGCGTATTGAGATAGAAACAGAAACAGGGCAAACGTGCGACATCTTCGGTGGAATTGGTGTGGCAAAAGAAAGAGATATTGCTATACTATACTATCAACAGAGAAGTACCAATATTGATCTTCCAATTCTTGCAACAGGCTCTTCTGAACACTTAAAAAAGGGGGAAAAAGTAATAGCTATTGGCAGTCCCCTTGGCCTAACTAATGTTGTTTCTTCTGGTATTTTTAGTACTTATGCCCAAAATGGTAATGCAACAGACATTCAGTTTACTGCGTCGATTTCAAGCGGCAGTAGTGGAGGGGCTCTGTTCAACGATAATGGAGAAGTAATCGGTATTACATATGCCTCGCTCGAATCTGGGCAAAACCTAAACTTTGCTGTTCCAATCGAATTTGTTAATGCCCTTTGGAAATCCGAGTCGGCAGATCGATCTGAATTGACCTCTTTTTATGATACCATCATTCCCCACTATTCAATATCTTATGTGGTGTCCAATTATAAGGAATTAGAGAATTCAATATTTTATTTAGATTGTAAGGTCGCAAACTATGAAAGTTCTGAGCAAGGAATTGTAGCATACTGCACCGACAACGGTACCAATACAATAAAAGCTATTTATAATCACTGGAATGATTATTTTGCAAAGAAGATAATTAATCTTATGGTAAGCGGTGGCAACGGTGTAAAATGCGTTGGGGTAAAATGGTCAGAAAGCGACAATGCACCATACGTAATATTAGGCATTTGATAGAAATCTTTATTTATAGAACACTGGACGGTTTTGGGTGTTAATGGGAGAGGCTAGTTGTTTTTCATTCTTTGGCGACCCCCTCTATCAAAAATCCGACCCCCTCTCGCTAAAAACGACCCCCTACGCAGAAAAACGACCCCCGGGGGTCTGGGCATTTCAAAATTAGGGTTATTAGACAAAAAAGAACACCACCCGGTTGGGTGGTGTTCTTTGTAGTTTCTAACATGGGGAGAATCCCAATCAAGATAGGCTTACACCTCAGCGATTTCCCGGCCGCTGATCTGCTCAGCAGTGTTCTGGAAATACTGGAACAGTGCAATCACGTCTGCGCCCACGCTGATGAAGGTATAGCCCATTTCCACTAGCTGATCGAAATTGCCGGGGCCGCCTACAGTACCGGCAAACTTGCCGTACTTCCGGGCGGTTTTAGCAACCAGGCGACGAGCTTCGTCGATCCGGGGGTCGTTGCCGCAGGGATCGCCAATGCCCTGAGAGAAGTCTGCCGGGCCGAAGAAGATCATGTCGATACCGGGCAGTGCGCAAATCTCTTCCAGCTCTGCCAAGGGTTCCGGATCTTCGATCTGCACCACGGTGAAGCGCTCTTCGTTGGCCTGCTTGATGTAATCCTTGCCGCTGACCATGCAGTATGCGCCGTCAGCATTGCCGCCGTCGATGGGGCGTCTGCCAATGGGATGGAACTTGGTGTAGTAGACGATCTGCTTTGCTTCTTCCAGGCTCATCAGGTGGGGCACCATCACGCCGGTGGAATCGCCTTCCAGAGGACGCACGATATCGCTGTAGGAACCCTTGCTCACGCGGGTCAGCACGTCTACATCATAAATCTTGGCAGCGCGGACGGTGTTTTCCACGTCCTTCATGCTGTTAGGAACGTGCTCCAGGTCGATCCAAAGGCAGTCGAAGCCGCAAAGAGCAGCGATTTCAGCAGCTCTGGGGTCAGACAGGTTCAGCTTGGTGCAGGTGGCAACCTTACCGTTTTTCATTTGCCGCAGAACACGGCTTTTTCTCATATCCATAATAATTCTCCTTTATTATGCGCAGTGCGCTTTGTAATGATTACGGCAGCTCCCAATGGGTGCTGAGCAGGGAATTGTAAGTATCACCGGGATACTTCTGGTAGTAGACAGTCAGAATAGAACCGTCAGAAAGCTCTACGCTGGAGGGATAGCCCAGATCCCAGTCGGGGGAATCCTGACTGATAATGATTTCTTCGCCCCAGGTCTTACCGCCGTCGCGACTGATCCGGGCGCACTCACAGTACTTTTCGAAGCGTCTGGCATAGGTCAGGACAATGGCGCCGGAGGAATGGAGCAGGAAATGGGGCGGCGTGCCGTTAATTCCGGTGGGCTGCGGAACACTCCAGGTCTTGCCGCCGTCGGTTGAGAAGGTGGTATAGAAGGAATGGTCTTCTGTTTCCTTGTTGAGACGGTCTAATCGGATGGCACCCAGCAGCGTGCCGTCAGGCAACTCAAGCACATAAGGCTCGCAGAGACGCTTATGATCAACATCCTCCGCGTGAGGCATTTTTCCAAGTATCTGCCAGGTCTTGCCGTCATCACGGCTTTCTACGGCATAAATATTGCCACCCTCGTAGCTGGGGTCCGGACTCCAGAAGGTTTTTCCCAGATACAGGAAGCTGCCGTCGGCTCTGCGGATAGGACCGTGGGGCGCGGAAACCGGAACACGAACCCGGTCACTCCAGGTCTTGCCGCCGTCAGTGGACATCTTCACATAAGAACCGTAAGCCAGGTCATCCTCGGGCAATTCTTCCCACATTTGACGTGCGCCCAAGGACAGGGGTAAATTCACAGTGGGATTCTGCTCCTCCCGGTCAGCGTAAAGCGTTTTGTTGTGGGCAAACCAGCTGAGCATCAGCTGACCGTCGCCCCAGGCCACCAGACCGGCATCCCGGTCGTCCATATAACTATCGTTGACGATGATGGGACCTTCCCAGGTCTGTCCTTCGTCGCGACTGATGTACATAAGATTTTTGCCGAAAGGGCATACATGTCCCAGACGGTGCCCGGAGGAGACAGCGTAAATGACACCCTTGTCATCCTTCGCTACAGTGGGCCACGCCTGATAACGAAAGAAACCGTCGGTCGTTCGACCAACCACACCGAATTTCATAAAAATTCTCCCTTCATTGTGCCGTCGCGGCTTGACAATTGTTGGCCGGAGGCTTTATACTGATTTTAACATCTGAGCCAAATTAAAGTCCATTCATTTTTTGTACAGATTTACAAGAATAGTTCCGCTTTTTCAATACGAGAGGGGATTTATTTCTATGCGTTTTGAATTTAGTGCAACAGTAGACGAGGTCAACTGTCATATACGCTCTTTTGACAGCGATATCATCCTAGGTGAAACAGTAGACCAGCAGCCGCATAAGCATTATTTGATGGAATTTCACTGTATTTTTGCCGGCGAGGAAACGGTGTATTTACCTATGCAGGATCGTGAGATTCGGCTGACACCGGGTCAGATTCTGATGCTGCCTGCAGGTATCTACCACAGCGCCACGACCCAAAACGGGAACGTGGAGCGTATTTGCTTTAATTTCAGCGTGGATTCATCCCAGAAGGACGGCAGTCCAATTTTGGAGATGTATCAGAATGTTCGCGAGGTGTCGGTTTTTGAAGATTCGGATGCCAATGAATTTCTGCGGCAGTGCCGCCGGCTGCGCCTGCAGGAAAGCGGACGGCTGACCGGTGTGCAGCAGGGTCTTTTGCTGCTCAGCGCCGTGCTGCGGCTGCTGGATCGTGTGAACAGATCACAGGAACAACCCTTATCGGAAAGTGCCCATGCCTTGCACCAGAAATGGATCATCGAAGAATACATAGAACTGCACTTTGCCGACAACATGGGCCTGGATGGCCTTGCCCAGGCATTGTTTTTAAGCCAGCGTCAAACGCGCAAGCTGGTCAGGCGGTTTATGGGCGAGGATTATAAAACCCTTGTGATTCGCCGCCGAATGGAGCTGGCGGAGATCTATTTGCGCGATCCCAATAAGACGCTGGAGGAAATAGCCTGGCAGGTGGGCTACCGTTCCTACAGCGGATTTCAGCTGTGCTTCAGAAAATACTTTGGCTGCAGTCCTTCTGAAAAAAGAAACGGCTGATACCGTCAGCCGTGAAAATGAAAATCATGAGGTAAGAAAATGAATCGAAAATTCCGCCTGTCTACTGCGCTGGATGTTGACGACGTTTTGATGGAATGTGTGCCCTATGCTATCCGTCTGGCTAACGAAAAGTACCGCTTTGATCCTCCGCTGACCATCTACGAGGTGGACCGCTGGGGTACGCTGGGCAGCCGGGCTGACGTAATCTTTGAATTTTTCCGGGATCCGGAGTTTTTTAAAAACCAGCCGCCCATTCAGGGCGCCCGGGAATTTGTGAAAAAGCTTTCCCGGTTAACGGAGGTTTTTGTATCCACCGCAGTATATCCGGAATATATGGGCATCCGTGCCCAGAGGATCCATGAGCTGTTTCCGGAGATTCCTATGGACCATATATATATGGGGTCCCGAAAAGATAAAATTGATGTGGATATCCTCTTTGATGACGGTATGCACAATGTATCCCGGTCCAATGCGGCTTATCCTATTTTAATGCGCCGCCCCTGGAACCAAAATGCCACAGGAATGTTGGCGGTGAACACCTATGACGAGTTTTTGAAGCTGGTGGAGGTAATTGCCGACAGCTATAATCCCAAAACGGAAGCGGCTATGGATCAGCCGGGAATCGTGGTGCTGGTGGGACCCTCCGGCAGCGGAAAGACAGAGATCGCCAAGCAGATTATAAAGAAATCCCGGTCCTTTACAAAGCTGACCAGCTATACAACAGATGCCACCGTGGGGATGCAGGACGGACAGCAGTACCACTATATTTCCTTGGAGGCCTTCCGGGAAATGATGGAAAAAGGCGAGCTGTTTGAATCCACCATGTATGCAGGCCACTGCTACGGCACCAGAAAAGGGGATGTGGAGCAAATTCTGGCTTCCGGTAAGCATGTGTTGACGGTAATGGACATTTGCGGCGCTATGGCATTAAAGACCCATTTTGCCAATGTGACCACTATCTACATCAAACGGGGCAAGCCGCTGCTTTTGAAGGACCTGCTTAACAAGCCCCTAAGCGTGGACGAAAAAGTCAGCCGTTTGCTTGCGCTGGATGCGGAAATGCAAAACGCCCGGATCTGTGATTACACGGTGGAGGTAAGCTCCTATGAACAGGCGGCAGAGGAAATACTGGACGGTCTGCTGCCCAATCGGCGCAAGGGAAAAAATAAGGGTAAATAACAAAAAAGCATCGCAGAAAACTTTATTTTTATTCCATGCTGTGATATGCTTGGAACAAGCATATCACAGCAATACAGCTGCGCCGCTTCTGCCCGGAATAAAAACCACATGAATCGGAAGGAATTTGTATGAAAGTAACGCTGCAGAATCTGACAAAAATATTTCCCGCCAGGGATAAAAAATCCGGCAAAGAGGTGACCGCGGTTAATGATTTCACGCTTGAAATCCCGGACGGTAAGCTGATCGGACTGCTGGGCCCTTCCGGCTGCGGCAAGTCCACCACCTTATATATGATAAGCGGCCTGCAAAAGCCCAGCGCCGGTCGTATATTCTTCGGTGAGGACGATGTGACTGCGCTGCCTGCGGAAAAGCGGGGCATCGGACTGGTCTTTCAGAATTATGCGCTATATCCCCACATGACGGTGAAGCAGAACATCCTGTTTCCGCTGCAGAACCTGAAGGGCAAGGAGAAAATGACAAAAGAAGCCATGCTGGCACGGGCCTACGAAGTGGCAAAGCTGGTGCAGATCGACGAATTGATGGAGCGCAAGCCCAACGAGCTGTCCGGCGGTCAGCAGCAGCGGGTGGCGATTGCCCGGGCGCTGGTAAAGATGCCTAAGGTTTTGCTTTTGGACGAGCCGCTTTCCAACCTGGATGCGCGCCTGCGCCTGCAGACCCGTGAGGAGATCCGCCGGATCCAGAAGCAGACCGGAATCACCACTATTTTTGTTACCCACGATCAGGAGGAGGCAATGTCCATCTCCGATATGATCGTTGTGATGCGAGACGGGGCTCAGCAGCAGGCGGGAAAACCCCAGGAGGTTTATGACGATCCCCGGAATCTGTTTGTTGCAAAGTTTCTGGGCACCCCCCCGATAAATACTTTTGTAGGCAGGATCGCTGACGGACAGCTGATGCTGGCAGATGAACCAGTGCTGTATGTAGGCGATATTGCGGATCAGGAGGTCTGGGTAGGAATCCGACCGGAAGGCTTTGAACCGGATCCCCAGGGGGCGATGGTCTGCAGCCTGAACAATTTAGAGGTTATGGGCCGGGATGTGAGTGTGGTTGCCACCCATGAGGCAGCGCAGGACAGTGTTGTCCGGGCCATCATTGATGCGGATCATAAAATAGATCTGGCAGAAAAGTCCATCCGTTTCCGCCTGAAACCCCATAAGGTGTTTCTGTTCCACAAGGAAACCCAAGAGCGCATTGACTTTAAGGCGCAGTAATAGGAAGATAAAAGCTTACCGGCCGGCTGGCAATTGCAGCCGGGGGGGAAATTTAGTCGTTGTTTAAGCCTTTTAATTGTCGGTAGACTTCCACGTCTGCCCGGTCAATGGTTAGGGGCATAATGGAAATGTAACCGGCCATAACACAGTCGGTGTCCAGCGTCAGGTCGTTGCGGTTTTCATACACGCATTTGCCATGGGGCATGTACATGTCATTTCCTTCGTGGACAAAAGAGTCGGAATAGAAGTGGCCGCCCTGACGGGTGATCCGGATGCCCTTGGCTTCCGGCAGTATATTTACGTTATACAAGTCGCATTTTTCCATGAGCCTGTGTGTTTTGAAATAGTCCAAAACTTGATCCAGCGGCTCAATGGCGCGGCTGTAAAATTGCGGTCCGGTAGAGATCGCCACAGCCTTCAGTCCCAAGGATACGGCCTCAAAGACACCGCCGGCGGTACCGGAGTACATGATATCCCTGCCCATATTAAAGCCGCGATTGATGCCGGAGATCACCAGATCGTAAGTTTGCTGCAGGCCCAGCACAGCGTAGCGCACACAATCGGCAGGGGAGGAGTCTACGGTGGTGACCTGCACATCGTCCAGCATCACCTGCTTGATTTCAAAGGGTTTGTGCAGCTCTATACTTTGGCTTTTGCCGCTTTGTTCATGCTTGGGAACGATTGCTGTTACTTCACCTAATTTCCGGCACCAGCGGATCAGCGGCAACAGTTGTTCGGCGTGAATGCTGTCGTCGTTAGTAACCAAAATTCTCATAAACGGTCCTCGTGGGTTTATTTTTGTCGTTGGAGCCTAAGTGTGGCATGGTCAGTGGTTGCCGGTCTCGTGCAAAAGCCGCGCGGTTTTAATCTTTTTCACCATAGAAAGGGAAATGGGGATCGCCAGTATAAGGCTCAGAACATCTGCCACGGCCTGTACAGAACAGATACCGGTCACTCCCATCAAGTGGGCCATAGGGTAGAGGATCGGGAGCATACAGGTGCCCTGCCGGGCAGTTGCCAGCAAGAATGCGCCCATTGCATTGCCAAGGCCGGAGCATAGCATATTGACCACTGCCACCCATCCGTGGATGGGCAGGGCGATACATTGCAGGCGGATACACAGTGAGCCAAAGCTGCGCATTTGCGGATCCTCACCGGCAAAGGCTACGATGATGGGATCTGCCAGCACGATGAGAATCGCAGCCATAATTATGCCGCCGATCACTGCGACGAAAGAGCTGAACCGATAGCTTTGCTGCACACGGTCATACTGCTTTGCGCCCCAGTTAAAACCGGCTACCGGCTGGAAGCCTGTGCCGAAACCGAGAATGATGCTGAAGGGGAACATCATGACTTTGGTGGAAACACCAACGCCTGCAAGAACGGAGTCGGAGATGTTGCCGGCTAAGTCGTTGAGCAAAATGCCCGATACCACGGCCAGTCCGCTGCGGAACATGGACGAAGAGCCAACGCTGATGATCTGACCAAGAATATCTTTGCTCAGATAGAAATTGCGCACCGCAAGGTGCAGAAGACTGCGTCGGGAGATATAGGGGAAGATCAAGATCAAAAAGCTGATAACCTTGGAAATGGCTGTGGCAATAGAGGCGCCGGCAACGCCCATGGCGGGGATGCCCAGAGCCGACCAGCCGCGAATGAAAATGGGATCCAGAACACAGTTGAGCACGCCGCCAAAACCCATGCCGATCATGGAAAGGGTGGCGCTGCCCTCACTGCGTAAGCATTGATTCATTACAAAGCTGGTGGCCATAAAGGGTGCCGCCATCAGCACATACGTTGCATAATCAATGGAATACTGCTCACAAGTAGGGGTTGCGCCCAGCAGCCGCACCATCGGTGTCATAAAAATGCTGCCCAGAATCAAAAGCAGTGTGCCGATGCCTGCCGCCAGGAAAAATGCGGTAGACAGCACTTGGCTTGCTTTTTTGTCGTTGCCTTGACCCAAAAGCCGCGCAATATAGCTGTTAGCGCCCACTGCCAGCATAGAGCCGCACATCATGATCAGCTGATCCAGCGATGCGTTGACACTGACAGCTGCAGTGGCATTTGTGCCTAAGCCGCTGACAAAATATGTATCTGCCAGTGAGTAAATGGAGTTGATCAAAAATGCCACAATGGTGGGGATGGACATTTTCAAAATCACACGGGAAACAGGTTCGCTGACCATCATTTGCTTGCGGGTTTCCTGCCGCAGAGAATTATCCTTACGCATTCCAAACGCCTCGATTTTACAAGAATAAGTACATTATAACAGATTGTGTCAATAAAACAATGGGACATAATCACAGAAAATCACTTGCAAACAGAAAAATTTTTGCTATAATACCCTTGCCGGAGCAGCAAGCTCTGCTCTGAATATTGCGTTGCATCCGGAATGGCCGGAGTGACAGCAGGAGGTATTATAATGAAAACGAAAAACATGGTAGGCATCGCTCTGTTCACCGCCATTGTGGTGGTACTGCAGATGCTGGCGGTAGGACTGCGGGCGCTGGGTCTGTTTTCTATCTCGTTGGTGCTGGTACCCATTGTGGTGGGATCGGCAGTGTACGGATGGAAGGGCGGTACGTGGCTGGGTTTCGCGTTTGGCGCGGCTGTGCTTTTAAGCGGAGATGCGGCGGCATTTCTGGCAGTGGACGTGCTTGGCACCGTAGTGACTGTGCTTGCCAAGGGCGCGGCCTGCGGTCTTGTGGCAGGCCTTGTATATAAGCTTTTGGAAAAGCGTGGTAAGCTCTTGGCGGTAATTGCGGCGGCAGTGATCTGCCCGGTGGTCAATACCGGTGTGTTTTTGCTCGGCTGTCAGGTGTTTTTCCTGGATACCATAGCCGAATGGGCCGGCTTATATGGTTTTGAAAATGTTGGAACTTATATGATTTTCGGCTTGACCGGCGTTAATTTCTTGATTGAATTGGGCGTAAATGTGGTTTTGGCGCCTGTGGCGGCGCGCCTGATTCGACTGGGAAGAAGATAAGGAGAAGGGTATGCTTTTGGCTATTGATATCGGCAACTCCAATGTGGTCATTGGATGCCTGAATGAAAATAACGAAACCATCAAGCTGTTCCGTATGGTAACAGACCTGAAAAAAACCGAGGATGAATACGCTGCCGGGATAAAGTCGATTCTGGATTACAGCGGTTTGTCCTGCAACAGCTTTGAAGGTGCGATTATTTGCTCCGTGGTGCCGCCATTGACAGAGATCTTCCGCAGCGCGGTGGAAGCTATCATCGGATGCCGCCCCCTGGTGGTGGGAGCGGGCATAAAAACCGGCCTGAATATTATGATTGAAAACCCCGCGACCTTGGGCAGCGACATTGTGGCGGCCAGCGTGGCGGCAATGGCAGATTTTCCATTGCCTGTAATTGCTATTGACATGGGAACGGCTACCACTATCACAGTGGTGGACAAGGGCAATAAATTCATTGGCGGTGCCATTGTTCCCGGTGTTGCGCTTTCCATGAATGCGCTGTCTGCGGGCACATCGCTGCTGCAAAAAGTACCCATTGACGCGCCGAAAAAGAGCATCAGCAGCACAACAACAGAGTGTATGCAAAGCGGCGCTGTATATGGAAATGCAGCTATGCTGGACGGCATGATCGATCGTTTTGAGCAGGAGCTGGGCTGTAAATGCAGTCTGGTTGCCACCGGTGGCATTGCGGCCAGGATCGTGCCCTATTGCCGGCATGAGATCGTGTATGATGAGAATCTTTTGCTTCGCGGATTGGCCATCATTTACAGGAAAAATAAGAGATAAAAACAACCACCCTTCTGTGAAGGGTGATTGTTCTTCTTATGTTACGGATTCTCCATGGCAACAGCCACATCCAGCGCAACCTTCATCATGGTGGTAAACGCAGTCTGTCGCTCTTGCGATGTGGTCTCCACACCCTTGAGCACGTGGTCGGAAATGGTGCAGATGCACAGCGCTCGTTTGCCGTACCGGGCGGCATTCATATACAGAGCAGCCGCCTCCATTTCCAGCGCCATAACACCCATCTTCTTCAGTCCGTATACACTGTCAAGGCCTTCCGGCACGCCTGCGTGGTCGCCGTAAAACACATCCGAGGAATTTACATTGCCCACATGGTACACGGCGCCGGCATCCTCAGCAGCCTGAATGGCGGCCCGAAGCAGCTCGTAAGAGGCGATGGGGGCAAAGGTTCCCGGCAGATGGAACTGGCTTGCAAAATTGGAATCGGTACATGCGCCCTGGGCGATCACCAGATCATACAGATTGATGTTCTCCTGAATGGAGCCTGCAGAGCCGATGCGGATGATGTTTTCCACACCGTAGCCGTTGTACAGCTCGTGGGAATAAATGCCGATGGCAGGCATACCCATGCCGGAGGCCATCACGGAAACTTTCACACCCTTGTATGTGCCGGTGTATCCCTGGACTCCCCGGACATTGTTTACCAAAACAGGGTTTTCAAGAAAATTCTGCGCAATAAATTGGGAGCGCAGGGGATCTCCGGGCATCAGTACGGTTTTTCCAAAATCGCCGGGCTTTGCGTTGATGTGGGGAGTAGGGGTGGTTAACATAACATTACCTCCAAAAAATTAGTAGGAATTGTCATTGCCGGCAACAGTACCTGCTTCCATGGCCTTGGCCAGCTTTACGATACGGGAGGTGCCCAGGCGGTCAGCGCCCAGAGCAATAAACTTTTCTGCATCGTCAAGACTGGAAATGCCACCGGCGGCTTTGATCTTCACATCCTTGCCAACGTGCTTGGCAAACAGCGCCACATCCGCAAAGGTTGCGCCTGCGGTGGAGAAGCCTGTGGAAGTTTTGATATAGTCTGCGCCTGCATTTGTGACGACCTTGCACATTTGGATCTTTTCTTCATCGGTAAGCAGGCATGTTTCGATAATGACCTTCAGCAACCGTCCGCAGCAGTGGGCCTTGATCTGACGGATTTCCTCGGTCAGCTCCTCCCACTTACCGTCTTTGACCCAGCCGATATTGATGACCATATCCACCTCGTCGGCGCCGTTGGACACTGCATCGTGTGCCATAAAGCACTTGGCAGCGGTGGTAGCGTAGCCGTTGGGGAAGCCGATGACAGTGCATATGGCAAGCTGATCGCCCACATACTGCTTTGCTTGCTTGACATAGCTGGCAGGAATGCACACAGAGGCGGTTTTGTATCTCATACCGTCGTCGCAAATGGCTTGAATATCTGCCCATGTGGCGTTTTGCGCCAGAAGGGTATGGTCGCATTTGGCAAGAATTTCACTTAATTCCATTGTGTAACTCCTTTTATAATGGCTTTGTATTTATGAAAAAACGGGGTATTTTTCTATATTATACCACAAAAAGGGAAAAGCGCAACCGGTCATACAATCGCACACTTTTTGTGAAAAACAGCTTGCCGCGTTTGATACAGAAGCACGGAAAGCTGCCGCCTCTAGTATATATCATAATGGCGGGAAAAGCAATACAGATCCCACAAGGTTCACCATTGAATACTTGATTTTTTGGTGCGAGTATGCTACAGTTGCAACGTATGGACAGAAAGTATGTGCGCAAAGGCGATTTGCGCTGCAAGCCATAAAATAGCTGCCTACCGATGCTGGTTCGGCAGGCATTTTTGATGAAGTGGAGGAAACATCTATGCATTATGATGTTATTATCATCGGCGCCGGTCCCGGCGGAATTTTCTCTGCCTATGAGCTGACCCGGCTGGATCCCGGCCTGAAGGTGGCTATGTTTGAAGCGGGCAATCCGCTGCACAAGCGCAAGTGTCCCATCGACGGGGAAAAGGTGAAAAGCTGCATTGGCTGTAAGGAATGCTCCATTATGAGTGGCTTTGGCGGTGCCGGCGCTTTTTCCGACGGTAAGTATAATATTACCAATGATTTTGGCGGTACGCTGTATGAGCGCATCGGCAAGAAAAAAGCACTTGAGCTGATGCATTATGTGGATGATATCAACATGCGCTTTGGCGGAGAGGGCACAAAGCTCTATACTACCCAAGGCTCCAAATTCAAAAAGATCTGTATGCAGAACGATCTGCATCTTCTGGATGCTGCGGTGCGGCATCTGGGAACAGACATCAACTATGTGGTGCTGGAAAACCTGTACAAGCACCTGGAAACGAAGGTGCAGTTTTTCTTCAATACCCCTGTAGAGCGTATTGAAAAAACGGAGGAAGGCTACCGGATCTTTTGCGCAGACGGTGTCTATACCTGCCAAAAGTGCATCATTTCAGTAGGACGCAGCGGCAGCAAATGGATGGAGCAGATTTGTAAGCAAATGCAGATTCCCACCCAATCCAACCGTGTGGATATCGGTGTGCGCGTAGAGCTGCCTGCTGAGATTTTTGCCCACCTGACAGATGAGCTTTATGAAAGCAAAATTGTCTACCGCACCCAGAAATACGGCGATCGTGTACGCACCTTCTGCATGAATCCGAAAGGCGAGGTGGTCAGCGAGAATACCAATGGCATCGTCACCGTCAACGGACATAGCTACGAAGATCCTGCAAAGCAGACCGAAAACACCAATTTTGCCCTATTGGTGGCAAAACATTTCTCCGAACCATTTAAGGATTCCACCGGGTATGCTGAATCTATCGCCCGCTTGAGCAATATGTTGGGCGGCGGCGTGATGGTGCAGCGGTTTGGAGATTTGATACGGGGGCAGCGCAGCACCGCAAAGAGGATCGAGGAATCCTTCACAACGCCTACTATGAGTGCCACCCCCGGCGATTTGAGTCTGGTGCTGCCCAAGCGGCTGCTGGACGGAATCATCGAAATGATCTATGCGCTGGATAAGATCGCGCCCGGAACCGCCAACGATGATACCCTTTTGTACGGCGTAGAGGTGAAGTTCTATAATATGGAGGTAGAGGTCAACGCTTCGTTGGAATGCTGCCATGAAGGACTGTACATCATCGGTGACGGCAGCGGTATCACCCATTCTTTGTCCCATGCCTCCGCCAGCGGTATCCACGTGGCAAGAAGCATAACACAGACAGAAAACTAATTTAACCAGATACAGAAGCACCGGGTTGTCACGAACTGTGACAACCCGGTGTGATTATTTTTAATAACCATAGCCAAAGAAGGGGAAGCCGAAGAATCCGCCTTGATTGGACTGCTGCGATTGCTGCTGTGTTTCCTCTTCAATAATTGCCTGCTGGATCTGCTCGCCCACGGTCAGCTCTATATCCATGCTGCTGCCCTGGCGGAATACAGTCAGCTTCAGCACCTGGCCGCTTTCGCTTTCGCCAACAATGCTTACCAGCTGGGAAGAGCCTGTGATCTGGGTTCCGTCTACATGGGTGATGATGTCGTTCACCTGCAGACCGGCCTTCTGCGCAGGGCTGTCTTGCACCACTTCCTTAATGGCGGCGCCCTGAGGCAGACCGTAGCTCTGTGTCTCCTGGCTCACATCTATCACAGAAACACCGATATAAGGCTTGGCAATATAGCCGTTTTTAATGATGCTGTTCACAATGGAAAGAATATTATTGATGGGGATGGCAAAGCCGATATTGTCAATGGATGCTTCAGAAGAGGAGTTGCTGCTGGAATACTTGGCATTGGTAATGCCGATCACTTCGCCGTACAAATTGAACAGCGCGCCGCCGGAGTTGCCGGAGTTGATGGCGCAGTCTGTCTGCATCAGATTCATGGTCACGCCGGTGGAGGTGGTGATTTCCCGTTCCAAAGCGCTGAGCGCGCCCACAGTCAAAGAGAAGGTAAGCTCGCCCAGAGGGTTGCCGATGGCCAGCACCGTATCGCCTACATTCAGGTTCTTGGAGTCGCCCAGCACCACAGGGGAAAGGTCCTGCGCATCTACCTTCAGCACGGCAATGTCGTTGGAGGCATCGTAGCCAACCAGCTTTGCTTCTTTGCTGGAGCCGTCGTAGAAGGAAACGGTAATGGCATTGGAGTCTTCAATCACGTGATGATTGGTCAGAATATATCCGTCCGAAGAAATGATGAAGCCTGAACCGGAGGCGGCAGAGGTAGTTTGATAACCCCAAAAATTCGTTGAAATAGAGGTGGTGATACCGACAGTGCACTGCACATTGGCGGCGTACACCTCGGCAGGTGTCAGGACTTTGGAAGTGTCGATCTTGTGGATATCAATGACGGTATTTTCCCGCTGGCCCTCCAGAAAATTTGTGACATTCTGGGAATCGGCAGGGGGAGCCTGCCGGGTAAGCAGCACGCCGCCTGCGGCGCCCAGGATACCGCCAATCAGGGAGCAGACCAGCGCCACCACGACGATCTGCCCGGTCCCGCGGCTCTTCTTCGCTTTTTTCTCTACCGGCGGTTCCCAGTTATGGGAATCTTGCGCAGAAGCTTCCGGCTGGGATTGCTGCGGCTCCTGCTGATAGGCATCATATGTCCAAGGCATCTTGTTTTCGTCGTGATTCATAATCTAATCTCCTTTTTAGATGCTGTAAATATATTCTAGCGCAAAAAGCGGAATCAATGCTGAAATTCTTTTGAATTGTTTATGAACTTAATGTTAAGCGAAAATAGTGTATGTGTCAATGGTCTTGCTCATACATTTTTGACGAAAAACCAGATAAAAAATGAAAAAAATCATGGATTATTCTGTATTGTATTTTTTTAGAAACAGTGATACTATATGATAAATACAATTGTTTACAAAGCGCGGACAGTTAACGGAGGGCGAACAATGAAATACATTGTAATCCTTGGCGACGGAATGGCGGACGAGCCTCTGGAGCAGCTGGGTGGCAAAACACCTCTGGAAGCAGCGCAAACGCCTATGATGGATGCGCTGGCCCGAATGGGCGAAATGGGACTTGTGAAGACTGTGCCCGACTCCATGAAACCCGGCAGCGATGTGGCAAATCTTGCGGTGCTGGGATATGATCCGGAAAAAAACTATTCAGGCAGATCGCCGCTGGAGGCTTTGAGCGTGGGAGTACAGATGGAGCGCGAGGATGTTATTTTCCGATGCAATCTGGTCACCGTGTCGCAGCAGGAGCCTTATGAAGAAAAGACCATTGTAGATCACGCATCCGGGGAGATATCCACGCAGGATGCAAACGTGCTGATGGATGTTCTTCGGGACCGGTTGACCACCGATGTGTTCCGATTCTACACCGGCACCAGCTATCGGCATATTATGGTATGGAAGGGCGGCCGCGTTCTGGAGCTGGAGCCGCCTCACGACCATTTGGGGCAGGTGATTGGGCCGTATCTTCCGAAGGAAGCTGTGTTTCGGGATATGATGGAAGAAAGCTTCCGGCTTCTGGATACGCATCCTTTGAATGAGCAGCGGGCCCAGCAGGGAAAGAACAAAGCAAATTCCGCATGGTTTTGGGGCGCAGGCACAAAGCCGTCTTTGCAGAATTTCCGTGAAAAAACAGGCAAACGGGGCGCCATGATCTCTGCGGTGGACCTTCTTAAGGGTATTGCCGTGGGCGCAGGCATGCAGGTGATCCATGTGCCCGGCGCCGACGGTTCATTGCATACAAATTACGAGGGCAAAGCCGAGGCTGCGGTGAGAACCGTATTGGGTGATGACTGTGATTTTGTCTACGTCCATGTGGAGGCACCGGATGAAATGGGCCACCAGGGCAACGTGGACAATAAGATCAAGGCGATTGAATATCTGGACAGCCGTGTGATCGCTCCCATCAAAGAGGCGATGGATGCGTCCGGAGAAAGCTACCGCCTTCTGATCCTGCCGGATCATCCCACACCTATCCGCATCCGCACTCACGCATCCGATCCGGTACCGTATATTCTGTATGACAGCACCTGCAGGCGCGGTGCTGTGACAAGCTACAGTGAGCGTCAAGCAAAGCAAACCGGCATCTACGAACCGGAGGGCTACCGGCTTATCAATAAATTGTTTCAGGAATATTAACCCCCAGGGATAAACATAGAAGGAGAGGACAGCAAACATGTATCAGATTCATTACTTAAACAAAATTTCTTCCAAGGGCACTGCTTTGTGGTCGCAGGACTACCAAATGGTGGAAAACGCAGCAGAGGCTGAGGCGATCCTTGTGCGCAGCGCCGCCATGCACGATATGGAGTTTTCCGATAAATTGATCGCCATTGCCCGCGCAGGCGCCGGTGTGAACAACATTCCGCTGGAGCGCTGCGCCGAACAGGGCATCGTGGTGTTCAACACCCCCGGCGCCAATGCCAACGGCGTGAAGGAAATGGCAATCTGCGGCATGCTGTTGGGCAGCCGGGATGTGGTGGGCGGCATTCAATGGGTGCAGTCTATCAAAGACGAGGGCGATGTTGCCAAAAAGGTGGAAAAGGGCAAGGGCCAGTTTGCCGGAAATGAGATTATGGGCAAGCGTTTGGGCGTTGTGGGACTGGGTGCCATTGGCGGACCGCTTGCCAATGCGGCCATTGGTTTAGGCATGGAGGTCTACGGCTACGATCCTTATATCTCCATCAGCGCGGCATGGCATCTGGACAGCCACATTGTGCCTGTGAAAACTTTGGATGAGATCTACGAAAATTGTGACATTATCTCATTGCACGTGCCGTTGCTGGACAGCACCAAGCACATGATCAATGCTCAGGCGATTGCCAGAATGCGCGATGGTGTGATTCTTTTGAACTTTGCTCGTGACAAGCTGGTAGATGATGAGGCTGTTGAGGATGCCCTGCAAAGCGGCAAGGTCAAGCGCTATATTACCGACTTCCCCAACGATAAAACTGCCGGCATGGCAGGTGTTGTGGCGATCCCCCATCTGGGCGCGTCCACCGAGGAGGCAGAGGATAACTGCGCAATGATGGCAGTACGGCAGGTAATGGACTATCTGCAAAACGGCAACATTGTGAATGCTGTCAATTACCCCAATTGCGATATGGGTATTTGCAACAAGCCCGGCAGAATTGTGGTGCTGCATAAAAATATCCCCAATACCATCAGCCGGTTTACTGCAGCGATGGGTAGCTACGGCGTGAATATTTCTGATATGCTTAACCGTTCCAGGGGTGAGTATGCCGTAACCATGCTGGATCTGGATGAACCGACACCCGAGGCTGCTGCCCGGGAGCTGGCGGAACTGGAAGGTGTTTTCCGGGTCCGTGTTATCCGCTGATATGACCATTTGGAGGCTGCCTTTTTAAGACAGCCTCCTTTTGGAATACCGAACAGACAAAAAATGGTCGGAGGTATACGTATGGATGAAATGTGGTCCAATGATTCTGGAAAACGGGATGACCGGTATTTGGATGTGGTTGCGATGGGTGAACTGCTCATAGACTTTACCTGTGTGGACACTGACCGGGATGGCTATCCCACCATGGCGGCACACCCCGGCGGTGCACCGGCCAACTTTTTGGCGGCACTGGCAAAGTTTGGCGCGCAAACTGCCTTGTTGGGCAAGGTGGGCGATGATGCCTTCGGTACACTGTTGATGGACACGGTGAAACAGGCAGGAATCCGGACAGACGGCTTAATTAAGGCAAATGATGTGTTTACCACCTTGGCGTTTGTGACACTGGATGCCCGGGGCGACAGGACATTTTCCTTTGCCCGCAAGCCGGGGGCAGATACGTGTATCAGTTTCCGTGAGCTGGATTTGAGCTTGATTGACCGGGCAAGGGTATTTCATTTCGGAACGCTGTCGCTGACCGATGAGCCTGCTCGAAGTGCAACTTATCAGGCAGTGGCATATGCCAAAAAACAGGGCAAGCTGATCACCTATGATCCCAACCTGCGTAAGCCGCTGTGGAGGGATCTGGAGGAAGCGAAAAAGCAGCTTCTTTGGGGACTGTCTCAGGCAGATGTGGTGAAGATCAGCGATGAAGAGGTGCAGTTTCTTTTCGACATGGAGTCTCAACAGGGCGCTGACCATATTTTGGAGCAATACGGAGCGAAGCTGGTGTTTGTTACTTGCGGTGATCGAGGCTGCTATTTCAAAAATCCGGTGGCGCAGGGTATGGTACCTGCCCTGCAAGGTCTGCAGGTGGTAGATACCACCGGCGCCGGGGATATATTCGGCGGCAGCGCTTTGTGGATGCTGCTGCAGACGGATACGGCTCCGGAAGTGTTAAGCTGTGAACAGCTGTATCGAATCACATCTTTTGCCTGCGCCAGCGCAGGTCTGTCCACCACGAAGCACGGCGGCCTTTCCAGCGTTCCGTCATTATCTGCAGTTATGGAATTATTATAGAAATAACTCCGACACTTACTAAGTGTCGGAGTTTACCTTATTGTACGGAAATGACCTTGCCCTCAGGGGAGAGAGTGATAATTTGCAGAGGAATTTGTTTACCGCTTGCCTCCAGCGCCTTTGTGACAGCGTAGGGCAGACCACCGCAGCAGGGAACTTGCATTCGCACCACCGTAATGCTGTGAATGTTGTTTTGCAGCAGCTGTGTCAGTTTTTGACTGTAATCTGTATTGTCCAGCTTGGGACAGCCGATCACTGTCACCCTGCCCGTCATATAATCTGTATGAAAGCTGCCGCATGCATAGGCGCAGCAATCTGCGGCAATCAGCAGATCTGCGTCCTGAAGCCAGGGAGCATTGGGCGCTACCAGTTTCAGCTGGATGGGGAAATTTTTAAGTTGGCCGGTGGAAGCAGCTTTGCTTTTTGCTGCCAAGACAGCGGCTTCGTCATAGGGCGCAGCGTCTCTTTCTTCAAAACGAATCGCGCCGGTGGGACAGGCAGGCAAGCAATCCCCTAAACCGTCGCAGTAGTCCTCTCGCAGGAGGGTGGCTTTGCCGTCTACCATCCCGATTGCGCCTTCGTGGCAGGCACGGGCGCATAAGCCACAGCCGTTGCATAAGTCTTTTTGGATGGTGATGATCTTACGGATCATGCAACACCCTCCTTTTTTTGCTGCCGCTGTTCTGCGGCGCGCTGCTTTTGCTCCTGCGCAAGCTGCATCATTTTTTCGTACATCTCGTCACCGACACATTTTCTGGCATACTCACACCACTGGACACAGCTTAAGGTGTCGTTGTAGGCAATAAAACCGCATTTTTCGCAGGGGACTTGTGTGTCGATGGAGAACAGCTCAATAACGCTGCCGCATTGGGGACAGATTTTTTCGTGAATAGTGGGCGTTCTGGGTTTGCCCTGGCAACCTTCAATTAACATACAAATCACTCCTTGTCTTGACTTTCTGTGTATAGTATAGTATATTGAATGCGTATAGTATGTTGGAAATCCAACAAAAGGAGAAAATATGGAAAAATATTTACCGGTCTTAAGCCGCTGCGCATTGTTTCAGGGAATTGAACCCCAGCAGATCCCCGGTCTGCTTGCCTGTCTGGGCGCATCGGTGAGAAAAATACAAAAAGATCAACAGATCCTGACGGAGGGAGAGCCTGCCATGTGGGTAGGCATCCAGCTTTCCGGAAGCGCCTCGGTGATCAATCAGGATATTTACGGCAACAGAAGTCTTGTTTCCCGTGTAGAAACCGCAGAACTGTTTGGAGAGAGCTTTGCCTGTGCTGACACAAAGTCGTTGCCGGTGAGCGTGGTAGCCAATGAGGCATCGGAAGTCATGCTGATCCCTTGCCGCCGAATTACCACAAGCTGCACCAATGCCTGTGGATTTCACAGCCGCCTGATATTTAATCTTTTGCAGGTGGTGGCAGCCAGGAATCTGGAATTTCATCAAAAGCTTGGGATCACGTCTAAGCGCACTACACGCGATAAGCTGATGGCATATTTGCTCGGTGAGGCAAAACGCACCGGAAGCAGGGAATTTACCATTCCCTATGACCGGCAGGGTTTGGCGGATTATTTGGGTGTAGAGCGTAGCGCCATGTCAGCAGAGCTGAGCAAGCTGGCCAAAGAGGGTGTGCTAAAAACCCATCGCAGTCGATTCTTGTTGATGTAATAAAAAGCCAGAGCTGCCATGCAGCTCCGGCAAATTGATTATTCTACGGTAATCAGCGTGTACGCTCTGGAGCCGATGCCGTGCGCCTCGGCAACCTCCACGGTGTGCGTACCGTTTCGGCTTTTGATTCGCTCCAGAAGATGGGCTTTGCCGGGATCGTCGGAGGCGTAGACCAGATCCAGACAGGCCTGATCAACAGCAACCGGATCCTCTGAGATCAAAATGCCGATATCTTCCATGCAGGGATCCTTTGCGGTGGCGCAGCAATCGCAGTCTACGCTGATGTTTTTCATCACGTTCACGTATACGGCAGCGTCCTTAAAATGATCGGCAACAGACCAGGCGGCATCGGCCATGGCTTCCAGAAAAGCATCCTGTTCCCGATCCCAGAAGTTCACCGGGTCGCCCACGCCGTGGATATAGGCCTTGCCGTAGGCTGAGGCGAAGCCGATGGAAAGCTGCTTCAATGCGCCGCCGTAACCGCCCATGGGGTGACCCTTAAAGTGGGACAGCACCAGAATGCTGTCGTAATTGCGCAGATCTTTTCCTACGTAATTCTTTTTGATCCGCTTACCGTTGGGGATATCCATTTCCCAATCCGGGCCTTCGGCATCCAGAAGGTCCACGGTGTACATATCGCTCCAGCCGTGTTTTTTGAATAATGCCATGTGGCGCTCGGTTGTATTTCTGGCACCTTCATAAGCGGTGTTGCACTCGGTAATGGTGCCGCCTACGTAATCTACAACGCTCTTCCAGAAAGCAGGCCGCAAAAAGTTTTGGTTACCTTCTTCGCCGGAGTGTACTTTAATGGCCACGTTTCCGGGCAATGTTTTTCCAAGAAGCTGATACAGCTGCAGTACCTTTTCGGCAGTAATCGTTCTGGAAAAATAGACCTTTGATTTCACGGATGACCCCCCTTTATGAAGATACAATTATTATAGCCTATAAAAAATGTTTGCACAAGCTTTTTTTCGACGGATAAATAAGACCGCCTTCCAGTAAGCTTTATCTAGGAGGGATTGGGATGAAGATCATGTGGAAAAAACTGTTACTGTGCCTGGCTGTTCCTTTGGGTGTCGGGGGCTTGTCAGCGTTGCTCACCGGCGGCTCAATGGCCAGCTACAGCCAGATGCGGCAGCCGCCCTTTGCGCCGCCGGGGTGGCTGTTCCCGGTGGTTTGGACAGTGCTTTACTTGTTAATGGGATACGCGTCCTACCGGGTGTTGATCAGCGGCGCCGATGAAAAAAAGATCATAAGAGCCTTGCGGCTGTATGGTGCCCAGCTGGCAGTGAATTTCCTTTGGCCGCTGGTTTTCTTTGGACTTGAATGGTATTTAGTAGCATTTTTTGTACTGCTGGTGTTGTGGGCACTGATTTATTTAACAATCTGGGCTTTTTCGGATATTGACCAGCTTGCAGGAGATTTGCTGCTTCCTTACATCCTTTGGGTTACATTTGCTGCCTATTTGAACGTGGGCGCGTATCTTTTAAATTAAGACTAGCCAAATAAAAGAAACTGTGTTATAGTGATGATATCCAAATTACGCAATTAGGAGGTCATTGCTATGGCAAACAAGTACGCAGGTACCCAGACCGAGAAAAATCTGGAGGCTGCCTTTGCGGGCGAGTCTCAGGCAAGAAATAAGTACACTTATTTTGCATCTAAGGCAAAGAAGGAAGGCTTCGAGCAGATCGCTGCGCTGTTCTTAAAGACCGCGGACAACGAAAAGGAGCACGCAAAGCTGTGGCTCAAGGAGCTGGAAGGCATTGGCAGCACCGCAGAGAACCTGCTGGAGGCTGCGCAGGGCGAAAACTATGAGTGGACAGACATGTATGCCGGCTTTGCCGAGACTGCTGAGAAGGAAGGCTTCCCGGAGCTGGCTCAGAAATTCCGCCTGGTAGCAGCCATTGAAAAGCACCACGAGGAGCGTTACCGCGCCCTGCTGAAGAATGTGGAGACAGCAAAGGTCTTTGAAAAGAGCGAAGTGAAGGTTTGGGAGTGCCGTAACTGCGGTCATCTGGTAGTGGGAACCAAGGCTCCCGAGCTGTGCCCCACCTGCGCCCATCCTCAGAGCTACTTTGAGGTTCACGCAGAAAATTATTAATAAGCATCATAATATGCATGAGGCTGTCTCGCTTGGAGACAGCCTCACATTTATCAGATAAGGGATATGCTTTGTAGTTACTCTTTTTGGTCGATTGCCCAAGGGGGAAAGTGGGTAAATTGCACCATTTTTCCTTTGTAGGGAAAGTGGATGCAGCACGAGTGCAAAAAGATATTATCAGAAGCATCCTTGGCGCCGTATTTGCGGTCGCCTACCAAGGGAAAACCACGGCTGGCAAATTGCACACGGATCTGATGGCTCCTGCCGGTGTGCAGACGGATGCGCACAAGGGCGGGGTCGCCTTGCGCCAGCCGTTTAAATTCCAAGCGCGCAGTTTTCACACCGGCGCGCTGCCGTTTCACAACGAAAACCTTATTCTTCCTGCTGTCCTTAAAAAGCAGGTCCTCCCAGTCGCCCTGCTGCGGCACATCTCCGTGAGCCAGCGCCACATATTCTTTCGTCATAGTATGATCCTGAATTAACCGGGAAAGCTGCGCGGCGGCCGCTTTCGTTCTGGCATAGACTATAACGCCGCCCACATTCTTATCCAGTCGATGCAATGTATAGATGTCACCGCCCAGATAGCTCTGCAGCGCATGGGGCACATCATGCTCCGAGTCCATGCCTACAGGCTTTACGCACACGGCGATCTGCTTGTCGGAAAACAGAATTTCCATGCCATCACCTCATTTGGAATTATAACATAGAAATTATGAATTTTCTACTTGCTATTTTTAAAAGGATGTTGTATACTAACTAAGCACCTGTCTCGGACAGTAAAAGCAGGCCCTAAAACACACAGCAGACACCATTTGCCGGTGTGATGGGGAGCGATGGGAGCGCCGCCAGTGGCGGATGAAGCGACCTGAGTGAGTGGCAGCGGTCGATAAAATCGAGGAAAAGCGTAAGACCGAAGATTTTATCGGGCACCGCAACAGGAAAAAATCCCCCAGAACATGGCAGCAGTCACACAATTTGCCGGTGTGATGGAATTGGTAGACGTAGTGGACTCAAAATCCACCGTTGCGAACCCGGGCGCCGCCGGTGGCGGAAGAAGCGAGGGTGCAGCAAGTGCAGCGGTCGGCGA
>JAZNHB010000034.1:0-33300 GCA_045576715.1 Faecousia sp. | reverse complement strand
ACAGGGTCAGATTGTTATTTGGAAGGATTGGTGGAGCGAAGGGTCACGTCGTGGGCGCCGCCTTCTACAATGGAAACGGAGGATACCAGCGTCAGCTTCGCGTCCTTTTGCAGATCGGGGATGCTGGTCACGCCCACGTTGCACATGGTGGATTTGACCTTGTACAGGCTGGCCTCCACGTTGTCGTGCAGGGAGCCGGCATAAGTGACGTAGGAGTCAACGCCTTCTTCAAAGCTCAGCTTTGTCTTGCCGCCCAGGTCGTAACGCTGCCAGTTCCGGGCGCGGTTGGAGCCCTCGCCCCAGTATTCTTTCATGTAAGCGCCGTTGACCATAACCTTAGGCGTGGGAGATTCATCAAACCGGGCGAAGTAACGGCCCAGCATCATGAAGTCTGCGCCCATGGCCAGCGCCAGGGTCATATGATAATCGTGCACGATGCCGCCATCGGAGCAGATGGGCACATAAATGCCTGTCTCCTTAAAATACTCATCGCGGGCAGCGGCAACCTCGATCAGCGCAGTGGCCTGTCCGCGGCCGATGCCCTTGGTCCCCCGGGTGATGCAGATAGAGCCGCCGCCGATACCGACCTTTACAAAGTCTGCGCCGGCCTGGGCAAGGAAACGGAAGCCGTCCCGGTCAACTACATTGCCGGCGCCGATCTTTACGGTGTCACCGTAATTTTCCCGGACCCATGCAATGGTCTTTGCCTGCCAGCAGGTGTAGCCTTCGGAGGAGTCGATACAAACAACGTCTGCGCCGGCGGCCAGCAAGGCAGGGATGCGCTGGGCATAGTCGCGGCTGTTGATGCCTGCGCCAACCAGATAGCGCTTCTTATCGTCCAGCAGCTCCTGGGGATTTGCTTTGTGGGATGCGTAGTCCTTGCGGAAAACGAAATACATCAGATGATCGTTCTCGTCCACAATGGGCAGCGCATTGAGCTTGTTGTCCCAGATAATGTCGTTGGCGGCCTTCAAGGTAGTGCCGGCAGACGCGACCACCATTTTTTCTCTGGGAGTCATGAAGGTAGAGACTTTCTCGCTTCCGTCCATACGGGACACACGGTAATCTCTGCCGGTCACAATGCCCAGCAGCTTGCCGGTTGCCGTACCATCGTGGGTAATGGCAACGGTGGAAAAGCCGTTTTGTTCTTTCAGGGCCAGCACGTCGTTTAAGGTGTGGTCCGGCGTTAAGTTGGATGCAGAGACCACAAAGCCGGCTTTGTGAGCCTTGACCTTTGCA
This sequence comes from Faecousia sp., assembly GCA_045576715.1. Classification (GTDB taxonomy): domain Bacteria; phylum Bacillota; class Clostridia; order Oscillospirales; family Oscillospiraceae; genus Faecousia. The sequence goes on along the minus strand of JAZNHB010000034.1, from coordinate 32,061 downwards.
ACCATGGCAGCCTGGGATTCAATGGACTGAGAACCGTAGATAAAGCTGATGCCGCCTTCCTTGGCAAGGGCGATGGCAAGGGTGTCGTTGGACACGGATTGCATGATCGCAGAAACCATGGGGATGTTCAGGGAAATTGCCGGTTCTTCCTGCCCCTTGCGGTATTTGACCAAGGGTGTGCGCAAGGATACGTTGTCCGGGACGCAATCCTCGGAGGTATAGCCGGGGATCAGCAGATATTCACTAAAGGTGTGGCTGGGCTCAGAATAATAGAAAGCCATTGTTGTTACCTCCTGCATTTGTATACAGCATTCCGGCCTTCCGGGACTTGGGACGGGTCATGCTGTGTATTTTATTATCTAGTATCATATCATACGCTGTCGACGTGGTCAAGCGTTTGAACTGCTGGAAAGTATGATGTTTTTCACAGATTATTTGTGAACTTTATTGCAAAAGGCCGATTCCTGTGCTATATTTTTGTTTTGAGAAAAACGCAGTAAGGAGCGCGGCTTATGGCAACACAGCAAAATATTCGAAATGTGGCGATCATTGCCCACGTTGACCACGGAAAAACAACCTTGGTGGACGAAATGCTGAAGCAGGGTGGCATCTATCGGGAAAATCAGGCAACGGTGGACAGGGTGATGGATTCCGGCGACCTGGAGCGAGAGCGTGGAATTACCATTCTTGCCAAGAATACCGCCGTACAATATAAAGATACAAAGATCAACATCGTAGATACTCCCGGCCACGCAGATTTCGGCGGCGAGGTGGAGCGCATTTTGAAAATGGTCAACGGCGTTCTCCTGCTGGTGGACGCTGCGGAGGGCCCCATGCCCCAGACCCGGTTCGTGCTGCAAAAGGCGCTGGAGCTGGGACATAAGGTGATCGTGGTGGTCAATAAGATCGACAAGCCGGACGCCCGGATCCACGAGGTTATGGATGAGGTGCTGGAGCTTTTGCTGGATCTGAACGCCACCGACGAGCAGTTCAATTCTCCCACGGTTTTCTGCTCCGGCAGACAGGGCACCGCCGCTTACGGCCCGGATGAGGTGGGCACGGATCTTGTTCCGCTGTTTGAAACCATCGTCAACTACATTCCTGCGCCCCAGGGAGATGCCGCTGCGCCTTTGCAGCTGCTGGTATCTTCAATTGATTATAATGAATATGTAGGCAGAATTGCCGTGGGGCGTGTGGAGCGCGGAACCATCAAGGTGAACCAGGAAGTGACCATCTGCGACTACCATGACGAAAGCATCCGCACCAAAGGCAAGGTGGTTGCCCTGTATACCTACGACGGCTTAGGCAAAGCACCGGTGCAGGAAGCCTCCGCCGGCGAGATCGTCGCTCTTTCCGGCATGGCGGATATTACCATCGGAAGAACGCTCTGCGCCACCGGTGCCATCCAGCCGCTGCCCTTTGTGAAAATTTCCGACCCTACCATTGAAATGACCTTTGCGGTGAACGATTCTCCCTTTGCCGGCAAGGAAGGCAAGTTTGTCACCTCCCGGAACCTGCGCGATCGGCTGGAGAAGGAGCTTTTAAAGGATGTATCCTTGCACGTTACCGAGGCCAGCACCGATTCTTTTAATGTGGCAGGTCGCGGTGAGATGCACCTTTCCATTTTGATGGAGACCATGCGCCGGGAAGGCTATGAATTTTCCGTATCCACACCCCGGGTGCTGACAAAAGAGATCGACGGCAAGCTGTGCGAGCCCATTGAACGAATGGTTGCAGACGTGCCGGAAGAATGTATGGGCGCGGTTATTGAAAAAATGGGCCGCCGCAAGGGCGATCTTCTCAGTATGACACCTATGGGCAATCGCTACCGCTTGGAATTTTCCGTTCCTTCCCGGGGTCTGTTTGGCTACCGCAGCGAATTTTTGACAGATACTCGGGGCGAGGGCATTATGTCCAGCGTGCTGGACAGCTACGCGCCCATAAAAGGCGAGATTGAACGTCGGCTGACCGGCTCGTTGATCGCCTTTGAAACAGGCGAAGCCTGCTCTTACGGTCTGTTCAATGCCCAGGAGCGCGGCGCGCTGTTTATTGGTGCAGGCACCCCTGTGTATGCCGGTATGGTGGTGGGTATCTGCAGCAGAAACGAAGATATGACCGTGAACGTCTGCAAGAAAAAACAGCTGACCAATATGCGCGCCTCCGGTTCCGATGAGGCGCTGCGGCTGACCTCTCCCAAGAACTTTTCTTTGGAGCAGTGTTTGGAATTTTTGGCAGACGATGAGCTGCTGGAATGCACCCCAAAGAGCTTGCGTATCCGCAAGCGGCAGCTGGATCACGGTCTGCGTATGCGCGAAGTGATGAAAAAGCGCAATCAGGAGTAAGCGTATGAAACAGGTTTTATCGGTTCAGGACCTTTCCTGCCTTGGGAAATGCAGCCTGACGGTGGCGCTGCCGGTGTTGTCGGCAATGGGCATCAGCTGTTCGGTTTTGCCCACGGCGGTGCTGTCCACTCACACCGGATTTGCTGCGCCCCACGTGCGCAACCTGACGGAGGACATGGCAAAGATCTGCGACCATTGGAAGAAGATCGGCGCCCGTTTTGATACTATCAGCATCGGCTATCTTTCCCATCCGTCGCAGGTGGTACAGGTGGAATATCTTTTGGAGCAGTTTCCGGCTTTTACGGTGCTGGATCCCGCGATGGGTGACCGGGGCAAGCTGTATTCCGGCATCACCCAGGATCACGTTTCGGCAATGCAAAAACTGTGCCGGAGGGCAGATGTATTGGTTCCCAACCTCACCGAGGCCTGTCTGCTTACGGGCACCGACTACCAGGAAACAGTTCCTCCGGCTTTTTATGAGACGCTTATGGAAAAACTGCGTAAATTAGGAGCAAAACATGTTGTTCTTACGGGTGTTTCGTTGGAAAAAAACACCATCGGATTTATCACTGACAGCGGTTTTGTGCATCAGGCAGAAAAAATCCCGGCGCACCACCACGGCACCGGTGACTTATTTACCGCAGTGCTCACCGGCGGCTGCGTGCAAGAAATGCCGGTAGAAAAGGCGGCGGAAAAGGCTGCGTCCTTCGTGGAGCGCGTCATTGCCGCCACTCCGGCGCAGACACCTTTCGGCATTCAATTCGAACCCCAGTTGTCGTTGCTGACGGATCGCTGACAGTTTAAAAGCAAGCACCCGGATACCGTGTTTCGGTATCCGGGTGGTTTTGTTAGCGATTTAAGCGGCGATTGCCGTCTTTGTCGTAAGCGCGGAAGATCAGAATGTTCAGACAGACCCACAGTGCCAGAGTTCCCAGCAGCTCAATCAACACGCAAACCAGCGCGGTGTTGATCATGGAAAGGGCGGCGTGGCCCCGGAAGCTGAGGCTGATCAGTCCCATCAGGATCGTAAGCGCGCCGCCTACGGCCATGTAACCCATGCCGGCCAGCTTTTGGGCAAACAGCCATGCCTGAACGCTGCCCATGCCCCAGTATGTACGGAATCCGAAGGCGTGGTTGGCCTCCCTTGGCGGAGCAAAATAGTAGAACGCACCCAAAGCCACCAGAAGAAGCGGACCAAGGAGAACACCAAATCGTGTCCAGCCTTCCAGTTCCCGTAAGAACTGCTCCGCTTCCGGAAGAAGGTTGGCCACATCAAAGTCCTGAAGAAAAGAGAAAATAGCGTCCATGATTACTCCTTGCTTCCCAGGAACGAGTTGATTTCCTTAACAAACTCGTTCACATTCTGGAAACGGCGATAAACGGAGGCAAACCGGATGTAGGCAACCTCGTCAAGGGGCTTGATTCGCTCCATGACCATTTCGCCGATGCGGTCGGTGCTGACTTCCCGATCCAGCGAGTTCTGAATAGACTGCTCGATCTCGGTGGTGATCCGGTCCAGATCGCCAGCGGCCACCTGCCGCTTGTCGAAGGCGCGCACCATGGAATTGACGATTTTATTGCGGTCGAAGGCCTGGCGTGAGCCGTCACGTTTGACCACGATGATCGGCAGGCTCTCCACCACCTCGTATGTGGTAAAGCGTCGCTGGCAGGCAAGACATTCTCTGCGGCGGCGAATGCTTGCGCCGTCTTCGGAATGGCGGGAATCCACAACCTTGCTTTCCTGGTCGCCGCAAAACGGACATTTCATGATCAGCTACCTCCCTAATGTTTCAATATTTTGAATATTATACCAAATGATGACTATGGTGTCCAGTATTTTTTCCTTGTATTTGCCAGGAGGGTGCGGTACAATAGGTGTAACGCGCCCGATCCCGCTTGGCGCAGCTTCGGCCCAACCTAAGAAAGTGTCCGGAGCAGCGAAAAGGGCGCCAGGAGGCATGTATGAAAAAAACGGTTTTATATAGCTTGTGGGCGATGTTGTATGTAATTTGCGCTGTACTGGGCTACTGTGTACCGGAGCCTTCCGGTCTGCAGAGCTTCGCGCTGATTGCACTGTCATTTTTATTCTTTGTTCCCCCGGTGCTTTTACGCATAGACGCGCACCGACAAAAAGATCAGAAAACGAAGCGCCTTTTAAGATGGGTCAGCGGCGCATCTGTAGCGCTGACGATGATCCTACTGGTGGCAAATTTGTTGTCGGCGCTGGGAAGCCAGACGTTAGGAGATGTCTTGTATGTGGCCCTGGCCGTTGTATCAGCGCCTATGCTCAGCAGCCAGCAAGGCTTCTTGAGCGTCTTCCTATGGGCCTGTTTGTTCTTTGCGTCCCTTGACAGAAAAGAAAAATAACCGGCGAAGCTGCGTTCTACCGGCAGTAGAGTTGTCGATTCTACTACCAAGAGGCGCCTGCTGCGCTCAATTCTCCCAACGGAGGGGTGCAATTTTGTCCTGTGTGGGGTACAATCAAAACCGTACAGCGGCAAACCGATCTTATGACAATACAGGAGCTTTTACATATGGCATATAAAATTATTACCGATACTTGCTGCGACTTCCCTCAGGAAATGTATCAGGAGCTGAATCTGGAAGTTGTGCCCCTGTCTGTTTTATATCAGGGCGTTAATTACAGCGAATATTCCGAGCAGTGGCTGAAGGATATGTTCCAAGGCCTGCGAAACGGACAGACCGCATCCACCGCGGCAGTAAATCCCGACGGCTGGGCCTGCGTCATCGAACCGGCGCTGAAGGCAGGGCAGGATGTACTGGTGCTGACCTTCTCCTCCGGACTGAGCACCACACACCAATCTGCTGTGATCGCGGCGCAGGAGCTGCAGGAAAAGTATCCCGACAGAAAGATCAATGTGGTGGATACCCTGTGCGCGTCATTGGGGCAGGGCCTGCTGGTTTGGTATGCGTGCAAAAAGCGCGATGAGGGCCTGTCTCTGGAAGAGCTGACCACATGGTGCCAGGAAAATAGAATGAAGCTGTGCCACTGGTTTACGGTGGACGATTTGATGTACCTGAAAAGAGGCGGAAGAGTCAGTGCGGCGACGGCGCTGGTGGGCACCATGCTGAACATCAAGCCGGTTCTGCACGTGGATGACGAAGGCCGCCTGATCAACGTGGCAAAGACCCGTGGCAGAAAAGCGTCCATTCAGGCGCTGGCTGCCAAGCTGGGAGAAACGGGCATAGAAGGCGCCAATGAAACGGTGTTTATCTGCCACGGCGACTGCATGGAGGATGCACAGTTTCTTGCTGAGCTGGTGAAGGAAAAATATGGCGTGAAAAACGTGTTTATTTACTATGTGGGCGCGGTGATCGGATCCCACTCCGGACCCGGCACGTTGGCGCTGTTCTACCTGGGCGACCACCGGTAACAAGAAAAAAAGAGAGGCTTTCGCCTCTCTTTTTCTTTTTGAAGGAGCATCTGTTGGGACGCGGGACCGGAACAGGGCGCACTGTGGAAAATAATAGTTGACCTTGGGTGAAATATCGGTTATAATGTGTTAGCATGACCATTTTTCGGTCACTGATGATGTTTTGCTGCAGTCACAGGACTGTCGAGCATGTTGTGAATTGACAGGAGGTGTACACAAATGAAGCGTACCTATCAACCCAGCCGTCGCCATAGATCCAAGGTGCACGGTTTCCGTAAGAGAATGGCTACTGCTAACGGCCGTAAGGTTCTTGCCAGCCGCCGTGCCAAGGGCCGCAAGGTTCTGTCTGCGTAAGTGCGCAGTCCGTGGGCAACCACAGGGATGCATCGCTCACAGCGAAATGGGAGTCCATGCGGGGCGAATGATTCGCCCCGCCCCCTTTTTATGTGGGACAAACCCTCAAACGGTGCTCAGTAGCCGTAAGCGGCCCTTTTGCCGTATTGCGCACTTTGCGTGAGTCGACATACACAAAGCATGCCTTCGTCCCGCAAACCACACACTACGACAAAATTTCTCGCTTCCGCCTTGCTGGATCCCGTTTTCGAGCTTGTCCGAACGGGGCCTTTCAGTGCTTTCTCCTGCGAGCTTGCCCTGGGGGGTGTCTTTTGGCTTTCCGGTTATTTGTGTGTTTTTCTTTAGGGAGATATTATTATGAAATTCTCCAGTGCGCTAAAACTGAATCATATTTTCCGGCGGCTTTATAGCTCCTCCGGGCAGGCCAATTCCTACTTGGTGCTTTATGCCCGGAAAAACCACACCGCCACCAATCGGGTGGGTCTGACGGTGAGCAAAAAGCTGGGTTGTGCTGTGGTACGCAACCGGGTGCGCCGGCGTCTGCGGGAGATCTACCGGCTCCACGAGCAGCAGTTTGCCCCTGGTTGGGATATTGTGGCGGTAGCCAGAAGCCGCTGCGTTGGCGCGGACTTCTGCAAGCTGACACAAGCGTTCCTGTCTTTGGCGGAAAAGGCCGGGATCCTGGAGGATCAGCAATGAAAACGCTGCTGTTGACATTGATTCGTTTTTATCGGCAACACATATCTGTCCACACACCGCCAAGCTGTCGGTTTACTCCCTCTTGCTCCGCCTACGCTAACGAAGCCATCAACAAATACGGGGCGCTAAAAGGCGGCTGGCTTGCTGTCAAGCGGCTGTGCCGTTGTCACCCTTTCTACAAAGGTGATCCCTACGACCCCGTGCCATAGGAGGAATTTAAATGATTCTCGCGTTTAATCTGGCAGACATTGTACAGGTGCCCTTTGGCTGGCTCATGTCCGCGCTGTACCAGTTTACAAGCAACTACGGCGTTGCGCTGATTATTTTTGCGATTCTTGTAAAGCTGATCCTGTTGCCGGCTACGGCAAAAGGAAAGAAGAGCTCCATGAAAATGTCCCGGCTTTCGCCCCGGCTTAAGGCGATCCAGGCAAAGTATGCCGACGACCAGCAGAAACAAAGCCAGGCAATGCAGGCACTATATAAAGAAGAGGGTGTTTCCATGGGCGGCGGTTGCCTGTGGAGCCTGCTGCCGCTTTTGCTTCTGCTCCCCTTGTATACGGTGGTGCGCCAGCCCATCGTGTATATGTTGGGCGAAACCAAGGAGGCTGCTGAAGCCATCGTAGCGGTGGTGAAGGAAGGCGCCGCAAGCAACTTCCCCTCAGGCAGCTTCTATGATCAAATGATCGCTGCACCGCTGATCCCCCAGTTTGTGGAGCAGATCAAAGCGGCGGTGCCCGATATTTCCGCAGCCACCCAGCAGGGCATTGACTTTACCTTCCTGGGCATCGACCTGGGCGTTACCCCCACATGGAACGTGCTTGATGCCACTCAGTGGCGTTGGGATTGGGCGCATATTGGCGGTGCGTTGCTGCCGGTGCTGTCCGCAGCCGGACAGATGATGTCCATCATGATTTCCCAGCGGATGAACGACTCTCTCGTTACGAACGAAAACGGCATTCAGGACCAGGAAACAGCCAAGGATTCTCAGCAGGCCCAGACCAGCAAGATGATGATGTGGGTCGGCCCGATCATGTCTTTGATAATCGGCTACTCCATTCCCGGCGCGCTGAGCCTTTACTGGTTCGTGCAAGGTCTGGTAACAACGGCCTTCGATGTATACCTGACCAAGAAGTACCGCAAGATCTATGACGCAGAGGACGCAGAGCGTCTGAAGAAATATATGGAAGAAGAGGCGGTGGAAGCCGAGAAGGAGCGCGTCCGCGCAGAGCGCCGGGCAGCGAACCCCGAGGGCATTACCGCCAACACAAGCAAAAAGAAAATGCAGCAAGCAAAGCAAAAAGAGCAGGAAGCAGCTAAGGCTGCCGCTGCCAAGCAGTACGCTGCCAAGAAGGGCATTGCACCGCAGGAGGAAGCGCAGGAGGAATCCGTTTTGTCGGGCATTCCCAGCCGTCCTTTCTGTAAGGGCCGTGCTTATGATCCCAACCGTTACAACAACCAAACTACGGAGGAATAAGCAATGGAAAAAACCATGGTTACTACCGGCAAGACGATAGATCTTGCCATTGCGTCGGCACTGACGCAGCTGGGACTAACGCGCGATGACGTTTCCGTGCAGGTTCTGGCCCAGGCAAAACCCGGCTTTTTGGGTTTCGGCGCTACCCCTGCCAAGGTGCAGGTGACATACGAAGCACCGGATGTAAAGCCGGAAGGCCCCAAAAGCGCATTCGGTTCTGCCTCCCGTTCCAAGCCTAAGGCAGCGCCTGAGAAAAAGCAGGAAGCACCTAAGGCAGAAGCCCCGAAGCCGGAAGTGAAAAAGGAGGAAAAACCCCAGCAGGAAAAGCCCAAGGCAGAGCCGAAAAAAGCGGCTGCTCCCAAGGTTTTTGCACCCGCCGAACCCGGCAGCACCGAAGAGAAGATCGAGGTGTTCCTGAAGGGACTGTTGGAGCACATGAATTCCGATGCCGTCCCCCATGCATGGAAGGCAGACGAAACTACCTATGCGGTGGAGCTCACCGGCGAAGACCTGGGTTACCTGATCGGTCGCCGGGGCGACACGCTGGATGCGCTGCAGCATTTGGCAAACTACACCATTAACCGCAATGTGGGGGGACATATCCGCATTAACGTGGATGCAGAATCCTACAGAGAAAAGCGGGAGGAATCCCTGCGCCGCTATGCCCAGAAGAAAGCGCAGCAGGTGCTCAAAGCTCATCGTCGCACTACGCTGGAGCCCATGAACGCTTATGAGCGCCATGTGATCCACTCTGCGTTGCAGGATACGGACAGAATCACCACCTATTCTGTAGGCACCGAGCCTAACCGCCGGGTAGTTATTGAGTACGTAAGATAATAAAAAACGGCGTGTCAACAGACACGCCGTTTTTTCACTTTTACACCAAAGATTTTATCAGGAAATATCCCAAGATCAGCACACCCAGCACGATTCGGTACACACCAAACACTGAGAAGCAGTGCTTGCGCACATATTCCATGAGGCCCTTGATCACCAGCAGGCTGACCACCAGGCTGACTACACAGCCAACCAAAAGCACCGTCAGCTCCATGCCTGTGGCGCTGACACCGGAGAGCATGAATTTTAACAGCTTCAGTGCGCTGGCGCCCAGCATAGTGGGAATGGCAAGGAAGAAGGAAAATTCTGCGCCGGCAGGACGGGCCACGCCCAGAATGATTGCACCCAGAATGGTAGAGCCGGAGCGAGAGGTGCCGGGGATCAGGCTCAGGCATTGGAACGCGCCGATGAGAATTGCGGTGCGGTAATCAATGTCATAGACATTGGTGATTTTCATTGCGCCGCCGTCGTTGCGCCGTTCCATGAAGATAAAGGCGATGCCGTACAAAATCAGGGCAATGGCAACCACAATGTAGTTATACAGGTGGGCGTCCATCCAATCGTCCAGTAGCAGGCCGATCACCGCAGAGGGGATTACGGCTACTACCACCTTGAACCACAGCTGCCAGGTATCTTTTTTCTGCTGCAGGTCTTTTTTGGGAGAGAACGGGTTTAGCTTATGGAAAAACAGCAGAATCACAGCTAAGATCGCGCCCAACTGGATCACCACTTGGAACATTTCATAAAATTCCGCGGAGACCTTCAGGTGCACGAACTCATCCAATAAAATCATGTGTCCTGTGGAGGATACGGGAAGCCACTCGGTTACACCTTCCACAATGCCGAATAAAACGGCTTTTAGAATTTCTATAATAAATCCCACTTTTCCTTACTCCTTTTATGGTATATACTGGTATTATACATACAGACAAGGTTGTTTTCAAGGGAAAACATTTTGTTCCCCCACTCTTTACAAATTGTTCACCAGAATTGCCCGGGTTGGGCTATAATAGAAGAAAAGAAACACGAATCAGGGGAGGTATTATTATGGCTGTATCCATTCTCGTGGTAGAGGACGATAAAAACATTGCAGATCTTCTGCAGATGTATCTGGAAAAAGAGGGCTATGCAGTGACAACAGCTGCCGACGGCGGACAGGGACTTGCCAAGTTCCGCGCCATCAAGCCGGATCTGGTACTTTTGGATTTGATGATGCCGGTGATGGACGGATGGACCGTCTGCAAGGCCATCCGTTCCGAGAGCAAAACGCCCATAATCATGCTTACCGCCAAAGGGGAAACGGACGATAAGGTGGCAGGCCTGAAAACCGGCGCAGACGACTACATTACAAAACCCTTTGAAATGCGCGAAGTGCTGGCACGCATCGAGGCGGTGCTGCGCCGGGCGGACTGTCTGACGGCAGAGCTGCCGTCCCGTCGGCTGTGTTTTGACAAGCTGATCATTGATATGGATGCCTTTGAGCTGATCATAGACGGCCGCAAGGTAGACGCGCCGCCGAAGGAGATGGAGCTTCTTTTCTATCTGGCGTCCTCTCCCAATCGGGTCTACACACGCAATCAGCTGCTGGACGAGGTTTGGGGCTTTGATTATTTTGGCGATTCCCGCACGGTGGATGTGCACGTGAAACGTCTGCGGGAAAAGCTGGAAGGCATCTCCGGGCAGTGGTGCTTGAAAACTGTCTGGGGCGTAGGTTATAAATTCGAGGTAGAATAATGAAAACGACCTTCAGCCGCACTTTTTCCACCCTGGCTGTGATCTTGCTGGCGGCGTTGCTGTCGGTGGGAATTTCCTTTCAGTTGCTGGTACGCAGCTACCTGACGAAAAAGGCCGTAGACGGCCTGAAGGCAGACAGCACTGCCATAGCCCAGGTGGCGGCGGCATATTACAGCGATGACACGCTTTCTGACAGGGATTTTCTCATCGTTTTATCGGTGGTGTCGCAAGTTTCCGATGCCGATACGGTGATCTGCGATGCCAACGGAACGCTGCTGCTTTGCTCCGATGAGCCACTGGGTTGCCGGCATCAGGGGATGTCACTAACAGGAGCCGAGTATTTTAAACAGTTACACTCCCAGCAATACGTGGTCAACACCGGGACTGTGGAAGGGCTTTATGATGACGCCCGTTACGTAGTATCCACAACCATTCGGGATTCGAAAACCAGCCGGGCGTTAGGAATTGTGATCGTGTCTACCCCTATGGCAGATACCTTGGGAGTACTGAAAAAGATTACGGACACATATATATTTGTATCTGTGCTGGTGGTGCTGGCGGCAGTAGTGGTGCTGACGGTTTATACCCGAAAAAGCAGCGACCCGCTGCGGGGCATGGCAAAAACGGCCACGGCCTTTGGCCACGGAGACCTGCAGGCCCGGGCGCAGGTGCCCATAGGCGCGCCTCAGGAGATCCAGGAGTTGGCGCTGGCATTTAACAATATGGCCCAGTCGTTGGAAAAAAGCGAATATCAACGCAAGGAATTTATCGCCAATGTATCCCATGAGCTGAAAACGCCCATGACCACCATTGGCGGCTATGTAGACGGCATTTTGGACGGCACGATCCTGCCGGAGCAGCAGCCCCGGTATTTGCAGATCGTTTCCGACGAAACCAAGCGGCTGAGCCGGTTGGTGCGCAGCATGTTGGACATTTCTTTGCTGCAGGAGCAGGGAAGTATTCCTGAGGAGAAAAAGACATGCTTTGATGTGGTAGAATGTGCCGGGCGCGTGCTGGTGAGCTTTGAACGGAAGATTTTGGATAAGAACTTGGACGTACAGGTACAGATGCCAGACCATCCGGTGTACACCGTTGCCTGCCAGGACTACATTATCCAGGTGCTCTACAACCTGCTGGACAACGGGGTAAAATTCTGCCCCCAGGGCGGCATACTGGGACTCACCGTTCACCCCGGGCAGGATAAGGTCTATGTGTCTGTGTCCAATAACGGGCAGGCCATTCCGGCAAAGGAGCTGCCGCTTCTGTTTGACCGATTCCATAAGCTGGACAAAAGCCGCAGCCAAAACCGCGACGGCTGGGGATTGGGTCTGTATATTGTGAAAACGCTGATATGCAGCCACGGCGAGGATGTTTCGGTGATAAGCAACGAGGAAAAAACCGAATTCACCTTTACTCTGCCCGTGGCAAATTAATAATTGAGGTTTTTGTATGGAGCATAATGATTGGAGACCGGAGGACCGGGCGGAGCTGTGGGAACAGAGCGCCTACCGGACCGGCAGCACATGTCCGCCCAAAAGCCGGCGGGGCGTGCTGGCGGCATTGCTGGTTGCGGCGATCTTTTTATGTGGCATCGCTACCGTGTTCGGTCTTTTGAATATCCGGCTGTTTCATAACGCCAGACAGGCGGAGACAGAAAACGCAGCCTTCCGTTTTTCCGGCAAGCAGGAAGCGTCGGCGCAGCCGCAGCAGGAAAACCCGGACGTATCGCAGCCGGGAAGGAAAGCGCAGATACAGCTGCAGCAGGCACCTGCGGGCATAGCAAACGTGCCCCAACAGGGTGGACTGTCGTTACAGCAGATATACAGCCAAACCATTGATTCTGTAGTTTCCGTCACCTGCACCACAGACACCGGCATATCTACCGGAACTGGGGTGGTGGTGTCCGAAAGCGGTTATTTGGTAACAAACAGCCATGTGATCGAAGGGGCAAGGCAGCTGCGAGTGTTGCTCAGTGACGGCAGCACACTGGATGCGCAGGTGATCGGCACAGATAAAATGTCTGATCTGGCAGTGCTGTATGTGGAGACCGCTGGCCTTTGCGCAGCAGTCTTCGGCGATGATAGCGCCCTTCGGGTGGGTGACATTGTGGTGGCCATTGGAGATCCCTTGGGCACGCAGCTGCGGGGCACCATGACCGATGGGATCGTATCTGCCATTAACCGCAATATCTCCGTGGGCGGCCGCACTATGACGTTGATCCAAACAAACGCGGCGCTGAATGAGGGCAACTCCGGAGGACCGCTGATTAACTGCTATGGACAGGTAATCGGCATTAATACTATGAAAATAGGCGACAATGTGAGCGATTCCGGCGTGGAGGGAGTAGGTTTTGCCATTCCCAGCACCACGGTGAAGGAGGTTGTGGATCAGCTGATTGAAAAGGGTTACGTGCCCGGACGTCCCAGCATGGGTATAGCTGTGCAGGCGCTGTCCGCATTCGATCAGATGTATTACCGGCTGCCCCCGGGTCTGTATATTACCCAGGTGGAACAAGGCACCGACGCGGAAGCCAAGGGCTTGCTGCCGGGGGATATCCTGACGAGCCTGAACGGGCAGAGATTGACGAACGTCGAGATGCTGCAGCGGCTGCTGTACAGCTACGCTGCCGGCGATACGGTCACAGCCGGGATCTTCCGTGACGGTGCGCAGTATCAGCTGCAGCTGCAATTAAACGAGGCAAAATAGGCGCTTTTTCAACAAAGGCGATTGACACCGGAAAAGAGGGAACACATGGAATCGGTATTCAGAAAAAATTATACCATCGAAACGCTCCATTTAGATCGGTTTGGCAGGGTGAAGCCGTCGGTGATGCTGTATTTTGTCCAGGAGGCGGCAACGGGACATTGCGATCTGCTGGAGCTGGACTGGGATACGTTGGCAGGTAAACGACTGTTTTGGGCAGTGATCCGCCATCGGCTGCTGGTGAGCAAAATACCCGCGATGGGGGATGTGCTGACCGTGGAAACATGGCCCATGCCCACCACCCGTTCCGCGTTTCCCCGGGCAACAGTCGCCTATGACCAAAAGGGAAATGAGGTGTTTCGCTGCGTCAGCCTTTGGGTGCTGATGGATATGGATACCCGGGCGATGGTTCTGCCGGGAAAGAGTGGAATTGCGGTGCAGGGTCATCTCAGAGGAAACGAGCCAGCGGTGCCCAGCTCCATTTTGCCGAAAGCTGCCGGCAGCAGCTGCATCAGGACGGTCAGCTACTCGGATCTGGACAGAAACGGCCATGTGAACAATACACGCTATCTGGATTGGGTGGACGATTTGCTTTCCAGCCAATTCCATCAGGCGCATACGGTGAAGGAGCTGGCGGTTTGCTATCTTTCTGAGGCGAATGAAGCGCAGCAGATCCGGATGGATTGGCAGCTGTTTGACGGCCCTGTTTTGCAAGTGGATGGCCGCAGACAGCGGACAGATGCCCCCGATGGGCAGGACCGCGTTTTCTCCGTGCAGGTGCAATTTTGATGGTTGTTCTGTAAACCAAAATAGGCTTTGTGAAAAAAGTCGAGAAAAGTGGAAATTCCGCAAATTTCCCCTGTTACCTACTGGCTACAGGGGTTTTTCTGTGGATAAGCCTGTGGACAATGTGGACAACTGCGTCGAAGAACGTGGGAAAATGGCATGCTTTTTTAACATTATGTAAACAGATATTCTGTCGAATGAACGAAAGAATTTGTAAACTTTTTTCACACCCCTTGTAATTATATGGGAAACCATATAAAATAAGGCGTTAGAGAAAAGACGTTCCAAGGAGGGAGCTATGTTTAGAAAGCTGTTGGGCAGTGTGCGCCAATATTGGCTGGCGGCGCTGTTAAGTCCGGTCTGCATGATCGGAGAGGTGTATATGGAGGTTCGCATACCGGGGATCATTTCCAACTTGGTGGATTACGGCGTTACACCCGGCAATATCGGAGTGGTCTGGCAGCAGGGCTTGTTGCTGGTGCTGACGGCGCTGTGCTCACTGATTTTTGGCATAGGCTCGGCGGTGTTTGCCGCATACGCTGCCACCGGTTTTTCCAAGAACCTGCGGCAGGATATGTACCATCGGGTGCAGACCTTCGATTTTGGCAACATTGATAAATTTTCCGCCGCGTCCATTATCACCCGGCTGACTTCGGATGTGGCAAATATCCAGATGTGCTTCCAGATGATGATCCGCATGGCGGTACGCTGCCCTATGATGGTGATTCTTGCCAGCATCCGGGTGTGGCGGCTCAGCCACAGGCTGTGCGTGGTATATCTGATTGCGCTGCCGCTGCTGGCGCTGGGTCTTATTGTGCTGACGAAATTGGTGTTTCCCATTTTTGACCGTGGCTTCAAGACTATCGACAAGCTCAACAACGTGGTACAGGAAAACTTACACGGCATGCGCGTGGTCAAATCCTTTGTCCGGCAGGAGAAGGAGCAGGAGAAATTTACCCATGTTTCCGGAACGCTTTACAAGGACTTTTCCAGAGCAGAGAAGATCATGGCATTTAACAGTCCGCTGATGCAGCTGGCTGTTTATGCCTGCATCATTGCTATTTCTTATATTGGCGCAAATATGATCGTGACCTCCGGCAACACCACCTTCACCACCGGCATGCTGGCATCTATGTTCACCTACACTACCCAGATTCTCTCCGGTTTGATGATGCTGTCTATGGTGTTTGTGATGCTGACCATGAGCCGGGCACCCGTGCAGCGCTGTTGCGAGCTTTTGGCAGAAGAGCCTGCGCTTCACGATCCGGAAAATCCGGTGCTGGAAGTGAAGGACGGCAGTATCGAATTTGAAAACGTGTCCTTCCGCTATTCCCAAAAGGCAGGCAAGGACGCTTTGCAAAATGTAAATATCCGCATTCGCTCCGGAATGACCGTGGGCGTTTTGGGCGGCACCGGTTCCAGCAAATCCACCTTGGTGCAGCTCATCCCCCGACTTTACGATGTTACCGAAGGTGTTGTGAAAGTGGGTGGCGTGGATGTAAGAGAGTATGGTTTGAAGGCGCTGCGTGACCAGGTGGCAATGGTGCTGCAGAAAAATGTGCTGTTTTCCGGAACCATCAAGGAAAACCTGCGCTGGGGCAACCCGGATGCCACAGACGAGGAAATGGAGCATGCCTGTAAGCTGGCCTGTGCTCACGACTTTATTACATCCTTCCCCGATGGCTATGACACCCAAATCCAGCAAGGCGGCAAGAATGTATCCGGTGGGCAAAAGCAGCGCCTTTGCATTGCCCGGGCGTTGCTGAAAAAACCCAAGATCCTGATATTAGACGATTCTACCTCTGCGGTGGATACCCATACGGACGCAGTTATCCGCAAGGCCTTTGCCCAGGATATTCCCGGCACCACCAAGCTGATCATTGCCCAGCGGATCGCATCGGTGCAGGACGCGGATCTGATCCTTGTGATGGATGGCGGTGCGGTGGCGGCCCAGGGCGACCATGAAACATTGCTGCAAACATCCCAGATCTATAGGGAGGTTTATGAATCTCAGGTGAAAGGTGGTGAGGAATCATGCCTCCCGTGAGAATGCAAGGCGACGGCCGCAAGGCAAAAGACCCCAAAAAGACGTTTTTGCGCCTTTTAAGCTATTTGATGCCCTATAAGGGCAGACTGATCGCAATGGTGGCATGCATCATCCTTTCCACCGCGGCTACCGTTGCAAGCAATGCGTCGTTAAATTTGCTTATCGAGAATTACATTGAACCCATGCTGGGTATGCAGACACCGGACTTCGCACCGCTGATCCGCTTCCTGTGCGCTATGGCAGCGATTTATCTGACAGGAATGCTGGCTGCGTTTTTACAGCAATGGCTGATGGTGCCGGTGGGACAGGGTGTGCAGAAAAACATCCGCGACACCATGTTTACCCATATGCAAAAGCTGCCTGTGCGTTATTTTGATACCCACCCGGTAGGCGACGTGATGAGCCGCTACACCAGCGACATCGACACTCTGCGGCAGATGGTTTCCCAGGCGATTCCCCAGTGTGTCAGCTCTGTTATTACCATTGTGGTAGTGTTCATTGCTATGCTGTTCACCTCTCCGATTTTAACGGCGGTGGTGATCATAACGGTCTTTGGCATTTTCTACATTACCAAAACGGTGGCCATGCACTCGGCCAAGTTCTTCATCGGACAGCAACGGGCGCTGGGCGGCGTTAACAGTTATGTGGAGGAAATGGTAGGAGGACAACGGGTAGTTAAGGTATTCACCCACGAAGAAGCCTGCAAGGCGGACTTTGACCAGCGAAACGAGGCGCTGCGGACCAACGCTTTCAAGGCAGGCGCATTTACTAATATGATGGGCCCGGTGAACAATAACCTCAGCTATATCCAGTACTCCATATTGGCGGTGATCGGCGCATTATTGGTCATCGGCACAAAGGAAACGATGCTGACCACCGGCGCGCTGGTTTCGTTCCTGCTGTTTTCCCGGACGTTTAACCAGCCCATCGGTCACGTATCCAATCAGATCAATGCCATTATTATGGCGCTTGCCGGTGCGGAGCGCATTTTTGAGCTGCTGGATGAGACGCCGGAGGAAGACCACGGCTATGTGACCCTGGTCAATGTCCAGATCGCGCCTGACGGCACCATGACCGAAAGCGAAAAACACACCGGTCACTGGGCATGGCGGCATCCCCACAGCGACGGAACGCTGACCTATACGCAGCTGAAGGGCGACATTACCATGTTCAATGTGGACTTCGGCTATGTGCCGGAAAAAACGGTGCTGCATGATGTTACCTTGTATGCCCACCCCGGTCAGAAGATCGCCTTTGTGGGAGCCACCGGTGCCGGCAAAACCACCATTACAAACCTCATTAACCGGTTCTACGATATTGATGACGGTAAGATCCGTTACGATGATATCAACATCAATAAGATCTGCAAGCCGGATCTGCGCAGGTCCTTGGGTGTGGTTCTGCAGGAGACTAACTTGTTTACCGGCACGGTGATGGACAACATCCGATACGGAAAGCTGGATGCCACCGATGAAGAATGTATCCGGGCGGCAAAGCTTGCCAATGCCCATGATTTTATCACCCGGCTGCCGGAAGGATACGATACGGAGTTGACAGGCAACGGCGCACGGCTTTCTCAGGGTCAGCGTCAGTTGATCGCTATTGCCCGGGCGGCGGTGGCGGACCCCCCGGTGATGATCCTGGACGAGGCCACGTCTTCCATCGATACCCGTACCGAGGCATTGGTGCAAAAGGGCATGGATGCGTTGATGAAGGGCAGAACAACCTTCGTAATTGCTCACCGCCTGTCCACTGTACGCAATTCCGACTGTATTATGGTGCTGGATCACGGACGGATCATTGAGCGTGGCACCCACGAAGATCTGATTGCCCAAAAGGGCACCTACTACCAGCTGTATACCGGCGCATTTGAATTGGAATAAGAAAAACCGAGCTGTCAATTTCCTGTTGACAGCTCGGCCTTTTTGTTATAGCAATTTTTTCTTTTTCAGCTTATACAGCTCCTCGGCAGCCAGCCGGGTTTTTGCCACCACGTCGCCGCAATCCTTAGGGAAGCAGTAGTACAGCACATCTTGATTGCCGATACAGATCATATCGCCGATCTCATACCAATAGTAGTCGGCATACAGACCATAGCAGGAAAGAGGGCCTTGGGTGTATTCCAGCGCGCTGTCACAGCCGGTCAGGCGGAAACCCTCCCGGTCATGTATCAGCCGCCCACTGCCCACCATGTAAATGGCACTGAAATCTACCATAACACCGATATCCACCGCCACATCCAGCCTGTATGTATTGTCCAGCAGCGCGTTTCGCACCTGCTGCCGCTGCCATGCGTACCAGTCAGGAACATGGGTGAAGATGCTCTGTGGCGCCTCCAAATAGCCATACTCTGTTAAGGTGTAGATTTGTCCGCAGTTGTGGCAGGTCAAGGTGATGCCCTTGCCCTCGGTTTGTCCCTCGCGCCCACAATGGGGGCATTGATACAAGATGCGGTTCAGACCATCGGCACGGAAGGGTTCAGTAATGGGCACGCGGTTTTCCTGTTGCCACCGGAAATTGTCGAAGCCAAAGGCTTCGTCCAGTCGTGCATCCAATTCTGCCACCGACAGACTGGCCACTTCTTCGGCGGTGGCCAGCACCTGAACCTGGGCGCTGACGGCGACCTTTCGCTTTTGCAGGCAATTGTACAGCGGATCCCGGGCAAATGCCCCTTGGGTGATCACCGTTACCACCGGCACACCCAGTTTTTTCATCAGCACGCCCATTTTCCGGGGCAACGTAGTTGCAGTTCCGTCAAAGGTGTAGCTGGCCTCCGGGTACATGAGCACACTGCAGTTTTTCTTTTTCAGCAGGTATTCCATATCCTTCACCAGTGACACGTCTGTGACGAACTTCCGGGTGGGAATGCAGCCGATGAGCCGCATCAGCAATGCCATAGGAAAGCCTACAAAGCCGTCGGAGGTGCACACGATACCGTAGCGCCGCGGGTAGAAGATACGGGAGGCAATTTTCAGATCAATAAAGCTGGAGTGATTCATCAGAATCAAGCAAGGCTGCTTGCCCAGCTTATGCCGGTCTTTCCAGGTGTAGCGAAACCTTGTGGGCAGCAGATCAAACACCGCCAGAATGCGGATCACCGTCGCCAGCAGAAAGTTCGGGCGAAGGGGCTTTTTGTGTTCCGGCCGTTTACGGGCAAGCACCTGACTCAGCGGTGCGTGTTTTACTTTGATGTTCATATATTTTCAGCCTCTGATTCTGGCTCGGCCTTTTTGCATGCAGCCACCTGGTTTACAAAGAGCTTTGCCGGATCATGCTTTTTAAAGCAAAGCAGCAACAGCGCGGTTGCGGCGGCAAAGCAGCTGACGGCAGCCAAAAGCTGGCTGACACGGAACGAGCCCAGCATCAGGCTGTCTGTGCGCAGTCCCTCAATAAAGGCTCTGCCAAAGCCGTACCAGACGACGTAGCCCAGCGCGATTTGTCCGTCGTAGCGCCGCTTCCCGGACAAAAAGTGCAGCAGGAGGAAGCCGGCCAGATTCCAAAGTGATTCGTATAAGAATGTGGGGTGAAAATACTGGTAGCTTTGGGAAAGGACATTAAAAAGACCCATACGCAAAAAGCTTTCCGTCTCCGCGCCAAATGCCTCGCGGTTGAAGAAGTTGCCCCAACGGCCGATGCTCTGGCCGATCAAAAAGCCCAGCGCAACCAGGTCCAGCACCACGCCTGGCTTGATCCGCTTGATCCGGCAGAACACAAAGATGCCCAAAACCGTACCGAGAACACCGCCGTAAATGGCGATGCCGCCTTGCCAGATATACAGAACGCTGATAGGATTGTCTTTAAAGCTGTCCCAGGAAAACAGGCAGTAGTACGCTCTGGCGCAAATAATGGCAAATGGAACGATCCACAAAACACCGTCCAGAATATCGTCTTCTGTTAAGCCGAAGTGTTTTTTTCGCTTCAGGCCGTAAATAACAGCCAAAAGCAGACCGAAAGCGATGATAATGCCGTAAAAACGGATATCAAAGCCAAAAAGTGAAAACCCTCTGGGCGGATTCATTTCCAGACCAAAAGCCGGAAATGCGATGGTGGAATACTTGCCGGTGTCCATTGGGACCCCTCCTTATTATTTGTTTATGGGATCGATAACGGAAAGGGTGCACCGGGACGGCACAACCACTCTTTCCAAAAACGCCAGAATTTCTGCCGCGGTTACGCAGCGGTAAATCTCGGGAAAGCGGAAATAATCAAAATCGGAAAAATGGTAGGCGCAGACACGGAAAGCCGTGGAATCAAAGCTGTCCAAGCTCCGCACCCGACGGCCGATGGCGCTGCGTTTCATTCGCAAAAGGTCTGCTTCCGGGATGCCCTCCCGAAGGAGCACCTGCGCCCGGCGCAAGATGGCGTCCCGGACCGCTTCCGGGTCCCGGCTGTCACCGGAGGCGGTCAGCATAGCCAGACCGTCCAGCGTATCAAAGCCACCGCCAAAAGAAGAGTCGATCAGGCCCTGTTCGTACAGTTGAAGATACAGAGCAGAGGATTCTCCAAACAGTGCCTCTGCAGCCAATTCACCAACCACCTCGCAGCGGATGGCGGCATCCCCTCGTCCCGGAGGCTCACATTTGAAGCCCAGCTGGAACATGGGCATTGCCACTTCCATAGCGCAGCGGACGGTGTGCTCCTTGCAGGTCATTTCCTCCTGCCACGTATCTACTCGACTGACCGAAGGGTTATCCGAGGGAAGAAGCTGCCGGGCGGTCTGGACAACCGCTTCCGGATCCACATCGCCCACCACGCACAAAAGCATATTTTCCGGGCGGTAAAATGCCTCGTGGCAGCGATGCAGCAGCTGGGGCGTGATTTGGGCAATGGATTCTATGCTGCCCAGAATGGGCGCGGTCACCGGATGGGTATGATACATGGCGCAGACGAGATTTTCAAAGACCCGGGTGTCCGGGTTGTCCTCGTTCATGCCGATCTCCTGCCCAATGATCCCTTGCTCCTTTTGAACGGAGGCATCTGTAAAATAGGGCGTGGACACAAACTTCAAAAGCAGCTCCAGACAGGGCTGAAAATGGTCTGTGCAGCTGAAATAATAGGCGGTTACGTCGTAGCTTGTGAAAGCGTTGGGCGATGCGCCCAGCTCTGCAAACCGGGAGGAAACATCCATGTCCGGCATGTCAAACAGCTTATGCTCCAGATAATGCGCAATGCCGGCAGGCACCCGAAAAGAGTTTTCGTTCAAGGTGAAGTCCCTGTGGATCGCGCCAAAATCCGTGATAAAATAAGCAATCTTCCGCTGAAAACCCGGACGGGGCACCACAGCCACCGTCAACCCGTTGGGAAGCACGGTCTTGTAAAGCGTTTCGCCCAGTTGAGGATAGTCGAAGCGTTCCATCACTGCACCCCCTTCAAAAAGTAGCTGGTATGCAGCCGCAAAGAGCCGGCAGCTTCCGCTACCTGCCGGGCGGTTACCTGCTGCACAGCCTGCGCATATTGCTCCGGGGTCATGGCAAAGCCGCTGAGGGCGGCGGTAGCATAGAAGTTTTCGATGGTGCCGGGAGAATCGTGTACGCCCTGCAGGCTGGAGATCACCGCCTGCTTGGCGCAGGTCAGCTGCCCTTCGGTAAAGTTGCCCCCGGCGCAAAGTGCCAGCTGGGACAGCACCTGCTGATGCACCGTGTCGTATTTGTCACAGTCGATTCCTGCAGACACAGTAACGATTCCTTTAGAGCCGTAGTAACCGGAGCCGATATCGTAGCAAAGGCTGAGAGCCTCCCGGATGTTTGTAAACAGCAGGCTGGTCATCCCGCCCCCAAAAAGCACGTTGCAAACCTGCATAGCGGCATATTCCGGATCCCGGATGGTGATAGGAGTCACAAACCCCATGCACAGCTTCCCCTGAGACACATCCATTTCTTCCGTGTAGGCACCCTCGGCAGACGCCAGATAACCCGTCTGCGGCGGCAGGTTTACACAGGCTCTTTCCAGCCGAACCAATAAAGGCTGCAGCGCCTGCGCCACTGTTTCCGGCGCAGCTTGTCCCACGTAGAAAATATGGATGGGACTTTCCCGCAATATTTTCCGGTAATGGGACCACGCCAGCTCCGGTGTGATTTTTTCCACATCTGCAGCCTCGCCCAGACGGGGGATGCCATAAGAATCCTTTTGGCACATTTTCTTCAGCATCTGGGCACCGGCATGGGCGCGCTTATCGTTGCGCTGGGCCTCAATGGCAGCAATCAGATTTGTTTTTTCGCTTTGCACCAGATCGGCGCAAAAAATCCCGTTTTCCGTTACCGGCTCCAGAAGCAGCTGCCCCAGAAAATCAATCGCCGGCGCAAGGATCCGGTCACCATCCAAAGCGTAATGGTCGGCAATAAAGCCGCAGGAAAGACCGGTGGTCTGATAATCGCCCACGCGACGGATCACCGGGCCGACAGACGCGCCGTACAGATCGTCCAGACGAAAGGTGATGGCCCGCAGGTCCGGCGCAGACACGCACCCTCGCAGCAGAATTGCCGGGATCAGAGCGTTCAGCGCCGCTTCTTGCGTACACATGGGCCGGACCAGCTGCAAGCTCAGGCATCCCTGCTTAAAGCGGCTGTCCGGAAAGCAGCGCAGGGTAATTCCCGGCTGCAAGTTCAGGGCGTTAATCATGAAAGGCTCCTAAGATGAATTTGCCTTTATTATATAACGAATCCGGGAAAATAGCAACAAGTCTGTTTTGTTGCGGAATTTCCACGAAGGAAGATACCTGCAGTTCAATTTGTATCCATCTGCGCGCCGTTTGCCAGCGACAGAATCGTTTGACCCAGTACCTGCGCTGCTGCCAGAGCATCGGCTCTGGTATTGCCGGCGGAACCTACCTCTATGAGCAATGCGCCCGGAGAAAGATCCTGATTGAATCGCTGGGAGCGAAAGCTGATGGGACGGCAAATGCCGGGAAACCGCTTTTCCAAAAGAGCGTGCAGCTTCACAGCCAGCGCCATGTTCTCCGGCCAATCCGGATGGTTCAGCCGCACATCCGTTCCCACCACCAGCATCAGCTGCGCAACGGTCTTTCCGTTATGGGTGGCAGTAAAGGCCAGTTGCTTGCCGCTGCTGCTTTCCACGGCATCCCGGTGCAGATCCAGAACCAGACAAATAGATGGGTATTTTTTCAGGTATTCCTGCACGCTTTTTCGGGAACGATTGTAAGAGGCGCTGTAAGACGGATCGTCGTGCATGGAAGTATCGTGCAGCACACCAACACCCCCGGCCTCCAGCACCCGCTTCAGCTCCGCGCCTACGGACACCAGATTATAATCCTTGTTTAATGTGCGGTAGGCAGAGGATTCATCATACGACTCGGTGGTTTTCGTATAGCTTTCCGTTCCGTGGCTGTGGACGATCAGTACCGTGGGGGCAGACTGCCGCAGATCCCAGCTTAAGGGTTTTTGGATCATGGCAGGCACATCAGCCGAATAGCCGCAAACGCTGTTTACCTCCACTAGTGATGCGTCTGCCATGGCAAACACAGCCTGCGCCGCCGGTTCCTGCGCAGGCTGCGTTTCCTCCGTCGTGCCAATGGATGGCTCCGGGGTCTGCACAGCAGAGGCGGCCGGCCGCACCACGCGACCGGATTCCAGAAAGAGCATGACCGATAATGCCTCCGGTGTAGCCAGCGCATTTGCAGCGGCGCCAAACATACCGTTGCTGCCTAAGCGAAACAGCACTGCCAGAACCAGCGCAGCTGCGCCTACTCGTAAACTCCATTTTTCAATATCCATAAGTCCTCCTGATGTTCAAATTCTTATTTATCGCTCCGCTAGGGCGACAAACAAGAATTTATCCAAAAAAGACCTGCGGAAATACCGCAGGTCTTTTTCTCTATTCCGGCTTCCGCCACTTGGGCCTTTCCTGCAATATAACGCGCAGCTGCTGAAAAAACGCTGTTAAAAGCTGCGCGCACTGCGCTTCCTCCACACCCGACTCCACTGTGGGTTTGTGGTTAAAATCCATAGAAAACAAGTTGCAAACCGAGCCGCACGCGCCGTTTTTTTCGTCGGCTGCGCCGTAGACCACCCGAGGGATTCGGGCATTGATGATCGCACCGGCGCACATAGGGCAAGGCTCTAAGGTCACGTACAGGGTGCACTGCCACAGCCGCCAGCCACCTAAGTTTTTGCATGCATCAGCAATGGCTTCGATTTCTGCGTGACCCAATGCGGTTTTCTCTGTCTCCCGGCGGTTTCGTCCTCTGCCGACAATTTGACCGTTACAAACGATGACACAGCCAACCGGTACTTCCCCTTGCGCCATAGCTTCCCGTGCCAGCTCCAGTGCCGCTTCCATAAAAAACTTGTCTTCCATGGCAAAACCCCCTTTTCTCTCTCCATTATATATGCTCTTGCCCGAAAGAACAACCGTTTCCTTTGTAACCATACCATCGCTTCGCGGAAAAACCTAGGGAAATATTGCATTGAAAAATATTTAATGCTATAATGAAAAAAATATGATCTATGTGAGGCGTTATATGAAAACCCTTTTGCATATCTGCTGCGCGCCCTGCGCCAACCGGTGTATTGAAGTGCTCCGGGGTGATAAACTTGAGGTCACCGGCTTTTGGTACAACCCCAACATCCACCCCTTTACAGAGTACCGCGCCCGGCGTAACTGCTTGCGGGAATTTGCCCCCACTATCCACCTGCCCTTGATTGAAAAAAACGATTACGCCCTGCGCCCCTTTGTCCGTGCGGTTGCCGGGGATGTGGCTAACCGGTGCGAAAAGTGCTATGAAATGCGCCTGTTTGAAACTGCCAGGCAAGCCGCGGAAGGCGGCTTTGACAGCTTTACCTCCAGTTTGTTCATCAGCCCTTACCAAAACCACGAACTGATGCGGCAGACCGCAGAGCGAGCCGCTTTGGAATACGGTGTCGCGTTTCTTTACCGGGACTTCCGCCCTTATTTCAAGGCCGGACAGGAATTTGCCCGGGAGCAGGGTTTTTATATGCAGAAATACTGCGGCTGCGTATTTTCCGAGGAAGAGCGCTACTTAAAGGCCAATAAAATTATCCCCTGAGGTGAAATATGCAGAATCTGAATTTTGTAGTACCCTGTCTGTTTGGTTTGGAAGGCATCGCCGGTGATGAGCTGCGGCGCCTCGGTATGGAAAATGTCCGGGTGGAAGACCGCCTTGTGCGCTTTACCGGCGATACAACCGCTTTGGCAAAGGCAAATATCTGCTTGCGCACCGGCGAACGGGTGATGGTGGAGCTCGCCAGCTTCACTGCAAAAACTTTCGAGGAGCTGTTCCAGGGTGTTTACAACGCCAACCTTGAGGACTATATCCCCAAGGACGGCCAATTTCCCGTAAAGGGACATTGCCTGAACAGTCAGCTGATGAGCGTTTCCGACTGTCAGGCCATTATTAAAAAAGCCGCATCCCGTCGCTTGGGAGAAAAGTACGGCATCAGCTGGCTGCCGGAGACCGGCATTAAGTTCCAGCTGCACTTTACTATTCTGAACGACAAAGTAACCTTATCTCTGGATACCTCCGGACCGGGCCTGCATAAGCGCGGCTACCGGGCAGTTGGCAACGACGCGCCCCTGCACGAGACCCTTGCCGCAGGCATGATTCAGCTCACCCGTTACCGGGGCAGAGAATTTTCCTGGGATCCCTTCTGTGGGTCCGGGACCATTCCAATTGAGGCGGCGCTCATCGCCAAGAACCGTGCGCCGGGCCTAAGCCGTCAATTTGCGGCGCAGGAATATCCTTGGATGCCCAAGGAAACATGGCAGCAGGCAAAAGAGGAGGCCCGGGACAAAGAATTTAAGGGAGAATACCGCATCTTAGGCTCTGACAGCGACCCCCAATGCGTTTCTTTAAGCTTTGCCAATGCCAGAAAAGCAGGCGTTTCCGATTGTGTCACCTTCAAAGACGGCGATGCTACAAAGCTGAGCCTACCTTGCGACAGCGGTATCTTGGTCTGCAATCCGCCCTATGGCGAACGGATGATGGAGCAGCAAAGCGCCCAAAGGCTGTATAGTGCATTAGGCAGGCACCTGAAATTTGCCGACGGCTGGAAAAAGTTTGTCATCACCTCCGAGCCGGAGTTTGAGCATTGGTTCGGCAAGCGCGCGGACAAAAAACGGAAATTCTACAACGGTAAGATCAAGTGCGATTACTATATGTTTACCGACAATTCCAGAAAGAAGAAATAATATGCTTCACCTTTTCATTATCAATCCGGCGGCAGGCAGCCGAGACCGGACGGAAGAATACACCCGGAAAATAAAATCCGTCTGCAAAGAACTGGATTATCAGATCGCTGTTTCCCAATGCCCCGGGGATTGCACCCGGATCGCACGGGAGGCCGCCGAAACTGGGCAGGATGTACGCCTGTATGCCTGCGGCGGCGACGGCACGCTGAACGAAGTGGTAGCCGGAGCAGTAGGTTATAAAAATGCGGCAGTTACCGTGTTTTCAGGCGGCAGCGGCAACGATTTTGTGAAGATGTTTGACGACCCCCAAGCCTTCTTTGATTTGCCGCGGCTGATAGATTGCGACGAAACCCAATTTGACCTGATTCGCTGCAATGACCGCTACAGCTTAAATATTTGCTCCGTTGGACTGGATGCCCGTATCGGCACAGACGTTTCCAATTACAAGCGGATTCCTCTGCTCACCGGATTTCGCGCCTACGCGGTGTCCACAGTAATCAACCTGTTCCGTGGCATCGCGGAGCATTATGTGGTGGAAGTCAACGGCGAGACCGTGGACGCTGAGCAGACCTTTATATGCGTCTGCAACGGCCGTTTTTACGGGGGCGGCTTTAACCCGGTGCCGGAGGCAGATCCCGCTGACGGCGTGCTGGATGTGCTTTTGGTGAAAAAAGTCTCGCTTTTCCAGGTGCCGGGGCTGATCGGCAAGTATAAAAACGGGCAGTATAAAGAAATTCCCCATGTGGTTACCCGTTTGCAAACAGATAAGATCACAATCCGTTGCGACAAGCCGACTCCCATCAACCTTGACGGGGAGATGATGACTGCGGACACGGTGACCATGGAGCTGGCGAAGGAAAAGGTGCGCTTTTTCTACCCCAAAGGACTTGCTTGGAACAAACAGGAGGTCACTGTATGAAATACGGTTTTGGTATCGATCTTGGCGGCACTACCGTGAAACTTGCTTATTTTGACGACACCGGAAAGTTGCTGCATAAATGGGAAATCCCCACGGACACAGCCGACAGCGGCAGCCGTATTCTTCCGGATATAGCCGCTGCAGTCAACAGTTATCTGGCTCAGGAAAAAATTGACAAAGAAGCCCTTTTAGGCATTGGTATCGGTGTGCCCGGCAATATCTGCGCCGACGGCATCGTCAACAAATGCGTCAATTTAGGCTGGGGCGTATTTAACCTTGAAAAAGAATTATCCCGGCTGACCGGACTTCCGGTAAAAGCCGGCAACGATGCCACCCTGGCCGCCTTGGGCGAGTGGTGGAAAGGTGGCGGACAAGGCTGCAATAACATGGTGCTTGCCACACTGGGTACCGGTGTGGGCGGCGGCATCGTAGTAAACGGAAATGTCATCCACGGCGTCCACGGCGCTGCCGGTGAAATCGGGCATCTGGTGCTGAACCACAAGGAAACAGAGCCTTGCAACTGCGGCAAATATGGCTGCGTAGAGCAGTATTGCTCCGCCACCGGCATTGTGCGCATGGCAAGTAAGTTTCTGCAAAGTACCCAGGCACCCTCTGTTTTGCGGAATCTGCCAAAGCTAACCTGCAAGGACGTTTTTGACGCAGCCGCGCAGAATGATGCGCCGGCTCTGGAAATTTTAGAGCAGGTCTACGCATACATGGGCATATTCCTGGCAAATATTTGCAATGTGGTAGACCCGGAGTGTGTGGTGCTGGGCGGCGGTGTCAGCAAGGCGGGCGCGCCGCTGCTGGAGGGCATACGGCGGCATTTCTATAAATATGTTTTCCATGCCGTGTCCGGCGTGACATTAGCTCTGGCGAGCCTGGGCAACGATGCCGGTATCTATGGCGCATTCAAATTGCTAAAGGGGAATCAAGATGGACAATAACGCGTTATTCAAGCTCAGCTACGGCCTGTTTGTGCTGACCGCGCGGCAGGAGGGTAAGGACAATGGCTGCATTATCAATACCGTCATGCAGGTGACTGACACACCCAAGCGCATTCAGATTGCAGTGAATAAGGAAAATTATACCCACGATATGATCGCTGCCACAGGAGAGTTTAATGTTTCTGTTCTTTCTCAGGATGCGGTGTTTTGGATATTTCAGCACTACGGCTTCCAGTCCGGCCGGGATGTGGACAAATTTGCGAACATTCCCGAAGTCCGGACCGAAAACGGTATCCGCTATGTGGAAGGCTGCACCAATGCGGTAATTTGCGGCAAGGTGATCGGCACCACCGATTGCGGCACCCACACCCTGTTTTTGGCAGAGGTGACCGATGCAAAGGTGCTCTCGGAAGATCCTAGCATGACTTACCAATACTATTTTGACCATGTAAAGCCAAAGCCTCAGCCGGCGGAAAAGGCCAAATGGGTCTGCAAGATCTGCGGCTATGTATACGAGGGCGAAGAACTTCCCCCGGATTATGTCTGTCCCTGGTGCAAACACGGCCCGGAAGATTTTGAAAAAATGTAAAAAAGAAAGGCTTGGGTTTCCAAGCCTTTCTTATTTTGGAATTGTGATGGTCAGTACGATCCGGTCTTCCGTTTCCTTGCGCTCTGAGATGGCGGCGATGCCGCTGCTCTGGATCCGGGAAAGCGTTTGACTTACATTGCGCAGAAAATTCGCCACATCCGGTGTCCTTGCTTTGCCGGAGCGTTCCTGTAAAAGGGATTCTATGTACGCCTCTGCCCGGGCAACGCTCATTCCCAGCCGGGAGATGTGCTCGATGGCCTGCAGGGTTTCCTGCTCGGAGCTTAGCTTGAGAAGCGCCCGGGCGTGACGCTCCGTTAACCCTGTTTCCCGCAGTCGCTGCAAAACAGCGCTGCTGTGGCGCAGCAGGCGCAGCTTGTTGGCAACAGCGCTTTGGCTTTTTCCCAACAGCTGGGCAGCCTGCTCCTGACTCATGCTCCACTGCTCCATTACCCGGCTGATGCCCCGGGCCTGCTCAATATAGTCCAATTCTTGCCGCTGCAGATTTTCCACAAGCGCGGCCATGCCGGACTCTTTGTCATCCATGGTCATTACAATACAGGGGATTTCGGACAGTCCGGCCAGAACACCGGCCCGGAGACGTCGCTCTCCGGCGATCAATTCGTACCCGTTGCCGGTGCGACGGACAGAAAGAGGCTGCAAGATCCCGTGCTGGCGAATGCTGTCAGCCAATTCCGTCAAGGCCTCCTCCCGAAAGATGCGCCGTGGTTGCGACCGGTTTGGCTGAATGGCACGGGCAGGCAAAAACACCACCCGCCCGGTTTCCATATAAGTTCTCAGCTTTTGACACTGCATAGCAGTTTCCTCCTTGGTTTTTGTGCCACCTATTGTAACCTCGGCAAAAACAGAAAAACCACGAAACCCCGTGCATTTCTCTAAAAAATCGCTCGACAACTTTTGAACCCTATGCTACAATAACCCAAAGCAAATTTCGATTTATCGCTCCAGCGGAGCAACAAATCGAAATGCAACGAGGAGTAAAACGATGACGCGAAAGCTATTTTACGAAGATTGTCTCTTGCGGGAATTTACCGCTGCGGTGCTTTCCTGCGAGAAAGGGGAAAAAGGTTACCAGATTACGCTGGATGCCACCGCTTTTTATCCCGGTGGCGGAGGGCAGCCTTGCGATCTGGGGACACTGGCAGATGCAAAGGTGCTTTCGGTGTATGAGGAAGCATTGCAGATCGTGCACCTGTGCGACGGCCCTTTGCCGGTGGGCGCGCAGGTCCGCGGAACAATAGATTGGCAACGCCGCTTGGATCTGATGCAGCAGCATGCCGGTGAGCATATCGTTTCCGGGATTCTGCACAGAAAGTACGGCTGTCATAATGTGGGCTTCCACATGGGTGCGGAGGTGATCACCATTGATTTTGACTGTCCGATCCCCGTGGACGAGCTGAAAGAAGCAGAGGCGCAGGCCAACCGGGCGATTTATGAAAATTTGCCGATTACCTGCTGGTATCCCACCCGGCAGGAGCTGGCGACTTTGGCATACCGGTCGAAAAAAGAGCTTCCGTGGCCGGTGCGTATCGTGCAGATCCCCGGCTACGACACATGCGCCTGCTGTGGCCTGCATGTGGCCTATACCGGACAGATCGGACTGATCAAGCTTTTGTCCTGCGTGAAATTTCATGCAGGCGTACGCATTGAAATGGTATGTGGTGCAAGAGCCTTGGAATATCTGAACCGGATATATGAGCAAAACAAGCTGGTTTGCCAGGCGTTTTCCGTAAAGCCGGAAGAAACGGCAATGGCGGCGGCAAGAATGAACCAGGCGCTGGCAGAGGAAAAATTCCGCGCATCGGGACTGGAAAGGCAAGTGTTTGACCACATTGCCCGGAACTATCAGGAAAAAGGCAGCGTTTTGCATTTTGCCCAGGCGCTGACGCCGTCGTCTGTCCGGGAACTGGCAGACCGGATCGCACGGCAGTGCGGCGGCACGGCTGCGGTGGCATCCGGCAGCGACGAAACAGGCTACAGCATCTGCCTTGTAAACCACAATCTGCCGGTTGCGCAGCTGGGAAAACAGCTGAATGAAGAGCTGAACGGAAAGGGCGGCGGAAAGGCAGGTTTTTTCCAAGGGAGCGTCAATGCCCACAAAGAGCAGATCCGGCAATTTTTTGGTAAGCTGAACCAATTTTAATCCGTATAAAAATAAGGATTTTTACACTTCCGATACTTTACAATAGAAAACATCTATTGTATAATGTTAAAGAATAGGGTTTGTGCCCGAAGGATACGTCTATCATGCTGCAAAAAGCAGCAACTTATTAAATGGAGGAATATACTATGTCTGTAAAAGTTGCAATTAACGGATTTGGCCGTATCGGCCGTCTGGCTTTCCGTCAGATGTTCGGCGCTGAGGGTTATGAGGTCGTGGCGATCAACGACTTGACTTCTCCCGAGATGCTGGCTCACCTGCTGAAGTATGACACAACACAGGGAGCATACGCGCTGCCCTTCGGCACTCACACTGTCGAAGCCGGTGAGGACAACATCGTTGTGGACGGCAAGAAGATCACCATCTACGCTAAGGCAAACGCTGCTGAGCTGCCCTGGGGCGAGCTGGGTGTTGACGTTGTTCTGGAGTGCACCGGTTTCTACACCTCCAAGGACAAGGCTGCTGCACACATCGCTGCCGGCGCCAAGAAGGTCGTTATCTCTGCTCCCGCAGGCAACGATCTGCCCACCATCGTTTACAATGTTAACCACACCACTCTGAAGGCAGAGGACACCATTATCTCCGCTGCTTCCTGCACCACCAACTGCCTGGCTCCCATGGCTAAGGCTCTGAACGACCTGGCTCCCATCGAGTCCGGCATTATGTGCACCATCCACGCTTACACCGGCGACCAGATGATCCTGGACGGTCCCCAGCGTAAGGGCGACAAGCGTCGCTCCAGAGCAGGCGCTTGCAACATCGTTCCCAACTCCACCGGCGCTGCTAAGGCCATCGGTCTGGTTATCCCCGAGCTGAACGGCAAGCTGATCGGCGCTGCACAGCGTATCCCCACTCCCACCGGCTCCACCACCATCCTGAATGCTGTTGTGGC
>JAZNHB010000033.1:0-14991 GCA_045576715.1 Faecousia sp. | reverse complement strand
AGCGTTCGTCCTGAGCCAGGATCAAACTCTCAAAAAATTGTATCTATACGGAATGGTTAAATCCATTCCCTATAAATCATATTTTCCGAATAATTTGTCTAGCAAATTTACTCAAGAATTTTCGTTGGCTTAAATTCGATTCTCTCGAAACTTAAACATTATCATTGTTCAAGGTGTTTGTTCGTCTTTGCGTTATTCAATTTACAAGGTACAGCTGCAGCTCCGCGAGCGGAGAGCTTGTTCAGTTTAGCACAACCAACCTGCATTGTCAAGAACTTTTTTCATTTCTCGGCAAAATTTTTCTGGAGGTTTGCATACTTTTGCGCCCCCTGCCGGAGGCGCTCGATAATAATAACAAACCGTCGATAGAATGTCAAGATAGAATATCGTTATTTTTCATGTTTTTCTTGACATTATTCCAATTTCGAAGTTCCGTCAGATTCTGCATAACTCCGAGATATTTTGCAGCATCTCTTACCGACCCTTTTTCATCCCAAAAACATACCTTTACCGATGGGTGCAGATATTGACTAAGCGCGTCCACAAAGGATACCGCATTGTGGGCTACAAGCAAGTACTCAGCCGTATCCAGATAGATTACACCGGGCGTCACGTCCTCCAAATGCGCTAGCGCTTCTGCCGGATTCTCTCCCCTTCCTGCGACACCTGTGTCTGTTTCCAGGACAACCTCTGCCTGCTGCGTATAGATGGCAACCGTTTGCACAGGCTGCAATTTTGCCACGTCCAGCGGCTGCACCGGCGCCAGAAACAGCAGTAGGAGTATTATTATATATAGTATCATTCTCATTTTTGATTTCTCCTGTCTTTCGGACGAAGCATCGATGTGCGATACTTCTCGTTTTTAAGACGTCTGCGCAGCAGCCGTCCGGTTTGTGTCAGATAGTTGAGCCCCAGACACTCCAGTCCAGACAGGTGTATAACCAAAATCAAAAAGCCTGCTGATGTGCCGTAAAGTCCTGCCAAGGCCGACAGTACAGCAATTCCAAATCTCCAGATGCGCATCGCATTGGCAAGGTCACGATTTGGCAGAACAAAGCCGCAAACGCCTGCAATGGATACCATGATGAGTGCCACAGGCGAAATCAGTCCTGCCTCTACTGCCGCTGTACCCACTACAATGCCACCGATCACAGACACCGACTGTCCGATGGCTTGTGGCAAGTGGATGCCTGACTCCTGCAACAGCTCAAAGGCGATCAGAAGCCCAAGTACCTCCGCAGTAGTGGAAAACGGAACAGACTGCTTGCTCTCAATAATGGAACGAAGCAACGGCAGCGGAATCACAGCCTGATGAAACGTGGCAAGAGCAATATAGATCCCCGGTAACATCAGACCTGCCAGCAAGGCTAAATACCGCAATATACGCACCGCAGATGCGCCTACATAATCTCTACCGCGATCCTCAGGACTTTCCATCAAATACATCAGGTCAGCCGGCGCCAGGTAACCCAAAGGAAGTCCGTCCACCAGCAGGCCCACTCTGCCATCAAGAATTCCCTGACAAAAGCGGTCCGGCCGTTCCGTATACTGCATAAGCGGAAACGCCGTAGCCCGGGAACCAGTCACATACTCTTCTACTGCCGATGGGGACAAAAAGCCGTCAATATCAATGGCTGCAAGACGTTCTTTCATTTTCTCCACAAGCGTTGGATTGGTTATCCCCTCCAGCCAAACCACACTGACATTGGTCAGGCTGCGTACTCCCACCTGAGTCTCATAAATTCGCAGATCCGGTGAACGCAAATGGCGACGGATATAGCTCGTATTGGAACGCACCGTTTCTACAAAAGCATCTTTGGCGCCCTTTATGGTGTTTTCAACCTCCGGAGCCGACGGTCCGCGCTTATCCGGTGTTTTCACTTCATAGCCGATCGCTCCTACACCGGGGAACAGCACCACACAAAAACCATTTACCAGCAGAAACGCAATCTTATCCAAATCCTCGCAGGGCACCGCTACGCAATTATAGATCATGCCATTCATGGCACTTTTATAAAGTTGCTCCATGGTGTCAGCCTCTAAATGCTCAGTAATCGGCTTGAAAATATAATCCGAAGCATAGGCCGCAGCGATTAAACCGTCTATGGCATAGGCATAGATTGTAAAACCCTTGCATATCAGCTCTCTGCGAATAAAATCAGCGGCATCCTTAAAAATATTACATACATCCACATCTGTCATTTGCGCTTTAGACATAAGCTCACCTCCTGTGTATTTTGCCCTGTGCGTGTGCCTATTATGTGGATTGCATTTCAAAATTTTCCATGGTATAATAAGCAACAATAATGGACAGGAGGCGTATTTATGTCCAATGTGATCGCAGCGGTTTCTACCGGCAGCCAAGTCACGGCTATCGGTATTTTGCGTCTTACCGGTGATGGCTGCGCCTTGATTGCAGAAAAAGTTTTTACATTAAACAGCGGACTGCCGCTATCCCAAGCGCCCAACCGCAAGCTGATGATGGGTGCCCTGCATGATAAATTGGGCCGTACAATTGACACTTGTCTGGCTGTGTTCACCCGTGGACCGCACAGCTACACCGGCGAGGATACCGTGGAAATTCAATGTCACGGTTCTCCGGCCGTGCTGGCTGCCGGTCTGGAGGCGCTGTATTTGGCCGGCGCAAAACCTGCCAAGCGGGGCGAATTTACCAAGCGGGCATTTTTGAACGGTCAGTTGGGTTTGACACAGGCCGAAGCTGTGATCGATCTGATTGAGGCAGAAACAGCAGACGCTGCCGCAAATGCTGCCGGGCAGGTAGGTGGTGTGTTACAAAAGAAGCTGGCGCCCATTTATGACGACCTTACAAACCTATGCAGTCATTTCCATGCGGTTCTGGACTATCCGGATGAGGATATTGAAGATTTTGGTCTTTCCGGTTACGAAAGTGCATTGCGTACAGACGCCCAAGCACTTTACGCTTTGTTACACACATACGGACAAGGAAAGATTTTAAAAAATGGTGTATCCGCTGCGATTGTAGGCAAACCGAACGTCGGCAAATCCAGCCTGCTGAATGCGCTGGCCGGCTATGAACGGGTAATTGTTACTGAGATTGCAGGCACAACAAGGGACACCGTGGAAGAGGCCATTATGGTGGGCAACACCTGTCTGCGCCTGATAGATACTGCCGGCATCCACCAAACCCAGGACAAGATTGAGGCTATGGGTGTGGAACGCTCGCGGCAGGCCGTGGAAAATGCCGATTTAGTCATATTTGTTTGTGACGGCTCTCAGCCTCTGACCCAGGAGGATCACGCTGTAATCGAACTTTGCGCCAATGCCCAGCGCGCCATTGCCCTGATCAACAAATCTGACTTGGGCCATACAGTCATGCCACGCGACTTACCCTTTATGAACATCATCCCTATTTGCGCAAAAACAGGTGAAGGATTACAGATGCTGTCAGAGGTTATTGACGAAATGTTTGCAGGCATTTCGCCCTGCGACGGCTCTGTTCTAACAAACCCACGGCAGTTCGATGCCATTCGTCGCGCCCATGAGGCTATGAGTGCAGCACTGCAAGGTCTGAGTTCGGGATTGACTCCGGATGCGGTTCTTACAGATGTGGAAATTGCAATGGAAGCTATAGGAGAAGTGACAGGCGCAACTGTTCGGGAAGATATTACCGCCAGGATCTTTGAAAGATTTTGCGTAGGAAAATAAGATATTACAGGAGATTGTCCCACCGGTGTGCACACCGACTGGCAATGACAATACAGCTATGATTTATTTAGACAATTCCGCCACCACAAAGCCCTGCAAAGAGGCTGTGGAAGCTATGGTCATCGCATTGACTGAGGACTGGGCAAATCCCAGCGCTCTATATGACTTTGGCATTCATGCCGCCAAAACGCTGCGCGCCGGGCGAACAAAGGTAGCAGCTGCTTTAGGGGCAGAACCGGACCGGGTGTTTTTTACCTCCGGGGGCACTGAATCCAACAACTGGGCATTGATGGGCGCAGCCAAGCGCTTTGGGAAAAAGAACAAGCATATCATCACCACCGCCATTGAGCATCACGCTGTGTTAAATACAATCAAAGAGCTAGAGGCGCAAGGCTATCAGGTGACGTATCTTCAGCCGGAAAGCGATGGCTCCATTACCGCAGACACATTGAAGGCTGCCCTGCGAAAGGATACGTTCCTAGTGTCGATTATGATGGTGAATAACGAGGTTGGCGCGGTGATGCCCATTTCCCAAATGGCTAAGCTTACCCATAAGCTCTGTCCGGACGCTGTTTTTCATACTGACGCCGTACAAGGCTTCTTAAAGATCCCCTTCCAGGCAAAAACATTGGGTGCGGACCTGATCACCATATCGTCTCATAAGGTACACGGACCAAAGGGCGCCGGCGCCTTGTATATCAGTCCCCGTCTGGGTCACTTCCCTGCTCTGCTTCACGGCGGCGGCCAGGAATTTGGCTTTCGCAGCGGCACAGAAGGAACACCGACTATTGCCGGTTTTGCTGCCGCATGTTCAGCGGTAAAGCAAACCCTGCAACGCGACTGCGCCAATGAAAAAACCTTGCTGGAGCATTTAGCTGAAAGAATCAACACGCTGGACGGTGTTTACATCAACGGCTCCCATCAGGCTCCGCACATCCTTTCCATATCCATTCCGGGTATTCCTACCCAAAATATCATAAACATCTTACAGGATGCCGGAATTTATGTATCTGCCGGTTCTGCCTGCGCCAAGGGCCACAGAAGCCACACTCTGACTGCAATGGGGCTTTCCGCTGCCATTATGGACAGTTCTTTCCGCGTATCCATATCCCGGGAAACGACGCAAGAACAGCTGGATATGTTGGTATCCGTTATTGAAAAGGACATCCTGCCCCGTATAAAATAGGAAAATCCCTCGCCGTATGGCGAGGGATTTTAACGTATAATTTAATATGCTATGCCCCAGTAAATCATCTTCTTGGCAGGTTTTCCACAGCAGACACAGGTATCGCCCAGCTGCTCCTGAACAAAGGGCATACAACGGGAGCTCATGCCTGCCTCTTCTTTCATCTTCAACTCGCAATCCAGCTCACCGCACCACATGGTTTTGATAAAGCCGCCGTTTTCTTCCTGCAGTTTCTTTGCCTCTTCCAGAGTGTGCGCCTCATAAGTATGGCTTTCCAGATTGTTCTTTGCACGGGTGTACATTCCCTGATGAACAAGCTCCAGCTGCTCTGCCACAGCACTCTCCAAATCGTCCAATGCCACTACAGTCTTTTCGCCGTCATTGCGACGAACCAGCACGCACTGACCGTTCTCCAGATCACGGGGACCGCACTCTACACGCAGGGGCACGCCCTTCATTTCATACTCAGCGCACTTCCAGCCCATAGAGTTATCGGAATCATCCAGCTTTACACGGAAACCGGCATTGGCAAGACGGTTCTTCAGCGCATTGGCTGCATCCAAAACGCCTTCTTTATGCTGGGCAATGGGCAGAACCACCACCTGAATAGGTGCAATCTTGGGCGGCAACACCAAGCCGTTGTTATCACCATGGGTCATGATAATACCGCCGATCAAACGGGTGGAAACACCCCATGACGTCTGATGGGGATTGACACGTTGGTTGTTCTTATCCGTAAAGGTAATGTCAAACGCTTTGGCAAAGCCGTCGCCAAAGTAATGGGACGTACCGGCCTGCAGGGCCTTGCGGTCGTGCATCATACACTCAATGGTGTAAGTGGCTTCCGCGCCATTAAACTTTTCCTTATCCGTCTTCTGACCGCGAGTAACAGGCATCGCCAGCACATTTTCGCAGAAGTCAGCATACACGTTCAGCATGCGTTCAGTTTCTTCTCTGGCTTCCTCAGCGGTGGCATGCATGGTGTGGCCCTCCTGCCACAGAAATTCTCTGTGCCGCAGGAACGGACGACTGGTTTTTTCCCAGCGAATAACACTGCACCATTGATTGAGCATCATAGGCAGATCACGGTGTGACTGGATCGCATTTTTGAAATATTCGCAAAACAGGGTTTCAGAAGTGGGGCGGATCGCATAGCGCTCCTCCAGCTTCTCGCTGCCACCGTAGGTGACCCATGCGCACTCAGGCGCAAACCCTTCCACGTGATCCTTTTCCTTCTGCAGCAAGCTTTCGGGAATCAGCATAGGCATATAAACATTCTGTGCCCCTGTTTTCTTAAATTCCGTATCCATAATTGCCTGGATATTTTCCCAGATCGCATAGCCATAGGGACGATATACAAAAACACCCTTAATAGAGGAGTAATCAATCAGCTGTGCCTTTTTACACACATCGGTGAACCACTGTGCAAAATCCACCTCCATATCTGTAATTTGCTCAACTTTCTTTTCCTTTGCCATTTCTTTCATCCTCTCTTGCATATTACTGCAACTGCCTTTTTCGTAAGATATATTGTATCACAGTTGTCAAGGATTTCATAGAATGGAGTGAAGTTTTATTGACCCGGAGGTCGCTATGACTGAGATCACACTTTATTTAGAGCCAACTGTGGCTCTTTTTTATTCCCGAATTGCAGCAGCAATGGGTCTTACATTGGAAGATGTACTGAAAGACGCTCTGTTTAAATTGGCAGCAGAGCTTTCGCTGGAAGCGCTTAAACGCTGAGCATAGCTGTCCCGAAACCATAACATATAAAAGGACCCCTTCCCAATCATCGGCCATAGCCATATTGGAAAGAGGTCATTTTATCTTAAACGATTTTTAAAGCAATCATTACCTGTAAGACAACAAAAGCTATATAGATACCAAGTAATGCTATGCCCTGCCAGCGGCGCAGTTTTCCTTTGAACACGGCAGGCAGTGTCACCAAAGCCATCACACCTACCATCAGCGGGATCTCAAGCAGCTGAGAAGTGTTATATCCAAACAATTTGCTGCCTTCCGGAACAACAAAGGGCGATAGGGTTACCGCTGCGCCGGAAACCAATACCAGATTAAAGATATTTGCGCCGATGATGTTGCCCAAGGAAAGGGCGCCGTGACCCTTCAGCAAGGCTGTGACAGCAGTTACCAATTCAGGTAAGGAAGTACAAAGCGCAACCACCGTAACACCGACCACCTCTGTAGGGATGCCCGCCATGGTAGCCAAAGATACAGACGAACCCTCCAGCATATCGGCGCCTACAGCAATCAATGCTGCGCTGATTACGAGCACAACCAGTTCCTTCAGCAAAGAGCCGCTATGGGAATCCTCTTCCTCTGTTTCTTGCTGCACAGGATTTTTAAATCCCTTGTAGATAGTCGTTGCCATATACACACCAAAGACCAGCAGCATCACAATGCCCAGCCATCTGTCAAAGCGACCGAATATGTATGCGGCAACCATATAGATAGCGGCAGAGACAAAGAAAAATAACACCGGGGTGACGACCGCTTTCCGGTCAACAGGGGCAGGACGGATTGCAATCGTCAGCGCAGCGATCAACGCGGTATTGCAAATAATGGAGCCTATGGCATTTCCGTAGGCAATAGCGCCGTTGTTGTTCACCGCTGCGGTGACAGACACCATCACTTCAGGAAGTGTAGTGCCGATAGATACGACTGTAGCGCCAATGATGATCTCAGGCACGCGGAAACGCTTGGCAATGCCAACGGCACTGTCTACAAACCAATCGCCGCCCTTGATGAGCAATAACACACCGACAGCAAACAACAGTAAAGATCCCCATAAGCCATCGGTCAGTCCGTTATACCACGCAAAAAATTGTTCCAGCATAATCATGCTCCTTATAGTTTTTCGTTAAATTCGCCGAAGCTTCGAATCCGCTTCAGTGTGCTTGCGCGTGTTTTGTTGCTTTCTGAATTATACGACATTTGCAACAGATAATCAAGTGCTTTTCCATATTAAAAGAACGTTTCACATACCACTCCAAACGAACGTCTAACCTATGCATATTAATATTGCAAAAGCACCTCATTGGTCATGCAATTTTCTTCAGTTTTAGTATTTTTAAATATTTAATATTCTCATCACAGTACCTGGGCGATATTATTTTGCTTTTACTTGTCGTTACCATATATTTGATCTGAGTTGTAAAAGCAAATGTACGATCTCTGACTTCTGCTCCGGTGTCCATACTCGTTTCTTCTGTCCTTTTCTCACTGTGACCACCCCCATCTGCATTTAGGCACAAAGAAAAGGTAGACAGCATGGTGGTTTTCCATGTGTCTACCTTTATCTTACAACTTCACTGATCCGGAGGTTTTGATTTTATTCAGAGAACAGATAATTCACCAGCTTGGTTGCCAGAATGATAATGCCGATCACAACAAAAATCACCAGCATACCCACACCCATATGCTTCAGGTTGTTAACAAAAGCCATGGGATTGAAATCTATATTTATCGCAGTATTTACCAGAAAATTCATATACTTAACCTCCCATAAGTTTGGCAGCAATGTTCAGAATAATACCACCGGCAATGACCGAAGCGATTTGACCGGAAACATTGACGCCGATGGAGTGCATCAGCAGAAAGTTCTGAGGGTCTTCTGCCTGGGCCATTTTGTGAACGATACGGCCGGACATAGGGAATGCAGAGATACCGGCAGCACCAATCATCGGGTTGACCTTGTTCTTCATAAACAGATTCAAAAACTTTGCAAACAGAACGCCACCTGCTGTATCTACGATAAACGCAACCAGGCCAAGGCCCATGATCAGCAGAGTATCCAGCTGCAGGAATTTGTCGGCGGTCATATTAAAGGCCACGGAGATACCCAGAAAAATAGTAATCAGGTTTGCCAGCACATTCTGGGCGGTGGAAGACAGGCTCTCCAACACGCCGCACTCCCGAATCAGGTTACCGAACATCAGGAAACCAATCAATGCAGTTGCCTGGGGGATGATGGAAGAAGCTACCACAGTGATAATAATGGGGAACAGAATACGAGTCTTCTTGGAAACGGACTTCTGCTCATAAGGCATCCGGATCATGCGCTCTTTTTTGGTAGTCAGCAGCTTGATTACCGGCGGTTGTATTACCGGAACCAGCGCCATGTAGGAATAGGCTGCCACCGTGATAGCACCTACATACTGAGAACCCAGCTTATTTGCAACCGCAATGGAGGTGGGGCCGTCAGCAGCGCCGATGATTGCAATGGAGAAGAAATCCCGGAAATCAGGGAAGAACATACTTGCCATGCATAAGGTGAAGAAAATGCCAAACTGCGCAGCTGCGCCAAAGAGCATCAGCTTCGGATTGGTCAATAACGGACCAAAATCGATCATGGCGCCGATACCGATGAACAGCAGCAAGGGGAACAGTTCGTTTGCAATACCTGCATGGTACAGTTCCTGAATAGGACCTACAAGGGCATCAGAGAAAGGAATATTTACAAGAATAGTGCCAAAGCCCATAGGGAGCAGCAGTGAAGGCTCCATCTCTTTTGCGATTGCCAGATAGACCAGCAAACAGCCGATGCCGATCATAATCAGGTCATACCGGTCAAAGGCCAGTAAGTTTTGGTAAAGAATCTCCATATGGCTCCTCCTTATGCGATCACGGCCAGCACATCACCGGTATCAACGGATGCACCTTTTTCCACAAGCACCTGGGTCACGGTACCACCCTTAGGTGCAAAGATCTCGTTTTCCATCTTCATGGCTTCCAGGATGACCAGCAAATCTCCTTCTTTTACAGTCTGGCCGGCGGCAATATTGACCTTCAGGATTGTGCCGGGCATGGGAGAATCCACCTTCTCTCCAGATCCGGTGACAGCAGGCGCTGCTGCAGCCGCAACAGCGGGAGCAGCTTCGTGTGCAGGCACTGCGGGAGCAGCAGGAGCCGGCGCGTAAGATTGGAATTCCTGCATCATCATAGGCTCAGCAAGCTCAACCTCCACCTCGTAGGTGCGGCCATTGAGCGTCAATTCGTATTTCATTTTACTCTGCCTCCTTGATGGAAATGAAACGCAGTTCATTCAGCGGTTTGTTCATTTTATTTGCTACGATTGCCATCAGCATTGCTGCTGTTTTCGGCTCTACTCCGTGGAGCTTCACCTGTCCTGCAGACCCTGGCGCAGAGGGCTTGGGAATAACCGCTTCCGTAACCGATTCAGCAGCCACAGCCTCTTTGGGGTTGCGCATAGAAACTTTCTTTCGAATCGCCATAATAGCGACGATTACAACAAGAACCAGAACCATTGCCAGCGCTACATAGTCGGGCTGGGTGTTCTGCGCTACGACAAGAATTATCATAGGTCTATCTCCTCCTCAATTAATCGTTTTCTTTATCATCGCCGACAGGATTACAAATACTATAGCCAACATTTACAATGTGGTCAGCCACACGCTCCAGGCCGGTAATGGTAGAAGTATAGTAAGGACTGACCTCCAAACAGCAATTGCCTTCCGACAGCCGGGAGAAATGCTTGGCGCTAAATGTACGCTTCATTTCGTCGGTCTGATTTTCCAACGCAGCCAAAGTAGGCAGATGCTCTGGATTCTCTGCATCAAATGCATTCTTTGCAACGGCAATCATATCGATAACCACGGCATACATTTGCTGGATGTCCGTCAATGCGGTATCGGAGAAGGCAAGCTTCTTTGCAAGCATTTCCAGGCCGATTTCGTGGAAATTTTCTGCATGGTCGCCGATACGCTCCAAGTCATTGAGCACATGGAAATAGGAGCCGATTCTTTGTTCATCCTGCCCATCCACGCAAGCAGACAGCCTGATAAGGAAATTCGTCAACGCACCGTTTGTAAAGTCGATGATTTCTTCGTTCTCAGTAATGCGAGCAGAATTTTCTGCCGGATTTCCGGCAATGGAATTGACGGAAAGACCAATGTTTTCCTCAACCAAGGACAACATATAGTCGATCTCCTTTTTTGCCTGCATCAAAGCGACTGAGGGCATAGACAGCAATCTGTTATCCACAAACTTGAGGGATAGCTCTTCTTTCTGCTCCTTCTTGTCCTTGATCACTACGCAAGAACAATCAACCAACTGTTTCACAAAGGGAATCAACAGACAGGTTGTGGTCACATTGAACATTACGTGGAAAACAGAAACACGCATCTGCAGAGACATGGGGTCACTACCGGGGAACAGAGAAACCAGGAAGTTTACCGCCGGTTCTCTGAACAGCCAGATGATGGCAGTAAATACAACTGTCCCGATAATATTGAAGGTAAAGTGAATTAGAGCCACACGCTTGGAGTTTGCATTTGCACCAACAGATGCCAGCAGTGCGGTTACGCAGGTACCGATATTCGCACCAAGCACAATAAACAACGCTTGATCAAGGGGCAACACGCCGGCGCCTGCCATGGTGATCACAACGCCGGTAGCTGCAGAGGAACTTTGCATCAAAGCAGTGAAAATAATTCCCACCAGAATCAGCAGCAGCGGTAAATCGATCACGCTGAAGATCCCCTGGAACATGGATTCCACCAAGGGATTTCCGAATGCCTGCTCGCTGCTCATAATTTCCAGGCCGACAAAAACCAAACCCAGACCGCTGCACAAAAGGCCTGCGATCTTGATCTTCTCCTTTTTGAAGAAACCCATCATGACACCGGCAAATGCAAGCAAATACATCGCCATATTGAAGTAGTCATTTTTCAAAGCCACCAGAACACCGGTAATCGTTGTGCCGAT
Organism: Faecousia sp.; assembly: GCA_045576715.1. GTDB lineage: Bacteria > Bacillota > Clostridia > Oscillospirales > Oscillospiraceae > Faecousia. Next base: position 3,374 of record JAZNHB010000033.1, on the reverse strand, counting down.
ATTGGCACCCATAATAATAGGTGTTGCCTGCATAAGTGTCATAACACCGGCATTTACCAAACCAATAACCATGACCGAGGTGGCAGAAGAACTCTGGATAATCGCTGTAACTCCTGCACCAATACCAACACCGGAAAAACGGTTGTTGCTGATTCGGCCCAGCATTTTCTTCATGCCCTCACCGGCACTTTTCTCCAAAGCGTCGCTCATAAAGTTCATACCGACGATGAAAACACCCACGCCGGCAAGCAGCCAAATCAAGCTTTGAATCAACTGCATAACCTCTACTGAAGTTAACATATTCGTTCTCCTTTCACACAAGGCTGAAAATCAAAACCCATTTCACCCCATTTTAAACAATTATACCATCCCTTGGATTAAGAGACGGTAAATAGTAAAACAGCATTGCGGGCCGAAGGGCAGCACTCCACAATGAAGTATTGGTTTTGGAGTGCTGCCCAAACACAATGCTGTTTTGGTTATTCATTGAGACGATAGCCTACGCCAAGTTCATTGGTAATATAGTTTTGCTCGCCCTCACCCGGTTTATCGCCGATCTTTCTGCGGATATTTGCCATATTTACCTGCAGTTTTTTGATACTTCCCTCCTGAGCGTAATCACCCCAGATAGCCTTGATGATTGCTGTATAGGTCATCATTTTGCCGCAGTTTTCGGAAAGGAAGGCCACAATATTATATTCAGTCTGCGTAAGCTTAATGGCTTCTTCCCTTACAAATACCTGCCGGGCATCATAATCGATGCGGAGCTCTTTCAGAACAAACTTGCCGCCGGGCAGCCGTCCTTCTTCTGCACTGAAACGATTATTCCGCAAGATCGCACGCACACGGGCAAGCAGCTCTCCGGAACTAAAGGGCTTCGTAACATAATCATTTGCACCGCTGTCCAGCGCCAGGATCTTATCTGATTCGTTTGTGCGGGCAGACAATACGATGATAGGGGTTAAAGAATTCTGCCGCACAAAATTCAGCAGATTCATTCCATCCATATCCGGAAGACCCAGATCCAAAATGATCAAATCCGGAAGATAGGATGCGTACAAGGTTTTGGCATCCGCACACGTTCCGGCTACAATGGTTTGATAACCGGCTGTGTCCAGCATAGTCGCAACAAGATTGCGGATATTAGACTCGTCTTCTACCAGAAGAATTACATACTTATTCTGCTTCATCGCTGATTTCTTCCGTATCCAAAGCGAACCGGAATACCGCACCTCCTGTTTTTAAATTCTCGGCCTTAATGCTGCCCCCGTGGGCTTTGATGATTGTTGCGCATACAGACAGGCCTATGCCTGCATTTTTCTTCTGGCTGTCTACAACCTCATGTTCGGAAGTATAATGCCCGGTAAACAAGGTGTCCATGCGTTTCGGATCAATGCCACATCCGTTATCTGCAATTTCAAAAATAGCGGAGGATCCAAGTGTGAAGACCCGCAATGTCAGAGATGTCATTCCACTGGCATGCTGAACCGCATTTTCCAGTATGTTTACAATGACCTGCTCGATCAAAATTGCATCCATAGGGATCATGACCACATCGTCCGGCAGTTCCAAAACCACTTTTTGGTTGGGGTATCTCTTTTTGAATTTCAAGATGACCGAGTCGATTAGTTCGTCCAGTATGGTGGGAGTTTTAATGATCTTCACCTGGCCACTATCCAAACGGGTAACAGAAAGCAGGTTTTCCACCATGCGGATCAGCCATTGGGAATCTTCTTTGATGCCGGTCACAATTTGGGCCTTTTGCTCTTCGGTCATCACCCCACTGTTTTCTAACAGCGTTGTACTGGAACCGTAAATGGTGGTCAGTGGCGTTCTTAAATCGTGGGAAACTGCACGGAGCAGGTTGGCACGCATGCTTTCTTTTTCGCTTTCTGCTTTCATGGCCTCGTGCTGTTTTAACTTGGTGGTAAGTGCGCTTGTCAGAAACGAAAGTACGATCAACACGATAGCAGAGATCATGTTCACCGGAATTGTAAAATTCAGCGAGAAGTAAGGAAATGTAAAAGCATAATTTACCGCCAGCGTACCGGCCACCGCTGCCAGCACACCATAGATATAGCCATTTGTAAACAAGGAAATCAGAAAAACAGCAAATACAAACACCGTGGTAATATGTTCTTTCACATCAAACTGCAAAAACAGCAAACTGGCTGCAAACGCTGCGATCAACAAACCTACTGTAATAATACTATCTTTTATATAGCTGTAAGACTTTTTCATGGCAACCCCCTTTACTATACGCTTTTATTTTTATATTTTATCATTCATGCAATTAAGAAACAGCAAATAGTTATTTTCTATTTTACTACTTTATATGATATTTTACCAGCGTTTACATTTTCTTGTTTCGATCTTTTATAATGACGATGACCATTGAAAATTGTTCTTAAAAAACTTGCACAAAGGTAAAAATATGTTATAATGGTGTAAAAATGGTGTAATTGCAAATTGCCGAAAGCCGAAAGCCCTTGCAAACAAAGGATTTTTTGAAGGAGAAGAAACAAAAATGAAATTAGGTATCGTTGCGCAGAGGCCTATTTTCACAACTCCTTATAAATCCACAAAACCCCGATAAATCCTTGCGGCACAAGGACTTTCGGGATTCGGACAAAAATGTATCTTCACGTAACTCCATGCATCTCAATGCCAAAAAGGTGTACAAAAGGTGTATAAAAGGTGTACGGAAAAAGTGAAACTACCGAGAAAAATCCAATGCAACAAAGACTATAATATCACCCCGCTTTCGTACGAAGCCGTACAAAAACGGGGTGATAATTTTATCCAAATTTCAAGAACTGCTCCGCATAATTCCTGGCGCTTGTATTGCGTGTATAGACCACGTGGAATGGGTGTGGTTCTGTGATCCCATCCACAGCAAAGGTTCCGATTCCATTTTCTTTAGAGATTACAGATTGGTACATAAAGCTGATACCGATTCCACTGCCAACTAAAGCCTTGATTGAAACGAAGCTGCTTATGGAAATCTCTCTGCTAAAATCACTCAGTTCATACCCCGCCGCAATCAGACGCTCCTCAAAAATGCGGCGCGTTCCGGAGCCCTCTTCCCGGACGATAATCGTCTCCTTCAGCAAATCCTCGATTGTAACTTGTTTTCCAGATAACGGACTATTCTTGGCGCAGATCCCCACAAAGGGTTCCATCCGCAGCAAATAGGAATCGTACTTGGTTTTGCTGAACGTGCCTTCAATTACTGCAAAGTCCAGTTGATTCTCGTCAAGCATTTGCAGAAGATGCTTGGTGTTATCCACCACAAGGGAAATCTCGTGACTGGGATCACGGAGATATTCTTTGATGGAATCGATCAGCACATAGTCGCCGATGGTCTTGGTTGC
>JAZNHB010000032.1:0-22750 GCA_045576715.1 Faecousia sp. | reverse complement strand
AACTTCTTACCTATTACCTTTTACCTATTACTTTCAAAAATCCCGTTTCTAACATTGATTTAAGTAATAGTGAAAAAGTAAAAGGTAAAAAGTAAAACCCCGTCTTCTTACGAAAACGGGATTTTTGGGGGTTTTGTACTTAGTGGCACGAATGAAATGTGCCTGAAAACTGAAGATTTTCTTGACTATATGAAATATTGTTTATATTCGGGTTGAGATTTTAAATCTTTCATTAAATCTTCTTCGTTTGCGAACAAAGAACTTCCGCAAATTCCTAAATACGGTTCCCACATAGCAGGAAGTGCATTATCATTTGAGCAAATATATTTCCACTCATCTTCATCAAATTGATAAATCGCTTCCAATTGATATGTAAAAATATCTTTTTCATCTTTCAAAACTACATAACGCATTGAATTGTCTTTGGAATAAAGAACATTTATTACTTCATCACAAAACGAATCCAAATTTTTATCATATAGTAATTCAACTATCGTATCCCAAGAAGGCATTGGCGGTACAGGTTCAATTTCTAACTGTCTGTTTTTATTAAACAACTTTTTCAACCACTTCATAAAATCACCGACCTTTAGGTGTATTATAGCATAAATTTGCACGAAGTGCAACATCGTCACGCGCGAGCGTGTATTTGCGACAAAGTCGCAACATCGTTTTTGCCAACGGCAAAACATCGTTGATGCGCAGCATCACATCGTTTACACCGTAAGGAGTAACATCGTTTTGTGTCCGCTTATTGATAACGATGTTCTCGCTTTGCTCGAAATGATGTTGCGAGTAAACTCGCAAACGATGTTGTGTCCTGCGGACACAAACACAAAAAGAAAGACACGATTTTCATCGTGTCTTCTTTTTGGAGGTACCGCCCAGATTTGAACTGGGGAATGAGAGTTTTGCAGACTCTTGCCTTACCACTTGGCCACGGTACCATATGAAATTAGGAACGCGCAGCGTTCCTAACTCTTTGTCTGGAGCGGGTGACGAGGCTCGAACTCGCTACCTCCACCTTGGCAAGGTGGCGCTCTACCGGATGAGCTACACCCGCATCTTGGCTCCCTAATGGGAACCATGGTGCCGACCGTCGGAATCGAAATCCTTCGATTCCCGGCTATGTGAAAAATGGTGCCTCCGGTCGGAATCGAACCAACGACACGTGGATTTTCAGTCCACTGCTCTACCGACTGAGCTACAGAGGCATATTGTGCAGAGCAAACGCTCTGCACAGATGCTTTATTTGGCGACCCGGAACGGACTCGAACCGTCGACCTCCAGCGTGACAGGCTGGCGTGCTAACCGACTGCACCACCGGGCCAGATGGTGGTGGGAACAACAGGGCTCGAACCTGTGACCCCATGCTTGTAAGGCATGTGCTCTCCCAGCTGAGCTATGCTTCCAAACATCAGCCGAATTGCTCTCGCATCTCAGCGACGGGTCTTATTATACAGAACGAACCCCCGTTTGTCAAGCACTTTTTCTTAATTTTTACACAAGAATTATAATTGGCGTTTGCCAATAATTTTTCCACCAAAAACGCAATGTTTTAGCTTTTTTCAACCAGTTCCCGAATCTGCTCAGGAGTGAAAGAATACACCTGATCGCAGAATTGACATTCCACCGGGAAAGGTTTGCCTTCGTCGGCAATCTGTGTCAGCTCCTGCTTTCCAAGACTGATCAACGCGGCAGTGACCCGCTGGCGGCTGCAGTAGCATTTATAGTTGACTTCAGTAGTTTCCATGAATACCACGCCCAGGTCACCGCAGACCTGACCCAAAATATCCTCCGGTGTCATGCCCTGCTCCAGCATTGCAGTGACCGCACCTGCCCGGCGGATGCCCTCCTCTACCGCTGTGATCGTTTCTTCGGTAGCGCCCGGTAGCAGCTGGATCAGATATCCTCCCGCAACTTTCACGCTTTGATCTCTATCTACTAAAACACCCAATGCGCAGGCGGTGGGTGTCTGCTCACTTTGGGCAAAATACGCCGTCACATCATCGCCGATTTCACCGGATACCAGCGCAACGGAACCCACATAGGGTTCTTTCATCTGCAGGTCGCGAATTACCGTTAGCGTACCTGCGCCTACCGTCGCCCCCACATCCAGCTTGCCCGGATGTTTTTCTGCCAGAGGCACATCCGGCTGATACACATAGCCACGCACATTTCCTGCCGGGTCAGACACGCAGACGATACCGCCAATGGGGCCGTCCGACTTAATTTGCAGCGTCATGGAACCGTTGTCCACCTTCTGCATATTTCCCATCATAGAGGCCGCTGTCAAAGCGCGACCGAAAGCTGCTGTGGCATTGGGCGTCGTCCCCTGGATCTGTGCGCCACGACGCACAAGCTCTGTCGAACGAATGGCTACCACCTTCACTTGACCGTCTATGGTCATGCCGCGTACCAAGTAATCCTTCATTTGATCTTTCCCTTTCTGGCTTTGATATAAATCCGCTGTTCCCCTGCCTTGGGCGGCAAGAATGTTCGATCTCCATAAACCCGAACAGATGTGAACCCGGCTGCCTTTAAGTAGCCTACCAGTTGCTCTGCCGAATACGCATATTCTCTGTGCTCCTCAAAGGAACGGCACCACTTATCCCCTTGCCTTTGGAACAGGTCCATTCCATAGCTGCAAATATTCGTCTGGGAATCGAAAGCACCACGCCAGACGCAATAAACATCTTCGTCCTCATCCAGGAACACCTGACCGTCCATCGCCCGGAGCTTTTCCGGTGTATTTACGTCAAAAATAAAACAACCGCCGGGATTCAGCACACGGTAGACCCGCCGGATCGCCTCAGCGCAATTGACAGGGTCTATTATATAATCCAGACTATCCAAAGCGCAAACGGCAAGATCCACACCTCTTGGCAGCGTCAGCTTCTCCAGTTTCTGACAAACAAAGCGTGGGCGGTTGTCTTCATTTTGCGCCTTCTGCACGGCCACACAGAGCATTTCCTCTGACATATCCACCGCTGTAACCTGCATTCCTTTTTTTGCCAGTAGGAGCGCTACAGAGCCTGTGCCGCAAGCAAGATCTACAGCTGTACGAGGCTGCAGACCCTCTTTGTTAAGAATTTGAAAGTAAAAATCCACCACAGCCGCGTAATTGACATCGTTCGTCAAACGATCATAGCTGGCCGCCAGTGCGTGATACGCTTCCATAGGCGCCTCCTTACGTAAAAACATCCCGGACAAGTGCTGTCCGGGATGTTTCATTTAGTAGGTTAACGATTGAAAATGCTGAAGATATCGTCGATATCATCGGAAACCTTATTGGAAGCGCCCTCTGCAGGCTTGTCTTCCTCGGTTACCTTCTGCTCAAAGCCGGTGGCAATGACAGTTACGCGCATTTCATCCTCAAAACTGTTATCCCATGTAGCACCAAAGATGATATTTGCCTCGGGATTTGCCTCCTGCTGCACAATACCGGCGGCAGTCTCCACATCATCCAGTGTCAGCTCTGCAGAACCGGTAACATTCACCAGAACACCGGTAGCGCCCTTAATGGAGGTCTCCAGCAAGGGACTGGCAACAGCGGCCAAAGCAGCCTGCTCAGCCTTTTCGCGTCCTGCTGCGGTACCCACGCCCATGTGGGCACGGCCTGCGTCCTTCATAATTGCGGAAACGTCAGCAAAGTCCAGATTGATCACTACGTTGGTAGCATCGCCAACCAGCTCAGAAATAGAGGTCACAGCCTGCTTCAGCACATCGTCAGCAATGCCGAAGGCGTTGGCAAAAGTGATCTTCTGATCGGTAACGTACTTCAGACGATCATTGGGGATGATGACCAGAGAGTCAACCTTGCCAGACAGAGCAGCAATGCCCTGCTCAGCCTGACGCATACGGTTTGCACCCTCGAACTTGAAGGGCTTGGTGACAACGCCAACGGTCAGAATACCGGCTTCGCGAGCCAAATCTGCCACAATGGGTGCTGCGCCGGTGCCGGTGCCGCCGCCCATACCGGCGGTAATGAATACCATGTCAGTGCCTTCCAGAACCTTGGCAATAGCAGCTCTGCTCTCCTCAGCGGACTTCTGTCCCACATCCGGCTTGGAGCCTGCGCCCATGCCACCGGTGGGCTTCTCACCGATCTGAACCTTATTCTTGCAAACAGATTTATTCAGGTCCTGCTTGTCTGTGTTGATCACAACGAAATCAACGCCGTCTACACCTGCATCAATCATGCGGTTAATAACGTTATTACCGGCGCCGCCAACACCGATTACCTTAATTTTAACAACGCGATCCTGAAATTCAGCCATTTGTTCTTTCCTCCTATGTATCGTCGTGTCAGCATTCATAATCCACTGACCCCATTTTTACAATGTTACTCATTTATTCTACAGCCAAATTTCCGTTTGGTCAATAGAAATTCTCATTTTTTGTCAAAGAATTTACATTTTTTCTTCATTGATGCTAAGAAAATGGCGTATATCCCACTTCATTGGGCCAAATGGTAAAGCTAACATCCAAAACGCCACTCTGGTAATCCCCCATCTGGTCAATGGCAGCCTTCATGCTTTTGATCTTTCTGGCAAGCTCCAGACTGTCGCCCAGGTCCACCTGATACCGGTCGCCGTACCACAGCTGAAGATCGCCAATATCTGTTACATCAATGCTTGTCGCCTGACCGATAATGCCGCAATCTTCAAGGTATTGGGCAATAGACAACGCTGCAGACAATTGCTGGGAAGCAAACACGGTGACAGGCTGCGTTTCGCCGTCTTCCGATTCTGCCGGCTGCTGGTAGGCTGCTGCCTGCTGACCTTGCGTCGGCTCTTCCAACCGAATGCCCAGCAATTTTGTATGCAGCTGCGCATCTGCATCGTTTGTTTTTTCCACGATGCCGCCGTCCGAACGGATCAGCCACCATGATCCATCGGCAGCTTCCACCGAGTAGACCACATCCAGCTCTTCAATTTCAATTTTTACCGTATCGGGAAGTTTTATTCCCACACGCACCTTGTTTACGTAAGGAAGCGCTTGCTCAATGTTCGTGCTGATCCGTGCTTCGCTTATGGAAAACAAGTTCACGCCATCGCTGATGCCTGCAGCTTCCCGAATCTGCCAGGGCGTATACTTTTGTGCTCCGGAAACCGTGATCTTATCGGCATCTACCTTGAAGAAAAGTGACATTCCGAAGATCACCGCCAGAACCACCGCCGCTACGATCAGCAGGCAAAGGATAAAGCGCGTGCGATTCAGTGGAGCCGGCTGGACGTATACCACATCCGGCGACGGCTTTGCCGGGCTTTGCCGACGGCGCGCAGGCGTTTTCCGGGGTGCGGTTTTTGTACTTGTGCTGCGGGGTGCAGTCGCCTGCTTTGCCGCTGCGCGCCTTTTTGCCGGCGGTTTCTTTCCGGGCGGTTGGCGCTTTGCTTTCGTTTCCATATTATTTCTCCTTAGCCAGATGATACGCAATATCACACAGACGCTCTGCCGAATCCGGAACACAAAGCCGTAACAGCGCCTGCTCCATAGCTGTGTAACGCTCCGGGTCGCGGAGCAGCCCTTTGATTTGATCCATCAGCAGCTGTGCTGTGCAATCCTTCTCCAAAACAAGGATCGCCGCGCCCTCCTGGGCCAATGCACGGGCATTTTTCTCCTGATGATTATCTGTCACGTTGGGCGACGGAATCAAAATACAGGGCGTGCCGGAGGCTGCGATCTCATTACAGCTGGACGCGCCTGCGCGGCTGATGATCAGGTCCGCCGCCGCCATGACTGTCGGCATATTATAGATATACTCCTGCATGGTGATCCCCTTGTTTTCCGACAAGTCAACACCTTGCTGACGGACCGCTTCCGGCATCCAGTCTACACCGTAGCGGCCTGTTGCATGAATGTGCTGAAAGGGATATCCCTCCTGCTTTTCCAAAGCAAACAGCTGTGCCATCGCTTCATTCATGGCCCTGGCGCCCTGACTTCCAAAGGCCGATACGATCAAAGGACGTTCATCCAGGCCCAATGCCCGACGGGCGTCCTGTTTCTTTGTAAAAATAAACTCTCTGCGCACCGGCATACCCACCGTCTCCACTCGCTGCGGATGGCGGTAATACTTTGCGCTTTCAGGAAAACAAGTCAGCACCCGGTCTGCGCGGTTGGCAATCATGCGCGTGGTAAGGCCCGGCATTGCATTGGCCTCGTGGACACAAATCGGAACAGATAACATACTGGCAGCCATCAGCGCCGGGAAGCTGGCGTACCCACCGGTACCTATGACCACATCTGCCTGAAATTCACGGATGATCTTTTTGCACTGACTAATCGCTTGAAATACATAGCTGACAGCGCGAAAATTATGCTGAATCCCCTTCAGACTCATTTTACGGGACATTCCGGAGGCAGGAATGGTAGCTAACGGGTAGCCGGCTTGCGGCACAAGCGTTTCTTCCATCCTGTCCTTGGCGCCGATAAACAAGATTCGGTCATCCGGGCGGCGCTCTTTCCATACGTTGGCCACAGCAATGGCTGGGTTAATGTGTCCGCCGGTGCCGCCGCAGGTAAATATCACATTCATTGTATCGACTCCTCCCAGCTTGATGCGGGCTGATTTCTATATCGGGAAACGCTTAAAAGAATCCCCATTTCCCCCAGATTCACCGCCAGCGCGGTGCCTCCGTAAGAAAAAAACGGCAGTGCAATGCCGGTAGAAGGCAAAAGATTTGTCACAACACACAGGTTCAGCACTGTTTGCACAGCAATCAAGGTAATCAAACCTGCCGCAAGCACAGTGGAAAATCTGTTGGGCGCGCGCAGGGCAATCCAGTACCCCCGCAGGATCAAAAGAGCAAACAAAATGATAATCAATATTGCTCCCACCAGACCCAATTCCTCACAAATTATGGCAAAAATGTAGTCATTATATTGGAAAGGAAGGTACAGGTATTTCTGTCGGCTCTTACCTAAGCCTCTTCCCAGCAAACCTCCGGAACCAATGGCATACAGCGACTGCAGGATCTGATATCCGGTATCACCGGGATCTTGCTCCGGGTGCAGCCATGCGGTGACACGGTCACCGGCATAACCCATGAAGCTAATATATACTACCACGAATATCACTGCCGCGCCTGCACCGGCCAGCAGCCATTTGGGGTGGGTTCCGGCAATGAACATCATCACCACTGCCACAAGTCCCATAAGCATAATGGCAGACAAATGCTTTTCCAGCGCCAATGGTACCAAAATGCCCAGCAGCGCGCTGCCAAACCCTAAAACCCCATAGCGAAATTCTCTTGCGGAGCTCCCAAAACCCTTGGTCAGTCGGGCAAACAGCACGATCATGGTAAATTTTGCGATTTCAGATGGTTGAAACTGCACACCTGCAATATTGATCCACCGCCGGGCGCCGTTAACGGACTGCCCAAACAGCAAAACGCACAGCAAAAGGCCAATACTGACCCAATACAGCGGCCATGCAAAACGCAGCCACGTATCCGGCGGCACGCGGCTGAGCAGCACCATCGCAACCAACCCAATCAGCGCACAAACGCCCTGCTTCTGCAAGTATCGCGTGGAATCTGTATAGCCGGTATCATACTCACTTTGGGCGTAACTGGCAGAGTACAGCATAGTCAGACCCACTGCCAAAAGCAGCAGCAGGATCAGCAAAAAAGGGATATCTACATTTTCTCCCGTCCGGCGCAGCGCCGAACGGCGTTCCTCTTTGGCATGCCCCTTTGGCACAGCCATAAGAAACTCCTTCCGTTATTTCCCCAAGCAAAGCCCCTATGCCCAGGGATCTGTTGGGCTCAAGCTACCAGTCCGGTAATTCCCAGCCATGCCACAATGCACATAATGGCGGAAACCGCGGTAAATACGAACACGATTTTTTCTTCCTTCCAACCGCACATCTCAAAGTGATGATGGATCGGAGCCATTTTGAAGATACGCTTGCCTTTTGTCAGCTTAAAATATCCAACCTGCAAAATGACGGACAGCGTTTCGATAATGTACACCAGTCCCACAAGAATCAAGATCAGCGGCATGTCCAGTGCAAAGGCCAACGCGCACACCACGCCCCCAAGAAACAGCGAGCCCGTGTCACCCATAAACACCTTTGCCGGGTGCCAATTGTAAAACAGATATGCCACCAGTCCGCCCGTCAGAGAAGCCGGCAGCAATGCAATGTCCCAGCGTTGCAGCGCCGCGGCCGCAGCTGTGAAGAAAACCATAACAGGAATGGTCACAGAGCTGGAAAGACCGTCTACGCCGTCCGTCAGATTCACCGCATTGACGCAGCCTACGATCACAAACATCGCAAAGAAGATGTACACCAGCGGATGGACCCGGAAACTTACGTTTGCAAAAGGAATGTACACTTCACAGGACATGACACCCAGCTTATACAGAAGGTACAAATACAGCGCAGAAACTGCCATTTGCAGCATTGCCTTCTGGGCAGAAGTCAGCCCAAGATTGCGTTTGAATTTCAGTTTGAAAAAATCATCCAGAAAGCCAATGAGACCAAAGCACATTGCCAGCGCCAGCACATAAAACACGGTAAAATCCTGCATGGTGAATACGTTTATGATCAAACAGGCAATGGCTGCAAATATGAACATCAGACCACCCATCATCGGTGTGCCTGCTTTATAGTTATGCCAGGTAGGTCCGATCTCCCGGATGGATTGACCGGCCTTCAGCGCCCGAAGTACAGGCAGCAAAAACAAACCGATAATGCCGGACAGCACGGCGCCCACAATCGCTGTCACAATGATTCTCGTCATATTCCTTCCTCCGATTATTTCTCTTTCAGTCACAAATGATACAATCGGCAAGCGCTGACCGGTTACTCAAGCAAAAAGGCCTCCAGTATCAGTTCCATACGCATACCTCTGCTGCCTTTGAACAGGAAAACATCCCCGGGTCGCGCCAACTGCCTCAACGCTGTGACCACTTGTTCCCTATCTGTATAGGCGCTGACCCGGCTGCCGGACATGCCGCCGGTAACGGCGCCTTTGAGCACGCGCTCACTGTTAGGGCCATATGCCACCACCACGTCTGCTTTCTCCGCAGCCAAGCGTCCGATCCTATAATGCTCAGCCGGCGTACAGTCGCCAAGCTCCAGCATCTCTCCCAACACCGCAATCCTGCGTCCGGGCTTACTGCTAAGTACATTCAGCGCCGCCGCCATAGACTCAGGACCGGCATTGTAACAGTCTTTGATAATGGTGTAATCACCCTTGCAGTAGATCTCCTGCCGATCCTCCATATTTTCAAAGGCATTCAGGCTGCTTACGATCTTCTCAGGCAAAACACCCAACTTACATCCCACAGCCACTGCCGCCAGAGCATCCTCGACATAATGCTCCCCTTCCATGGGCAGGCAAAGCTGCATTGTATCTGCCGCCCACTGCACATCAAAACTGACGCAGTCCTGCCGCTGGGCTACATTTGCGCCAAAGACGCCGCATTTGCTGTTCTGTTTTCCGAAATACGTAACCCCTTTTATGGATTCACGAAAATTCCACAGCAGCGGGTCATCACCGTTGAGCACCACGTCACCGCCTTCGCACATTCCCTCAAGGATCTCCAGCTTCGCCTGAAGGATCCCCTCTTTGGAACCCAGGTGCTCAATATGCATGGTGCCGATATTGACAATCACCGCTACATCCGGCTTGGCAATGCCGCTAAGATATGCGATCTCGCCAAAGTGATTCATGCCCATTTCCAGCACTGCCACCTGAGTATCCTCCGGCATAGCCAGAATGGAAAGGGGCAGACCGATATCGTTATTATAGTTTACCGGACTTTTACCCACCCGGTATGTACTTTTCAAGACTGAAGCCACCATTTCTTTGGTGGTGCTTTTACCGACAGAACCGGTGATTCCAACTACCCGGCAGTTGAGACGCTGCCGTTCACCTCTGGCAATATCGCCCAGGGCAATACGGGTATCACTGACGATGATTGCCGGGTAATCCCCGTCGCAATGGGTGCATAACACAGCAGCTGCGCCTTTTTGAAATGCGGCAGAAATAAAATCATGTCCGTCCCGCGCGCCCTGCAACGCAACAAATAGCTGCCCTGCTTCCAGTTTGCGGGTATCATTGTTGGCACCGTAGAAGGTGACATCCTCATATTTGGGACTGACCCAGCCGCCGCACCAGCTGGCAGCTTGCCGCAAAGTAATTCTGCCCATCTTAGCTCCTCGTTTCCTCCAGATACTGCGCAACGATCTCACGTTCATCCAGGTGATGCTTCACACCATTGATCTCCTGGTACGTTTCGTGACCCTTGCCAGCAAGTACAATTATATCATTCTTTTGCGCAATGTCCATAGCCTGTCTGATAGCATTGGGTCGATTTTCAATGACAAGGCAGGTATTTTTTTCTTCCAGTCCTGCCAAAATATCCCGAATGATCGCCATCGGTTCCTCTGTTCTGGGGTTATCCGAGGTAATAATGGCAATATCAGCAATTTCTGCGCCGATTTTGCCCATGATGGGTCGTTTGATGGGGTCCCGGTCGCCGCCGCAGCCGAACACTGCGATCAGCCGCCCCTTGCAAAAGCCTTTCACGGAAGAAAGCACATTCTGCAAACCGTCAGGTGTGTGGGCATAATCAATGAGCACTGTGTAAGGCTTGCCCGGGGTGGGCACCACCTCTACCCTGCCTTTCACGCCGGGAGCCGTAGACAATGCCTGAGCGATTTCGCAAAGGCCGATGCCCAGCTGCAGCGCGCAGCCAATGGCAGTCAGCGCATTATATACGGTGAATGCACCGGGGATGGGCAAAGTGATCTCCTTTGTTTCCCGGGCGTAATTAGCAAGGAAGCTGACACCGTCGGAATGCAGCCGAATATCGGTGGCATACAACTCCGCCTCGCCTTTTGTTGATGTTGTCATGACAGCGCCATTTGCCGGCGCAATGATTCTGGAAAACCATTCATCATCCCGGTTTGCAACGCATTGTTTGCTGCGGGAAAACAGCTGCGCCTTTGCATCGCAATAATTTTCCATTGTTTTATGGAAGTCCAGATGGTCCTCCGTCAAATTCGTAAAGGCGGCCACCTCAAACTGCAAACCTCCCACTCGCTCCAATGCAATGGCATGAGAGGACACCTCCATAATTACATGGCTACAGCCGGCATCGCGCATTTGAGCAAACAATGCCTGCATATCCAGACTTTCCGGTGTGGTGCGTTCCGTAGGAACCACCTGTTGGCCGATCCTGTTTTCCATAGTGCCGATCAGACCCACCTTCACACCCCGGGTAACCTCCAGAATATGCTTCAAAAGCAATGTTGATGAAGTCTTACCGTTTGTTCCGGTTATGCCGATCAGCTTCATTTCCCTGGCCGGATGTCCGTAGAAATTTGCGGCCAGCTGTGCCAGCGCAAGGCGGTCAGACTGCACAAGGATATAGGGAATATCCTGCGCAGGCTCTTTGGCTGTGACAACTGCACAGGCGCCCTTTTTCAACGCCGTAGAAATATATTGATTCCCATCTGTGACAAAGCCACTGACTGCCACAAACAGGCTGCCGGGTGTGACCTTTCGGGAGTCGTATGCAATATCGGTGATCTGCATTTGCAGATCCGCATTTGTTTTCTCAACAGCAATGCCGCTTAGTAATTGTGCAAGCTTCATAATTCACTCCTTAATCTGCCGCTTTCGTATCCGCCAAGGTCAACTCAACGGTAGCGCCCACTGTAATTTTCGTTTTGGGGGCAACGGATTGGTTCATCACCGTTACATTGGAGGCGATTTCCGTATTTCCCTTTACCAGTATATACAGGCCCAGCGCCCCTGCCGCATCACTTGCCTGCTGTCGTGTCATGCCGATAAAATCCGGAACTTCAACCTGTGTCTTTTCCGGTGTGTCGCCTAAGTACAAAATGATCTGGCTGTCGCCGGGAACGGGCTGTCCCGCCTCCGGAAGCTGTGCCGTAACCGTTTCCTGTGTGCCCTGTAAAAGGCATGTCAATCCCAACTGGGACAGCTTTTTCTTGGCTTGGGCAACGCTTAGTCCGATATAATCTTCAACGACCACCGTTCTTCCGGCTGCATCGTCTTGTGTGTAATTATGTCTGACCCCCAGGTAAGGCAGGATATCTTCCATAACCGCACCCACCGTGGGCGCTGCCATTACGCCGCCGGAGATATAAATACCGGTTGTCCGGGATGGTGTGTCCAGCGCCACAAGTACAATATACTCCGGATCGTCCATTGGCGCAACACCTACAAAGGATACAATTTTATCCAGAACCCGTTGACCGTTCTCGTCAAACACATCAATTTTTTCGCTGGTTCCTGTTTTTCCGCCGATGGAAAATCCTGCTACGCTGGCGTTTTTTGCCGTTCCTTCCGTTACCACCGACTCGATCAACGCGCACATGGTCTTGGATGTATCTTCACTGATGACCCTGCGCAATGCCGTGGGTTCCTGCTTTAAAACCGTATTTCCGTCGCTGTCAATGACCTCAGAAACAATATACGGTTCCAACAGCGTGCCGCCGTTTACCACCGCGCTGATGGCTCGCACCAGCTGCAAGGGTGTCAGCTTGAAGGTCTGTCCAAAGGAGCCGGAGGTTAGTGACGCGGTGCCCCACTTGTTAGTGTCCGTGACCAGCGCCTTGTCAAAGAAAACGCCTTTGCTCTCTCCAGCCAGATCAATGCCTGTTTTTTCGAGGATTCCAAAGTTTTTTACGTAATCATAAAAGCGGTCGCCGCCCAACTTCAAAGCAATGTGGGCAAAGGCAATATTGCAGGAATTTTGCAATGCCTGGGGCGTTTGCTCCGAACCGTGACCGGTTGACCGCCAACAGTGAAGACGTTGGGATCTGCCGGGGATTTGTTCTGCCCCGGAGCAGTGAAAACCGGTAGTCAAATCGATCGCTCCACAGTCCAATGCCGCTGCCATCGTCAGCACCTTAAAGGTAGAGCCGGGTTCGTAGCCATCAGAAATACATCGGTTTCGCCATTGCTTCAAACGCGCTTGGGTCAGCGCCTGCTGATAGGCGCGCTTTCCTTCTGCATAGGCATTGGTGCCCTCCGGCTGCAGAGAGTAACGCAACCGCAGCTGCTCCAGCTCATAGGCAACCTGAGGGTCTGCAATTTCCTGATAATTGTTGGGATCATAGCTCCCCAACGTGGCCATGGCGAGAATTTCACCGGTATTGACGTTCATAACCATGCCGAACGCGCCGTTTTGCACATCGTAACGGTCAATTGCCGCCTCCATCTGTTTTTCCAGGCATGTCTGCACCGTCGCGTCCAGCGTCAATATCACGCTGCATCCCTGCTGGGAGCTGACATACTTCTCGTAGGAAAAGGGCATATCCATCTCGTTGTTGCCCTTTGTAGTAATCACCTTGCCGGCTGTGCCCTCCAGGAAGCTGTTGTAAGCGGCTTCGATCCCTTCTGAGCCGCTGTTGGAGGCATTGGTAAAGCCAATTACCTGCGCCGCCAGCGTCCCATAGGGATAATAGCGCATTGTATTCGGCTCCAGGTGGATTCCGCTGATCCCCTGTTCGTTGATATAACTGCGGATCTCCTTTGCTGTTTCTGTCTCCACCTGAGCTGCGATCTGCTTATAGCGCTTGGTGGTATCCTTCCCCTGCTTGACGATCCAAGCCGGGTCAATATCCAAAAGATCACCCAGTTTTTGGGAAATCGCCTCCATATCTGCCTTGGACTGTTTCAGCTCATGGGGGTCTAAATACACATTCTCAACGCTTTTGCTGGTGGCTAGAATATTCATGTTCCGATCGTAGATCTCCCCGCGATCGGCGGTAACACCGGTTGTCCGGGTTTGATTGCGCAGGGCAAGATTGGCATAGTAATCGAAATTGGTTACCATTAAATCATACAGCCGCAGCGCCACAGGCACAAATGCCATCACACCGAATACCAGGCCTGCTGCCAGGATCCTTTTGTGCTGCCCGGTATCGGCACGAATACGTGCATATTCCTTTTTCCTTCGGCTTTTTTCCACATTATCCCGACCTTCCAATAAAGGCTTAGGCTTTCAATGGGCAGCAAGGAATCCCTCACCGCCCATTACAGCTGCTATTTTATTCTATTGGTCGGGAGAGTCTTTATGCAAACAAGCCTGACAGGAAAGTAACAACCTGTTCCCAAGCAGTAGCTTCCGCCGGCGGCTCTATCTCAGGCAATTGAACATGGATATGGGTAACTTGCTCCTTGGGCACCATTCCCAAAGCAAGTGCCGTGCGTTGGATCTGTTCAATATCATAACCTTGTGAAAATGTCTGCTGCAGCTGGGCATTTTCCTCACGCAAGGTATCCACATAACCGGACATCACCTGCATTTCCTGACGGGCGGTATTCAAACGTACAACACCCACCACGATCAGCACAGCCATTATGATCGCCATGGCAATACTGGCCACAGCGATAGGATCAATACAAATAACGGTTCTTTTTTGCTTTTTTACTTTGGGGAGGCGTATGGTCTTCAGCGGCGCAACCGGCGCTACCTTCCGGGCAGCACTGCCGTCGGTATAGTATTGTACATACCGGATATCCGTTCGCTGTGCCATCTGCTCTCATCCCTTTCGCTTATAGTTTTTCACAAACACGCAGCTTTGCGCTGCGGGCTCTGGGGTTTCGCTTCAGCTCCTCATCGCTTGCCGTGATCGGCTTACGGCTAACCTGCTTTACCGCAGGTTTCTTTCCGCAAACGCAAACCGGAAAACCCGGGGGGCAGGTGCAGCCTTTTGCTGCCTCAGAAATTGCTGATTTGACAATACGGTCCTCCAGAGAATGGAAAGTGATCACCGCCAGCCGTCCTCCGGGATTCAGAAGGGGGATTGCCTCACGCATGACCTTTTCAACAGCGTTCAGCTCGTCATTGACGGCAATCCGTATTGCCTGAAAACTGCGTTTTGCAGGATGCTGCTTTTCTCTTAGCGCCGCCGGAGGCATGGCGCTGCGAATAACATCGACCAGTTGCAAAGTGGTCTCAATAGGTTTTTCTTCTCTGCGTCGGCAGATCGCTGCTGCAATCTGGGGCGCGTAGCGCTCCTCGCCGTACGTGTACAAGATGCGACGCAACTGCTCCTGTGACCAAGTATTGACCACATCTGATGCGCATAGCGTATCGTGCATATTCATACGCATATCCAGCGGCGCATCAGCCATATAGGAAAATCCCCGTTGGGCATCATCCAGTTGGGGAGAAGACACGCCCAAATCCAGCAAAATGCCATCCACACCGGAAATATTACATTGGTGCAAAACATCTCCGATCTGGCTGAAATTGGAGTGTACTAACGTGACGTTATCTTGGTACGGCTTCAGCCGTTCTGCGGCTGCCTGCAAGGCAACGCAATCCCGGTCAATACCGATGAGCCTTCCGGTGGACAGTTGCTGCGCGATTCGGCTGGAGTGACCTGCGCCGCCCAACGTGCCATCTACATAAGTGCCATCCGGTTTCACATCCAGAGCTTCCAGACATTCCTCTAAAAGCACTGATACGTGATGGAACTGACTCATAATCCAATCGCCTCCAGGGATGCCAGCAGCTTTTCAGGCGTAAGATTCTCGCCCTCGAAGGCTGCGAACTCATCTGCCGACCAGATCTCTGCCTGGCCTGCCCTGCCAACGATCACAACATCTCTGCCAATTCCTGCGTAATCAAGCAGCGGCTGAGGCAGTGAAAAACGAAATTGCTTATCCGGTGTGCACTGAGCTGCATTCATAAAGATCATACTGGTCGCTCCGGCACGTTGAGAAAGAGGCAGATTGCTGAAATTCTCATTCAGCTGCTTCCAATCATCGGCAGTATAAGCAGTAAGGCAGCGACGGCCGCAATTGACACCCAAAGTGACATAAAAATCCTCCCCCAGTTCCCCTCGCAGCTTTGCAGGGACAAACAGGCGGTTCTTCTCATCCATTTTTGCAGGGTATTTTCCGATCACTTTGGCTCACCTCACTCCAGTTTACTCCACCTAGCTACCCTTTTACTCCATTTAATGACAGTATAAAGCACAGTTTTATAAAAATCAAGAGATAATTCTCACTTTTTTCAAGAAAATGAGATTTATTTCGCAGAAAATCGTATTTTTTATAGTCATTTTAGAACATAAGTGTGAATTATCATCGAAATTGCAGTTTTTCCTCCTGTAAATACCCACGCAAACAGCTGGGCTTTTTGTTGCAGCTTAGCAAATAATCACTCAGGGGCGATTCCACTTGTTCCCGTACCAGTCGCCGCAATTGTCGCGCGCCGTCCTTTTTAGTCAGCTTGCAGCATAATTTAGCCGGCAAGCCATCCGGCAACTGCAATTGGATCCCCTGCTGCGCCGCCCTGTGGGTCACCTGTTCCAAATACTTGCCCACGATCTGTTCCATATCCGTACGCTGTAACGCTTTAAAATACACAACCCGGTCCACCCGGCCTAAAAATTCCGGAGTGAAATGCTGCCGCAAAAGGCTCTGGGTTTCTTCTGCCCGTCCCGTGGGATTGAAACCCAATCCATCCCCTTTTATTTCCCCGCCGATATTGGAGGTCATCACAATAACAGTATTTTTAAAGCTGACCCGACGTCCGGTGGAATCCGTCAATTCCCCCTCCTCCATGATTTGCAGGAGAATGCCGGATACATCCGGATGCGCCTTTTCCAGTTCATCAAACAGAACCAAACAGTACGGTCTGCGGCGCACTGCCTCTGTCAGCTTCCCTCCTTCCTCGTAACCCACATAACCGGGGGGTGCACCAATCAGACGGGAGACAGACTGCTTTTCCATATATTCTGTCATATCCAAACGGATCATAGCATCACGGCCTGCGTATAATTCCTTTGCAATGGCACGGCAAAGCTCCGTTTTTCCCACACCGGTAGCACCGGTGAACAAAAGGCATGCCACCGGTCTGTTTTCGTCACGAATCCCCGACAACCCCTGCCGAAGAATCTGGGCCACAGCTTTAATCGCCTGATCCTGCCCCATTACGTGACGGGAAAGCAGCTGCTCTAAATGCAAAAGGCGCTCCTGTTCATCTGCCGTAAGTCTGCCTGCAGGGATCCGCGTGCGGACGCTGACCGCCCATGCAACATCTGCCGGAGTAACTGCGCGGCTTCGCCGCAGCTCCGCAGGTCTGGAGGACAAACGCTGCAGCCGGTCCCGCAGAAGCGCCGCCTTTTCAAACCGACCGTCACGTACCGCCTCTTGCAGCTGCGCCTCGATTTCCTGCCTGTCCGGTCCTTTTGTAAGGCGCAGCTCCTCCATTTTTGCGTGGGCTGCTCCTTCGTCAAGAAGATCAATTGCCTTGTCCGGCAGAAACAGCTCCGGAAGATAGCGGACGGATAAACGAATCGCCTCCTTCATGGCCTCCTCTGTAATACGCAGCCGATGATGATTCTCAAGACCCGGTTTCAGTCCTTTCAGTATCGCCATAGTAGCCTTAGCGTCCGGCTCATCCACCATCACTGGGCGAAACCTGCGTTCCAACGCTGGATCCTTTTCAATATATTTTCGGTATTCCGACACGGTAGTTGCGCCCAGCATCTGAAGCTCACCCCGTCCCAATGCAGGCTTGAATATATTTGCCGCATCAATTGCGCCTTCCGCTGCGCCTGCGCCTACGATGGTGTGCAATTCATCCACAAAAAGGATCACATCGCCGTTTCGCTTGATCTCCTCCAAAACATCTCTCAGCCGTTCTTCAAACTCTCCTCTGTATTTCGTTCCGGCAACCAAATTTGCCATATTGAGACTGACCAATCTTTTATCCTTCAGCTGCGGCGGCACATTCCCAATGGCCATCCGTTGGGCAAGACCCTCTGCAATTGCCGTTTTCCCCACTCCCGGCTCACCGATCAGCGCAGGATTATTCTTATTCTTTCGGCTTAAAATGCCGATCACTGTCTCGATTTCCGCATCCCTGCCGATAACCGGCTCCATAGTCGCCGCTTTTACGATCAGATCCTCGCTGAATTGCTCCAATAATTTCGTTTTGACCGCCTCCTTATTTTGCATTTGCGGTTTATCTGTGCCCCACTTCAGGCATTCCACCGCTTGAGTAAACAGCACAGGTCCATCCACTCCGTTCAGAAGCAGGATCTCTTGAGCCGCTGTTTTTTCTACACGCAGCATTGCCAAAAGCAGATGGACACCCTGCACTTGTGCGCATCGCTGCATCCGCGCTTCACTGCCGGCAATGCGCAGGATTTTTCGTACCTGCCCGGAAAATCCCTGGGGCAAAGGCATTTCCGGTGTACCGATTCCGTAAAGTACTGCTATTACAGATTCCGTTAAAACCGGGTCTACCCCGGCAAAACGCAACAGTTGTCCGGGCCGCCCCGGTCCGCGCAGCATCGAAAGCAGCAGATGGGCACTACCTACATAGCTATTGCCCATGGACCTGGCAGACGCTGCCGCGCCAAGCAAAATGTCCCTTGCCTCAGCGTTATATCGCACTTTTTTCCACCCCCGTCCGGAAATTTTCCCCTTTGGGCAGAAAAAATATACTGTTTCTTTAAAAAAGGAATTGCATTTTCTAAAATCCATGCTAGAATATACTTGCGTCTGATAAAAGACCAATATAAAACATATTACTGGAGGAAAAATCATGGCTTACAATATTACTGACGCTTGCGTTAAGTGCGGCAGCTGTGCTGACAACTGCCCTGTAGAGGCAATTGCTGAGGGTGACGAAAAGTACGTCATCGATGCCGATATCTGCGTGAATTGCGGCAGCTGCGTTGACAATTGCCCTGTTGAAGCGATCGTAGAAGAGTGATTCTCCGATTTCGCAATCTGCCTGCGCACCCCTCTGTGAGGTACGCAGGCAGATTTTTTTAGGAGGTATTATGGAACACCTGCATAACGGCTTCACTTTTGAGCTCTGCCACGGCGCATTCCCTTTAAGCACCGATTCCATTGCCCTTGGAGAATTTGCAAAGCTTCCAAAAAACGCCCGGGTTTTGGACCTGGGCTCCGGTTGCGGCACTTTGGGCCTTCTTCTTTGCGCAAAAGATCCCCAATGTCACGTCACCGGCATAGAAATCAATGAAGATGCTCACAAAATGGCGCTATGCAATGCCCAACAAAACGGCATTGCAGACCGTCTTTCAAGTATATGCGCAGATTTGCGCAACATATCATCCCTGATCCCTGCCGGAAGCTTTTCCTGCTGTGTTTCCAATCCCCCCTATTTTTCCGCCGGCCCCAAAAGCAAACGCGCCCCTTTTGCCAGGCGGGAGGACTTTTGCAGTCCGGATGCAGTAATGGCTGCCGCCGCATGGGCATTAAAGTACGGCGCCAATCTGTTTATCGTACATCGGGTAGAGCGCCTGGCCCAGCTTTGCGCCTGCGCTTGCGCGCATGATCTGCAGCCAAAACGGTTGCGGTTGCTGCGGCACCAAAGCCACAGCGCCGCAGGACTTATATTGCTGCAGTGCCGAAAAGGCGCTAAACCGGGCCTTGTTTTAGAGGAAAAAAGCCTGTTCTTACCCGATGGCACTCCCACACCGTATTACCGCGATCTTTATCACCTATAGGAGGCATACCATGGCAGGAATGCTTTATCTCGTTCCCACCCCCATCGGCAACCTGGGCGACATTTCCCAACGGTGCCGGCAGACGTTGGAACAAGTAGATTTTATTGCTGCAGAAGATACCCGGGTCAGCTTAAAGCTTTTAAACTATCTTGGCATTAAAAAAAGCCTTGTCAGCTACTACGAGCATAACAAGGCGCAAAAAGGAAATGTAATATTAAGCAGGATTCTTGCCGGTGAAACCTGTGCGCTGGTTTCTGATGCCGGTTCTCCTGCTATCTCTGACCCCGGAGAGGAGCTTGTAAAACAGTGCGCCGAGGCAGGTATTACCGTATGCGCGATCCCCGGCCCTTGCGCTGTAATCACTGCTTTAAGCATTTCCGGTCAGTCCACTGGCAGATTTTGCTTTGAAGGTTTCTTGTCAACGGCGAAAAAAAGCCGCCGGGAGCACCTGGAGGCGCTGGCCGACGAAACACGCACGATGGTCTTTTACGAAGCGCCCCACAAGCTTCTGGCAACACTGGAAAGTATGCAAGAGGTCTTTGGTCCCGACAGAAGTATCAGCCTGTGCCGGGAACTGACGAAGCTGCATGAGCAGGTGCTGCGCACCACGCTGGGTGAAGCGATCGAACTGTATGAAAAGGAGCCGCCAAAAGGCGAATTTGTCCTGGTAGTGGCAGGCTGCACACCTAAGCAAGCACCCGCGCCCACTGCACAGGACGCTTCATGCCGTGTGGCAGAGCTTGTGATGGGCGGCATGAGCCGCAAGGATGCCATCAAGCAAACCGCGCAGGAGTTGTCTCTTCCCAAAAATGTGGTTTATGAGGCAGCACTTAAAGAGCAGTGAACCTGCTTTTTCCTTTACTTAGAACACTGTTATAAAAAGCACCATCTGCAGATGGTGCTTTTTATATGTAACGTCAATCCATTTTGAATCTGGCGGTGCTCAGAGATGACATGAGCATCCTGCGGATAATATTGCAAGTACTCTGCATAGAAGTATGCTGTTCATCTGAAATGAATCCGGCCTCAAGCAACAATTCCAACCAATAGGCAGTCACATAGCAGTCCTTTTGGGCCATCTCTAATTTGGAAATAAATTCCCTCGTGTCCTGCGTATACTGAGCCTCTTGGAGATTTGCGCCGATGGAAGTGCCGCTATACAAAAGCTGATTAATAAGCACGGATTCGCCATGGGTATCTTTCATGCTAAGGCATAGCGTAACGATTTGCTTTGCAAAATCCTTTGATAAGTTACGCAATGGACTTCTCGCCATAAATATCACCTCGTGCGCATTACTGTAGCAATTTTAATTATTATAGTATACATTTATATAAAAAGCAACACTTTTATGATGTTTATTTCCTTTACGAAACGACTTTAATATCCCAGTTTTCCGACAATTCCGTCAATTTCGACATTTTCGGCAATTATTTTATCTGTCACCGCCGGAATTTTAAAATTTAAGTGATATGGAAATTCAATCAAATCTTTATGAATGATTCTCTAAGCCGTAAGTGTCAAAATACCTGTCAATACTTTCAACCGTATCTTCCTTTCTTGCTTTTTCTGCAGCAAAACCGATCATGTGGTTTTTTACCGAAACATCAATGTCCGCCGCGCAAAAGCCTTTATAATTACCACTAAGATAATCATGAAGTTCGTGAATCATGCCCACATCGCCACCGCCGTGGCCGCTTAAAATACTTTCATCCTGGGAAGCTACAGGAATTTCCCAATGCTTCTTATCATCAAACGTATAAACATCAATGGTATCCGCGTGCATGTGGGCAAAGAGCTCACCTTTTGTGCCGAAAATTCTAATGTATCTTCCGCCCTTATTAAATGCATTCATACTAAGCGTTACATTTGCGCCGCTTTTGAATTGCATATTCACTGTCTGGTGGTCAACAACGTCATTGCGCGCCTTAAACACACACAGGCCATAATCTGTAGTTTGCAGGGCTGTCATAACTTCTTCGTCTGTGGGATTCTTTTCTTTCGCTATCCCCCGCGTGCAAGCAGATCTGAACCAATCGTTATCCTTGCTTTCGTAATAGAGCTTTCTGCAGTTATAAGGGCATGTTTCTTCTATGGGACAGCCACCATCAATACATCTTTCAGGCGCGCCCTCAGGCGCATATTGAGGCGTGAAATATGTAAGCTTTCCAAAAGACTGGATTTTCTCGCAAGGTTCATCTAAAAGCCATTGGAGAATGTCCAAATCATGGCTGCATTTAGCAAGAAGCATAGGTGCTGCCTCTTTTTCACTATGCCAATTACCACGAACATAGCTGTGGCTTTGGTGAATATTTCCTACACCCTCTACGTGCACAATGGACATAATGTCGCCTATTGTGCCATCTAATACAATTTGTTTTATCTTTTTGAAGAAAGGAGTATATCTTAATACATGGCAAACCAGTATTTTTACGCCTTTTTTCTGGGCAGCAAGAAGAATATCTGCACACTGCTCAGGGGTAGGCGCCACAGGCTTTTCCAGAAGAATATCGTAACCCAGCTCAATCGCTTTCATAGCCGGTTCATAATGCATATCGTCCATGGTGCAAATAATGGCAAGATCAGCCATTTTAGGCTTTGAAAGAATTTCCTGCCAACTGTTAAAGCACATATCCTCAGAAATGCCGTGCTTCTTTTGGATGTTATTCCTTCTACCCTCAGTAGGCTCTGCAACACCGATTACCTTAAACCTGTCTTTTAAATTGAGCATCTCATTTGTGTAGGTAGTGCCTCTGATTCCTGCACCAATTAAAATTGCAGAATATTGCTTCATAACTATTACCTCTTACACTCGGTGTTTTATTTATGTCAGCGCAAAACAGTAACGGCAACGCTGCCACCATAAAGCCTTTAAAATAATTATAGTATATAGCTGCCAATAAATCAATACAAACGCATTGATTATACATGCGCCACTACTTTGCAGCGAATAAAAAACCAAAGAATTAACAAGATATCATATGCTTCAGTCGTTCGAATCCATCTTGACCTAAATTTTAGTGATATTCCGACTTCGTCGGAGTGATTAGTGAAATCGTACGCTTTCGCTCATGGTGAAATCCAAAACAAGTTTTGGATGAAATATTTTGCTAAAGCAAAATGTGAAATTAAATCCACCCACCGCCGCAGCGATTTCACACGAGCAAAGCGAGCATTTCACATTGCGAAGGAATATTTCACCCACCCGTAAGGGTGGATTTAACAGAAAAAGACCTGATGCAAGGCATCAGGTCTTTTTCTGG
>JAZNHB010000031.1:0-45032 GCA_045576715.1 Faecousia sp. | reverse complement strand
GCGCAGAAGTCGATGATCCAGCCCATCTCCACGCGCTTGGGGTCGATGTCCAGACGCTTCAGGCCCTTCTTAGCCAGCCACTCGTCGGTGTTGTTACGCTCGTGCTGCATACGGGCAGTCAAAGCAACCATAGCCAGGTTGTGAGCGTTCATGATGTCGTTAATGTCGCCGGTCAGACCCAGGGAGAACTCGGTCATGGGCATCAAAAGAGCGTTGCCGCCGCCGGCTGCAGTACCCTTAACGTTCATGGTGGGGCCGCCGGAGGGTTGGCGCAAAGCGCCGCCTGCATTCTTGCCGATGTAGCCCAGGCCTTCGATCAGACCCAAAGAAACGGTGGACTTACCTTCACCGAAGGGGGTAGGGGTAACTGCGGTAACTTCGATGAACTTGCCGTCGGGCTTGTCAGCCAGACGCTTCATAACCTTAATGAAGTCGATCTTAGGAGTCTTGCCGTAGGGGATGATCTCATCTTCCAGCAGACCCAGCTTCTCACGGAAGTAGTCTACGGAGGGCAGCGTCTTTTCTGCCTCCTCTGCGATCTGCCAGTCAGCAAACTTGGTGGGATCCAGCTTCACAAAACCCTTCTCATCTACGTACTTGCCATTTTCGTCAAAAACGATTGCCATAGTATGTTTCCTCCTTATTTTTTGGTGCCTCTCGGCACAATATTAATGATTTTCAATCACGGCATTGTCACGAATGAGCTTCATAACCTTGCCGGTCAAGACACTGTTGATCACCATTTGCTCCAGAGCCGCATCATACTGCTCCTTCAGCTGATCCATGGTGATATTGTTGTGACGGCAAATCACTGCCAGGGCATCACCGATGTCTTTTTCGGTAGCTTCAAGACCTTCGATCATCACGATCTCGTCGATAGCCGCCCGGCTGCGCAGGGCAGCTTCTGCTGTGGGTCGAACATCCTCCCGAAGCTTATCCTCGGTGGTGTTCATAAACTGGCAGTACATTTCAAGATTCAGACCTTGCTGAGCAAGCTGTGCCCGCATATTGTTCATCTGATCTTCCACTGCCTCGTCCAGCATCTTCTCAGAGATTTCCAGCTCCAAGGTAGCTGCCGCCTGACTGAGCAGCCGGTCCTGCAGGTCCATCTCACCCCGTTCGTCGGTGTAAGCCTGTAAACTTTCCTGCATTTTCTGCTGCATCTGCGCGAATGTATCGCACTGACCGATCTCCTTGGCAAAGGTGTCATCTAAATCATATTCGGTCTTGACCCGAATTTCCTTGATCTTGCATTCAAATCTTGCTTCTTTGCCTGCAAGGTCCTGGGAATGATACTGCTCCGGGAAGGTGACCTTTACAGTGACTTCCTCGCCGGGGACTTTGTCCAAAAGCTGCTCCTCAAAGCCGGGGATAAACATACCGCTGCCCAAAACCAAGGTCTGGTTCTCAGCCGTGCCGCCGGGGAACTGCACATCACCGCAAAAACCTGCGTAATCCAGAACGATCTCATCACCGTTTTCGGTGGGACGATCGGCAACTACAGCGATCCGGGGATTTTGCTGGCGCAAACGCTCCATATTCCGGTTAACTTCTTCCTCGGTAACAATGTGCCGTGTGTAAGAAGCCTGCAAACCCTTGTAGGTAAAACTCATATTTCTGCTCCTTTGTGTGGTGAACTTTCACTGAAAATTATACTACAAACTTCCAATTCTTTCAACCACAACCGCATTATACAAAAAATACTTGCAAAAACCAATATAGTTATGATATTTTATTTATAGCTTTTATCTATAGATCGGAGTCACCTCATGAACTACAATAATTTGCGATATTTTTCTGTGTTGGCGCAAACGGAGCACTATACCCTTGCCGCAGCGCGGCTTGGCATTTCCCAACCCTCTTTAAGCAGCGCGATCCACAATCTGGAGGATGAGTTGGGCGGGGTGAAGCTGTTTGAAAAAGTAGGCAGAAATATCCGGCTGACGGAACAGGGTCGTTATTACCGGGAGCAGGTGGATTCTGCCCTGCGGCAGCTGAACACCGCCTCTCAAACACTCCATGACAGTATGGTCAGCGCCCCTGTGGTGGTACGGCTGGGCCTTGTGTCCGGCGCGCTGGATACCCTTGTGGCCTATGAGATCGTGCAATGCGCCAAGCAAAATCCCCGGCTTCGGTTTCACCTGACAGAAAGCTCCGCCGACGATCTGATGGACATGGTGCGGCAGGAAAAGCTGGATATGGCATTGATCGACACCACCAACCGGGACCGCAGCCTGCACTTTCGCAAGCTGTGCCAGCAAAATTTCTATGTTGCCCTGCCTGCCAACCATCCTCATGCCGCCCGAAGCAGCCTCATGTATCAGGATCTGCAGGGTCAGCCCCAAGTGGCATTTCACTATGATATAGAAAACGCCTTCGAGCAGTGGGCAACGGGTGTTGAAGACAAAACCATCTGCGCCGTTAACACTGCCCAGGCCGCGCTGAGTTTGGTGGGAGCAGGCTTCGGCTTCTGTTTTCTGCCGGAAAGCTGCGTGCAACCGCGGGATGATGTATCATTTGTGCCGCTGGAAAACTGGCATCAAGCGCTGTATATGTGCATCTTATACGATAAGTGGCTGGAGCCGCCGGTATGGGGCTTCTGCGAACAGCTGGTAAAGGCATTCCGAATGCAGCCGAAAGCAGAAAACAATCACTGGTATACCGATATTTGAGTCCAGACAAATGTCCTCATTCAGAAACTCCTCTCGACGCAAAAAGGACACGCTTTGCAGCGTGTCCTTTTTCTTAATCCATCCTATACAGCCGTTTTGCGTTTTCTGTGGTGGCGGTGTGGACTTCTTCCACAGAAATGCCGCGAATTTCCGCCAAACGCTCTGCCATCCGGTGTAAATAGCCGGGGTCATTGCGCTTGCCCCGGAAAGGCTCCGGTGCCATAAACGGGCAGTCCGTTTCCAAAACGATGCGATCCAAAGGGATCCTTTCAGCAGTTTCTACGGCTTTGCGCGCGTTTTTGAATGTCAGAACACCGGTAAAGCCGATGTACCACCCCATATTCACCAGCTGCCGCGCCATTTCCGCAGATCCGGAGTAACAATGGAACACCCCGGTCACATCCTTAAATTCCTTGATGATCCGCATAGCATCGTCGTGGGCATCCCGTTCATGAACGATCACAGGCATGTTTAATTCCCGCGCCAGTGACATCTGCATACGGAAAGCTTTTTGCTGAGTCTGTCTGGGGATGGTCTCATAATAATAATCCAGACCGATCTCGCCAATGGCAAGAACTTTCGGATGCTGCGCCATGGTGCGGTAGGCTTCGATCACATCTTCGTTCACTTCGTCAGCAGCATCCGGGTGGGTGCCCACAGATGCGTACACAAAGGGATGCGCCTCTGCCATCGCAATACAATCCTTGGAAGATGCCAGACAGCATCCTACATTCATTACCGCCTCTATATCCTTTTCTTTCAGTCCAAGGATCATCTCCTCCCGGTCTGCATCAAAAGCCGGGTCGTTCATATGGGCGTGGGTGTCAAATAACATAGGTATCACTCCGGTGTTTCTTTATTCTTCTATTACCGCCACATAGCAGCCGGAAATTTCCCGGACGCGAGGGTCGTCGATGGAAAAGTCTGTATGGTTGGGGTAGCCGTTAATGCCCTCGCCGGACAATTTTCCGGCAGCTTCTTTCAGCACCCACAGCTTTAGCAGCGCAGCTTTTTTATCTTCTGCTGCATCAAAACGGACTTTCTCTGTAGGGGAAAGAATTTTATCCGCAAGGCGCAGATCTGCGTTTCTGTCCATTTCTTCTGCGTCAATAGCCACATTCCTTTCGGATAAAGCACAAAAGACGTAGCGCTTAGTGTGAGATATGGAAAAATGCAGTTTGCCGGTTGCAAAATATGGTTTTCCCCGGCGGGCGCACAAGATCTGGGGCAGCGGTTCGTGAGTGTGCGCTTCATACATACGGGCCAAAAGCAATCGACCAGCTTCGTGACCGGGCATTCCGTTCAGCGCCATAAACTGCAGCTGCATAGCGTTCCTCCTTGGGGTGTTTTCCTTAGTATATCCCCAAAGGGGCTGTGTGTCAAATGTTCTAATCGCCACAAAAAAGCATACCCTTTACAGAGGTGATACACATGACCGAAAAAGCACTGCAGCTACCTCATAAACTGACTCTGGACGAGCGCAACAGACTTACTGTGACCGGCGTGACGGAGGTGGTCAGTTTTGACAGTGCCTCCGTGGTGCTGTGCACCACTCTGGGCACATTGGAGGTACAGGGGGACGAACTGCATTTGAAAACACTTTCTTTAGATGGAGGACAAGTGGCCATAGACGGCCATATCAGCGCCCTTTACTACGAAGAACCCCGGGACAAACGCAGTTTCCGGGATTGGTTTAGCCGATGACCACCCCGGCAGAGGCATTGCGCCATTTTGGGATCGCCTTGGGCATGGGCGCCGGACTGGGCGTATTTTACGGCTTCTTGCGCCCCCTGCGTCCGCGCCTGACCCACCTGGCCGATCTTGTTTTCTGCGCAGGTGCTTTTCTGGTGTGGCTGCACCTGGGTTTCGGTGTGTGCAGAGGCGACCTGCGGCTGGGCTGCAGCGCAGGTCTGCCCCTTGGCCTGTGGCTTTTTGACCGGACTGCAGGACGCCCGCTGCGGCCGGTTTTTTCCTGCTTTTGGCGCCTGGTGCGACAAATTTTTCAAGCAATGCTGTTCCCTTGCAGATTATTTTTCAAAAAATTTAGAAAAACTGTAATTTTTCTCTTGGCAAGCACCAAAAAAACAGTTACAATGAGAAACGATAAGGGAGGTGTCCGCCATGGCGCCAAAACAGCACCCGTTCCGCCGGATCCGGCTTGTATACCGACGCTGCCCCACCGTGCTGAAATGCGCGCTGCTGGGCATGTTGCTCATAGGTACGCTGGCGCTGATGGTCCTGCGTTTTTCTCTGCTGGAAGCAAAGGAAAAGACCGAGGATCTTCGACAGCAGGCAGCCGCGCTGGAGCAGCAGAATCAGAAGCTGGAGCATTCCATCTCTCAGCTGGGCACTGTACAAAGCGTTTCAGAACTGGCAGAAAAGCTGCTGGGACTGGTGGACCCGGACACCGTCATTTTTCAACCTGAGCAGTAAATTGGAGGAAGCAAGATACATATGGAGTTAACCGTTGGAGCTATTTTAGAGGGCAAAGTCAAATCCATTACCAATTTCGGCGCATTTATTGCGCTGCCGGAAAACAAAACCGGTCTGGTACACATTTCCGAGGTGGCAAACACCTACGTCAGTGATGTGCGTCAGCACCTGTCTGAAGGACAGGATATTAAGGTTATGGTCATCGGCACAGACAATGGTAAAATCAACTTGTCTGTCAAGCGTTTGGAATCCAAGCCTTCTGCAGATACATCCGCCCGTCGGGAAGCACCCCAGACCCGCGCCCCCAAGGCGGTCACGCCGCCCCCCGCCCCCAAAACAGCAAACCAACTGTTTGAAGAAAAATTAAAGGCCTTTATGTCCGAATCTGACAGCAAGCTTTCCTCTGTGCGCCAATACTCTGACCACCGCACCAAGAGTCGCAGAAGATGAGTATGAAAACCGTTGTGATCACCGGCGGCAGCCGTGGCATCGGCGCAGCCGCAGTAGAAGCCTTCTCCAATCGAGGCGACCGGGTATACTTTTTATACGAAAAAGACCATGCCGCTGCAGCCGCCGTTTCGAAAAAAACCGGTGCCGTTGCCATTTGCTGCGATGTGGCGGATTATAACGCTGTGCAAACTGCTTTTTCTCAGATCCCGGAGGTGGACGTGTTGGTGTGCAATGCCGGCATTTGCCATTACGGCTTAATGAGTCAGATGGCAGAACAGCAGTGGGATCGGATATTTGATGTGAATGTCAAGGGCATATACACATGTGTAAATGCCGCCACGCCCTACTTTCTGAAAAAGCAGGCAGGCTGTATCATCACTGTCAGCTCCATGTGGGGGCAGGTGGGCGCGTCCTGCGAAGCCGCCTACTCCGCCACCAAGGGCGCTGTCATCGCCTTGACCAAGGCGATGGCGCAGGAGCTGGGCCCCGCAGGCATCCGCTGCAACTGCATAGCGCCCGGGGTTATTGAAACGGATATGTGCAAAGACGTCTCTCCGGAGACCATGGCGCAGCTTGCCGGCGAAAGTCTGGTAGGTCGCAACGGCACGCCGGAGGATATTGCAAAAGCGATGCTGTATCTGGCCGATGCCCAGTTCATCACCGGACAATTGCTGCCGGTGAACGGCGGCATCCTTTTATAAAATCATCAGGAGGAATTACCTATGAAGATCGCCATTGGCTGTGACCACGGCGCTTTGGATTTAAAAAACAAACTGGTAGCCCACTTGCAAAATCTGGGGCACCAGGTAAAGGACTTTGGCACACATACACCCGACAGCTGCGATTACCCTGACTTTGCCGCCCCCACCGCAAAGAGCGTGGCTTCCGGCGAATGTGAAAAGGGCATCGTGCTGTGCACCACCGGCATCGGTGTTTCCATTGTCTGCAACAAGGTAAAGGGCATTCGCTGCGCATTGCTTTCCGACGTAATGTCCGCCAGAATGACCCGGGAGCACAACGATACCAACATGATGGCCATGGGCGCCGGTGTGGTAGGTCAAATGCTGGCTTTGCAAATTGTGGACACCTGGCTGGGTACGGACTTTTCCCACGACCGGCGTCATCAAAACCGCATTGATAAAATAATGGCTTTGGAAAAATAACAAAAAGGGAGCAGCTGCTCCCTTTTTTCTTAGCTGTTTTTTTCGTGCTGTGTCCCAAAGTAAAAGGATACTACCATAGAAATAATGATCATTGCGTCATCTGAACCAATGCTGCCCTTCAAGGCAAGCACCGCAAACACAGCGATCACCACAAGCGTAACCAAAGTCTTTACTTTAATCAGGTTTGCTATATTTTTCAACACGTCCATATACAACGCCTCCAAATCAAATTCTTATTTACTGTTGATCCTGCTCTTTATATCCCGGATATCGTGCTCTGCTTCGTCCATGCGCCCTTCCAGGCGAAAGGTGCGTTCTATGATTTTATTATGCTTATTGACCTTCTCCTCCAGCTGCGCAAGGCGGTACTGGGTCAACTTCTGGGCAGTAAGCACCCCGAATAAAGAACCCAAAAGCGTACCGGCAAAACCCAGAATTGCTACAATAATTGCTTCTGTCACCGCTGTTACTTCACCCCCAGCAGCTTTTCCCATGTTTTGGGGCCGCAGGAGCCGTCCACGCTAAGTCCGGCTGCTTCCTGATATTTCCGCAAAGCTCTGTCTGTCGCCCCGCCAAAGCTGCCGTCTGCACCAGAACTACCACAGCTATGACCGTAGCCGATCAGCAACGTCTGCATCGCTCTAACTTGATTGCCCTTAGAACCCTTTTTAAGAACATTAACTTCCACAGTACACACCTCCGAATTTGTTTTAGGCTTGTCCACTTGGACAGTTTTCTTTTTTAATCCAGCAACCTTGGCAATGCCATCCATGGTTGCGTAACCAACCAACTGGGAGTATGCCTCTGTCAAGATAACAGGTGCATCCGTCTTGGAATCCATGAATCCATACTCCATCAGCACAGCCGGGGCCTTAGTGTATTTCACAACATAGTACCCCTTTGCCTTAGTGGGGTCGGCACGATTGCCTTTCAAGCCTCCGGCAGAAATGCAAGCATTGTAAATTGCATCTCTGTACTTAGCGCCCGTTGTACCCTCTTTATAGGAGAAAGCCATGATACCGCCACCAGTACCAAGTTTAATACCTGCATTGTGGTGGCAAGAGATATACATATCTGCACCCCTGTTGTTGGAGGCTTTGCATCTTGCAGACAGAGAAACTTCCTTTTTACCCGTTACATCATCCACACGGAGCGTTTCCACATTCTCATACTGCTTGGCTGCCTCTGCAATGTAACGAGCCACTCTGTCATTGAGTGTCCATTCTCTCGTCTGGTTGGGGTCGAGTTTTTTATCCACACGTTTGCCGGGGGTATGTAAATAATGTCCGGCATCTATAGCAATCTTAAACGCCATAGCTTACACCTCCTGGGTGATTTCTTCAGTTATGTACTGCGCCTCAATCTTTGCATTGATTTCTGCCAAGTCAGCCTCATCAAGTACACCCTTTTCCATCCAACCGACAGCGTTAAGAATCACCTGATAATCTGCCAGCTTGCCCACGGCATCCAGTAGACCTTTTTTGATAAATGCTTTCAAACTGAACATAATATTTCCTCCTTATACATTGCCGCCAAGGGCGATGATTGCATTGGTTAATTTTTCTATAACTGCCGTTGGGTCAGCTTTGCCTTTGACCGTGGTGTCGCCAGTATCACTAGACAAGGTGTTCTGCCCTGACACAGCAAGGATTTCCTGAGGGGTCAGCTGAATTATAATCGGCTGTTCTGGTGTATGGACAATCTGAATATCGTTGGCACTTAAAAAGGCTTTGAACTCGCCAATGGACGAAAAACTGTCATCCGCTATATAAATCGCCATTTTTCCATTGTTATGTTGTATCTTGATAGTCTTTTGTCCCACGCTGCTATTGCTCCATCCGGTTGTAGACGGATAATGTGTACATACAACTCTTGATTGAGTGCCATTGCCTTTCTTTGTGTCACCAATAGTAACATAATAGGCATTAAATCCGTAGCTGTTAGTAGTAGAGCTTCTTGACCACGTTAAATCCGAAGTCAAACGCATAATGGTGTTTGTAATGGTCAGCACACCGCTTTGCCAATCAAAGCTACCGCCATATACTGTCTGCCCAAAATCAACCGTAAATTCCGCATCGTTTCTGGTCAGCTTCAAAGCAGAATGTCCAACGATGGGTCGCACATTCTCAAGGCTTGGGTCACCGCTGCCCTCTTGGGCATGTGTAATCTTGCTTACCACCTGCAAAGGATACCCCTCTACAGGGGCACAAGTGACAACCGCACCGCTTTCGGTAAAGTTAGGCGCTAACTTGTCTACTGTGTTTTGGCTGGACCAAGCATCCGCGCCAACAGTTGCATCATCAATTTGACAAGCGCCGATATTCTCCCTTGCCTGCGCCTTGTCTCCGTCTGCCAGGTTTTGCGCATCCACCGACACAGCACTTTTATCTCTGATCACATAGCTTTTACCGTTAACGGTAAGTGTTTTTATTTCCTGCATCGTTACTGTCCTTTCATAACTTCTTTGATATAGTCGGCAAGTGGCACACCGCCCACTGTCAGTTCGGGAAGCTCCACCGGCACATGGAATGCAAAATCACTCTCGCCCCAATCAAACACAGGAATACCCTTTTGCACAGGCAGCAGCGCTTCTGCGGACATGATCTGATCCGATACGGCGACTTTCACCGTATGGGCCTTTGTATAATCCAAGCCTGATAACGCCACAGTAGCGCTGTATCTGTGGTCGTCTCCAATCTCAAGCTGCAGCTGCCGCGGCTGTTCCTCGTTTACCTGTATGGTGGCAGTCAACGCGTTTTCCACCGCCCCAAAGTTTCCCTTCCAGCATGGCCCTTCCAATCTAAGCTCCCCATTGCCGCTTGTAGGGTCTGTGCGACACACCGTTGCTTCGTTGCCCAGCTGTACATAGGGAATCTGTGTAACAGGGCAGGGATACAACTCTGTATAACCTCTGGTGTCCGTTGCCTGAAATGTAACACTGTCGCAATCAGCATGGAGTATATCTAAAGATTCCTCCACTTCCACATCCCCAATTTTCAACCGGGTAATGCGGGCGCCGTTTCTCGCCTGGGCAGATATCACACAATGCGCCGTGGAGCAAAACCGAACCAGCTTACTGCTGTCTCCGGTCAATGCTACCGTAGACGGATTGCAGTCCACCACATTGCCTTTCACCACCGGAGCGCATAATCTCCTGCCGGCTGTGGCGATAAATTCCCCGGTTTGCGTGCCGATGTGCGTGCTTCCGGCATAAGTTCTGCATTCCAGCGCGCATACGCCTGACGGTGCATCGGAAATCTGCTCATAAAAACTTGCCGGCAGCAGAAAGTTGATCGTCGTTGCCGACAGCCTAACCTCTGTAGCTGAAATATTCCCCTGGTCATCTATGTATCCGGACAGATCTCCGAAAGAAAAGGCAACACAGTGGGTAAATTCATCGCTCTTCCGACTGATCACGATGGTGGAACGGCTCTCAATATCTGCATTGGTCCCGCTGATAGACGAGGCTCTGGCAATGGTGTTCAAAGTGACAGTTTGGCGGATAGTCGTATCCTTCAATGAGGATCCACTGGGATTGGTAATATCTCCGGTTGCGCAAATAGTTACATTCAGCTTTCCGTACGCATCATGGGCCACCTTTGCTGTGTGGGTAATCGCCACTGTGTTGCTTTGGTAAGTAATCTTTACCTTGACATCGGATGCTTTTGCCGTATCGGTACCGATGGTCATGCTACCCGTCCAGTATCCTTCCGTTGTGTAGCCTGTATTTGTACGCGAATACGTCAACGTTGCCGTAATCTGAGAATAATTGCCCGTAACAGACTGCTCAGCATACCACTGTATCTTCGGTTTTATTTTACTGTTGGCTGTTGTGCCATAAAAAGATCCACTCAGCGCCATATTACCCCTCCAACCAGAAACAGGCTGTCCTGCCTGCCGCATAATCTTCAAATCGCGCATGGTCGCCCACGATCAGATAGTTACGCACCGTCACGTCCGCGGCCTCCACGCCCTTGTCATTGGCCTGCAAAATCGTCTGCCCGGAACGGGTGACATACATACCTGTATTGTCCAGCAGATTTTTCATTTGCTGGCCTTTCCGGGCAATTTGCAGGCCGTTGTCGTCAAAGGTGTACCCCATGCCTGTTTTTATCTTTGTCGCTCCCTCGCCGGCAATCTTCTCCACAGAAATTTTTATTTCGCCAGCCGTTTGCTTCACAGCCGTCAGTTCCTCCTTGACACCTGTTATATCAGCGCTTTGGCCACTGACCTGTCCGGTAATGCCTTCCACGTCCAGCAGCAGCTGAGATACTTTTCCGGTTGTATCCTTGTTCTGGGCAAATAAGCCGTCTACATCTGTCCGCAGATTCATCACTTTCCCACGCAGCGCCTGATAACTTTGGTTATTTACCGCTGTTGTGTCGGCTCTTTTAAAACTGCCTGTACATTCCAGCGTATCACGCTGTCCTTGCTGCCTTCTTGTCATCACATAAGCGGTAATGTGCCTTCCGTTGCGGTCCGTAATCTGCAAAATATTTCCTGCACCCACCGCCATCACTACCGGCGTCGCCACCGTACACGGTGTATATGACACGCTCTTTAGGTGTTCATAAAGATTCTGAGCCACCGGCTTGCGCGCCTGGGCATCGGTCGTTTCCAATAGCGGATTGCCGGTAATGATATACGTATTCACCGGGTCAGTTATCCCGTCGGGATACACAGTCCCCACATCTTCTTCGCTCTGCCGCAGCTGCACCTTTTGAATGGGCGCGGTCACATAATCATCAAAAGACAGCGTGTTCTGGAAATAATACTGCCTATCGTTCAAGGTCAATACCACATTGCCCTGACCGTCATGGGCGGCCTGCAAATAGGCATATTCCACGCAAATTCCTTCCCTGTCCTCTGTAACTGCGGCGCGTTCCTCCCGGATGTGCAGATCCCCTTCTGTAAATGTCACATCAACCGCCCGTTCCCCGGTGGCACTCAGAGAAACCTCCGCCGGAGTATACCAGGCAAATTCCAGCGCTCCCTCCGGCGTTGCTCTGCAGAATCTTCCGGCAATTTCTCCTATCCATTGCATCAGCTGCCGTCCGGTGATTCCCTCTGCAGAAAATTTCTGCACCTGATAATCCCCGTTGGGAATCTCCTCATTTTTCAGAACCAGACCGCACCGAGCGCACACCATAGCTGCCAGTTCCTGCAAATTGTACGGCCACGCATCCTGCTGCGCCAACCACTGAGTCATGTCCTTATCCAGCCAACTTACCCTGTCATAGGCCGTGATGTGCATGGTGTTTGCCGTAGGTCGCGTAGGCTTCTCTGTGGTAAAAAGTCCTACCTTACAGCGCGCACCGTCATCTGCCACCCGGTAAACTTCCAGCTCGTCCCCTGCCGTCAGCGAAAGACCTCCGCCCGGCGTCAGGAGCCTTGCCTCGATCATATTGGCGCAGCAGGAGCCTAGCTTCAGCTCCTGGCCGGCATTCACTGTTTCTGTGATTGTCACACTCTGAATGGCATTCTGCGTTCCTGCCCCGGAGAATAGTTCGCTGCCGTCAGGCAGCACGATCAGTGTTCTTAACACACCGCCACCTCCTAGCATTCGATGATGCTGAAGGCCAAATTTCTGTAAAGCCCCAACCGCGCATTATGGTAAGTAATGCTGTCATTAGAACAATAAGCTCTCGTCTGCACAAGGTAGCCTTCCGGATCCCGATATGTAAACGTGAAATCCGCCTTTCCGGCAAAAAGGGAACGCATGTACTTATATTCCTGCGCCGTAAGACTGGCGTAGTGAAACTCCCAGCTGCCCACACGCTGCCGCACCATGATCCGGTGCATGACTCCGCTTTCGTCCCGGCCGGAGTCGGAAGCATCCAAATCCGCAAACGACATAGATACATCCGCATCCGGAACAAGCATGGGCTTCCCATCAATTTGATAGTCCTCAAAATATCTCACAGCGCGCCTCCTTGAATGACGGCCTGCCTGCGGCTGTATCTGGCAATGGCATTGCCGATCACATCATCACCGATCCGGATGCCCAGCACTGCTTCCAGAATCTCCCGCTGCACACCAACAGATGCTTCAAAGCCGTCACCGCTGATGTGATCCCGTCCTGCCTTACGTTCTGTATACGCAAAGAGCGCCATTGCCTGACCTATGGTGATCTCCGTTCCGGCAAACTTCACCTGCTTGCTGGTATCCCAATTTTTCCGGTTAAACTTCTGCGCCTGCTCAGCGGCATATTGACGGGCATGCTCCAGATCCTGCTGCTGCACCGTCTCCGTGGCCTCTACCTCCCGGATCGCTTGGGTCAGCTCATCCGAGCCTATGACCGCAGCCGCAGCCTCAGGTGTTAGCAGGCTCCAGCCAAATTCCTTCAACTTGGCCACAAAAGCATGCATGTCCGCGTCCCTGTCAGTAGCTAGCTGGTCACGCATCCGGTTGCCCCGCTTGCTTGTCTTTTCGTTTCTGTGCGCACCGAACAACTCATCCGCACGGCTTACCGTTTCACTGATCATTCTGTACAGCTTACTAAGCTCCTTCAGTTCTACAGCAGTCATATCCTTGATCGCTTTGCCCTTCAGGAAATTCTTTGTCTTCTCGATCTGGTCATACACTTTTACACTGTACAGACCCTGCAGGTGCTCAAATTCGGTTTCTGCCAGCTTCTGATACGCTGCAAGAAGCTCATCTGCCAACTGCTCCGCTGTAGCATCCTCTGCGCCGGCGCGTTCTCTCTGGAATACATTCCCGTCCCGGAGGATCCGCATATTCTGGTAAAGCTCCCTCTTCAGAGCCTCCTCCCGGTCGTCCCGGCGCATTGCCTGCTCCGGATCCCACTTGTCGTGAAGGTTATCCGCCCCTGGCTCTTTAGGTAGCTCGTCCAGCTCCTCCAGCAATTCCCGGCAGCGGTTAAAGGCCGCCTGTTCCTCCGGAAGCAAACTGTTCTGCAGTCCGTTGCGGATCATATCGTACTCATTGTAGTCGTTAAGGAACGTTCCCTTTGCCAGCCGCAGCGCAGCGCCCACGAACTCCTGCAGTCCCAGTTTGACATTTCTTTTCTTAGTCCCCTTGTTCAGCAGACTGTCAAGCCGCTGTACATCCTTCTTGATCTGCTGACGGATCTGCGCCACGTCGTGCCGTTCCACAGCCTTCCGCCGGCTTTCCCGGTACTCGGCCTCCCGTTTTTGGTGCTGTTCCTCATAATGATGCCGGGCAGCCTCCTGACGTTGACGGTAGGTTTGTTTCTGTCTTTCTTCCATATCCCTATGACGCTGGTAAACCTGATTCATACGCTGATTGTGCTTGCCCTTCAGCTGTCGGATCTGCGCCTCATGCTGCCCCGCCACGATGTAGAGTGTAGAAGCGTTCCAGTAGCTTCCGTAAATTCTGTACAGCAGCTCCTGCTCCATCAGCTCCCGGTTATACGCAAATTCCAACTCGCTCATCCGCTCATCCAGGGCAATGTGGTCGATCAGCCAGTTAACAGCAGGTCTGGCAGCTTTGCGGATATCCTCCCATGTCAGCTCCTGTCCTCTGCCAACATATTGATAGAATCGATCCAGCAGCTGCATTAATTCTGCTTTCTTCCCCTTAGCATTGACCTTCTTCATAAGGGTAGCTGCTGCAGCATCCAGTGTACTTGTTTCCAGACTGCCGTCTTTTCCCTGCCGTCTCATTGCCGCCACAAGCTCGTTCAGTCCGGCAACATCCTCTCCCATAGCCGCATTTTCCCGCTGCAGGTGCGCCTCCGCTGCTTCATTTTTCTCATACCGAATTGATTTGGGAGAATTTGTCGCAGAATTTTGTTGACTTTTCGCTCCGGATTGCGTATACTGTTTTTGTGAGACACTGCTACGCGAGGCAGCTGCATAGCTGCCCTTTCTGGCCTCTCTATTTTGGAGGTCAATCGCCTTAGCGGTGTCTTCTTTTATGTTCACAATATCGTATAGATACTTTTTACCATCAGATGCATTGCGAATCAGCAACTCCGCAGAGTACGCTTTTACTGATATAGTGTTTCCACTCCTATCCTTTATAGGAAACGCGAACTGGGTATCATAACGATACATACCGTATTGGGCATCCTTACTATGATTGTGCCGCGTTTTCTCCCACCTTCTATTTGTGGCGATTTCAATCATTTCCCCTATGCCCGGAGTAGCTTTATTTTTTGCTTTTAATGTTGCTTTACTCTTCTTTTGCAGATGAGATGTGTATTTCGAATGAGTGTATTCGCCCGGAAGATCCGGACCAATATACACACATTGGCCGCTCTCGATAATTCGATACACATCGCCAATATGGCTCGCAATATAACTCGCAATCGCATTGGAATCGCGTAATTGAGAATTTGTAAAACTACTGTTCTCGATCCATACAACATTAGCACCATTCACATTGCGTAATTGCATCTTCACCCCGCCGGCTTGGGCGGTATTTATTTTGCCGCCTTGACGGTAATTTTCTCCGCCTTCGTGTAGACCTGCAGCAAATACCTCCTGCAGCTGATCGTGGATACCTTGCATCCTCTGCACGATCTTCCCCTCCGGGCTTTCCGGCTTCACATCCCGGTATGCCTGAATGGTGTCCCGGATCAGCGCTGCCGTATCTTCCAGGAAGCTGCGGATCTGATCTGCAAGGCTCATATCCTTAGTCTCCACATCATCCAGCAGATCCATCACACGGCCATCGCTCAGCACGCCCTCCATAGAGCTTGCGATCACCTCATCAAAGGCTTCCTCATAACTCAGCTCTATTTTGCGTTTCCGGTATTCCTCCTGCTTATTCCGCACCAGCTCGTCCACCGACTGTCCCATCTCCAGGTATCCTTCTGTCAGGATCTTACACAGTGTCCGGTACCGGTCAGCAGACCAATCCTGAATAAAGTGTGTCAGCTCATGGGCGATAGTAAACAGGACTGTGGAGCCCATATCACCGCAGTTCAGATCAATGTGGATACTGCCGTCACTGGGATCATACCAGCCGTTCTCATTCGCCGGCACGATATTTCCCTCCCGGTCTTTATACACCCGCTCTCCCTGCTCGTTGTCATAGGAACGGTAAAAATAGGTGGTAATACCCTTCCGTCTGGCAAGACGCTCTGCAAAATTGACGCCAACCCGCTGCGCTTTGTTCAGCTTGCTCTTGTCCAGTTTTTCTCCCTCATAGCCGTAGTACACACCGCCCTTGCGCTCCCGCTTGGCATTGCGCTCAGACGCTTCCGCCTCTCGCTGTTTAGTCTGCTTCTCCCCGGCAAACTGGCCGTACTTGTATGCCATATTCTTTTGCATAGGATTCAGCCGATTCACAAAGCTGCCACGCCGGGACATTTCTCTCCCATCGATATTCAGCTTGCCGTACAAAAACGCTTCCTCCACGCCTTTGGCATACTCAAAAGCTCCCAGATTGCCGGCACGGTATTCCTTCAGCAGCTGCCGGGCATGCTCAGCATCTTCGGAATACTCTGCCAGCACCCGCCACAGCTCCTGCTCACCCATATTAGGAAAGCTCAGTTCACTGATATCCGCTGTGCTGCCGTCCGTCAGCTTCACCGTCAGCTTGCCATTGCCGGCGCTTTCCACATCCGCGATCTGCACCGTAGCATCATCGCTGTTACGCACGACCTGGCCCTCAGCGGAAGAAATTTCCCCGTTGACACTAGGCATTGTTTGGGATATACTACCAGTAGAAGCAGAACTGATGGGCGTGGCAAGAGAGCCGGTTTCCGGTGACTCCCCCGCCGAGGTAGGTTCTGCTTCATTTTCTGTCGCCGACAATTCAAAAACAGCACCTTCTGGTGTCAGGATACGGTGTACCTTATAAAAATTTTCTGTCGTCTTTTTGACAACAACCGCCATATTTCCTCTGACTCCGTCAATAGTCACCGGTGCTGCAATGGTCACAGTTCCATATGACCTATCCTTATGATCTACGTGCTCCGCAATTTGAATGCCGTTTTCCAGCACATAAGGTATAGCCTCGAAAGCCGCTTCCTCAACACTTCCCTTTGTAAAGTATTTGAAGGCGCCTTTTAGTTGCTTGCTTCCGAACTTAATTGTGCCCATACCCTTGCGTTCCACTTGATATCCGGTGGGACGCAATTTTTCTATGACCCAGTTAATTTTTCCTGCTATATCTAACTGCGAGAAACTTTTTGGCGTTTGGATATCTGCCGCAGGTTGCATTTCGTTAAGTGCATCTTGGTTATTACGCAGCTGTTCCTTAATTGACACATCGGCAGTATTCACCGTCTGTCCTTGCTGTTCTGCTCGAATCTTCTCTACCGCCAACTTCTGCAGCGCATCCTGCTCCGCATTGACCTTATCCTGCGCCAACTGCTGCAGTTTGCTCATGCCCTTGTTGATTCCCGCATAACTGCCGCCCATGATACTACCGGATGCCACACCGCCCACAACATCCCAGCCGATCTGGATTGCAATATCCATCCACGCCTTTTTCATAGCCTCTGCTTCCGTCAGCTTAGGATCTGCCTTCATATACTCCGCAGCAATGCGGTTGACCTCGGACTTATCCGCCATAACAATGGTATCGGCAAGCGTATTGGCGATCGTGGTCGCGCCTTCGCCAAAACCTTCAGACAAGCTCTGTGCCACAAATGCCCGGACCACATTCTCCGAGCCGTTCTTCAGCAGGTTTTCCAGCTCATATTTCTCAAACAGATATTCAAAAGCACCGCTCAATGCGCCCATCGTCAGTGCCTGCTCATCTGTCGCGCCGTTTTCAACAGCGTTCAGCATCGTCTGGGTGGCAGCGCTTCCGGAAAGCATCAGCGTACCGGCAGTACCAATTACCGGAGACATCAGCGCCACAGCAGTAGAATCCACCATGCTCATACCCAGCTGATACACATCGCCCCAGCTCTTACCGTTAAAAATCTTGCTCAGAATAGGGTGATCTTCTTTATCAAATTCAATAGTACCGTACCTTTGTGCCAGATTTTGAGACACAGTACCACGAATTGTTGACGATACAACAGAAGGCATCATTGCCGCCCGATTGTAATTAACCGGGCCTGCATATTCGCCGGTAACATTCTCCTTAATGTCGTTAATAAGCTTTTGTCCTGCTGCATCAAGATATCCTGCTCCACTCCACAATGTCATAGGAACACTCGCAATACTGGTTTGCACCGGTAAAGCCGTTGCTAGTTTTTTCCACTCCTGCTGAGTATACTGCTTTGATCTCCCATCCAATGTGATATCCAGATACTTAAGATACCCCTCTGCAGAATCCGCGCCCTGGGTATTATAAACATAGTTATAGATTGCTTTTTCATTTTCGGTCATATAGGCATAATTGCCTTCTATAGCACCTATCATACCTGCAAATAAATGGTTCTCATTCTCCACAGCATCAGCAGTGAGATTATTGGCGAACAATTCGTTTATCATGTCATAGTGCCACCGGCTATTATTCGCCAACCCATCAAAGAAGTTTGCGCTTCCTTCTGTAGCCGCCACCTTAGACTGCTCCGCAAAATCCTCATTCTCTGAAAGAAAATTATACTTTCGGTTGTTCTCATAGCTCAATTTCTTTTCTTTCAGGCTATCGATGTATTCCGCCAGTTCCGTCCGTGAACCGAATTTTTCATTGATCTCATCAATGATCATTCCTGTAATTGGTGA
Organism: Faecousia sp.; assembly: GCA_045576715.1. Classification (GTDB taxonomy): domain Bacteria; phylum Bacillota; class Clostridia; order Oscillospirales; family Oscillospiraceae; genus Faecousia. The sequence goes on along the minus strand of JAZNHB010000031.1, from coordinate 26,699 downwards.
CAGTCCACCGAGGTTCTTGATCGCATTATCATATCGTTCAAGATAATATGTCTGCAAATTGTATATCTCATCTTCCAGCTTTGCGATCTCCGAATCATAATCCTCCGTCGTCATTATCGTCGGCGCATATTGCTCCAACCATGTCTTTTCCTCACCGTCCTCCATACCGGTGAGGATCTCTTTTATCTGACCATAGCTCTTACCGCCATACTTCTGCTGCCGGGCAGCTTCCGTCTGAGTCTGCTTGATATGATCCTTACCAAGCTGTTCCGCCACGGAAAGGCTCGGCAAGGCAGCGGACTTACCGATCCCTGCCTCGTCCTCCTGCACCCGTTTTTCCGGATGTAAAATATCCGTCTCCAGCTTTCTCCGTTCCTGCTGCTCCGCTGTTTTACGCAGTTCCTGCAGTTGCCGCCCCATTTGAGGTGCACCTGTTAATCCGTAAGCACTTGCATAGTCTTTGATCCCGTCATACTGGAGGATCAATTTTTCGATCTGCCTCACATCTAATTTGTTTGGATTTTGAATAGCTGCATTATACTTGTTTACCCATGTCAAAACCGCATTTTGCCGTTTTGCATGATTCTCTTCCGAGCAATACTCCAACAGCGCAGCTCTTACGCTTCCTTTTTTTGCCTGGGCTTTCCCCGCATTGCTCGAACTTTTATTGTCACTCTTAATATCTTTCAACAAGCTATCTCGAATACTTCCCATATTTGCTTACCTCACCATCTTTGATGTCTGATTTCGTCCGCCTCTCTGCTAGTAATCCACCCCTCTGCCACTTGTTCCTCCAGATAATCATCCATAAATCTTTGGCTCTTACCAGCTTCGATACCTGCCCGATATTCCGCAGCTACATCGACCTCAAAGGCATCATATACATTACGCATATACTCTGCCAATTCCGCACTGATGACCCCGTTTTTTTGCAGCATGCTGATATATTCGCTCTTCTCTCTGACTGTATTTTTATCGTTAATTGCTTTGGCAATCTCACTGGGAATCTTCAGATCACCGTTCTTACTGCCCCCGGAAGATCTTACCGTCTTCTTTGAATCCTTGTACGCCTTTGCGTATGCCGCAGCCTGCGTTCCGCTCATGCCCGCAGCCGTCAGCTCCGCCTGGCTGGGACTGTAGCCGGTGGACGCGATCAGATTTGCCAGCTTGTCATAATTGTTCTGCTGACGGCCGTAAGCTGTCTCGTCATCCTGTCTGCGCAGCTGCTCCTCTGTTGCCCAGGCATTGTACCCCCGGTCATAAGCCGTATCTGCCGCGCTCTGGGCTCGATCCAGTTCAATATTGTGCTGGCTCATAGCATTCTGGTACTTGCCATACTCATCCGCCTGCATCTGCTGTGTCACGCTGAGCTTATCCTTCAGCGCAGCCTGATCATTGTTGTACTTGCTCAGCGCCAGCTGATACAGCTCCGGTACCCGGTCATTCAGCTGCTGCAAATGCCCCTGGTATACCTGCTGTCCGGCAGTCTGGGAATAAGAGCTTCCGTAGCCGCCTGTCAGCGCTGCCGCCACTGAAAAGACCCTTGTACTTTCCCAGCAGCTCCAACGCTTTGAGCTTGTCATAAAACTTCACCTTGATTCCGCCGGCACTCTTTTCGATTGCCGCTATGGCGCAGCGCAGCTTTTTCGGCAGCTGCTGTGTCTGGCTCACTTCCACAGTTCCGTCACGCACATTGATCAGCTTCGTCACATCGGCCATAGCAATGGCCTGCAGCTGATATAAAATATCCTCATCCTTCACATCCCTCACCTGCTCGCCTCCTTCGCCCAAATCATAGCGCATACCGGCTTAAAATTCCTCTCGCAAGTCTATCGTTCCGGAATGTGCAAAGAATTTTGTAATTTTATCCCCTAGGGGGGCTTACGCTCCGCCTCTTTGGGTGTTATAATCTCAAAAAACACTTAGAGGAGGTTTTTCTATGAACTTATCTAATACAAAACGCATCGTCCTTAGTGCTGCCTGCGTTGCCCTTTGCGTTGTGCTGCCCATAGTCTTTCACACCTTTCCCAACGGTGGCAGCATCTTTCTTCCCATGCACATCCCGGTGCTGCTTTGCGGCATTCTGTGCTCCTGGCCTTACGGCCTGATTTGCGGCCTCTTAGGGCCTGCCCTGTCCAGTTTGCTCACCGGCTCTCCCCCGGCAGCCTACCTTCCTTCCATGATGATAGAATGCGCCGTCTACGGCTGTATAAGCGGCATCATGCTGCAGCTTGTCCGTACCAAAAAGACCTATGTAGACCTGTACATCGCCTTGGTCACCGCCATGGTGGCAGGCCGTTTTGTAGCCGGCGTTGCCAAGTCCTTGATCCTGGCCCCCGGCACCCCCATGCTCGCTTGGGTAACCACCTCCCTGATCCAGGGTCTGCCCGGCATTGCCATTCAATTGGTTTTGCTGCCTGTCCTGGTCTATGCGCTGACGCGGGCAAAGCTGCTTCCCAAGAGATACGAACATGAATAAACAAGATGTCATTGCTTTCTTCGACCGCCTTGCCCCCCAGTGGGATGCAGATATGATCAAAAACGATGCGATCATCCACCGTATCCTGCAAACCGCAAACCTTCGCCCCGGTGACCGCGTACTTGATGTTGCCTGCGGCACCGGTGTGATGATCCCCTACTACCTGCGCCGGAACGTGCGCTCTGTCACCGCGATCGACATTTCTCCGGAAATGACAAAAATCGCCCAAGGGAAATTCCCTCAGGCGAATGTGGAAATTATTTGCGGTGATGTGGAAACGGCAGTATTTCCGGAGAATTTTGACTGCATTATGGTCTACAATGCCTTCCCTCACTTTCCGGAACCGGAGCGACTGATTCGGCGGCTTTCACAGCTTCTGAAGCCGGGCGGATCCCTGACTGTGGCCCATGGCATGAGCCGCAGCCATATTGATGCCCATCACCAAGGGGCCGCCAGCCGGGTAAGCATCGGCCTGATGCACGAAGATGCCCTGGCAGCCATCTTCCGCAAATATCTCCGGCTGACCGCAAAGATCTCCACAGATGAAATGTACCAGCTCACCGGCCAAGCTTTTTCACGGGATGTGTCGGTTCAGCCTTAGCTATACACCACAACAAAAACATGGCGTGTTGCACAATTGCAACACGCCATGTTTATATATCAGCCTTATACTCTTGCGTGACCTTGCTTGCAGATCACATCCACAACCTCATCCACGCAACTCTGGCAAACCGCTTGACTGTCTGCCTCTACCATCACCCGGATCACCGGCTCCGTGCCGCTTTCGCGTACCAGAATTCTCCCGCTGTCTCCAAGACGCTGAGCCACTGTTTCCACAGCTGCCTGAACTGCCGGATCGTTTTGCGCCTCCGGCTTCGATTTCACCCGTACGTTCTTCAGCACCTGAGGATACACCGTCAGGCCCTTGCCCAGCTCGGAAAAAGCGCATTTGCGTTCCAGCATAACCTCCATCAGCTTAAGGCTGGTGAGGATACCGTCTCCGGTGGTGGCATACTTGGATATGATAATATGGCCGGACTGCTCACCGCCCAGGCGATAGCCGTTTTTCACCATATTCTCATACACATACTTATCGCCTACTTTGGTTTTTTCATAGCCGATCCCAACAGCGTCCAATGCCTTGTACAGACCAAAGTTAGACATAATGGTAGTCACTACCTTATTGCCCTCCAGCTGACCCTGCTCGGCCATATAGGTGCCCAGAATATAAAGAATGTGGTCACCGTTTAGCACTTGTCCCTTTTCGTCCACACACAGGCACCGATCCGCATCACCGTCATAAGCAAAGCCCACATCCAGCTCATTTTCCACAATGAAGCGCTGCAGGTTTTCAATATGGGTAGAGCCCGCTTCCTGATTGATATTGGTGCCATCGGGGTTGGCATTGATCACATAAGTCTTGGCGCCCAGCGCATCAAATACGCTCTTGGCAATGTTCCAGGCTGCGCCGTTGGCACAGTCAAGACCCACCTTGATTCCCTTAAAGGAGAACATCCCCAGGCTGATCAGATAACCGATATAGCGGTTTCTGCCTGCCACATAGTCCACTGTTCTGCCGATCTGTCCGCCCTTGGCGAAGGGAATCTGCGGAAGCTTCTGTCCAAACAGCTCCAGCTGTCCATCCAGATACGCTTCCACCAGCTTAATGACATCCTCTTCCATTTTTTCGCCGTTGCGGTTCAGCAGCTTAATGCCGTTATCGTAGAAGGCGTTATGGCTCGCCGAAATCATCACACCGCAATCAAAGTCATCCATACGGGTTACGTATGCCACGGAAGGTGTGGTGGTCACGTGCAAAAGGTATGCGTCCGCACCGGAAGCGGTGATACCTGCCGCCAGCGCATACTCAAACATATAACTTGAACGGCGTGTATCCTTACCGATTACAATCCGGGCATTTCCTCCGGCTGCGCGTTTTTTCATTTCTGTATAGTACCAGCCAAGGAATCTGCCTGTGTTGTAAGCGTGGTCAGCAGTGAGCGTTACATTTGCCTCCCCACGAAATCCGTCTGTTCCAAAATACTTGCCCATATCATCATCTCCAAATAAAATTTAGAAGGCTGTCCTGAGAATTTTGCTTGGGATACAAGCCTTTTTAACCCATTATCGTTTTTCCACGATACTTCCGTCATGCTTATAAATACTGCCCTCCGGCACCACACCCCGGACGCAGGAGCAAGGATACACATTGGAATTTCTGCCGATCACCGTGCCGGGATTCAGCACGCTGTTGCACCCGACCTCCACATAATCGCCTAACATAGCGCCTACCTTTTTGCGCTGGGTGGGCAGCGGCGGCTGGCTATGGATCACCACCGGCAACTTGTCCGACTTCACATTGGATGTAATAGAACCTGCGCCCATGTGCGCCTTATAGCCCAGTATGCTGTCGCCCACGTAGTTGTAATGGGGAACTTGCACGCTGTCAAACAAAATCACATTTTTCAGCTCTGTGGAATTGCCAACCACACAGCCGGCGCCCACCAATGCCGATCCGCGAATAAATGCGCAGTGGCGAATCTCTGTATTCTCGCCGATGATGCAAGGCGCGCCAATATAGGCAGTAGGGGCCACCTTTGCCGTTTTATGTATCCATACACCGGGCGTCACTTCATCATAAAGCGTATCCGGCAGGGTGCTGCCCAAACTGCGGATCATATCCTCAATTCCTGAGAGCGCCTCCCACGGATATACAAAGCCGCGCAAGTAGTCCGCTGCTTGGGTATGTGTCAAATCATAAAGCGAATCTATTTTCAACAAATGGTATCAAACCCTTCTTTTTAGCATTTAACCGTTTGAATTTTATCACAAAATGAAAAAGCCGTCAATGAAAAATCATGTCGAAAAATAGCAAAAAAGAGGTAATATTACCTCTTTTTCACATTATTTCCTTAATTTTTGATATGAGAATATCCCCTGCCACAACCCGGTCCTCCGGAGCAAATCCGTTCTCGAAATTATCCGAGTACAGCACCTGCGCATTGGGCGGAAACTCCTCATCGCCTGCCCATACCAGGATCTGCATCGTGTACCCCTGCATAAAATCCAGCTGATAGCCGGCATCGCCGTGGTTTATGGGCACCGCACCCATCTTCTCACATGCTGCCCGGAACGCATCCAGCCGCGTCCCAAAGGTGAATGCCGCCCTGGTCAGAACCCGGCCGGTGTAGGGCTGAATGTACAATTCTCCCCAGGGCATCTGGCGAAAGGTTTTCCATGTGCCCTTCCAGGCAACAGCCTTACCCTCCAGCAGCCATCGCAATAAAAACGTCTGCACCGGCAGCGCACAGCCAGGCTCCACCTCATACCCGGGATGGGATATGGTATAGGTGGCGCCAAGTAAGTTTACATAAAACTTTTCTCCGTCCCATTTTACGCCGGTACGGGCAGCCATTTCCGCCGCATCTGCCTTCTCAAACAGCTCTTGATAATAGGTAAACGGTACTTCTTCTTTGTGATTCTCTATCTGCATAATTTAATTCTCAATTCTCCGTTCTCAATTCTCGATTGCACTGGGAAACAAGGACGCGTCCGTGTGCGGCAGGAAGCACGCTGCCACAAAGCTGTCCATATACCCCGGATAGGTACTTAGCTCCAGATACGTCATATTTGTTGCTACCTGGTGACACTTTTCTTCTGCTTCGCTGCTGACTGCCATGGCATAGGCACCTGCCAACGAGGAGTTGCCAATATAGTGGTATTTTTCCAGCTCCACATCCGGCAGCATGCCAATACGCACCGCGTTTTTCATGTTAATGCCGGAGCCGATACCGCCGGCCACCAGCACTTTTTCAATGCAGTCCGGCGTCATATCCACAGATTGCAGCAAGGTGTCGATACCGGAGTAAATCGCGCCCTTTGCCCGGATAAAATTGTCAATATCCACCTCGTTGATGGAAACTTCCCGGCCGGTTTCTGTCTCATGAGCAAATGCCAGAACGTATCTGCCGGACCCGTGCTGATCCCGCAAAACCCGTTTGCCCTCCCGGATAAATTGTCCTTTTGCGTTGATAATTTGGCAGCGGAACAATTCTGCAATCACATCAATAATGCCCGAGCCGCAAATGCCCACCGGCTTTTGATTTTCTTCACCCACGATGGTCACGGCAGGCTCCATGGTTTCTTTGTCAATGGTCACCGCCTCCACTGCGCCATCGGTTGCCCGCATGCCGTAGGAAATATCGCCACCTTCAAAGGCAGGACCGGCAGAGCAAGCGCAGCTCATGAGAAAATCACGGTTGCCGAACACGATCTCACCATTGGTACCCAAGTCGATAAACAAGATCATCTCATCGCAGTTCCACATCATGGTCGCCAATGTGCCTGCTGTAATATCACCGCCTACGTAAGAGCCGATATTGGGCGCGATCACCACCTTGGCCTGGGGGTTGGCAGACAGCGCCAGATCCCTTGCCAGCAGACCGTTCCAGCTGAAAAAACTGGGGATGTAGGGATCCATCCGTACCGGGTCCGCATCCACGCCGATGAGCAAGTGGTTCATCGTTGTGTTTGCGCCGATGGAAAGGCGCAAAATATCATCCGCAGTAACCCCTGCTGCCTTGCACAAATTGGCCATAATGGGTGTCAGCGTCTCTTTTACCATAGCGTCCTGGAGCTTCTTGCTTCCACCGGGGCGGGTAGACTCGATAATTCTGTTGATCACATCTGCGCCGTAGCGAATCTGTCCGTTGCCGGATGATCCCTTGGCCAAAATCCTGCCGGTCTGTAAATCCGCCAAAACCATAGATACGGTGGTGGTGCCAATGTCAATAGCGCAGCATACCATGCGCGTATCCCCGGGAGCGCAAATATCCAGACAAGTAAAGACTTGGCCGTTTATTTCGCCTTTTACACAAACAGAAAAGTCGTTCTGCCGCAGAACCTTTGCCAATTTTGCCATCACATGGTACGGCACCTCTGTCTCCTGCACACCCAGCTGCGCCTTTATGGCCCAGGTCAGCCGTTCAATATCCGGCATGGTATCGTCGGCAGAGGGTGCAGCCATTGTCAGGTGCACGCTGCGGAAATTGTTGGTAAACCCAACACCACCTGCGTGCATATCCGCCTGGATCTTCTCAAAAATCGCCACCTCCTCCGCAGAGGAAAGGTCAGCGGTTTTCATTCTTGATTGGTAGGCGCTGGCAATATCCGGCACAAACACCACGCAGTCGGAAATCACCTTGGTATTGCAGCTTAAGCGCCACCCTGCATTATATTCCTCGTCGGTGATGTGTCGGGAAGGAATCGTCTCCACCTGTCCCTCCAGAAGCTTCACACGGCACTTACCGCAGGAGCCATTGCCGGAGCAGGGCGCATCAATGGCAACGTTTGCCCGTCGCGCCAAGTCCAGAAGATTCTCACCGGCGTTGCATTCAATTTGAACAGGGCTTGCGCCCTCAATTTGAAATGTAACTTTCATACTTATAATTTTCCTTTCAGGAAACTTTCAAAGGCAAATTTGCGCGATGGTCTTGCAACCCATCGCCTCTATTTCGACAAAAGCAGGGAGAGGGAGATTCCCTCTCCCTGCCATAATTGCGGGGATATTAGATATCCAGGTAGCTGTCAGAATACAGCACGTTGTTCTTAAAGATGTCGCAAGACTTGATGGTCTCCATCAGCCGCAGATCATTGGGGTTGACGATCGCAGAAGTCAGACCCTGCATCATGCACATAGCAACCAAGGTTGCGTCCATGATGGGACGCACGTTCTTGGGCGCGCCGTTGGAGTTGTTAGAAAGACCACCGGTGGACTTCAGGCCCTTGTCGGAGAACATCTTGATGGCCTCCAGAACTTCCATCTGCTTATCCTGCATGCCCTTAACAACCAGGAACAGGGGGTCGAACCACAGGTCGGTAGCGTCCATGCCCAGGCTCAGACCACGCTCCAGCATGTTGTCGCAGTGCATCATACGCTCTTCGTTATCCTTGGCGATACCGTCAGCGGAGCAAAGAGCAATACAGATAGCGTCGTTGGCAGCAGCCAGGTCGATGTAGCCGATACGGGAGCCTGCGTCAGCGGAGTTGACGATAGGCTTGCCATTGGTACGGTTATAAACCTTGATACCGGCTTCGATAGCCTTCATATTGGCGGTATCCAGCGCCAGAGGAACGTTGTTAAAGTTCTCCTGCAGCAGCTTAACAGCCCACATCATTCTTTCCGGACCGTCCTTCTCAGCAGGGCCGATGTTCACGTCCAGATAAGTAGCGCCGGCCTTGATCTGCTCGTATGCACGCTGCAGAATAGGCTCGGGATCACGCTCGTCCATAGCCTTACGGATGGAGGGCGCGATGCAGTGGATACGCTCACCGATGGTAACGAAGGTGGAAGACTCAGGATTGTAACCCTTATACTGGGTATCCCACTGCTTGACTTCAATTGCAGGCACCTTGGTAGCCAGCAACTCGTCAAAACTAAGCTCCTTAACCTCAGCAGCAGCGCCGGTAGCAGCCTTGGCTGCATTCTCGGCAGCGGCTGCGGCTGCTGCACCCTCGTACTCCTTGTCCTTCAGGTACTTAGGCAGCTGTACAGCTTCCAGAGGACCGACAACCACATTCCAGTTGGGCAGCTTCTCCTGAATTTCGCCCTTCATAACGGCAACCTTGCCGGGGATGATCAGGGTGCGATTCTTGATCTTATTCTCCAGATCCAGCTCGTCAAAAGTCTTCTTGATGGTGGAGGAGGAGAACTTACCGGCTGCCCAGGCAGTCAGAACAGACATACCGGAAGCGTCGGAGATCACCAGGTTCACAGGCGCGCCGGAGCGCTCCATTTCGCCGGAGACCAGGAAGTAGGTCAGAGCGAAGTCAACAGTCAATGCAACAGGTGCATTCTCATCCGCACCGTTCAGGGGATACAGCTTTGCCTCCACCTTCATGGGCTTCTGAGGATCGGTGTAGATGTTCTGACGCAGACCATACAGAGGCAGTGCCTGTGCGTAAGTCATACCGGACCTAACAATGAAAGAAGCGTCCTTCTCGGTGAACATAGCAGCGTAAGCGGTAGCCAGACGGTCATCGCCCTTAGCGATCTTAGCCAGATTGACGATAGAGGGGTAACCGAAGGTGCGGTCGCCATCCTTGATAGCGGTGCGGCGCACCAGAACTGCATTTGCCAGAGTTTCCTTAGCGGTCTTGCCGGTAACATCCAGGCACAGATTCTTGTTGCCCTTGCCTTCCAGATTCTTAACAGTGTCGTACAGGTCGGAGATATTCTCAGCCCAAACGCCCAGGGTGACGCCCTTCGCGGTAGCCAGCTCGCTCATAGCCTCCCAGTTTTCGGGGGTAGCGCCGTCCAGGATCACGTCCTTGCCGCAAACCTCCAGAGCAGCCTTGGCGCACTCTACATCCCAGCACTCCAGTACCAGAGGACGGCCCAGCGCAGCAGCCTTCTTCACCAGGGCAGCGTAAACAGCGGGGTCAGCCTGGGTGTTAGCCACCTGAACAAACTCCACGTACATACGCTCGCCGATGCGCTCGTAGTCGATCTTCTGCAGATCGTTAAGCTTTGCATCCACAGTCGCCTCGTCCATGCAAGTGCAAACGGACACAGCGTACAGATTCTTGTTGACCAAAGTCTTCTCGTGACGGAACAGAACGGTCTCGCCGCCCAGCTTGTGCTCGCCCACAGCGATGGTCTTCATAGCCGGTGCAGTAGCCTCATTCAAAGAAGCCTTGGCATCGTCAGAGAAGTAGGGGCACTTGTCGATCTCCGCCTCGCCTGCGGCGACCTTCATGCAGAAAGCCATACAGGTGGGGAAACCACATTCCTTACAGTTCTTCTTGGGGGACATCTTAAAGATGTCAATACCTTTCAAAGCCATTGTATGTACTCTCCTTTCTTACACCAGCTCGGTGATAAATGTCTTAATGGTAGCGATGGATGCAGGATGACGCAGAACAACAGCGTCAGCGCCGCCTACAAGATCAGCAGCAGCGGTAGCCACTTCCATACCGATAGCGCGCTCCTCACGGCAGCCCCATGCGGGTTCATCCTCAGCGGAGGCGGTGGATTCCTTCACACCGTATGTATCGGAAGAAACAGCAGCCAGAATGGGCATCTGCAGATCCTCGTCAGATTGTGCCAGCGCGGCCAGACGGATGCGGTCGAAGGTAGAAGCTGCATACTCATAGCCGTAACCAACAGCTGCCGTACCGATATCCATAACCACTGCGTCTGCAGGAACATTGGCGTCCTTCTTCAGCATAATGTTCAGCTGCTTAGCCAGGTTGATGTCGTCGGCAGTTTCTGCGCCCACCTTCTGGCCACCTGCCAGAACGACGGAAGCGCCCACATTCTTGCAGTTCTCCTGCTTTGCGCTCATGCACAGGATGTTCTTGCCGCGCAGCGCATCTGCGATGGCGCCCAGCAGCTCTGCGTCCTTTTCCAGGTTCTTGCAGCCCATGACTACGATAGGCTTCTTGCAGACCTCGGCAACAGCCTTGGCGTCAGCGACGCAGTCGGCGGTAGCGCGATTTGCGCCGTTGGGATCAGCAGCTTCAAAGTGCAGGCACAAAAAGTCCACGCCTTCCACCGCTTCTGCCTTCTTGGCGCGCTCAGCCATGGTAGCGCAGCCGGCATACAGCTGTGTAATGCCGGGCAGATCCCAGCCATCCATAGCATCGGAAATTTCGATGCCGATTTTCGGTGCATTCTCGATGGGTGCATCGAAGGTGTAGAAGGGCAGCACATTCTGACCGCCGATCACGATTGCCTCGTCACCGACACCCAGGGTCACGGCATTGATGTGTCCGTTGAACGCGCCCGTCTTAGGTGTAAAAGACATAATGTTTTCCCCCTTGGTAAAAGTTTATATAATAATAAAATTATTAACGAAATGAATGGACAGTTGACAATTAAATACCCAGCTTGTTGAGTATTGCCTGCAGCTGCGTTTTTACCGGATTGCTTTCCGGCAGCTTGGCAGAGGGTTCGCCGTCGCAGTCGCAACGGTAAATATCCTCGTTCTGGGGCAGAACTCCAAACAAGGTCAGTCCGTGCTTTTCGATCTCTTCACGGGTGCCCGGGTCCAGCTGGCCGTTGGGCGCCCGGTTGACGATCAAACCCAGCTTGCCGGGCTTCAGCTCCATTTCCGCAATGGTCTCGGCCACTCTTGCGGCAGCCTGTACACCGCGGCGGGAACAGTCGGAGATCAGCAGCATGGTATCCACCTTCGGCAGCGTGCCTCGGGCCACATGCTCCAGACCGGCTTCGTTGTCCATAACAATGTAGTTATAGTTTTTTGCATACTTGTCCACCAGGGTTTTCAGCACGCCGTTCACATAGCAGTAGCAGCCCTTTCCCTGGGTTCTGCCCATGATCAGCATATCGAAGTCGTCCTCCTCGATCAGGGCAGAATTAAATTTAAATTCGGCGTAATCCGCCTTTGTCATACCGAAAGGGATGGCGCCCTTCAGCTCTGCGTGGGCCATTTCCTCCCGGATGGTGCCGAGGGTCACGTCAGCAGAAACGCCCAGCACCTCGTTGAGGTTGCTGTTTGCGTCCGCATCCACCACCAGCACGGGGCCTTTCCCCTTCTGACACAGAAGGTCAATAAGCATACCGCTGATGGTGGTCTTGCCTACGCCGCCCTTTCCGGCAACAGCGATGGTATGAGGCATAAAAAATCCTCCGGGTATAGAGTTTCCTTTGCAGGGCGGGTGTAATCACCCGCCCTGCAAGCATAATTTAGATCAGATCCAGCAGACCGGCTTCCTTGGCGATGTATGCCACATCGTCAAACTTGTTAAGCGCGTACAGATGGATGCCGTTGATGCCGCAAGCACGATACTCGTCGATCTGACGAATGGTGTACTCGATGCCTGCCTTCTTGAAGTCAGCCTTCTTCTGCTCTGCCTGTGCATCGAAGGGTGCCTTGTCGAAGGGATTGGGGAAGATCCAGTGCTTGGAGATAATCTCAGACAGTTCTCTGGGCATCACGCAAGCATTGCGGCTGAGTGCCATGTTAATGGTTGCTGCCTGGTCCAGAATGGGCATGATGCCCACATCCACAGGCATCCAGATACCGGCGGCGCGAATGGCGTCCATCCAGTAGCGGAAAGCGTCCATATCCCAGCACAGCTGGGTTATGATATAGTCTGCGCCATTGTCCTGCTTCTGCTTCAGGAAAGCGATGTCCGCTTCCAAGGAACGGCACTGAATGTGGCCTTCGGGAGAGCCGGCAACTGCAATGCAGAACTTATCGCCAAACTCCTGACGAGCAAACTTCACCAGCTCGGTGGCATAATGCAGATCGCCGCCGGTGCCTTCCCAGCCGAAGGGCAGGTCGCCCCGCAGTGCCAGCATATGGTTGATGCCATGATCCAGATATGTCTGCAGCTGCTCCTTGATGCCTTCCTTGGTGTTGCCGACGCAGGTAAAGTGGGTAACGCCGGTGCACTTGCCGTCAGCGACAATTTTGTCCAGCACCTCCAGGTTCTTTCCCACATTTGTACCACCTGCGCCGTAGGTGCAGGATATGTAATCCGGGTTCAATGTATACAGCTGCTCCAGAACGCCGCCCTTGCCGCAGAGCTTTTCCATGCCCACATCGGTCTTCGGGGGGAACACTTCAAAAGAAAACGCGGAGCGCTGTTCCATAATTTCTGCCATGTTCATTGGGTTGTGCCTCCTATGTATATATTCGTGAAATGGGCATAATCCACCCATACAGATACCCGTGTATGATATCACATTGCTTGTGAAATTTCAACCCTTTTTCCAGATTTTCTAACATATTTTCTGCAGGCGCAGCAATATCTGCTGTCACCGGCTCACAGTTCCGGACTGATAACCCTTAGAGCCCCGGCTTACGCCTGCGCAGGCGCTCCGATACTTCGACGGACTCATTCCCCACTTCTTTTTAAACGCAATGGAAAAGTAGTACACGCTGGAGAACCCCAAAGCAAAGGCAATATGCCCAATCGACGCATCGCTTCGCAGCAGCAGCTCCTTGGCGCGGCTCATGCGCAGGTTGTTGAGATAGGAAATGATACTGCAGCCCGTCTCCTCCTTGAAAATGCGCTTAATGCTGGAAAGAGAATAAGAAAATCTGCCGGAAATATCCTCCAAAGTCACAGACTTGTCTACGTTCTGTTTCAAATATTCAATGATCTTTTCCGTTAAATTCTTTCTCTGGGAAACGTGCTCATAAATGGAGATTCTGCTCTGTTTTTCCGTAGTGTCCGCGCTCACAAGGGACAACAGCAGCAGCTGGATAGCGTTTTTCACAAACTGAAGCTTCAAAGGCGTTGCCTCCGGCGACGGATCCATCTGCCCGTCTTTTACGATCTCAAGAGGTGACTTTGGCAGAAAAATCGTCTTTCCCATGTCCGCAATGTCGTTAAGGTACTGTTTCTGTCTTTGGTTGACGGATACAATTTTATTGTTAAAGTATGCCATGTACTCGTCAGAGGATTCAAAACAAATGATAATCACTGCCGCTTTCCCTTCATACGGCTTGATCGTATGAAATTCAAAGGGCTTGTGGCAAGCCATCTCCCCTTTCTTCAGGATATAAGTGGCATTGTCCGCGCCCACGCTGACTTTTCCCTTGTCCACATACACAAATTCCCAACCGGAATGGCTCTCTCCCAGATACTCAAAATCCTCCGGCAGTTCATAGTAAAAATCGCTGATCAGTCTGGTCACGCCCAGCTCGCTTTTCAGCGGGATTCCTTTTCTTTCTTCCATCGTCTCACTCCTAAACAAAGCTCAAAAAATTTTTCCGCTTTATCTTGAGCTTATTTTATAAATAATTCGCCGTTTTGTCAATCCACCAGGCGCACTTTTTCAAGTATACTGAGATTACACATTATAAAAAGGAGGATCCTATGAATATTTTAGCTATTGGCTGTCATCCTGACGACGTGGAAATCGCCTGCGCCGGTACGCTGGCAAAGTGTGTCAAGCGGGGCGACAAAGTAATCGTATGCCACGTTTCCAGCGGCAATCTGGGCCACGTGATCATCCCTCCCGATGAACTGCGGGTCATCCGGGCAAACGAGGCAAAAAAAGCCGGTGCGATGGCCGGAATTGAAGTCATCAGCGCAGGCTTTGACGATCTGGAGATTTTTGATAACGGCAAAGAAGCCAGAGACGTGCTGGTGGACATTATCCGCTATGCCAACCCCGATGTGATCATTACCCATAACCCCGACGACTATATGCCCGATCACACCGCCGTTTCCCGTCTGGTTTTCGATGCCAGCTTCACCTCCACCCTGCCCAACTACACCGACTATAAGCACGTCTACAGCAAGCCTGACGGCAATCCTGCCAAGTTGGTCCCCATCTACTACATGGACACCCTTGCCGGTGTTGACTTCCAGCCCACGGAATACGTAGACATCAGCGATGAGATCGACCTTAAGATCCAGATGCTGGAATGTCACGAAAGCCAGCTGGTGTGGATGCGTGAGCACGACGGCATCGACTTTGCCGATATGGTGAGAACCTGCTCCCGTTATCGCGGCTACCAGTGTGGCGCCGCCTATGCCGAGGGCTTCCGTATGTGTCAGGTCTACCTCAAAGGAACAACAAAAAGGCTTCTGCCTTAAAATCTAAAATAATCACAAAGGAGCTTTTATTATGGATTTCATGAGCACTGTTAAAGGATCTCTGTTGGAGAATTTCTACCCCAAGGGTTGGGATATGCAGAAAATCGACGATTGCTGCGAAAAGGGTACCCAGCGGGAAGCATTCTGGAACGACAAGTTCCAGCCTGTGGAATGTGAATCTCTGGGCGATTTTGATACCCTGATGGGTCACGAAATTGCCATGCAGATCAAGCTGACCCGGGAAGAGGGTAAGAAACTTGCCATCATCCTGCCTGTAGGCCCCATGGGCATGTACCGCTGGGCCGCCTACTTCCTCAACGAGTGGAAGGTAAATTGCGACCATGTGTATACCTTCAATATGGACGAGTGGGCAGATGCCGAGGGCAACACCCTGGACAGCAACAACCCCGCTTCCTTCGAATTTTCCATGAAGCAGGCCTTCTTCGGCAAGCTTAACCAGACCGTTCCCGAAGCACAGCGCAACTTTGCAACAAAGCAAAATCTGCCTACATATCCCGACAAGATCAAGGCTCTGCGGGAAGAGGGCGCAAAGCTGGTGCTGGTCTACGGCATCGGCCGTATGTGCCACATCGCCTTCTGGGAGCCTCATTTTGCAGAAGATTACGAAACTGTTGAGCAGTGGAAGGCTGCGCCTTACCGCATCGGTGCTAAGCTGCATCCGCTGACCATCGAGCAGAACGCCCTCACCAGCTTCAAGAGCCGTACCACCTTGGTTCCCTGCACCGCCAACACCATCGGCCCCGGCCTGTTCCTGCAGGCTGACTATGCCATCGGCGGCGCTGACGGCGCCTTGGGCAGAGGCATGGGCTGGCAGGGCATGAGCTTCCTGACCACACTTCACTACGGCCCCAACCCTGCTATTACCTCCACTTTCATCCCCACTCTCCCCGGTAGACTGTTCTACCTGAAGGAGCTGGCAGGTCCTCTGACTGCGGAGTGTAACTAAGCTATGGCCGCTGCTTTAAAAGGCATCACTCTGGCAGGAAACATGCTGGTGGATGTCGTTAAAAACATTGATTGCTACCCCGAATTGGGGATGCTCTCTCACATAACGGGCATCAGCCGCGCTGTTGGCGGCTGTGTCCCCAATACTGCCATTGATCTTGCCAAGATTGATGGCAGCATCCCCCTTTCCGTTATCGGCAAGGTGGGCGATGACGAGTACGGCCAGTACATTATCTCACAGCTGCAAGCCCATCACATTGATTGCGAAAAGGTCATCGTATCTGCCGATGCGCCCACTTCCTTCAGTGACGTGATGAATCTGCCATCCGGGGAGCGCACCTTCTTCCATTGCCCCGGTGCCAACGCCATCTTCTCCCCCGAAGAAGTGGATATTGCATCCATTCCCGGCAGGATCCTGCACGCAGGTTACCTGCTGCTTCTGGAGCTGTTTGACAAGGCAGATGCCCAGTACGGCACAGCCATGGCGCGTTTTCTCCATGATGTGCAAGAAGCCGGCATTAAAACCTCCGTGGATGTGGTCAGCAGCAGCACATTGGACTTTGCTTCCATCATCAAGCCTTCTTTGCGGTATTGCGATTACATCATCTTTAACGAGATCGAGTGCTGCAATATCTGGGGCATAGAGCCCTACAATGGCTCCCGACCGGACGTGGATGCTATCCACAGAGCCATGGAGCTGACCATGAACGAAGGCGTCCGGGAAAAGGTGATCGTCCACTGCAAGCAGGCAGGCTTCTGCCTGAGCCGTTCCGGCGAATTTACGGTGGTTCCCTCCCTGCAGATCCCCGGCGATTGCATCAAAGGAAGCGTAGGCGCCGGAGATGCTTTCTGCGCAGGCAGCCTCTACGGCATCTACAATGACCTCCCGGACAAGGATATCCTGACCTTTGCGTCTGCAGCCGCTGCCTGCAACCTGTTCTCGGAAAACTCCGTAGACGGCATGCTGGACAAGGCCGGCGTTCTGGAAATGGAAAATAAGTACAACCGTCTCACTTTGGCCTAACACAGAAAACGAAAAGAAGGAATACCTATGAAGCAAGCTGTTATGTACGGCGGTGGAAACATTGGTCGCGGTTTTATCGGCGCGCTGCTCAGTCAGTCCGGCTACGAAGTGACCTTTGTGGATGTAGCAGAGCCTGTGGTCAGCGCTCTGCAGCAAAACCGCCGTTACCCCGTTCGTTACGTGTCCGGTGAAGGACACGAAGATGTATGGATCGAGCA
This sequence comes from Faecousia sp., assembly GCA_045576715.1. Lineage (GTDB taxonomy): Bacteria > Bacillota > Clostridia > Oscillospirales > Oscillospiraceae > Faecousia. The sequence continues at coordinate 9,433 of JAZNHB010000031.1, read as the reverse complement.
CGTTACCGCTGTCAACGGAAACGACATGGACGCTGTGGCAACCGCCATCGCCAATTGCGACATTATGGCCACTGCCGTAGGCGCCCGGATCCTGAAATTTATCGTCCCGAATCTGGTGGCAGGTCTGCGGAAACGCTGGAGTGAAGGAAAAGGCCCGCTGAACATCATCATCTGCGAAAATCTCAACGATGCCAACAAGATCCTGGAAGGCATGCTCAAAGAGCAGCTGACCGCCCAGGAGCAGGCACTGTTCGACGAAACCGTAGGTCTGGTGGAGGCATCCATCGGCCGCATGGTCCCGGTGCAGACCGAGGAAATGAAGGACGGCGAGCCTATGCGCGTCTGCGTAGAACGCTACGGTTTCCTGCCTACCGATAAGGCTGCCTTCAAAGGCACTGTGCCGGACATCCGGAACATGGTCCCTTACGAACCCTTTGACTTCTATATTAAGCGCAAGCTGTTCGTGCACAACATGGGCCATGCCACCTGCGCATACTTGGGTGACCTGCTGGATCTTGCGTATATCTACCAGGCCATCGCTGTTCCCGAAATCCGCATTCTGGCACAGAATGCCATGCTGGAAAGCGCTATGGCGCTGTCTAAAAAGTACGGAGCAGACCTGTGCGCTTTGCAGACCCATATTTACGATCTGCTGTACCGGTTCACAAATGCAGCCCTGAAAGACACCTGCCAGCGTGTTGGCGGGGATCCTGCCAGAAAATTAAGTCCTGCCGACCGTATGATCGGCTCCGCTGCTCTGGCGCAGGAAATGGGCATCACACCGGCATACATTGCCGTGGGTGCCGCTGCCGGTGTGCACCGCTACATTGCAGAAGAATCCCTGCCCCAATCCCAGGCCAGTGCCCGCAAGGTACTGGAAGATGTGGCATGTCTTGACCCCAAATCTTCCCTTTTAGAAATGATCCTGGATTACTATACCATGATTCAAAGCGGCTGCGATCTTTCCGCCCTGTGCAAAAAGGCGGAGGCGGTCCGCCACGCCGGCTTGGGTGATATTGTATAGGAGGTGCTGAACATGATAACAAAAGCAGTAAGAATCCACGGCAAGAACGACCTTCGCCTGGACGAAGTGGAACTGCCGGAAATCGGGCCGGACGGTGTCCGTGTACGCATCATTTCCGACAGTCTGTGTATGTCCAGCTATAAAGCCGCCATTGAAGGCGGCGAACATAAGCGGGTCCCCGATAATTGCCACGAAAACCCCACGGTGGTAGGCCACGAATTTTGCGGCGACATCGTGGAAGTAGGTGAAAACTGGAAGCATAAGTATAAAGCAGGAGATAAGTTCGTCATCCAGCCTGCCCATTTCTACAAGGGCTCTCAGATGGCGCCGGGTTATTCCTACAACTACTGCGGTGGCGACGCCCAGTACGGCAACATCCCCATCGAAACGCTGTTGACCAACAGCCTGCTGCCCTACAACTCCGACACCTATTACTATGGCTCCCTGGCAGAGCCTCTGAGCTGTGTCATCGGCACTTTCCACGCCATGTACCACACCAAGGCCGGCTCTTATGTCCATGAAATGGGCATCAAGGAAGGCGGCAAGATGGCGCTTCTGGCATCCGTAGGCCCCATGGGTCTGGCTGCCATCGACTACGCTATCCATTGCGATCGTCGCCCAAGCTTGTTAGTGGTCACGGATATCGACGAGGCCCGTCTGTCCCGCGCCGCATCCATCTACACCGTAGAGGAAGCTGCGAAAAACGGCATCGAGCTGCACTATGTCAATACCCGGATGGAAAATGCCACCGAGTACCTGCGCAGCCTTACCGGCGGGACAGGCTACGATGATGTGGTTTGCTTTGCGCCGGTAAAGGCTGTCATCGAGCAAGCGGATGACATTCTTGGCTTTGACGGCTGCCTGAATTTCTTTGCCGGTCCTACCGACAACCAGTTCAAAGCACCCTTTAACTGGTACAATGTTCACTATCTGTACACCCACGTGGTTGGCACCTCCGGCGGCAACACCGCGGATATGCAAGAGGCCATTGATATGATGAATGCCGGCAAGCTGAATCCCTCCGCGCTGGTGACCCATATCGGCGGTTTGAACGCCGTCATTGACACCACCTTAAATCTGCCCAAAATTCCCGGCGGCAAAAAGCTCATCTATCCCCAGATCGACCTTCCGCTGACTGCCATCTCCGATTTCGAAGAGGCTGCCAAGACCGATCCGTTGTTTGCCCAGCTGGACAAATTGTGCAAAGCAAACAACAATCTGTGGAATCCCGAGGCAGAGAAATATCTGCTGGCAAACGCAAAAAGTATTTAAGCCTGATTGTGAAAAATCATCGCTTATATTAAAAAAGGAGTATACCATTATGAACAACATTTTTTCTCTGGAAGGCAAAAACGTCGTTCTGACCGGCGGGTGCGGCAACCTGGGCCGCATTATGGGCAAGAACCTGCTGGACTTCGGCGCAAGACTGTTTGTGGTTGACGTCATCGACACGCCCCAGCCCGAGCTGGTAGGCGATGTGCACTATATCAAGTGTGACCTGTCCAAGACTGAGTCCATTCAGGAAATGTTCGCTAAGGTGGAACAGATCGGCGGCAGCGTGGATGTGCTCATCAACAACGCAGCTTACGGCGGCGGCGCCGGCGGCAAGAAGATGACCAAGACCCGCATTGAGGACTTTGACGACGAGACCTGGGCATACGGCCTGGACGGCACTGTGGGTGTCACCTTCCGTTGCATCCGTGAGTCCATCCCCTTCTTTAAGAAGGCTGGCGGCGGCTCCATTGTAAACATCGCCTCCATGTACGGCATCGTAGCTCCTGACCACACCATCTACGGCGACACCGGCAACAACAGCCCCGTCACCTACGGTGCAGGTAAGGCCGGCGTTGTGCAGCTGACCAAGTACACCGCATCCTACCTGGGCAGAGAGGGCGTTCGCGTCAATGCCATCACCCCCGGCCCCTTCCCCAAGATTTCTGCAACTGACCCGGATTTCCTGAAGATTTTGCAGAACAAGACTATGATGGGCCGTACCGGCGATGCACAGGAGCTGGCTGGCGCACTGATCCTGCTTTGCTCCGATGCTTCCAGCTTTATGACCGGTGCAAACATCGTGGTTGACGGCGGTTGGACTGCTTGGTAATCCCCCCATAAAAATACAATAAAACCGGTATCTTTCGATACCGGTTTTATTATATCTTACCTTCAGAATGTAACCGTTTTGCCGGTCTTTCCGCTTTCATAGATGGCGCAGATCAGCTTCTGGATCTTTAGCGCTTCCCGACCGCTGATGGCAGGGTCTCGGCCCTCCTCCACAGCCTTATAGAAGTCTGCGATCTGCCGCACGTGCTGGAAGCCCCAGTAGTCCTTGCCGCCTTCGTATTCAATGCCGTCGGTGGAGGTCTGTGCCGTCAGTACCGTGCCGTCATTGAACTCAATGCGCGCGTCATCATAGCTCATAACCGCCTTGCCGTTTTCGCAAAGGATCCGGATCTCAATGGGCTCGTCACAGCCGTAGTTGTTCATTGCCCAGAAAGCCAGCGTTGCGCCGTTCTTGTAACGGACCAAGCCTTCGCCGGTGTCGTCCACCTCCATAATGGAGTGGCCGCGGTTAGCGATGTGCGCCTGCACCTCTACCGGCTCATCGCTGATAAACCAGTTAGCAAGGTCCAGGGAGTGAATTGCCTGATCAATAATCACGCCGCCGCCCTCTTTTTCCCATGTGCCCTTCCAATCGGACAGAACGTAATAGGAGTCGGGCTTGCACCATGTGAGGGTGCAACGGGCGCTGATGATCTTACCCAGCTTGCCGTTTTCCAGATTTTCCTTGATCAAACGGGATGTTTCATTATACCGGCACTGGAATATGATGCCATAGCGCAAATTCTTTTCCTCTGCCAGCTTCACATTGTATTCGCCGTCGCCGTAAACAATGGACATGGGCTTTTCGCACAGCACATTCACGCCCTGCTCCAAAGCATAGCGGCTGATAATGGGGTGCAGATAGTGGGGCACACAAATATGCACCACGTCGATCTTCTCCGGATCGATCAATTCTTTATAATCGTAGTAGGCAGGTACATTATATCTTTTCGCCGCAGCGTCTGCTCTGTCTTTCTTGATATCGCAGACACCCACAAGCTGAGAGTTGGGAAGAAAATCACAGCTGGTAGCGTGCATGGTAAAGATATTTCCGCAGCCTACAATGCCCACCTTAAGCATGGAATGACAACTCCTTTTCCAACAGGAACTTCAGGCTGGCAGCTGCGTCCTTCAGGCTTGCCTGCTCAATGGGTGCGCCGGCCTGCGCCTGCTGTGTGAAGTATACCAGCTCATTGTAGTAGCCGCCCAGATCAGAGATATTGCCCTGCGTGCCGCCCTGTGCTGCCAGTTCCTTCTTCTCGATCACGATCTGCTGCGCGCCTTCTGCGTTGTACAGCATGAACTTGCCGCCGTCGTTTTCCACCACAGCGTTCTCAAATACCACCCGGAAGGTAGCCTGGAAGGGGTGAGAAGCAGGCAGATTCCAAGTACCCTCCACGCCCACGGCAAATCCGTCAAACTGCATCACAGTGTTAACGTAAGAATTCTGCTCGCCCAGAGAGTTTTTCACGGAGTACAGCGCCTTGGGTTCGCCAAACAGCGACAGCACATAGTCTACATCGTGAATGTGCAGATCCTGCGCCGCGCCGCCGGACAGAGCCACATCGTGCAGCCAGTTGTTCCATCCCCAATCGGGGCTGGGGCTGATACGGCGGAAGTTGGCATTGACCACCTTACCGTAACGGTTTTCCTGCACCATTTCGCGCAGAGCGACATACTCATCCCAGAAACGGATGACCTGGCCAACCTGTACCTGGCAGCCGGTTGCCTGGCTCTTTGCCAGCAGCGCCTCGGATTCCTGTACAGTCAGAGTCACAGGCTTTTCTACAAACAGATACTTTACCTTGTCCATTGCCAGCAGCGCATACTCTGCATGCAGATATGTAGGCAGGCAAATGTCAATTACGTCTACCTGTGCATTGGCAATCAGATCCTTGCCGTCAGCATAGATCTGTGCATCTGTTCCGGCAGCGATCTCGTTTGCCTTTTCCGGACGGATGTCCGCAACAGCAGCTAACGTAACGCCGGGAATATTCTTGTAGCAATTGGCATGCATGGTTCCCATGAAACCGCAGCCGATCAAACCAACCTTCAGCATATTATTACCTCCCTAAGATCGCATCCATAGCCTTGGATGTATTATAGATGATGGTTTCTGTGTGGTACTTGTAGTTGGGGATCATCTCCGCGGTGACCCAGCCATCGTAGCCGATGCCCTTCAGTGCTTCCATGACTGCAGGATAATTCACATCGCCAGCCAGCAAATCCACAAAGCCATGCAGGCCGCCGGCTTCCATCCGGTAGTCCTTGAAGTGAATCTTCTTGATTCTCTGACCAAGGATCTTCACCCACTGCTCCGGATAGCCGTTGGACAGCACGTTGCCAATGTCCAGATAGCTGCCTACATAAACGGAATCCAGCTTGTCAATAAAGTCACGCATTTCCAGAGGAGAAAGCAAAAACTTATTCCAAACATTTTCCAGAGCGATCTCCACCTTGCGCTGCTCAGCGTAGCTCTTCAGCTCCTGCAGCGCCTCCATGCTTCTGTTGTAGACCACATCGTACTGCATCACGCGGCCGGGAATCGCGAACTCCGCATTGACAGTGCCGGGGATCACCAAAATGGATTCGCAGCCCAGCTCGGCAGCCACATCCAGCTGCTTCTTTACGATGTCTTTTGCCTTTTCCTGTTCCGCAGCATCCTCACTGCACAGCCAGTAGCTCCAATACAGACCGCTGGCAACGCTGTAAAGCTGGATGCCTGCATCATTTGCCTGCTGCTTAATCTGCTGCAGCTGGCCTGCGGTAGTGGACAGATTGATTTCGCCTGCGTTTTCGTCCAAGGCAACTTCCACGCCTTCAAAACCGGCGTCTTTTGCCAGGGCAAAGGTATCCTTCAGGGAAAGCGGGGGAAAAGACCAAATGCTAATGCCTTTTTTCATAGTTTGCCTCCTTGATTTATTTTGATTTTCTATATATAATGATATCAACTGCATACACTTTTGAACAGTTACTATTGTGGACAGGTCGTGCACTTTTGTGCACAAGAGGAGTTGATGAGATGCCTGCTTATATTAAAACAAAGCCAAAAACGGTAATCAATGTCTCCAGTATCGTCACGATCCACTATCACGAATTTGGCCCGGCTTTTATTTTTACCGGTGAAACACACGATTTCTGGGAGATGGTTTATGTGGATAAAGGCTGCGTGCAAATACAGACGGATGCAGAGACCCTGTCCTTAAAGCAGGGAGAGCTGATCTTTCACGCGCCAAACGAATTTCATTCCCTTCGGGCATTGGACTCTGCTCCCAATATTTTTGTGATCTCCTTCCACTGCGCCTCTGCCGCCATGGCCCGGTTCGTCAAATATCGCACCTTGCTGGACAGAACACTCAAGGCATACCTGGCCTCCATTATCCGCGAGGCAGAAAGCACCTATGTGATTCCCAAAAACGACCCTGACCTAAAGGAATTAAAACAGCGAAAAGATGCGCTTCTGGGTGGAGAACAGTTGATTAAAACGTATCTGGAGCAATTTCTGATCTTCCTGCTCAGATCCATGACCAACACCACTGCACCGTCATTTCCCCAGCGCGAGACGCATGCCGACCCTCTGGTGGACGCCATCCGCCAGCACCTGCTGACGCATGTAGAGCAAAATATTCGCATTGAAGACCTGTGCCGGAAGTTTGATTACAGCCGCAGCTATTTAAGCCGCCGCTTCCAGGCGCAGACCGGGCACACGTTGGCGGCCTATGCCACCCAGCTAAAAATCGGTGAAGCCAAACGACTGATCCGGGAAACGGATTTGAACTTTGCCCAGATCTCCACCCGGCTATCCTTTGAAAATCCTCAATATTTCTCCCGGGTCTTTAAGCGCATTACCGGCATGACCCCCACTGAATTCAAAAACCGCGCCCACGTATGACCTTGCTGTATACCGCAAAGAGCAGACACCTCACGGTGTCTGCTCTTTTGGCACTGCAAGCACAGCTTCATATACATCTTCTATTTTTGCGGCAAATTGACTTTTGTCAAAGCTCCGGGCAATTTCTACGCTTTGCACTCCTGCTGCGCGGCACCAATCCGGATTTTGCAGGATCGTATCCAGCAAACGGCAGAACTCCTCCTCTGTCTCGTATTCATAGCCGTTATGCCCCTCCACCAAGACATCGTCAAGACACGGGTCCCGTCTGCACAGCAGCGGCAGGCCGTTGGCAGCAGCCTCAATATAAGTAAGGCCCTGAGTCTCACTGGTAGATGCGCTGACGAACAGATCCCCCAGCTGATAATACTTATGGACCTCAAACGGGTTCACCATGCCGGTAAAAATCACATGCTGCCCGATGCCCAGCTTCCCGGACTGTTCTTCCAATTCCTTTCGCGCCGGTCCGTCTCCCACGATCAGCAATGTAAGCCTGGGATTCTGGGCTAAAGCAAGGGAAAACAGCTCAATCAGCTCCGAAAGGTTCTTTTCCGCGCCTAATCTGCCCAGATTCAGCAGCACCGTATGGTCCTGGGGAATCCCCAACGCTCTGCGCTTTTCCCTTCGCTCTTCTTCCGTGATCCGTTCTTTATGCTGCTCCAGCGCAATGCCGCTGGGAATCACCCGGATAGGAGTGTGAATGCCGTATTGCTTCAGTACGCCTTCCACCTTTTGCGTGGGGGCAACGATTGTCTCTGCATTGTGCAGACGCAGTCGGGACAAGACGCCCACGAAATACGCGCCGATTCTTTGGCTGGGAAAAACATACGTCGCGTACTGTTCATACAGCGTGTGGTAAGTATGGACGATAGGTGCCCCTGTCTTTTTGGAAATAAAGCCTGCAAACTGATAGCTGAAATACTCGCACTGACTGTGGATCACATCCGGCTTCCATGCGATCAGTTCCCGCAGATAACGGTGGCGATAGGATATGGGCATCCGAACGTCCGGGTAAATAACGCCCAGCGGAACAGACCTGATGTAATAAACATTTTCCTGTTTGCGGCTTCTGCTTCTGTCGGATACAGTCAATATCCGCACCTCATGGCCCTTTTTCTCCAGTTCTTCCATTAAGTTGCGCACGGAAGTAACCACACCGTTTGTTTTGGTAGTGTACAGATCCGTCGTGATCAACACTTTCATAGAAAAACACCTTTTCTTTCTGTGTTAACAATTCCCTCTAAATCTTTTCGAAACCTACCAGCAAGCCGCCCTTTTCGGCATAGTAGCTGCACAGACCTCTGCAGCAGTGAACCTGAATATCTGCCTGCGCCATCTCAGACCGGATCATTTCTTCCAGCTTTTTGGCAGCGCCTTCGTTCATGCAGTGGGCAATGCGTACCTTTCCCTTACATAAGCCGTTATTTTTCAGATGCGACAGGATCGCCGCAAGAGATTTCTCCACGCCACGACATTTATCGGTAGGCTCCAGTGTGCCTTGGTCGCTGGCTTTGCCCACAATGCGAATCCCCAACACACCGGCAATCTTGGCAACAGCCGGCGACACTCTGCCGTTGGCAGCAAAGTTCTTTAATGATTCCAGCATAAAGGTCAGGCCTGTCTGCTGCTTGTATGCCTCAATCCGGGTGCAAATCTCGTCAAAAGACAGCCCTTGCTCAATGTACTGCTCCAGCTTCTCCACCAGCAGTACCAATTCCGGTCCTGCAGACAGCGAATCAATCACGCAAACCCGTTTGCCTTCGTTTTCCGCCTCATACATCTGCTTGGCAACGCAGGCAGCATTGTAGCTGCCGGAAAGGCCGCTTGTAATCGTAACGCAGTACACTTCCTGCGCATCCCCGAAAGCCTCCAGCCAATCGGCAGGATTGGGGCAGGAGGTTTTGCTCTTGCCTTTATATTTGTCAAACCAGGACACCATCTGCGCCACAACCAAAGCGTCGTCGTCAACAAACTCCCTTTCGTTGGTAATCACCTTCAACGGCGCTGCCGCAAAAGGCGTATGCTGCAGCGTCAATATATTTGCGGACGAATCCGCCACAATTTTGATGTTTCTCATAAGTAGGTCGTCTTCCTTTCAAAATCTTTTCCTATCTTACCACCTATACCCTGCATTTTCCACCTACCTTAGAAAATAACACTCTCCCGTCAGTAGAATCGCTAAATTTTTACTTTTCTTAACGGCCTTTCGATTCCCGTACAGACCAAAAAAGAACACCACCCTAATGGGTGGTGTTCTTTTTTGGTGACCCGTACGGGAATCGAACCCATGTTACCGCCGTGAAAGGGCGGTGTCTTAACCGCTTGACCAACGGGCCTGGTAGCGGCGACCTGATTCGAACAGGTGACATACCGGGTATGAACCGGCTACTCTACCAACTGAGTTACGCCGCCATGTG
>JAZNHB010000030.1:0-21762 GCA_045576715.1 Faecousia sp. | reverse complement strand
ATACCCTTTACAAAGCCGCCCAAGTCTGCGCCTGCAATTCTGCGCACGTAAGTCTGACCCGCCTCATATAAACCGCTGCGGATGACCACCGCGTTTTCCGGCAGGGTGTCAAACTGCCCCCGGGCGAAGAACTGCGCATCGGCACCGTTGGAATTGCCGGCAGTGAACCGGATGTAATCCAAAAGACGGGATTTATCTGCCTTTCCTGCTTCGATGTATTGATGAGAAACGCCAAACATCTTTGCCAGCCGCTTTGGCACTGTTTTATCTGCACTTGAGATGTTCCCATGCTGCGCTGTATAGGTAGAGAACGGCACGCCGGATTTCATAAGCGCCGCAAAGGTTACCCGGGAATCCTTACCTCCGGTCAGTGCCAACAGGATCTCTCTTCCGGAATACGCCTGGATGTTTTTCAAACTGTTGACCAGCATATCTGCAACCGCCTGGCATTTTTCTTCGGTAGACAAGCTGCGCCGGTCTTGGATCCAGTTGTTGGGAGTTGTAAGAAGTCCTGTCTCTGTAAAGCACAGACGCTGGGTACACAAAAGGCTCTTACCGCCCTCGACAACGCAACCGGGAACGATCTGCCAGCTGATACCCTCCGCCTTTACCGCACCTCGAGAATTCTCGCCTGTGACTTTTGCCAGCAGCGCTGGGGATGAGGTAACGACCCAGCCGTTTTCATACTCTGCGTAATACGCACTCATAAGACCTGCCGCGTCGTTCAGCAGTTCGTTTTCTGTTATCAGTGTCCATCTGCCTGTCCAGTACCGGGTGGTTTCTGCAATGTCCTCGTCGGCAAACCCGGCAATATCCTCTTGAGGACGCTTGCCCGCTTTGTCGGTACAAAAAGCATTGCCCAAAACAACAATCTGCTTGCCATCGACAGTACGACAAATGCCCATATTCAGTTCCCGGTGGGTATACAAATACATCCCGGCGAGCCTTTGCTCCTGCATGTCCTCAAGAGACAATGAGCAGGAGGATAGCACATACTGTCTTTTGGCAATATCGGTCATCGCCTTACAACCTCCACCACTTCAAACCGGATTGCTGCAACTGCTCAACGCTGTACAATCCCTTAACGTCAATCAGAACCTTTTCCCCATCCGAGCGGAACATGGCCTTGATATCCTCCAAGGACATCTGTTTAAACTGGGTATGTGCTACTGCAACGATGATGCAGTCTGCGTCCTTAACATCCTGCAACTGCGTTAATGTCACGCCATACTCATGCATAGCATCTCTGGCACTTGCCCAAGGATCCACTACCTGCGGAGTAATTCCGTAACCGTTCAACGTCTTAATAATGTCATCGACCTTGCTGTTACGTGTGTCAGGGCAATTTTCCTTAAAGGTCAGTCCCAGGATGACCACCTTCGCTTTTTTCGGTGCCATTCCTGCTTCGATCATCTGCTTAATTGCGGCATCTGCCACAAACTTGCCCATGCCGTCATTGACGATACGGCCATTGAGAATGATCTGGCTGTGATAGCCCAGTTTCTCCGCCTCATAGGTAAAGTAGTAAGGATCCACACCAATACAATGGCCACCCACTAAACCGGGACGAAAACCCAGGGCGTTCCATTTGGTATTCATGCCGTCTACTACTTCGTTGGTATCAATGCCCATGCGATCGAACACCATTGCCAGCTCGTTCATAAACGCAATATTGATATCGCGCTGGCTGTTCTCTACTACTTTTACAGCCTCAGCTGTTTTAATGCTGGACACGGGATATGTACCAACTTCAACAACAATATCGTAAACTTTTTTGATATCATCCAGACTTTCCTCATCCATTCCGGAGACGATCTTGGCAATATTTTCCAGTCTGTGCACCTTATCGCCGGGATTGATGCGTTCCGGAGAGTATCCCACCTTAAAATCCACACCACATTTCATGCCGGATTCCTTTTCCAAAACAGGAACACACACATCTTCCGTTATACCAGGATATACCGTGGACTCAAAAACCACGATTGAACCTTTAGACATATTTCTTCCGATAATTTCACTGGCACCAATTACAGGCTTTAAATCCGGAGTGTGGTCCTGATTCACCGGTGTTGGCACCGCCACAATGATAAACTTAGCCTTTGCAATATCTTTCATATCGCAGGTGAAGTGAACCTTAGATTGCTTGATCTCCTCGTCACCAACCTCGTTTGTGGGATCCACGCCCGATTTGTACAGCTCGATTTTCTTCTCGTTCAGATCAAAGCCTATAACATTTACACCCTTTTTAGCGAAAGCCACCGCAATGGGCATGCCTACATAGCCCAAACCAACAAGGCATAGGCTCTCTTCACCGTTACAGATTTTTTCGTAAAGTGACATGATCAATTACCTCCCGAAATACTTCTTTGTGCAATCTTACTGTACGAAAACACTTCCATACCTTTTGTGCTTGCAACCTGTTGCAAGGACCCAATGTTCTCCAAAGTTTCCCGAACTACCCGTGCGTAGTCCTCTGCTGAGTCCTCTCTGAAAAATGTACAATTACCACCCAGGTCAATATGGGTAAAACCGTTTATTTTTCGGAAAATACAGGGTTTTCCCATTGCCACCGCCTGTTCCCAAAGGACAGAATGAAGCCCGGGAAATGCAATAATATCAGCGGCAGCAAATTCTGCATATATCTCATCGGTTTTTTTCCAGCCGACAAACTTCACTTTATCACTCAGCTGCGCATCAAACGCATTTTTCAGCTCCGGCACTACTGACCCAAAAACCACCAACTTGACATTGGTCTCCTTCAGGGCATTGACAGTTTCCATAAGCATTAACACTTGCTGTTTATTTCTGTCAATCTTTCCGCCGGTCATAATGACGAAATCATCGTCTGCCAAGTCGTATTTTTTGCGGATGGAATCTCGCACTTCGGGTTTGGCAGCAGCTGCTACACTGTCGTCATCCGCACCCATGACCAAAAGTTCAATCTTCTCCCGAGGCAATCCATACACATTAGCAAGAAACTCCACCCGAGCCGGAAGAACGCCATAGAATTTCATCACATAGGGATTGATCTTCTGGGCGCAGCTGCGCCAAACAATCTTATGCAAAACATTTTTAGACAGCCAATTGGTGGCGCTGTTGGAGAAATCCGAATGATTATCCGCATACACCTTTACCTGGGGGTGCTTTTTGCAGTAATCCGCCACAACGGCGATATCCATAAATTGGACACCGTGAATAAATATCAGCTCCGGCGCAATTCGCTCCAGCTCTGCCTGCAAACCCTCATACCAGCGAAGACGCTGTGCCATCGGTCTGTTAGCAAACTGTAGTCTTGTGACCGGAATACCATATTCATTGATGTATTTATCGGCCTTAGGCAACCATTTCCCCTTGCCGTTTTCGTCAAAGGTAAACAAGGATGCCACAATTTCTACATCATGTCCTTGCAATTTATGATGCTTGGGCAGGTAGTTTTCCTGATAGGAATAATTGTCAATGTAGAAGCAGCCCAGCATTAAGTGCAGGATCTTCATTGTTCTTCCTCCAGTTTTTTCAGAAGTTCCTCCGAATTCCGGAAGAGATTACCGTACTTTTTGAGCCGATCCTCTTCCCAATCCCACCACCGGAGCTTCAGCAGCTTCTCGATGGTTTCCTCGTCGAAACGCTTACGGATACATTTCGCCGGATTGCCTGCCCAGATCTCGTATGGTGGCACATTGTGGGTCACTACGCTGCCCATGCCAATAATGGCACCATCGCCGATGGTCACGCCGCCTTTAATCAAGCATTTGCTGCCGATCCACACATCGTTGCCGATGGTGGTCTGGGCGTATTCTGAAAATGCGTTTTGGGAGAAATTCGTTTTTAAAACATTTCTCCCCCTGTAGAACACCGGGGAGCTGGACACCCAATCTGTTGGGTGTTTGCCTCCGCCAATTGTGCAATCAAATCCAATGGAACTGAAATTTCCCAGATTCGTGTGCAGCAGGCTACTGCCATATATATAGGTATATCTGCCGATACTGCTGTTAACGATCAACGCTCCGTTGCCCACCGCTGCTGTTTTATGTACGGAAGAATGCTTAATCGCACTGGGCTTTTTGGAGAGTATCCGGGCAAAAATATATTTCAGTTTTGCAAATCCCATATCCATTTATCCTTTGCAATATTTTTCAAATACCGCGATTTTGGCGGCTACACCGGTTTCTCTTGAGAATTTGGTGCATGCCAAATTTCTGGCATTTTCGCCTAACCGGGCGCAAAGCTGTTTGTCTTCATAAAGCTGCAAAATTACCGCCACAGCTGCGTCCGGATCTTCCGGAGCCACACAGATTCCTGCCTGTCCTTCCTGCACCACCCGGCACAAGTCGCTATCCATATCAAAAGACGCAATCACCGGTGTTCCTGTAGCCATGATGCTTGCTGCCTTGCTGGGAAACGCGCCGCCACCCACACCTTTTTTACAGATAACAAAGGATGCGTCGCCTAAGCTATAAACCTGCGACACTTTTTCAACGGGTTGCATAGGTAACAGGCATATATTTGTCATGCCGGTTTCGGCAATTCGCTTCTTAATCTTTTCTTTTTCTGAGCCATCGCCAAAAATAACAAAGCGGATATCCGTTCTGTCTTTCAGTGCTTCGGCGCAGTCAACCAGCAGTTCCACATTTTGGGAGTTGCCTAAATTTCCTGCATAAGTCACGTAAAAACAATCACGACTTAGATTAAATTCTTCAAATAAAGGATTCTCCGTTCGGTCTACAGGCTTTGTTTGTTCTGTGTCTATCCAGTTATAGATAACGGTAATTTTATCCTCCGGGACGCCTTTGGCTACAAGTGCGTTCTTCATTCCTTCGGAAATTGTAATAATGTGGTTAGCATTACGGTAAGTAATATCGGACACCCAATTGCCGATTTTCCACAAAAGCGACCCCTTTTTTGTCATTCCGGCGCTTACCAGAGATTCCGGAAACAGATCCTGCACCGTATACACATAAGGAATCTTCCGCAGTTTTTTAATCACTGTGGCAATCAGGCCGTTAATGGGCGGTGTGCTGCCCATGGGGATCAAGTCAACATTCCTTGCCCACAGACCAAACCACAACAGCTGCAATTCCAAAATTCCATAGCGCAGCGCTCTTGCCAGAGAGTTTCTTCCCTCCCGGTACAAGGCGAAACGGTAGATATCCACCGCGCCGTTCAGTTCTTTTTCTTTTTTGCGATTCTTTTTATATTCTCGGCGCACCTCATCGCTGACACCTCTGGTAGGTGTCGGCGCATACACCTGTATGGTATGCCCCTTCTCTGCCAAACCCTGCCGCAGGTTTTCTGCAAAATGTGCGCCGGAAGTTTTCTCCGGTTTGAAGTAGGAGTCTAAAAACAGTACGCGCATGCGTTCCGTTCCTCCCTTTCCTTTATTTTACAGATACTTCTTCTGTGCCGTTATCGATATACAAGCTGTCCTTGGAAGTGCCGGCTTGGTTGGTGTAGATCTCCCGGGAGGTCAGGACAGTTGCAAAGGTCTTAAAAAAGATCTTTACATCCAGCCGGAAGGTGACGTTTTCCGCATACCAGGCATCCTTCAGCCGCTTCTCCCGAACAGACAGGCCGTTGCGGTAGTAGGCTTGGGTGTAGCCGGTGATACCGGGCTTGACGTCCATCTTTGCCAATTCATCGGGTTGATAGTTTTCCAAGGCACCTGCTCCGCTGGCACGAGGACCGATAAAGGTCATATTGCCGATCAGCACATTAAAAAACTGAGGCAGCTCGTCGATGCTGGTCTTACGGATGAACTTACCCACCCGAGTGACCCGGTCGTCGTCGGGAGCGTTGTATGTACTGCCGTCCTTGTTCGTCCAGTTAGGCGCATTCACGATCATAGAACGGAATTTGTACATATCAAAAATCTTGCTGCCTTTGCCGATGCGCTTTGCCCGGTAGAACACAGGACCACCGTCGTCCAGCTTAATCGCCAGGCCGATCACCAAAACGATGATCGCCAAAAAGGGCAGCGCGGCCAAGCCGATAAGAATATCAAAAAAACGCTTGACAACTGTTACATAAAAGCTTTGACTGTTGGGACGTTTCACCGCTTATCCCTCCGAAATGATAATATAGTCCCTGAGCAGCTCCTTGGCTGCCTGGGCATTTTGCTCCGCCTGCTCCGGGTTATCTCCCTGGGCAATGACCCAACCGCAGGTATCGGATTTTTCCCGATAGGGATTCAGCCGATCGCCTACACCCTTGCGCAGAACCACATCCACGATTCCGTTGCGGTCCTTCAAATGATCCATTGGCTTGATCTGGGTAATGACACCGGGATTATAGATCAGCAGCCGGGTGGCGATACACTTTTGGAATTTAGGCGCGGCATCCACCGGTTCGCCAAGTGCCAAAGCGATGGTATTATCAATCACGCTGACCCCTCTGGACAGAGGCACCATATGAGATGCAATCAGATTCTGACCAATCCGGATGCCGCAGTCAATAATATATGGCTTGCCGTCCTTGTCGGACACGATCACATCGAAATTCACGCTTGCCATGGTAATATCCAATGCCCGGATGGCTTTCTTGACCTCTTGGGCGATGGCCGCCTCTTTTTCTGCAGACAAGCCGGAAGGGGTGCGGTGACCGTAAGTCACATCCCCGGTTTCTTCCCGACGGAAGGTGGTCTTTACCACCGCGTAAACATAGATCTGGCCGTTGCAGACGAAAGCCTCTACGCTGTATTCCTCGCCGGAGACAAATCCCTCGCAGTAAACCTCGTTATACCGGGCAGAGGAAAAAGCATAGTTCAGCGCTTCTTCCAGCTGGGACGCATCCGTCACTACAGACACGCCCTTACTGCCGGAACCGTCGCTGGGTTTGATCACGCAAGGCAGTTGAAATGTATGCTCGGCTGCCTGCGCCCGGTCTGTCATTTTAAAGAAATCGCCGCAGCTGTTACATCCGTTTTCCCACAGACGTTTTTTAATTGCATACTTACTTTTGGAAATCTCTGCAGTTTCCATGGGCAGCGCAGGCAGTCCCATAGCCTTGCCGATATAGGCCACAGTGGGCAAGGTTAAGGTAGCGCCGTAAGTCATAACGCCTTGAACATTCAGTTCTTTGGCATAGGCTAAGCAGGCAGCAAAATCCAGCACATCCACAATGCGGCAGCCGGTTGCCACCGCAAAGCCGGGTGCGTTGGGATTTCTGTCTACGCAGTACGCTTCATGGCCTTTTTCAATTATCCGCTTGATCAGCGGCACTTGATAGTCACCGCCGCCGATCACCAGTACTTTCTTCATATGGTCAACTCCGTACAATGGCGCTGTCGATCTGGTTTTTGATGGCTTCTGCTTTTTGCGCTGCCTGTGCCACATTTTGTGCGGTGCAGACCACATAGCCGCAGCCGTCCAGATTGGTGTGGTATTCATTGATCTTGTCACCCACATTCAGGTGATGCTCGATGACCACATCCGGTGCAGCAAACTGCTGCATTGGGGGAACCTCTTTGATCACACCCGGGGTCAGCGCCAACAGCCGTGTTGCCACAGCTGCGCTGCCCGTGGAAGTAAAATCACAGGGATCGCCAACAGCAGCGCGAATCATATTGCCCATATAATCCACACCGGTACCCAAGGGAATGATGTGAGAGCCAATCAGGTTGCCGCCCATACGGGCGCCAATATCAATGATGTGCACACCGCCTTCTTCCGTCAAAATCAGATCCATATTCACAGAGCCGAAATTGATCTGCAGCGCCCGGATGGCTTTCTCCACGCAATGTTTTACCTTATCTTCCATCGCTTCAGGCAATCCGGAAGGAACGGCATGGCCCAATTCTGCATAGTACGGCGGCTTTGTCATCCACTTATACATCACTGCAAGGATATGGATATTCCCGTTTTCCACAAAGGATTCCACGCCGTATTCCCGTCCGGTGATAAAAGGCTCAACTGTCGCCTTATGGCTCAAAGACTGGCTTACCGCATCCTTGCAGGCTTGGGCGAACGCTTCTTCTGTCTCCACCTTTGCCGCCCCCCGGCTGCCGGAGCCGTCGCAGGGTTTGACCATCACCGGGTAGGTGATTTTTTGCGCCAACGCAGAAATATCAGTATCAGGCTGTACCAGCCAAGACAGTGGCGTGTCGTCCGCGCCGGCTTCGAAAAGGCATTTCCGGGTCTCATATTTATTTTTAATGCGCAAGGCAGATTCATAGCAAATTCCGGGCAGTCCTAACTCCCGGGCGGTATAAGCCGCTGCCAAAACGCCGTAATCTGTAGCTGCGGTGAGAATGCCGTCTACCTGCTTTTGCCTGGCGTATGCCAAAACTGCCTCCTGGTCAATGATGTTGACCGGCGCAGATTCATCTGCATCCCCGAAGCCAACCGCATTGGGATTTCCGTCCACCGCCAGGGTGTAATACCCCATTGACCTGGCTTTCTGAATCAAAAACCGTTGCAGGAAACCTGCACCGACTATCATAACTTTTTTCATAGCTTACACTCCGGGAAAAAGATAGGGTGCCAGAACTGTCTTGTAGTTTTCGATAATATAGTCCACCTGCTCGTCTGTCAGGGAGGTGTGCAGAGGCAGGGTGATCTCGTTTTCAAAATGGGCGTAGGCATTGGGAAAATACTTGATGTCGTAACCCAGATTCTTATAGGCGGTATGCATGGGCAGTGGCTTGTAGTGCACATTGCAGGCAATTCCGTTTTCTGCCATTTTCATGATGATTTCATTGCGCTGCTGCGCCCCAACGCCGGGTATCCGGGTCAGATACAGGTGGCCGGAAGATTCGTATGCATCGGTATAATGACTCAGCACCTGTACGCCCAAAGGCTTCAGCGCAGCATCAAATCTGCCCACGATCTCCTTGCGCCGGGCAAGCATGCCGGGATATCGCTCCAGCTGCTTTAAACCGATGGCTGCGGTAACGTCGGTCATATTGCACTTGTACCAAGTGCCCACGATGTCATATTCCCATGCA
Organism: Faecousia sp.; assembly: GCA_045576715.1. Taxonomy (GTDB): domain Bacteria; phylum Bacillota; class Clostridia; order Oscillospirales; family Oscillospiraceae; genus Faecousia. Next base: position 12,824 of record JAZNHB010000030.1, on the reverse strand, counting down.
CCCAGTTTTGTTTTTGCCAAGGCGTCCTTGCTCTGACCGTGAAGGCTCAAAAGCTGCAGTTGCTTATAAATGAACTCATTGTCAACACCGGGAATCGTCCGCCAGGCCAACGCGCCGCCCTCCGCGGTGGTCAGGTTTTTCACCGCATGAAAAGAAAAGGAAGAAAAGTCAGCCACAGCACCGATCATTTTATCTTTCAGCTTGGCCCCAAAAGCATGGGCGGTATCTGCCATAACAGCGATACGTCCCAGCGCTTTTTGCAGATCGGTTGCAGGCGTGAAAACATCACGCTTTTTCTCTGCGATTTTGAAGATCCTTTCGTAATCGCAGGGAATGCCACCCAGGTCTACCGGAATGATGGCCTTGGTCTTTTCGGTAATGGCAGCTTCCACAGCATCGTAATCCATTTCCAAAGAATCCTTTTGGCAGTCGATCAGCACCGGCCTTGCGCCCACATGGCATACAACGGATGCCGATGCGGTGTATGTATAGGCCGGAACGATCACTTCGTCTCCGGGGCCGATTCCCATCACCCGCAGCGCCATTTCCGCACAGGCAGTTTGGGAGTTCAGGCACACACACTTTTCTGTGCCCACATATTGCGCAATATTTCTTTCCAGCTGCTTTGTTCTGGGGCCGGTAGTGATCCAGCCGGAACGCAACGCCTGGGCAACCTCTTGAATTTCCTGCTCAGATATATCAGGGGGAGAAAAGGGAATATTCATTTTTGCTTCTTTGGTTGCATTCATAAATTACGATCCTTTCACACCGGGCCAAACCCTTGCTAACTTATAAATTTCCTCAATTTATTATTATATAGTATAGGCTGCAATAAATCAAGCATAATAGGCACTTTTATCTTATTTTTCCTATAATTTAATGCGAAAATTATCGCATTTCGTCGAAAAATAAAAGCTGTCCCGATTGGGACAGCTTTTATGTAAAAATCACTTGCAAAATTCCTTGGCCACATTCACAATATTGGCACTGCACAGGCCAAATTGCTCCAGCAGCTTTACGGCGGGGCCGGAGTGACCGAACTCATCGTTCACACCGATACGCTTAACAGGTGTGGGGCACTTCTCAGACAGGACTGCGCAAACAGCCTCGCCCAGACCGCCGATGATGGAGTGCTCCTCGCAGGTAATGACCTTACCGCACTTCTTCGCAGCAGCCAGAACCAGCTCCTCATCCAGAGGTTTGATGGTTGCCATGTTAATGACCATTGCGTTGATGCCTGCAGCAGCCAGTTCTTCTGCCGCCTTGATGGCTTCGTAAACCAGCAGACCGTTGGCGATAATGGCAACATCGGTGCCATCTTTCAGGATCTCGCCCTTGCCGATTTCAAACTTGTAGTCCTCGCTATGGAATACAGGCACAGCCAGTCTGCCAAAGCGCAAATAAACAGGGCCGTCCATTTCGTAGGCAGCCTTCACGGCAGCCTTTGCCTCCACATCGTCAGCCGGGCAGATCACAGTCATGCCGGGGATGGAGCGCATCAAGGCAAAATCCTCACAGCACTGATGGCTTGCGCCGTCCTCGCCTACGGAGATACCGCCGTGGGTAGCGCCGATCTTCACGTTCAGATGGGGATAGCCGATGGAATTGCGCACCTGCTCAAAGGCGCGTCCGGCAGCAAACATAGCAAAGCTGGAAGCAAAAGGCACCAGGCCTGCGGTAGACATACCGGCAGCGGCGCTGATCATATTTGCCTCAGCAATACCGAAATCATAGTGACGGTTGGGGTAAGCCTTCTGGAACACGCCTGTCTTGGTGGCGCCTGCCAGGTCAGCATCCAGAACTACCAGATTCTCACAGGTTGCGCCCAACTCGCAAAGGGCGGCACCGTAGCTGTCGCGGGTAGCAACTTTTTTCATCTCTGCCATATTTCACGCCTCCAGTTCTGCAAGCTGCGCCTTCAGTTCAGCCATTGCCTGCTCGTACTCTGCATCGTTGGGAGCCTTGCCGTGCCAGCCTGCCTGGTTTTCCATATAAGAAACGCCCTTGCCCTTGGTCGTTTTGATCACGATAGCGCTGGGCTGACCCTTGGTTTCCCTTGCTTTGGCGAATGCCGTCTCGATTGCGTCAAAGTCGTGACCGTCGATTTGCTGAACGGCAAAACCGAAGGCCTCCAGCTTGTCCACGATAGGATACGGACTCATCACATCCGCAACAGCGCCGTCGATCTGCAAGCCGTTGTTGTCCACCACGATGCACAGGTTGTCCAGCTTATAGTGGGCAGCAGACATGCACGCCTCCCAAACCTGACCTTCCTGAATCTCACCATCGCCCAGCAATGTGTAGACACGGTTCTTTTTGTCGGTGTGTTTGGCTGCCATAGCCATGCCCACTGCGGTGGAGATGCCCTGACCAAGAGAGCCGGTGGACATATCCACGCCGGGCACCATGCTCATATTAGGGTGGCCCTGCAGGTAGCTGTCGATATGGCGGAAGGTAGGAAGGTCCTCCACAGGGAAGAAGCCCCTATTTGCCAATGTGGCATACAAACCGGGTGTGGTGTGTCCCTTGGACAGCACAAAGCGGTCGCGATCCTCCCACTTGGGGTTCTTGGGATCAATATTCATCTCTTTGAAGTAGAGGTATGTAAATACCTCTGCAGCGGACAGACTACCGCCAGGATGTCCCGCCTTTGCGCCGTAGGTGGATTCGATCACACCCATGCGCACTTTGCAGGCGGTAATTTGCAGCTGCTTTTTCTCGGTAAGGGTCATGGTTTGCCTCCTTTATATACTTGCCGCTTCTGCGGCGGCGGCTGAATGCCGCATGATTTTCATTAGAATGCCACTGTTTGCAGAAAGACCGTTATTTTGGCATATTCCCCAGTATTTGAGTTCGATACTGCATAGGCGTCAGTCCGGTGGCCTGCTTGAATTTATAAGAGAAATACGTTTGCGAGGCAAAGCCACACATAGTCGCCAGCTTTGCCAGAGAAATATTGCTTTCAATCAAGCCCCTCTGGGCAGCGGCGATCCGCAAATCCAGTATCCGCTGGGCGGGCGTCTTGCCAAAGGCCGCGGTGTAGAGCTTATGGAAGTAGGTGGGATCCAGGTTGCACTGCTTTGCCAGCACCGCCAAAGACAGTTCCTTATCCAAATGTTCCTGTATGTACTTATCCACCATATTCAGTGTCTTTTGGTGGTGCAGCATATTGTTGTCCACATATTTTATGCCGTAATGATAGCGGTACAGCAAAGCAAGTATACTGCACACAAGACTATGCAGCTGCATCCTGCCCACAAAGTCGGTTTTATCCTTCACCGCGATCATTTGATGGATCAGGTCGATCACTTCCCCCATGTTCCAATGGGCAAAGAAAGTGGGCGTGTCGTTTAAAACCGCGCAAAGCTCCGGGTCCTGGGTGGAAATGTTTAAAAAATATCCCCGATAGGGCTTAATGACGCTTTCCGTCTGCCCCGGCTTTGCCAACACACAGCCTCCGGGACAAGACTGGTAAAATTTCCCATCGATCCGCAAACCTCCCGGCCGTTTTTCCATATAAAATTCAAATTCATACTCAGAAACTGACCGACTTGGTCCTTCGCCAATCTTGGTATCCCCCAACGAATAGTCAAAGGCACCAAAGTTGCGAACTGCAAAAACCGGATCTTTCATACCATCCCTCCGCATTTGTCGGATTGCGATATACGGATAGAGTATAGCACATTCGCTGCCCGTTTGCAAGGTCTGGGTGTGCGCATAAATATTTTTTCTGTATTTCGGTCGCTCCGGGCAAGTTGTTCTTGTTTTTTCAGGGCAACTGAAGTATGATTATGGAAAAGATATGCAATAACTTGTCAGAAAGTAGTGATGATTGTGAAAAAGACGATCGGTATCATCGGCGGTATGGGTCCCATGGCAACTTGTGACCTGATGAAAAAAATCATAGACAACACAGATGCACCTTGCGACCAGGCGCATCTGCGCATCTGCGTAGACAGCAACACCAATATTCCCGACCGCACCGCGGCTATTCTTGGCGGTGGAGCTGACCCGCGTCCGGAAATGATAAAAAGCGCTGTCGCTTTGCAGGAAATGGGGGCGGATGTGCTGATTGTTCCGTGCAACACCGCCCATTTCTTTTTGCCGGATGTGCAAAAATGCGTGGACATTCCCATCTTGAACATGCTGCAGGAAACCGCCCGGGCACTGTATGACCAAGGCGTCCGGACAGCTGCTGTGCTGGCCACCGACGGAACGGTGCGCAGCGGTCTTTATGATGCAGCGCTGAAGGAAAAGGGGATCACTCCTGTATATCCTGACCCCGATGAACAAAAAATGATCATGTCTATCATTTACGACTACGTCAAAGCAGGTAAGCCGTATCCTCACGCAGACCGGGTACGCGCCATGCAGACACATCTTCTGGAACAAGGTGTGCAGACCATGATTCTGGGCTGCACTGAACTACCGGTGGCTTTCGCCCAATGGGATACCGTCATTCCCACCGCCGATCCCACCCGGTTCCTGGCCCGGGCTGCCATCCGTTACGCAGGCGGAACGCTGAAAGAGTAACAAAGCGGCACATATCTAAAATACGGAAATAATAGCGAGGTTTTTATGAAGAAAAGGATTCGCCGGATCACCGAAACTGCTGTGATGGTTGCGCTTTTGGTAGCGTTGCAGCTGTGGACAAAACCGCTGGGACAGCTGGTTACGGGTTCTTTTGTGAACGCCGTTCTGGCCGTTACTGCTCTGGTTTCCGGTCTTCCCAGCGGTATTGCTGTTGCCCTGATTTCCCCGGTGCTGGCTTACCTGCTGGGGATCGCCCCACAGTTTCTGACCGTGCCTGCCATTATGCTGGGCAATGCCGTTTATGTGGTCTTGCTGCACCTGCTGGGAACCGGTGGCGGCAGAGTCATCCCAAAGCGGATTGTTGCCTTGCTCTGCGCAGCCACGGCAAAATTTGCCGTGCTGTACGCTGCGGTGGTATGGCTGATCTGTGGCGTTCTGTCTGATGCACTTCTGGCATCCGGAGCAATGAAGCCCCCCATGCTGCAAGCGCTGCCTGCAGCCTTTTCCTGGCTGCAGCTGCTGACCGCATTGATAGGCGGCGCAGTGGCATTGACGATCGTTCCGGCACTTGGCAAGATCAGAAAGCCGTAATATAGTTTCAAAGGAGTTGTCAATATGAAAGATTACGTGGGAAATTCTCTGCAGATCCGGGGTGCTGAGCAATATACGCTCCTCGACGGCAAAGGCAACGGCATGCGCTTTTTGTATGTTCGCAACGGCTGCGGCCTTGAGGTCTGGCTTTCCCTGGATCGCGCCGGCGATGTGTCCCGAGTGAGCTTCAACGGCGATAACATGGGTTATTTTGCCCCTTGCGGTTACGTTGCCCCCGCTTATTACGACTACGTTGGCGCCGGTTTCTTAAAATCCTTTACTGCCGGTTTCTTCACCACCTGCGGCCTGAGCGCGGTTGGTTCCCCCTGCACCGACATCGGTGAGGCCTTGCCTTTGCACGGCACAGTATCCCACATTCCTGCCCAGCTGGATTGCGTAGAGGAAACGCAAGACGCACTGACAATCCGGCTTACAGTAAACGATTGCGTATTTGGCGGCAGAAAGCTGGTAATGAAAAGGACATACCAATTCTCTTACGAGCAAAACACCTTTACCGTAAAAGATACCGTTACGAACCATGCAGACACAGCATCGGAATACATGATTCTCTACCATTGCAACATGGGATATCCCCTGCTTAAGGAAAACAGCATCGTAAAAATTCCCAACCACGGTTTCCGGGGAAGGGACGACCACGCACAAGCGCATGCCGCCGCAGCTTTGGATATGGAAATGCCCCAGACCGGATATCAGGAATGCTGCTATTATTACGATGTGAAGGCCCAAGGCGGTGAGGCCCGCGTGGGTATCTATGGCACGGATATCGGCAAAGGTGTAGTGTTGTCCTATGACAAAGCCGCCCTGCCCTGCTTTACCCAATGGAAAATGATGGGCAAGAAGGATTATGTACTGGGCTTAGAGCCGGGCAACTGCACCCCCGACGGCAGAGATGTTTTGCGTAAAGAAGGAACTCTTGCTTTTTTAGCGCCTGAGGAAAGCGCAACCACCACAGTCTGCTTTACCTTCGTCTCCGGCAACGAAGCATTTGAAAACGCCTTCTGATGCAGCCGTTGACCGCAGTCTGTATCCAAACTGAAAAAACAGCAGCGCAGTGTGCATTCACTTCGCTGCTGTTTTTGCCGTATTTCCCACTTCAGGCGGGTTTAATATGTCCATAGTCATTGCCTTTATGGTGAGAATAACAATTATGCCTACAATCTGTAGTATTTTTCTGAAAGTTTGTGAAAATTGACAAATAGCTCTTTACTTTTCTTTGCATTAATGGTATATTATATCTAAATATTGGTAGCGTCTGCTACCTATATATTTTAAATTACAAGGAGGATCTATCTATGAAAAAAATTCTCGCACTTGTTTTGGCACTTACCCTTATTATGAGTCTGGCAGCCTGCGCTGGCTCCGGAAGCGACGAGCTGAAGGTTTCTGTTTTCTGGTACGACGAAGCTGACGTATATCTGAGCACCGTTCGTGCCGAGCTGAACGCTGAGCTCGAGAAAGCCGGTATTACTTATGACAATCAGTTTGCCGGTAAAGATCAAGCCAAGCAGACTGAGCAGATCAAAACCGCTATTGCAGGCGGCACCAACCTGCTGGTAGTCAACGTTGTTACTTCCGGTAACCCCGACGTGGCACAGTCTATCATTGACGCTGCCGGTAAAATCCCCGTCATCTTCTTCAACCGTGCCATCGGCACTGACGGCGCTGACGTCACCGTGCTGGGCAAGAATGCTACTTCCTGCTTCATCGGCACCGATGCCCCCGAGGCTGGCCATATGCAGGGCAAGATGATCGGCGACTACGTTCTGGCGAACTTCGATAAGATCGACCTGAACAAGGACGGCAAGATCTCCTACGCTATGTTCAAGGGCGAGGAAGGCAATGCTGAGGCTATCTACCGCACCCAGTTCGGCGTGGAAGATGCAGACGCCATCCTGACCGCTGCCGGCAAGCCCGCCCTGGAATACTTCGATGCAGCTGCTGCTCAGAAGTGGCAGACCGATCTGGAAGGCGCATGGTCCGCTAAGGCTGCTAAGGACTACATGGACACCAACCTGGTTACATACAACGAGGCCAACGGCAACATGATCGTGCTGGTCATTTGCAACAACGACGGTATGGCTGAAGGCGCTGTTGCTTCCCTGCAGCAGGCCGGCTACAACAAAGAAGGCGCACACGTGGTTCCCGTCTTCGGCGTTGACGCAACTGACGCTGCCAAGGCTCTGATCAAGGAAGGCTCCATGATCGGTACCGTTAAGCAGGATGCCAACGGCATGGCCGTGGGTATCTGCCAGACTGTCAAGGCAATCTCCGAGGGCAAGGCCCCCGTTGATGCTCTGGCTTCTCTGACCGACGAGCGTTTCACCGTTGCTAAGGATTGCTCCTCCAAGATGTACGTTGCTTACGCACCTTACACCGGCGAGTAATTTTCAAATGTTTTTCTGGGCAGCTGCCGCTTACGGCGGCGGCTGCCCCTTTCCCTTTCGCGGTAGCTGCCGCTGAGCGTCCCGGCAGGGGCGTTGACCGGCTTCTATCGTCCGTATACCGGGCGTATGCAATGAATATCTGCCAAGGAGGAATGCAATATGGAGCACGATGTCTTGCTGCAAATGACAGGCATTAGCAAAACCTTCCCAGGTGTCAAAGCACTGGACAAAGTTTCTCTGTCCGTCCACCGCGGTACTGTCCACGCGCTTATGGGCGAAAACGGTGCCGGAAAATCTACATTAATGAAGTGCCTGTTCGGTATGTATGTGAAAGACAGCGGTCACATCTATCTGGAGGGCAAGGAAATCAACTTCAAAAACAGCCGGGAAGCGCTGGATAACGGCGTTGCCATGGTGCATCAGGAGTTGAATCAGGCGCTCAAGCGCAGCGTTATGGACAATATCTGGCTTGGTCGCTATCCCACAATCGGCGGCATTGCGGTAAACGAACGCAAAATGTACCGGGATACCATGGCCATATTCCAAGAGCTGGACATTCACGTTGACCCCTACCGGATCATGAGCAGCATGCCGGTCTCCCAGCGGCAGATGGTAGAGATCGCCAAGGCTGTTTCCTACAATTCCAAGGTCATCGTATTTGACGAACCCACCTCCTCCCTTACCGAAGAAGAAGTGGACCATCTGTTCAAAATCATCCATATGCTGCGTGACCGGGGTGTGGGCATTATTTACATCTCTCACAAAATGGCGGAGATCAAGCGCATCTCCGATTACATCACCGTCATGCGTGACGGCCAGTGGGTCGCCACAGAAAAGGCCGCAGATCTTGAGATGTCGGATATCATCCGGTTGATGGTGGGTCGGGAGTTGACCAACCAGTTCCCGCCCAAGACAAACACGCCGCAAGATGTATACTTGAAGGTAGAGGGCATCACCGGCCAGTACAATCAGCTCAGGGACGTGTCCTTTGAGGCTCGCCGGGGCGAGGTTTTAGGTCTTGCCGGACTGGACAGCTCCGGACGGACGGAAACATTGGAGAGCATCTTCGGCATCCGCACGCGCAAATCCGGCTCCATCACCCTGGGCGGAAAGAAATGCCTGAACCGCAGCGCTACCGAATCCATCAAAAACGGGTTTGCCATGCTGACAGAAGAACGGCGGGCCACCGGCATTTTCGGTGTGTTAAGCGTGAAGGACAACACGGTTATCTCCAGCCTGAAGCGGCATAAACGTCTGGGTCTGTGGCTTAGCGAAAAGTCCCAGCGGGCAGATACTCAGCATTACATTGATGCCATGCGCACCAAGACGCCCTCTCAGCAGACCAAGATCCGGTCCCTTTCCGGCGGCAACCAGCAGAAGGTGATCATCGGCCGGTGGCTGCTGACAGACCCGGAGGTTCTGCTTCTGGACGAGCCTACCCGCGGTATTGACGTGGGCGCGAAATATGAGATATATCAGCTGATTTTGGACCTGGCAAATAAGGGCAAGACCGTAATCATGGTCTCCTCTGAAATGCCGGAGCTTCTGGGTGTGTGCGACCGCATCGTGGTCATGTCCGGCGGCCGTGTGGCCGGTGAAGTGGACGCCCGGAATACTACCCAGGAAGAAATCATGACCCTGGCTGCCAAATACGTCTAAGGAGGAAATGATTATGGCAAATCCTGTTGTGACCCTGCAGCGTACCGCTGCGGAATACAAAGCTATGGACCGAAAGGACAAACGTCGTTTTTGGTCCGACGGCATTCTGAACAATGCTCTTTACATCCTGATGCTGGTGTTCTGCGTCTACACCGCCATCCAGCGTCCCAACTTCCTGTCTATGAGCGCGCTGGGCAACCTGATCGTGCAGGTGGCTGCTTACCTACCCATGGCGCTTGGCATTGCCGGCTGTATCGTTTTGACCGGTACGGACCTGTCTGCCGGCCGCGCCGTAGGCCTGACAGCTGCCGTTACCGGCGCATTCCTGCAGAGAATAGATTATCCCAACAAGATGTTCTCGTTCCTTCCGGAGGTCACCCCTTTCTGGATGTTCATTACCCTTCTGAGCGTAGTCGCCATCGGTGCCCTCATCGGTCTTGTCAACGGCTTCTTTGTGGCAAAGTTTAATCTGCACCCGTTCATTGTTACCTTATCCACCCAGCTGATTACCTTCGGTATCATTTTGTGGTTCTTTGACCTGAACGGCAACAACGGCGCACCCATTGGCGGTCTGGACCAGCTGTACAAAGACTTTTTAGGCACTACCATGTTCTATATGGGCAACACCCCTGTGCCTATGTATGTGCTGTATGCGGTGATTCTGACTGCTCTGATGTGGTTCATTTGGAATAAGACTACCTTCGGTAAGAATATGTTTGCCGTCGGTTCCAACGCAGAGGCTGCAAAGGTCTCCGGTGTCAACGTGTTCCTGACCACCATGCTGGTGCACACCCTGGCCGGTATGATGTACGGTTACTCCGGCTTTGTTGAGGGCTTCCGTTCCGGCTCCATTGCCGCCGGCACCGGCGCCAACTATGAATGTGATGCTATCGCAGCCTGTGTCATCGGCGGCGTCTCCTTCGTTGGCGGTACCGGAAAGATCAGCGGCATCGTCATGGGCGTATTCGTTCTTAGAATCATCTTCATCGCCCTGACTATGCTGGGCGTCAGCTCCTCCAGCCTGTACATCATCAAAGGTGCCATCATTCTGTGCGCCTGCGCATTGGATATGCGTAAGTATCTGGTCAAGAAGTAATGGAGCAGCCGCGCAAAGGTGCTCCCTCTGAGGAGCAAATCCCCAAGTTCCGCGGACTTTACCGCCATGTTAAAATTTCCGTCAAGGCTCTGGACTGGATCATCGCCGCCTGTATTGCGGTAATTCTCATCGTATTTGCCTTTGAAATGCGCTCGCCGGGTTTCACAGTACAATTTGATTCCAGAGGCGGAACAGATGTACCGTCCCAGCAGCAGATGTATGACGGGCAATTGGAATTGCCGGAACCACCCACCAGAGAAGGCTATGCCTTTACCGGCTGGTATAAGGACTATGCCTGCTATGAACCGTGGGATATGGAAAATGACACCATCCAGACAGATCTGACACTTTACGCAGGCTGGGAAAAACAGGAATAAACAAGCGTCCTGGTGCGAAACATCGCATCAGGACGTTTTCTATGCAAAAGCCTGCCGAGCAGAAATATAGCAGACATTTTTTCTTTTGGTATTTCTTTTTACAAGGATTCGTTGTATAATAATCAGCAGAAAACAGGTCGGTGCCGAACAGCAGCGATCCTCGAGCCAAATATCCGCCCGAAACGGAGGTAACCACATGAAGATTGAAACGTATATCGACTCCTTGGTATCTTATGCCATGAATACCGGTCTTGCGGAACCGGAAGACCACCAGGTGCTGCTTAACCGGCTGCTTGACCTGCTGGGTAAACCTGACTATACGCCGTCGGAGGAGCCCCAAACGGAGGACCTGGAGCAAATTCTGGCCGGCATTCTGACTTACGCTGTACAGAACGGTCTGTGCGATGAAGGCATTACCGCAAGGGATATTTTTGATACCCGTATTATGGGCGCGCTGACACCCATGCCCCGGGAGGTGATCCGCACCTTCCGGCAGAAGTATGCAGAAGATCCTGTAAAAGCAACGGACTGGTATTATCAGTTTAGCTGCGATACCGACTATATCCGCCGCTACCGCATTGCTAAGGATATGCACTGGAAGTATGACAGCAAGTATGGCCAGCTGGACATCACCATCAACCTGAGCAAGCCCGAAAAGGATCCCAAGGCCATTGCCGCAGCGAAAAACGCGCCCCAGACCGCTTATCCCAAGTGCCAGCTGTGCCGGGAAAACGAAGGTTATGCCGGTCGTATGAACCATCCTGCCCGGGCGAATCACCGCATTGTGCCTATCGAGATTTGCGGCGAGGACTGGTGCCTGCAGTACTCCCCTTACGTTTACTATCACGAGCACTGCATCGTATTCAACGCTGCCCACATCCCCATGAAAATCGACAAGTCTGCCTTCCAAAAATTATTGGACTTCGTTGGGGTATTCCCCCATTATTTTGTCGGTTCCAACGCGGACCTGCCTATCGTTGGCGGCTCGATTCTCAGCCACGAGCACTTCCAGGGCGGCCACTACACCTTTGCCATGGAAAAAGCACCGGTGGAAAAAGCCGTCTGCTTTAACGGCTTTGAAGATATCACCGCCGGCATCGTCAAGTGGCCCATGAGCGTCATCCGTCTCAATGGCAGCGACCCTGCCCGGATTGCCGATCTGGCAGATGTGATTCTCACAGCCTGGCGCGGCTATACCGACGAAAGCGTCGGTGTGATCGCGTTCTCTGACGGACAGCCCCACAACACCATCACCCCCATTGCCCGGCGCAGAGGCGCAAATTACGAGCTGGATCTGGTGCTGCGGTGCAACGTGGTAAGTCAGCAGCACCCCATGGGTGTTTTCCATCCCCATGCTGACAAGCACCATATCAAGAAAGAAAATATTGGTCTGATCGAAGTTATGGGTCTTGCGGTGCTGCCCAGCCGGCTGAAGCAGGAGCTTACCTGTCTGGCAGAGGCCGCTGCATCAAACCGTGATATCTCAGAAGACGACATGCTGCAAAAGCATGGGCCCTGGCTGACAGAATTGAAGAAAACTCATACCTTCACCCAAGAAAATGCGCTGCAGATCCTGCTGCAGGAGACCGGCAAGGTCTTTACATCTGTGCTGGAAGATGCCGGCGTGTATAAAAGCACCCCCGAAGGCATCCGCGCGTTTGTGCGCTTTGTAGACCAAGTAAACCGGGATATGGCAAAATAAATCCCCACATACCGCACCGCCACCGGCAAATAGGTTTTGTAAGATTTATATTGAGAGAACCGGGTTCGGCAACTCCTTGGGCTGCATAAATGCACACCCTGTAAATGATACGCTCCCCATAGGTTAGACACTCGAAATAACAAAAATTTCGAGACTGCCCTATGGGGAGCGTATCATATATCTTATCCGGCTTTCGTTTGTTTTCTGATGAATTTATTTGCAAAACAAAATTCACCAAATTTCGTCAAAACCATACTTGACTAAAATTACAAAATCCTAATAATATAGGCACCGCAAAGTTGCGGTGCCTATTCTTATGTTTACTTATACCTATAAAAAGTCGGATTAAAAAACGAAACCTCACAGTATAAATCTCCCTTGTTTACAGATACTAACAGCGTAATTTGTAAAATAAGGAGATAGATATATATGAAAGCCACAGGTATTGTACGCCGTGTTGA
>JAZNHB010000029.1:0-19389 GCA_045576715.1 Faecousia sp. | reverse complement strand
CAACGTGGGCGTGACCAGCATCCCCGATCTGCAAAAGGACGCGAAGCTGACGCTGGTATCCTCCGTTTCCATTGTAGAAGGCGGCGCCCACGACGTGACCCTTCGCTCCACCAATCCTTCCAAATAACAATCTGACCCTGTGCAATTTCGCACAGGGTCGTTTTTGTCATGCGCGCAGGCTGTCCCTTACTGCATAGAGCCTAAAAGCTCCAGCAAAACATGGCAGTGCTCTTTTTCCTGCTGAGCCATGCGGGCAAAAACATGTCCGTATTCCGGATCCCCTGCGCGTTGCTCGTACCGGGCCAGACACTGCATCTGCCGTCCGTAACATCTGCGCAGCACCTTAATGGGCTCCCCCGGTGCCGGTTGCACCACACTCACATTGGGCCGTTTCCCGGTTGTCAGTGTGTAGATACCCTTCAAGCAAGCCGCATGCGCCTGCTCCTGCTCAAACAGCTTTCGCAAAATGGCGCTGTGTTTTCCCTGAAGGCGACGGGAAAGCAACAAATATGTGGCGGCAGATTCCCGTTCCTGGGCGATCAGCTCCGAAAGGGCCGCCTGATCTGCCTGCTCCGGCGCATCGGCGCGCACCCGCTGCCAAACCCGGGCCGCCTTTGCCGGATCAATGGTGTTCATATACATTCCTCCTTGCCAGATACTATAATAAATATATTCCGCAGCTGCGAAAAAAAGCACCCGAAGCCTGTCGATATGCCGGTTCATAAAAATTTCATGTAAAAAACGCAAATAGTTCTTGATTTTTCCAAAAGAGTAGGATATGATATTGCTGTTAGCACTCAAAAAGAAAGAGTGCTAACAAAATCTGTAGATACAGGCAACTCCGGTTGCCGTCTAAATAACCGCATTGGAGGAAATCGTTATGAAGCTTAAACCCATGGCAGACAATATTCTGCTGAAGCAGTCTGAGGCGGCAGAAACCACCGCTTCCGGCATTATTCTGGCCACCACAAAGGAAAAGCCTGCTATTTATGAAGTCGTTTCCGCCGGCCCTCAGGTAAAGGAAATCAAAACCGGCGATAAGGTGGTTGTGGGCAATTTCACCGGCAGCGACATCAAACTGGACGGCACAGAATATAAGTTTGTAAAAGCAGAAGACGTGCTGGCCGTTGTCACCGATTAAGGAGGTAAAAACTATGGCAAAAATGATCGTTTACGGCGAAGACGCCCGTAAGAAGCTGCAGGCCGGCATTGACCAGCTGGCAGATACCGTTAAAGTTACTCTGGGCCCCAAGGGCCGCAACGTTGTGCTGGGTCGAAAGTTCGGCGCACCGCTGGTCACCAACGACGGCGTGACCATCGCTAAGGATATCGAGCTGGAGGATGCCTTTGAAAACATGGGCGCACTGCTGATCCGGGAAGTGGCCACCAAGACAAATGATGTTGCCGGCGACGGCACCACCACCGCTACCGTGTTGGCCCAGGCCATTACCCGTGAGGGTCTGAAAAACCTCAGCGCCGGCGCAAACCCCATGGTGATGCGCAAGGGTATCGAAAAGGCAGTGGCTGCTGCTGTTGCTGCCATTAAAGAGCACTCTGTTCCCGTTAACGGCTCTGCAGATATCGCCCGGGTTGGCACTGTGTCCTCCGGTGACGAGTCCATCGGCCAGCTGATCGCTGAGGCCATGGAAAAGGTGGGCACCGAGGGTGTTATCACCATCGAAGAAAGCAAGACTGCCGAAACCGGCCTGGACGTGGTTGAGGGTATGCAGTTTGACCGGGGTTACATCTCCCCCTATATGGTCACCGATACCGACAAGATGGAGGCAGTGCTGGACGACGCGCTAATCCTCATTACCGACAAGAAGATCTCCTCCATTCAGGAGATCCTGCCCGTGCTGGAGCCTGTGGTGAAAGCCGGCAAGAAGATGATGATCATTGCCGAGGACGTGGAAGGCGACGCATTGGCAACACTGCTGGTAAACCGTCTGCGTGGCAACTTCAACTGCGTCTGCGTGAAGGCTCCGGGCTTTGGCGACCGTCGCAAGGAAATGCTGCAGGACATCGCTGTTCTCACCGGCGGCACTGTGATCTCCAGCCAACTGAATATGGAGCTGACCGAGGCAACTATGGCTGATCTGGGTCGTGCCCGTCAGGTGGTTATCACCAAGGACAACACCACTATCGTAGACGGCGCAGGCGAGGCCGAGGCCATCAAGGCCCGGGCACATCAGATCCGCAGCGCTATTGCCACCACCACCTCTGACTATGACCGGGAGAAGCTGCAGGAGCGTCTTGCCAAGCTGTCCGGCGGTGTTGCTGTGATCAAGGTAGGCGCACAAACCGAGGTTGCTATGAAAGAGCAGAAGCTGCGTGTAGAAGACGCTCTGAACGCCACCCGCGCCGCTGTGGAAGAAGGCATTGTAGCCGGCGGCGGCACCGCACAAGTCAATGCCATTGCCGCTGTGGAAAAACTGATTGCTAAGCTGTCCGGCGACGAAAAGACCGGCGCAAAGATCATTGCCACCGCGCTGCAGGCCCCCATCCGCCAGATCGCAGAGAATGCAGGCGTAGACGGCAGCGTGGTGTTCGAGAAGATCAAAAACTCCAAGAAGATCGGCTACGGCTACAACGCCTACACCGAGCAGTATGTGGACATGATCGCTTCCGGCATTGTGGACCCCACCAAGGTGACCCGTTCTTCTCTGGAAAACGCGGCATCCATCGCATCTTCCGTTTTGACCACCGAATCTCTTGTCACCGACAAACCCAACCCCGAAGCTGACGCAGCCGCCATGGCTGCTGCTGCCCAGGGCGGTGGAATGTACTAATCCAATCCCTTTTGAGCGACCTGCCCTGGGCAGGTCGCTCTTTTTTGTTTGGGTAGCTGCGCTTGTTATTTTTAGTCGGTTATGATAAAATAGAAAAAAAGAAGAAAAGAGGTGTCCCGGTTGGCTCGTTGTATTATATTTTGCGCCGGCGGCTTTGACCGCCTTGCCGCGCCCGTGGATGCAGATGACTATATCATTGCCGCTGACGGCGGTTTTTCCCATGTGGTCCAGCTGGGTCTTCAACCGGATGCGGTTCTTGGCGATTTTGATTCCCTCGGCTACGTGCCGGAGCAGGGAATCCGCTTCCCCGTAGAAAAAGACGACACCGACGCCATGCTGGCGGTGCACCACGGCCTTGAAAAGGGTTTCCGGGAGTTTATTTTTTACGGCGCACTGGATGGCCCCCGACTGGACCATACCGTATCCAATTTCCAAACGCTGCAATATCTTGCTGACCACGGCGCCGCAGGCTGGCTTGTGGGCCTTTCCCAGATCGTTACTGTGCTTCGAAATGAACGCATTTTCTTTGCCCCGGAGGCAGACGGACTGCTTTCGCTCTTTTGCTTAGGCGCGCCCGCCAAGGGCGTTACTCTGGAGAACCTGAAATACCCTCTGGAAAACGGCACGCTCACACCCGGCTTCCCACTTGGTGTCAGCAACTGCTTTACCGGGCGCGCCGCATCCGTTTCCGTTGCCGATGGCAGCCTTCTCATGCTTTACGACAGAAAAAACGGTTTTCCCCGGAGGCTCCCGTATGCTTTATAAGAAATCCGTTCCCGCCGTCTCTCCCCAGCAGATTCCCGTCCTCCATCCGGATCCGGATAAGGGTCTGTCTGCGCAGCAGGCAGCGCAGCGGCTGTCCGGTGGCTGGGACAATCGCAGCGGCAACAACGCTGTGCGCACAGAATTTCAGATCGTTCTGGAAAACTGCCTGACTTTTTTTAACCTGCTTTTTTTGACTTTGGCAGTGCTTTTGATTCTAGCCGGATCTGGGGTGATCAAGCTGGCCTTTCTTGTGGTTGTGATTATCAACACCGTAATCGGCTGCGTTCAGGAAATCCGCGCCAAACGGGCGGTGGACAAGCTGACGCTGGTGGCAGCCCACCGCTTTCCTGTGGTTCGGGACGGCGCTGTGCATCTTTTGCACTCTGTCCTGCTGGTACGGGACGATATAGTGGAATTTTCTGCCGGTGACCAGCTGTGCGCCGACTGCATTCTGCGCACCGGTCGCCTGTACGTAAACGAGTCGCTGGTCACCGGAGAGGCTGAGCCGGTGGAAAAAACGCCCGGCGATCCACTTCTGTCCGGCAGTTTTGTGGTGGCAGGCCAAGGCCGCGCCCAATTGACGCAGGTGGGCGACAACGCCTTTGCCGCCCGGCTTGCTGCCGAGGCAAAGAAAGACCCCAAAACAGTTAAATCCGAGATGATGCGCTCTCTGGACAAGCTGATCAAGGTGATCGGTTTTGCCCTGATCCCCATCGGCGCGGTGCTTTTTTATCAAGAGTTTTTCGTGTTGCAGCTGGGCCTGCAGGTCAGTGCCGAGGCCACTGTGGCCGCACTGGTAGGCATGGTCCCCGAAGGACTGTATCTTCTGACCAGTGTAGCACTGGCGGTATCGTCTCAAAAGTTGGCAAAAAAACGGGTGCTGGTCCGGGACATCAACTGTATCGAGACCCTTGCCCGGGTAGATGTTCTGTGCGTGGACAAAACCGGTACCATCACCGAGCAGGCAATGGAGCTGGACGCTGTGGTGCCCCTGGCGGAAACGCCCGAGCAATATATAAACCTGGTCATGGCGGCGCTTTTCTGCGCGCAGCAACCGGATAACGACACCGCTATGGCGCTGTTTCGGCAATTTCGTGGCGAAAGTCCGTGGGTATGCACCAAGTATATTCCCTTCACCTCAGAATCAAAGTGGTGTGCCGGCAGCTTTGAAGGCCAGGGTGCTTTTGTTGCCGGCGCGCCGGAGTATGTTCTGGGCAATCGGTACGTCCAGGTACAGGACGCTGTGGCGCCGTGGCTGAAAAAAGGCTGCCGGGTGCTTTTGGTCGCCCGGTATGATGCAGACCCGGAACCGGGGCAGCTAAATGAGCAGCTTGTGACGCCCCTTGCTCTGGTGGCGCTTACCAACCGTATCCGCCCCAGCGCGGCCCAGACCTTCGCTTTTTTCAAGGAGCAGGGCGTATGTATCAAGGTGATTTCCGGCGACAATCCCCAAACCGTTTCTGCCGTGGCGCTTAGGGCAGGTATCGAAAACGCAGAGGCCTTTGTGGATGCCTCTACGCTGCAGACCGAAGAACAGATTTACGAGGCTGTTCAGCGGTACGCCGTCTTTGGCCGGGTGACCCCGGACAAAAAGCGCTCGCTGATCCGGGCGCTGAAGCAGCAAAAGCATACTGTAGCCATGACCGGCGACGGTGTCAACGACGTGCTTGCCATGAAAGAGGCCCACTGCGGCATTGCCATGGCCGCCGGCGCCCATGCAGCGTCGCAAATTTCCCAGCTGGTTCTGCTGGATTCGAATTTTGCCGCGCTGCCAAGCATTGTGGGCGAGGGCAGACGGGTGATCAACAATATTCAAAGGGCCGCTACGCTGTTCCTTGTAAAAAACATTTTTTCTCTGGGACTGTCCCTTCTATCTCTTCTGACCGGCTGGCCGTATCCGTTGGAGCCGCAGCACATGAGCGTGATCTCAGGCCTGACCATCGGCGTGCCCTCCTTCTTTTTGGCAATGGAACCCAATTACCAGCGCGTAACCGGGCGGTTCCTTTCCGGTGTGCTGCGCCGCGCCTTCCCCGGCGGTCTTACCAACATCTTCGTCATGTTGGCGGCGCAGGGGTTTATGTCCGCATTCTCGCTGCCGCCAGAGCAGATCAGCACCGTTTGCACCGCCATTTTAGCGGTGGTAGGAATGCTTGTTCTGTTTCAGGTTTGCAAACCCTTCGACCGATTCCGTAAAGCTATCTGGTTTGCCATGGCAGGCGCGCTGGTAGGATGTTTTACCCTGCTGGGCGGCATTTTTGAGCTTCACGTGGGCCATAGTGCCGTGCTTTTGGTGATGGCCATCCTGCTGATCGCAATACCCACGGTGTTTTATGCCCTTCTGCGTCTTTTTGACCTGGGTGATAAATTATACCGCAAAACGTTAAACCGAATTTGAAACAGAGGGATTTTTATGCTGACGTATGAGCTCAACAATCAGCCGGGTGTGCCTTTGTACGAGGCGCTTTACCGGTGCATCCGGGAGGACATCCTTTCCGGGCGGCTGCAAGCCGGTGACAAGCTCCCCTCCAAACGAACCCTGGCAGAAAATCTGGAAGTGAGCAAAATTACTGTGGAGGGCGCCTATCAGCAGCTGCTTTCGGAGGGATACGTTCGCTCCCGGGAAAAGGTTGGCTATTTTGTAGAAGCTGTGGATCGGCCTGTGGGCGCGCCCCCGGAAGAATTGCCGCCGGAAATTTCTGCTGACACCTGCATTGACTTGACATCCAATACACCCACACGCTTCCCCTTTTCTGTATGGAGCAAGCTGCAAAGAGAAGTCATGCTGGATTTAGGCGAGCAGCTTCTGCTGGCACTGCCGAATCAGGGCCTGTGGGAACTGAGGCATGCCATCGCCGGTCATCTTGCCCAATTCCGGGGTATGCGGGTCAGTCCTTCCAACATTCTGATCGGCGCAGGAACCGACTTTCTTTACAATCTGCTGATCCAGTTGTTAGGGCGGGACCTTTGCTATGCTTGCGAGGAGCCGGGATACGGCAAAATTCGCAAAATCTATGCCGCTGGCGGCGCGCGGTGCATCAGCGCACCCATGGATGAGCAAGGTGTGATTCCTGGGGCACTGGAAGACGCGCAGGTTTTGCACATATCTCCGGCGCACCACTATCCTACCGGCATCATCACGCCTATGAGCCGGCGGCAGGCCTTGCTTGCCTGGGCAGGTAACACCAAATGGATCATCGAGGACGATTACGACAGCGAATTTCGGTTCAATGCCCACCCGATGCCCGCCCTGCAATCGCTGGACAGGGCAGGGCGAGTGATTTACATGAACACCTTTTCCAAAACGCTGGCCCCGTCCATCCGTATCAGCTATATGATCCTGCCGGATGCACTGATGGCGCAATTTCAGCAAAAACTAAGCTTCTACAGCTGTACAGTTCCCAGCTTTGAGCAGTATACCCTTGCCCGCTTTCTTAGCCGGGGTTATTTCGAAAAGCACCTGAACCGTATGCGCAAATTTTATAAGATCCGTCGCAACCGGGTGCTCAGCTCCATCGCAGCCTGTTCCCATTGGGAAAAGCTGACGATTTTAGAAGAAAATGCCGGCCTGCACTTTCTTGTGAAGGTGGATACCGACCTTGCTGACAGCGCGCTGGTACAGCGCTGCCGGGAGGCAGGTCTGCGGATCCGGTGCCTGAGCGAATACTGCCACGACCAGACACCTGTCCGGGACAGCCACTGCCTGGTGGTTAATTACTCCGGTCTTTCCGACAACGACTTGGAAAGGTTGGAAACCATTTTGAAAAACCCCATCTGATCCAAACATCGCGGGTTTGCCCTGGTTCTTCAGAAAACTATTGCCATTTTTCGCGCAAATGCGTATAATATTGTCAAAAGATACACAGGAGGTACGCACAATGGACCAAAAAGTTGCATCCTACAGCGGTTGCCTGTTGGGCATGGCCGTTGGCGATGCCATGGGTTATCCCGTAGACAAAAAATCCTGGGATGAAATTTGTCAGGATTACGGCCCTAACGGCCTGTTGGGCTATGATCTTGTCAACGGCTGCGCCGACATCACATCTTATACGCAGCTGCCGGCTTTTCTGTGCAACGGTCTGATTTTAGGCGCCATCCGGGGCAATGCGGAACTGTATCCCAAATATATGGCTCTGGCCATGCGGGAATGGGCAAAGAGCCAGCAATTCCGCGGCGTTGCGGAAAAAACCTTTTGCTGGGTGGCGCAAGTGGGTGCCATGCGCCGCCGTCACTGTATGGACACCCGTATGCTGGACGCCCTGAACCGTGAGGTGTTGGGAACTCCCGAGGAGCCTGTGTTCCGTTCGGTTTTTCCCGGCGCACTGACTGCCGCCGTAGCGGTGGGTCTGTGCCATCAATCCGCCCGTCTGTCGCCGGAGGAAGTATGCACTCTGGGCGCAAATGCCGTCGCCTTTACCCACGGCGAGCCGGAGGCTTTTCTTTCCGGTGCATTTCTGGCCTGCGCCATCGCCCGTCTGCTGCAGCAGCCTGAACAGCCGTTGATTCCCCTGTACCAGCAGCTGTGCCAGGAGTTGGACATGCGATACGCTTCCCAATGGCCGCAAGTTACCGACGTTACTTCTCTGGTCAGCCGCGCCATTGCCCTGACAAAAGACCCGGAGCTGACGCCGCTGGCTGCTATGACGCTGCTGGGCTGCACCACCGCGCCGGAGTGTCTGGCAGGCGCTGTCTACGCCAGCATTATCCACATGGCAAACTTTGACGAGGCAATGATTGTATCCGTGAACCACTCCGGACGCAGCTCCGCAGTGGGCGCCGTGACCGGCGCGCTGTTGGGTGCCCGACTGGGCGTGGATGCGTTGCCGGAATTTTATCTGGAATCTTTGGAGTCGGGCACCGTGCTTACCGAGCTGGCAACGGACCTTTGCAACACCCGGCAAGTGATGAATCTGTTTGACGACAGCTGGGACCAAAAGTACGTTCAGGGCATGCCTGCCCATTAGAAAAAGAAAAAAGCAAAAAAAGATTATCTTTTCTGCAAAAAACCCTTGCAAAACCGGAATAAGGATGATATAATACACACAATCTAGAGTATACTTTACGAAAGAGAGGAGCCGCAGCTCCTCTCTTTTTTGTGAAGCTTTATAAAGGATGTGAACAAATGAAAGTAACGGAACAGGTCGCCCAGTTTGCCCAACCCATCGTGGAGGCCAACGGCTGTATCCTGTGGGACGTGGAATTTGTCCGGGAAGGTTCGGAGCAATTCCTGCGGCTGTATATCGACAAAGAAGGCGGTGTCGACATTGAAGACTGCGAGCGTGTCCACCGGGCGGTAGATCCGGTGCTGGACGAGCACGACCCCATCGCCACCAGCTACCATTTCGAGGTCTGCTCTGCCGGTCTGGAGCGCGCGCTGAAGCGCCCGTCTGATTTTACGCAATTTATGGGCAGTCCCATTCTGATTAAACTGTACCGCCCCAAAAACGGACTGAAGGAATTTCCTGCGGTGCTCCGAGGCTACGAGGACGGGCGAATTATTGCCGAGGCCGGCAAGGAAACGCTCACCTTCGAAAAATCCGAGGTGGCGCTGGTGCGCCTGCGGGTAGAATTTTAAATCATAATAAAAACACATAGTATAAACGTTGTAAATAAACAGAATGGAGGAAATCAACTATGGCCAGAAGAGCCAAGAAACAGGAAACACCCCAGATAGATATCGGCGCAGAAATTTTTGCGTCCCTTGCGGAGCTGGAAAAGCTCAAGGGCATTCCCACCGCTTACATGGTCGAGCGACTGAAGCAGGCGCTGACAAACGCATACCGCAAAGACCGGGAGGATCACCGTGACGTTCCTGCGGAGAATGTGGTGGTGGACCTGAGTGAAAAAGGTCTTTTTATGTACCAAATCAAAACCGCTGTGGAAGAGGTGGAGGATACCGCTGTAGAAATACACATGGATGCCGCGCGGAATTACGATCCCAATGTTCAGGCAGGCGATACCGTCCGTATCCCTGTAAACATTCAGAAGTTCGGCCGTATCGCTGCCCAGACCGCCAAGCAGGTAGTGATTCAGGGCATCCGGGAAGCAGAACGGGGCGCTGCCTACGAAAGCTTCTCCTCCAAGGCGCAGGAAATGCTTACCGGCACAGTGCTGCGCATTGATCCCACCGGCGATATTTTCGTCCGGATCGGTCAGGGCAACGAGCAGAGCGATGCCGTTCTGCGTGTGGACGAGCAGATCCCCGGCGAAAGCTACATGCCCGGCGATCTGATCCGCGTGTATGTGCTTACTGTGAGCCGCGCCTCCCGTGGCCCGCTGGTACAGGTCTCCCGTACCCATCCCAATCTGGTACTTCGTCTGTTTGAGCTGGAAACTCCCGAGATCGCCGACGGCGAGGTGGTCATTCGCAACATCTCCCGTGAGCCCGGCAGCCGCAGCAAGATCGCCGTACAGGCCACCGCAGAGGGTGTGGATCCCGTTGGTGCCTGTGTCGGTCCCAGAGGCGGTCGCGTCGGCGCCGTTGTGGAGGAGCTGCACGGAGAAAAGGTGGATATCGTTGTATGGAGCGAGGACCCCTGCGAGTACGTCCGCGCCGCCCTCAGTCCGGCTGACGTTGTAAGCGTCACGTTAAATCCTGCTGTGCCTAAGGCCTGCACCGTAATTGTACCCGACAACCAGCTTAGTCTGGCCATCGGCAAGGAAGGCCAAAATGCCCGCCTTGCTGCCCGCCTGACCGGCTATAAGATCGATATTAAGCCGGAAAGCCAGGTAGAGTAACAAACAAAGGAGGCTGTCCCATATGCAAAAGAAGATTCCCCAACGGCAGTGTATGGGCTGCCGTGAACGAAAAGCAAAAAAAGAGCTGATTCGGGTGGTGCGCACCCCGGAGGGCGCAGTTTGTCTGGACTTTTCCGGCAAGCTTAACGGCCGTGGTTCGTACATTTGCCCTGATGCGGAATGTCTGAAGAAGGCACGCAAGGCAAAAAGCCTGGAACGCAGTCTGGAAGTCTCCATCCCCGAGGCGGTCTACGACCGTTTGGAAAAGGAGATGGCTGCCAATGGATAAAGCTCTGAATTATTTATCCCTTGCCCGGAAGGCAGGAAAGCTGGAACTGGGTGAAGAGCCGGTAGGCGCTGCGGCAAGAGCGCAGCATGCGCGGCTTGTGATCGTGGCACAGAACGCATCGGATCACACCTGGCGCAGAGCAAAAAGCTTTGTGGCAGGCACTGCCCAGGAATGTGTCCGGTTGCCCCACACCAAAGTCGCGCTGGGCGCGTCGGTGGGACGGCAAGAGCTTGCCATCGCTGCTCTGACGGATCCGGCTATGGCATTGGCATTTTTGAAGGCTCTGCCCGCACCGGAACAGTATGCAGATGCAATGGCCGCTTTAGATAAACGGTCCCAGCGGATCGCCCAGCGCCGGCGCGAGGAAAAGGCCCATGTCCGCAACAGTAAAATGGGCAAAAAGTAAGGAGGGTGCATTTATGATTAAGTATAAGATTAAAGATGTGGCTGCTGATTTTGGCATGCAGGCCAAGGAAATCATGCAGATCGTTGAGAAATTTTTTGAAAAGCCTAAGTCTAACTCCCAGGTGCTGGAGGAAGACCAGCTGAATGTGATTTTTGACTACATTACCCAGACCAACCAGATCGAATCTCTGGAAGTGGTCTTTGCTGTGCAGCCTGCCCCCAAGGCAGAGCCGCCCAAGCCGGAGCCTAAGGAGGAAGCGCCTAAGGCTGACGCTCCCAAGAAGGTCTCTGCGCCTGCTGCGCAAGCCAAGCCGGAGCCTGTCAAAAAGGAAGCGCCCGCTGCTGCTCCTGTTCAGCCGGAGAGGAAACGGGAGCGTCGTGTTGTCGATACCTCTGCTGTGCAGGTCAACACCCGTCGTTTTGACGATGTGGACAATCTTGTTTCCGAACGCGTCCAGAATTTCCAGGGCGGCAAGCAGAAGTTTGGCAAGAAGGGTCAGCAGCAGAACAAGAAAGATAACAAGTTCAAGGGCAACAAGGCCCGCAACGAAGAACAGGAGAAGCTGCGCCGCCTGCAGATGGAGGTTGCCAGAAAAGCCCCTGTTACCGTTAAAATTCCCGACGAGATCACCGTGGGTGAGCTGGCTTCCCGAATGAAGAAAACCGCCGGCGACGTTATTAAGTGCCTGATGAAAAATGGTGTTTTGGCCGCCATCAACCAGACCATTGACTTTGATACCGCAGAATTTGTGGCAGTGGAAATGGGCTGCAAGGTGGAAAGAGAAATTACCGTTACCATCGAAGAAAAGATCATTGACGACCATGTGGACACTGCCCAGGAGCTGGTGACCCGTGCGCCTGTGGTTGTGGTTATGGGTCACGTTGACCACGGTAAGACCTCCACTCTGGATGCTATCCGTAAGACCAACGTGACCACCGGCGAAGCCGGCGGTATTACCCAGCACATCGGCGCTTACACCGTTGAAATTAACGGTCAGATGATCACCTTCCTGGACACCCCCGGCCACGCTGCCTTTACCTCTATGCGTGCCCGTGGCGCAAAGTCTACCGACATCGCTATTCTGGTGGTGGCTGCCGACGACGGCATTATGCCCCAAACCATCGAGTCCATTAACCATGCCAAGGCGGCGGAAGTGCCGATCATCGTGGCGATCAACAAGATGGATAAACCGGAGGCCAACCCGGACCGTATCAAGCAGCAGCTGACCGAGCACGAGCTGATCCCTGAAGAGTGGGGCGGCGATACGGTGATCGTTCCTATTTCCGCAAAAACCGGTATGGGTCTGGATTCCCTGTTGGAAATGGTCCTTTTGACTGCAGAGGTGCAGGAGCTGAAGGCCAACCCCAACCGCCGCGCCAAAGGTACGGTTATCGAGGCCCGTCTGGACAAAAACCGCGGTCCTATCGCAACCCTTTTGGTGCAGAACGGCACCTTGAATCAGGGTGATATTGTCATCGCCGGCACTGCCGTAGGCCGTGTGCGTGTGATGACCAACGACAAGGGTCGCACCGTGAAAACCGCAGGTCCTTCCGTACCTGTGGAGATCACCGGTCTGGCTGAAGTGCCTGCTCCCGGCGACGAGTTTAACGCTGTTACCGACGAGCGTATGGCAAGAGAATTGGTGGAGCAGCGGAAGCAGGCCGCCAAAGACGCGGCTGCCAACGCCATGCAAAAGGTTACTTTGGATAACCTGTTTGCCCGGATGCAGGAAGGCGAAATGAAGGAGCTGCCTCTGATCGTCAAGGCTGACGTACAGGGCTCTGCGGAAGCCATCAAAGCTTCTCTGGAGAAGATCTCCAACGAGGAAGTCCGCGTCCGCGTGATTCATGCAGGCGTCGGCGCCATCAACGAAAGCGATATTCTGCTGGCCTCCACCGCAGGCGCAATTATCGTTGGCTTTAACGTCCGTCCCGATGCCGGCGCGCAGGCAAGCGCACAGCGTACCGAGGTGGATATGCGTTTCTATCGGGTGATCTACGATGCCATCGACGAGATCGAAGCCGCCATGAAGGGCATGCTGGCTCCCACCTATCAGGAGGCTGTGATCGGCCACGCAGAAGTGCGCATGACTTACAAGGTCTCTGCCATCGGTACTATCGCCGGTTGTATGGTTAAGGACGGCAAGGTCAAAAAAGATGCCCAGGTGCGAGTGCTCCGGGATAACGTTGTGATCCACGAGGGCGAGGTTGGCTCTTTGCAGCGGTTTAAGGACGCTGCAAAGGAAGTCACCGCCGGTTATGAGTGCGGCATGAGCATCCTGAAGTTTAACGACATCAAAGAAGGCGACATTTTCGAATGCTTCGTCATGGAAGAAGTAAAAAGATAAATATCAAATTGCCGCACCGCAATCGCGGCGCGGCAATTTCAACCTAAGATTTAAGGAGGCTAATTATGGCATCCAATCGAATTGGAAGAATCAACGAGGAAATCCAGAAGGAGCTGGCATCCCTGCTTCGCTCCGTGAAAGACCCCCGGGTGCAGGACACTATGATCTCCATCACCCATGTGGAAACCACTCCGGACCTGCGATATGCAAAGGTTTATGTCAGCTTTTTGCAGGAAGATAAAGCTGCCGAGGCAATGAAGGGACTGAAATCTGCCGGCGGCTGGCTGCGCCGTCAGTTGGGCAGCGCGCTGCAGCTGCGCTACACCCCTGAGCTTACCTGGGCACTGGATGATTCCATTATCTACGGCGCAAAAATGCTGGAGCTGATCCAGTCTTTAGAGGTATCCCATGATGAAAATTCTGACAATACCTGATACGGCTGAATTTCTCGCCAGCCGGGATCACTTCGCTATCGTCACCCATCGCCGTCCGGACGGAGATACCCTTGGCACCGCTGCCCTTTTATGCCGGGGTCTACGGCAGCTGGGCAAAAGCGCGCACGTGCTGGAAAACCCGGAAATTACCCCCAAATATACACATCTGGTAAGTGGTCTGACGAAACCTGTCGCCGAAGCCGGCGACACGGTGATTGCGGTGGACGTGGCAGCGGAAAATATGCTGATGTCCGGGGCTGAGGCGTTGTCCATAGACCTGCGGATTGATCACCACCGTACCGGCACAGGCTTTTCCTCCCACTCCCTTGTAGATCCGGCGGCTGCCGCCTGCGGCCAGCTGGTTTACGACCTGCTTTTGCGCATGGGCGTTACGTTAGACGAGCCCATGGCAATAGCGCTGTATACTGCCATTTCTACCGATACCGGCCGGTTCAGCTTTGCCAACACCCAAAGCCACACCTTTGAAGTAGCAGCAAAGTGCGCCGAGGTACTGACTGACCTGCCCGGACTGAACCGACAGTTGTTCGGTACGGTTTCTTTGGCCAGATTGCGGCTGCAGGGCTGGCTGATCGATAACGCTCTGTTTCTGCAGGCGGGAAAGGTTGTGATCTGCCCTCTGCCTCTGGCGGTGGAAAAGCAGCTGGGTGTCACGGAAGATGACACAGAAAACCTTTCCGGGTTCCCCCGTTCTATAGAGGGCGTGCTTCTGTCGGCCACCTTGCGGGAGACACCAGCCGGTCAGATCAAGATGTCCGTTCGGGCCGCCCCCGGCTATGATGCCGGCGCGGTCTGCCAGGTTTTTGGCGGTGGTGGACACCGGGGCGCCGCAGGTGCTACCGTTTCTGCCACCATGGATGAGGCGGTGCAAATGCTCATCGCCGCTTTGCCCCAAATATAAAATCCCGGTTTGTGGATCTACTTATTTTCCCTGCCGGAGCAACCGGAATAAAAAGAGGTGCTTATGAACGGAATCGTAATTGTGGATAAACCTGCCGGGTGGACAAGTCAGGACGTTGTCAGCAAGCTTCGGGGCGTTTTGCATACCCGTCGCATTGGCCACGGCGGCACCCTGGATCCTATGGCCACCGGTGTTCTGCCGGTATTCGTAGGCAGAGGCACCCGGGCGGTGGAATTTTTTGAACACGCAGAAAAGACATACGAGGCCGTTCTGCGCCTAGGCGTCACCACCGATACCGAGGATATTACCGGCACAGTTCTGGAAACGAAGGCTGTAAGTATTTCCAAAGAGGATTTACTCCACAGTTTAGAGCAGTTTTGTGGAGAAATACAGCAGATTCCCCCT
The DNA here is from genome assembly GCA_045576715.1 of Faecousia sp. GTDB lineage: Bacteria > Bacillota > Clostridia > Oscillospirales > Oscillospiraceae > Faecousia. The sequence goes on along the minus strand of JAZNHB010000029.1, from coordinate 4,300 downwards.
ATGTACTCCGCCCTGAAGATAAACGGCCAAAAGCTATGCGATTTGGCAAGAAAAGGCAAAGAAGTTGAGCGCAAGCCGCGAACCGTCACCATTCACACCTTGGAATGTTTGGATTTTGACGGTACCTTTGCCCGGCTTTGGATTGCTTGCTCCAAGGGCACATACATCCGGACCTTGTGCAAAGACATCGGTCAGGCCCTTGGTTGCGGCGGCTGTATGGAAAGCCTGCGCAGAGTGCGCGCCGGCGCTTACACCATTGATGAGGCGATTCCTTTGCAGACGCTGATCGACGCAACGGATCCGGAACAGTATTTGCGCCCTGTGGACAGTATGTTTGCTTCTTATCCTGCGGTGGCTTTGTCCTCCAAGCAGGAATTGCGCTGCCGCAACGGCAACAGCTTTTCCATAGATCTGCCGGGTGGTATTTACCGGGCCTATGGTGAAAATGGCGCATTTCTGATGCTGGCGAAGGTAGAATCCGGCGTTATGTTAACTATTAAAAGTTTTTTTGAAGTTGAGTAATCTATATGCAAAAAAATAAAACAATCTATGCCCTTGGGTTTTTTGACGGGGTGCATCTTGGGCATCAGGCGCTTTTGGCTGCTTGCCGAGAGCTGGCTGTTGCCAACGGCTGTCATGCCGGTGCGGTAACCTTCACAAACCACCCGGGCAGCCTTGTATCCGGAAGCGCCCCCGCCCTTCTCAATACAATGGAAGATCGCGCCCAAACCCTTGCCGCCTTCGACATGGACGTTGTGGCAACCCTGCCCTTTGATAAAGCGCTGATGTCCACCCATTGGTCAGACTTTCTGACCTGGCTGGTAGCGGACGGCGCCGCAGGCTTTGTATGCGGCAGCGATTTCCGTTTCGGCGCAGGTGGTAACGGCACAGCGGAAAATCTCGCAGCGTTCTGCGAAAGCAGAAATATGCCGTATGCCATTGTGCCGCAACAAATTTTGGACGGCATTCGGGTATCTTCCTCCCACATCCGCCAGCTGATTCTGGACGGCAAGCTGGAAGAAGCTAACCATTTCTTGGGCCATCCTCACTATCTTACCGGCAAAGTGGTGGCCGGAAAAGGCTTCGGCCGCACCATCGGTATCCCCACCGCCAATTTGGAAATTCCGGAGGGTATCTTGCTTCCGAAAACCGGCGTATACGCCTGCGCCGCCTGTCTTGGCGACGCTGTATATCCTGCTGTGACCAATATCGGCACCTGTCCTACCGTGGACGGCGACCATGTCACTGTGGAGACCTGGCTGCTGGATTTTGAGGGAGATTTGTACGGACAGAAGCTTACCCTCGCCTTTTGCCGCTATCTCCGGCCGGAGAAAAAATTTGCTTCTGTGGAAGAAATGAAAGCAGAAATTGAAAAAAATGCGGCCGAAACCCGAAAAATCTTTGAAGAATAATGAAAATTTTTCTTTACAACTGGGAAAACTTGTGTTAAGATAGTCGGGCTGGCTATGGCCAGTGCAATACTGTACCCGCTGCTCAGTTTTGGGAAGACACCGACCCTCTACTTGGCGCAGGGTAAATTTAAAAAAGGTGGTATAAAACTATGATTCAAAAGGAAAAGAAGACCCAGGTCATTCTGGACAACGCTACCCATGAGGGCGATACCGGTTCTCCCGAGGTTCAGATCGCAATTCTGACTGCTCGGATCAATGAGCTGACCGATCACCTGCGCGTGCACAAGCACGATAACCACTCCCGTCGTGGTCTGCTGATGATGGTTGGTAAGCGCCGTAACCTGCTGGACTATCTGGCAAAGAAGGACATTAACCGCTATCGTGCTATCATCGCCAAATTGGGCATTCGTAAGTAATGAACAAAAAGCAAGGCGACGGATCCCCCGTCGCCTTTTTTCAGCGGATCTTTTTCTCCAGTCGTGCGTTATTTAAGCGGTCATATACACAAAGTATACTGCCCGCTTAAAACCTTCGTCTGAAGAAAAATCTCTCGCTGTCACGCAACATTTTCATTTATCGCATACGGGAGCAGATTTAGCAGTTGAAGGTGCGGTTTGATGCAGACCGCAGCTTCAAGTGCTAAACCTCCCGAACAAACCCGTCCCCCGTGTCATTGCGAACCAGTGCGCACACTGGTGTGGCAATCTCCGGGAAACTAAAAAATGGAGGTATGTACTAATGATTACTCGCAAGCAGTATCCCAACCATCACGTTTATGAGATGGAAATCGGCGGCCGCCCCTTCACTGTTGAGACCGGTCTGGTTGCCGAGCTGGCAAACGCAGAGTGCATTTGCCGTTACGGTGACACCGTGGTTCTGACCACCTGCACCTGCAACCCCATTCCCAAGGCCGGCATCGACTACTTCCCTCTGACCATTGAGTTTGAGGAAAGAATGTACTCCGTTGGCCGCATCCCCGGCTCTTTCAACCGCCGGGAGGGCAAGCCCTCCGAGCGGGGCATTCTGAACAGCCGTATCATCGACCGTCCTATGCGTCCTCTGTTCGACGAGGAGCTGCGTAACGACACTGTTGTTACCTGCACTGTTCTTGCCAACGACCACGATAACCCCGTGGAAATCGTAGCTTCTCTGGGCGCGTCCATCGCCATCGCATCTTCTGATGTGCCCTGGAACGGACCGGTTGCTACCACCAACGTTGCCCACATTGGCGACAAGTATATCATCAACCCCTCTGCCGAGGAGCGCGACGCCTGCGACTGCTTCGTGTGCATCAGCTCCACCTTTGAGAAGGTTGTTATGATCGAAACTGAGGCAAACGAGGCTCCCGAGGCCATCGTTTACGAATCTATCCGTATCGCTCACGAGACCAACATGGAGATCGTGAAGTTCATTAACGGCATCGTGGCCGAGATCGGCAAGCCTAAGTTCACTTTCGAGAAGGCTGCTGTGAACCACGACCTGCTGGACGACCTGATGGAGTACGGTCTGGGTCAGATCGAGTACGCTCTGGACACCGATGACAAGAACGTCCGTGAGGAGCGTCTGACCGCTGCCCGTCTGGATTTCCAGGAAAAGTTCGGTGAGAAGTACGAGGACTTTGAGACCCATATCGAGGTCTGCCTGTACAAGATGCAGAAGAAGGTCGTGAAAAAGTGGCTGCTGCAGGGCAAGCGCGTAGACGGCCGTGGCATGGACGATATCCGTCCTCTGGACGCTCAGGTAGGCCTGCTGCCCAGAGTGCATGGCTCCGGCCTGTTCGCTCGTGGTCAGACACAGGTTCTGTCTATCTGCACCCTGAACACCCTGTCTGCTGCACAGAAGCTGGACACCATTTACCCAGAGGAGAACAAGCGGTATATCCACCACTATAACTTCCCCTCTTTCTCCACCGGCGAAGCAAGAGCTGCACGTTCCACTTCCCGTCGTGAGATCGGTCACGGTGCACTGGCTGAAAAAGCTCTGCTGCCTGTGATCCCCCCTGTCGATGAGTTCCCCTACTCCATCCGTGTGGTTTCCGAGGTGCTTTCCTCCAACGGTTCCACCTCTCAGGGCTCTATCTGCGGCTCTACTCTGGCGCTGATGGATGCCGGTGTGCCTATCCGCCGCCCTGTTGCAGGCATTTCCTGCGGACTGATTTCCGATCAGGAGACCGGCGAGTGGAGAACCTTTACCGATATCCAGGGTGTTGAGGACTTCCACGGTGAGATGGACTTTAAGGTTGCCGGTACTACCGAAGGCATTACCGCCATCCAGATGGACCTGAAGAACAAGGGTCTGACCATGGAGATCATTGCTGACGCTTTGGAGCGTTGCCGCAAGGCTCGTCTGGTGATTCTGGAAGAGGTTATGCTGCCCTGTATCGCTGAGCCTCGCGCTGAGGTTTCCGAGTACGCACCCAAGATGATCAGCCTGACCGTTCCCGTGGACAAGATCCGGGAGATCATCGGCTCCGGCGGCAAGACCATTCAGAAGATCTGCGCTGACACCGGCGCTAAGGTGGACATCGAGGACGACGGCAGCGTGTTCATTTCCGCTGTTGACTCCGCTGCCGCTTACGCTGCCAAGAAGATGATCGACGACATCTGCTTCGTTCCCGAAGTTGGCAAGCTGTACTACGGCAAGGTGGTTCGCATCCTGCCTATCGGCGCATTCGTTGAGATCGCTCCCGGCCATGACGGCATGGTGCATATCTCCAAGCTGGAAAACCGCCGCGTTGAGAAGGTCGAGGATGTTCTGAACCTGGGCGATATGACTTGGGTCAAGTTCATGGGCTTCGACGAGAAGGGCCGCGCAAACTTCAGCCGCAAGGATGCTCTGAAAGAAATGGAAGATCAGCAGTAATTTCCAATAAATTACCCCCGGACAAT
>JAZNHB010000028.1:0-30798 GCA_045576715.1 Faecousia sp. | reverse complement strand
ATGCTTCGAGTCTTACACTTTGCTGTATTCATGCCTTATATAGTGAAATATCTCATCTACAAGGAAAAAATGCTGGGCTTTACTACAAGACAAGTCTTACTTTATACATTCTTAGCAAATTCAGCATCCACGATTATCTGGTTGCTGCTATATTTAAGCATATAGGAGTTTAATTATGAATCCTGTTATCGAACGTTTCCTTCGCTATGTGTCCTTTGACACGAAATCCGATGAAGACAGCCCCAGCTGTCCATCTACAGATAAACAGAAAATCCTGGGCGCGGCTCTGGTAGAAGAAATGCTCGCCCTGGGTATTACCGACGCCCACATGGATGAAAATGGATATATTTACGGCACTGTTCCCGGGGATCCCCGACTGCCTACAATTGGCCTGATCGCGCATATGGATACTTCCCCTGATTGTTCCGGAGCTAATGTAAACGCTCGTATCGTTGAGTATACCGGCAACGATATTTGCCTGAACGAAGAGAAGGGTATTTTTCTGAAGCAGTCCGAGTATCCCGGTCTTGCGAAGCATGTTGGTAAGCATCTTATCGTAACTGATGGCACAACTTTGCTGGGCGCTGATGATAAGGCTGGTGTGGCTGAGATCATGTCCTGCGCTGAATTTCTGCTGAAGGCTCGCATGAGCCATGCAACATTAAAGATCGGTTTCACCCCTGATGAGGAGATCGGCAGGGGAGCGGATCGTTTCAAAGTGAAGGAGTTTGCTGCCGACTATGCCTATACGGTGGATGGCGGTGCCTTGGGCGAAATCGAATACGAAAACTTCAACGCGGCAGGCGCGGTGGTTGTATTTCACGGCGTTTGCATCCACCCGGGCAGCGCAAAGAATAAAATGGTCAACTCTCAGCTGGTGGCGATGGAATTTAACGTGCTGCTGCCGGCAGATCAGCGTCCGGAGCATACGGAAGGCTATGAAGGCTTCTTCCATTTGACGGATATGCAGGGCAACGAAGAGGCTACCACTTTGCGCTATATTATCCGGGATCACGATCTTCAAAAGTTTATGCAGAAGAAGCAGCTCATGGAAGTTGCTGTCACATTTATCAATGAAAAATACGGCGCAGGGACGGCACAGTTGGAGATCCAGGACAGCTACTTCAATATGCGCGAAAAGATCGAACCGTGTATGTATATCGTTGACCGGGCAAAGGCAGCGATGGAGGCAATTGGTATTAAGCCCATTACTGTGCCCATCCGTGGCGGCACAGATGGTGCGCGGCTGTCCTATATGGGATTGCCGTGTCCCAATTTGTGCACCGGTGGCGAGAACTTCCACGGCAGGTTTGAGTATGTTCCTGTTGAGGATATGGAAAAGGTCGTCGATCTGTTGGTAGAAATTCTAAAAATGCAATAAAACAACAGCACCTTAGGTTCGTTCACCTAAGGTGCTGTATTTCATTGCAGATCGCCCAGTGTTTCAATGAACTTAGCCATCGCTTTGGAATAATAGCGGTTTTTCTTATAGCTGACATAAATGTTGCGCTTGGTATATTGGGGAGTAAGCGCATAGAAACAGATAGTATCTTGGTTTGCACCATGAATATTTTTCACCAATGTGTCGCTGACGATAGATGCAGCAAGTCCCAGAGTGACATAGGAATATAGTGTCAGCAGGCGGTCCAGCTCCAGTATCACCTGCGGAGCGAAGCCTGCTTTCGCAAACAGGGTATTGGATGTTTTTCTTGTATCATTATCCCGATTCATTAACACATAGGGAGACTGAGAAAAAAGAGCAAGTGGCACAGGCTCTGCGGTATGGTGTTTGTTATTTAAAACATCCTGATATGTAAGTGCATAGCTGGCAGCCTTTTCGTTTTCGGGAAAGCTGGCGGGTACGGCAAGCAGCAGCCGTTCCGTAGCGATAAGCTTTTGCTCAAATAAATCTAACGGCAGGGCATGGTTGCCGATGATTAGATCCAGCTGGCCTGCTGTAATGGCATTTTCTAAAGTGGTGGAGTTTGCATCTGTTACCGTAAGCTTGATTTTGGGATATGCCTGCGCAAATGCTGAAATATACCTTGGCAGAACTAAGGACGACAGCAGCTGGTTGCTGCCGACACCCAAAGAGCCGGATTGCAGGTCATTTACTGCCTGGATATAATGAAAAAACGCTGTTTCGGCATGCTTGATCTGTTCAACGGCCGCGATGTATTCTTTGCCGGCCTCGGTTAGCTGAATGGGTTTGGTCGTTCTGTCGAACAGGGCAATGCCAATCTTCTGCTCCAGTTTTTTTACGATCAGACTGAGAGAGGGCTGGGCAATAAAAAGCTTTTGAGCAGCCTTTGAAAAGCTATTTTCCTGATAGATGGTGTAAATAATGTTCTTGTGATTAAATAAGTTTTCCATATATAACACCTGCCTTCAATTTTATCTTATCGGTATCACTTCTCCTTGTCAATATAATTATAAACTTTTTATTATATATTTTATATAAATATATGTATTTGAATATATTGATTTCCTATGATACAGTTTCGTTGAAATCCAGAATAAAAGGAGTTATACATATATGCCTGCTAAGATAAATACCCGCGTGGAGAGCGATTCCATCGGAAAAAAAGATGTCCCCGGAAAGGCCTATTACGGTGTGCAGTCACTGCGTGCAATGGAGAACTTTTCCATTACCGGAGGCAGAATGCGCAAAGAATTGATCGCGTCTCTTGCGTTGCTGAAAAAAGCCTGCGCCATTGCCAATAAAAAGGCGGATGCATTGGCTGCGCCCATCGCCGACGCGATTGTGGCTGCCTGCGATGATATTGTGGCAGGTAAGTATCACAACGAGTTCATTGTTGACCCCATTCAGGGCGGCGCGGGCACATCCATGAATATGAATATCAACGAGGTAGTTGCCAACATCGCCATTCGCAAGCTGGGTGGTCAGTTGGGCGATTATTCCGTTGTTCACCCGAACGATCATGTAAACTGCGGACAGTCCACCAATGATATCGTTCCTACCGCCGGCAAGATGACCACTTTGGTCTTGCTGTGTTCCTTGGAAGAATCCTTGAAGGGACTTTATGAATCTTTCTGCCGTAAGGCTGCGGATTTTGACCACATTATCAAAATGGGCCGTACCCAGCTGCAGGATGCTGTTCCTGTGCGTTTGGGACAGGAGTTCGGCGCCTATGCAACGGCTGTTCGCCGTGGCTTAGACCGTATCAGCGAAGTCAAAAAGGAAATGTACGATGTCAATCTGGGTGGCACTGCCATCGGCACCGGCATTAATGCCGACAGAAATTACTTTGAGCAGGCTGTGGAAGTTCTGGCAGAGCTGACAGGCTGGCCTTTCCGCCAGGCGGAGGACATGATTGATGGTACCCAGAACATTGACGGTTTTGCCGCTGTTTCCGGTGCAGTAAAGAACTGCGCGTTGGCGCTTAGTAAGATTGCAAACGATCTGCGCCTGATGTCCTCGGGTCCTCGTACCGGCTTTGGTGAGATCAACCTGCCTGCCCGGCAGAACGGCTCTTCCATTATGCCCGGCAAGGTCAATCCGGTTATTCCGGAGGTTGTCAATCAGGTTGCGTTCCGCGTTGTGGGCAACGATGTGACCATCTCCATGGCTGTGGAGGCCGGTCAGTTTGAGCTGAATGCTTTTGAACCGGTTGTGTTTGATGCTCTGTTCCAATCTATCACCATTTTGGACCAGGCTGTCCGTACGTTCACAGTAAACTGTGTTGACGGCATCACCGCAAACGAGGAGCGCTGCAACGAGCTGCTCAATGCCAGCGTAGGTATTGTTACTGCCCTGTGCCCGTATATCGGCTACACCCAAGCAGCGGATCTGGCAAAGGAGGCCATGGCAAAGCGGATCCCTATTCGTACCATGCTCATCGAAAAGAATATCCTGACAGAGGATGAAGCAAAAAGAATTTTGGATGTCTACAGTATGACGCAGCCCGGTGTCCCCGGTAAGGAGTAAAAAGCAAACGCCGCCTTAGGCGGCGTTTGTTTATATTTCCTGCTGTGAAAGCATGGTGCAGATATCCTGGGAGATCTCCGTTTCGCCCAATGCCCTTTTTATCCCGTTGCATAATGACGACAGGTTAAAGGCGCAGCCGGTAATGGCCTGGGAGATTCTATCGCCTAAGGACCAGTCCATGGAATCGGTATAAACCTGGGCGGTTTGGACGGCGCCGGATGCGATCTGCAGCTGCAGCTGAATGCTGCCCCAAGAGAACCGGTCGCTGCATTCCATGGCAAAAGGGAGTTTTTGTCCGTAGAGCCACTGCCAGCCGGAAAGTTCAGCTGCATAGGTGTCAATGACTGTTTGCTGGGCAGGGGAGAGGTTCAGCGGTTGCGGTGCAAGATCGTAGACTTGACTAAATGCTTTCTCCATAAATTGCGCCAACCGATCGCAAGTCAGTCCAGGGGATAATTCTTGCAAGTTGATGACCCGGGAGCGCACGGATGTAACACCTTTGGCTTCCAACTTGGCTTTGGGCGGCGTCAAAAACCGACCCAGCTTGTCCATATCCGCGTTTACCAGCAGTGTGCCGTGGTGGTATGACCGTCCTTGCTTGTGATAAAACGCATTTCCAGAGAATTTATGGCCTTGCGCCAACAAATCATTCCGGCCGGAACGCGTTACAGTGATTCCTGCGTAATCGCATGCGGTCTCAATCACAGAAAGCTGACGGTCAAGATCGTAATCTTCCTGACACATAATAAATGTAAAGTTCAGATTTCCAAGGTCGTGAAACACGGCACCGCCGCCGGAGAGCCGCCGGGCAAGGTGTCCGCCTTCCTGTTCCAGCATTGTGGTGCGGCATTCTGCCCACGCATTCTGGTTCCTTCCAATCACAACGGTGTTTGCATTTTGCCAAAGATATAAAATACAGCATCCCGGCTGTACGGTCTCCAGCAGTAACTTTTCTGTGGCAATATTGTGATAAGGGTCTGTGCAGTCAGTGTTGTAAACGTAAATAGATTGTATCAAATGGCTCACCTTCTTTTATGGTATTATATAACAGGATCAAACCGATGGCAACAGAAATTGTCGTTGACAAACCCGGATGGAAAATGTTATATTTGTTATAGATTGTTATAATATTAACATTTTGGAGGAGCCATGTACAGTATACGTCAGGAACAAATGCGTGAATATATCGAGCAGAAGAACGTAGTGACGATCAAACATCTGCAGGAGCTGTTTCCCAATGTTTCTCTCATGACCATCCACCGGGATCTGGATGCGCTGCAGCATAGCGGTGCGGTGGTAAAATTTCGTGGCGGCGTTAAGTCTGTGAAATTGGCGGGAGACCCGGAATTTCATGTACGTATGTGCGAGAACAACGCAGGCAAGCTGCGCATTGCGCAAAAAGCGCTGGAGTTGATTCAGCCTCATACCTCCATTTTCTTGGATGCCAGCACCACAAATCTTGCCCTTGCCAAGATTCTTCCGGACATCAATCTGAATATTGTGACCACCGGTCCCAGCATCGCGTTGGAGCTGTGCAGGCTCCATAATCCGGTTGTAACACTGTGCTGTGGCACCATAAACCGAAAAAACCTGGCGCTTTCCGGACAAAACACCTTGCAAATGCTGGAAGGTATTAACATAGATCTGGCGTTCATCGGTGTTTCCGGCTGTTCTTTGGATGCGGGTTTGACTTGCGGAACAGAAGGGGATATGCTGGTTAAGCGTATGGTGATCCAGAAGGCACGCACCAGCGTTGCTATGTGCGGTCACGAAAAGTTCAGCTGTCTGATGCCCTATACCTTTGCCAGATTGCATGAGGTAGATTACATTGTCAGCGACGCGCCGCTGCCCGATACCATTGCCCAGGAAGCAGCTAAAAACCAAATAAAAATTCTGTAAAACAGAAGCGAAGTGGCTTTTTGTACAAGAAATGCCTCTTCGCTTCGCTCTTTTTATGCGATTTTTCTATTGACGAAAGGTGTTATGATAAGTTATAATTAACAAGCTATAACAAAACTATAGGAGGATCTATCATGGCAAATGCTGTCATCATGCCCAAGGCCGGCATTACGGTGGAAAGCTGTATTATCGGTGAGTGGGTTAAGAAGGTAGGCGACCAGGTCAAGATCGGTGATGTTCTGTTTACATACGAAACTGACAAGGCAGCTTTCGAGTGCGAGTCCACGGCGGAAGGTACGCTGTTGGACATTTTCTTTGAGGCGGGTGACGAAGTGCCCTGTCTGGTTAATGTCTGTGCCATCGGCAACCCCGGTGAGGATGCATCTGCATTGAAAGGCGGTAGCGCTGCGGATGTACCTGCTGCAGAGGCTGCTGCTCCTGCTGCTGCACCCGCTGCCTCTGTTGCTTGCGCCAACACCAAGGCTAAGGCTGTCATCATGCCTAAGGCCGGTATTACTGTGGAAAGCTGCATCATCGGTGAGTGGCTGAAGCAGGTTGGCGATCAAATTAAGGTTGGCGATGTTCTGTTTACTTACGAGACCGACAAAGCTTCCTTCGAGTGCGAGTCCACCGAAGAAGGCGAGCTGCTGGCCATCTTCTTCGAGGAAGGCGACGAGGTTCCTTGTCTGGAGAATGTGTGCGCTGTGGGCCCCAAGGGTGAGCCTACTGACTGCCTGAAGCCCGGCGCTGCCCCTGCTGCTGCGCAAGAGGTTGCCGCTGCACCTGTCGCCGCTGCTGCAGAAGCTGCTTCACCTGCTGCGCAAATTGTACCCGGCGCTCCTGTTTCTCCCAGAGCTGCCAAGCTGGCAAAGGCTGCCGGCGTGGATGCATCCTTGGCTGTTGGTACCGGTCCCGAGGGTCGCATTATCGAGCGTGATGTGCAGAAGCTGATTGATTCCGGCGTTGCTTCCGCACCTAAGGCGGCCTGCGCTTGCGATGATGGCCCTGCTTACGAGGACGTGAAGTTCAGCGGTATCCGCCGCGCTATTTCCAAGTCCATGCACACCAGCCTGTCCACAATGGCGCAGCTGACCCATACCACCAGCTTTGACGCAACCAACATTCTTGCCTACCGCAAGATGCTGAAAAATGCCGGTGACGAGTATGCAGGCATTACTCTGGGCGATATCATTTTGTATGCTGTTTCCCGCACTCTGCTGAACCACCCTGATCTGAATGCCAATATGCTGGATGATAACTCCATCCGTTTGTTTAAGCATGTCAACCTGGGTGTTGCTGTAGATACTCCCAGAGGTCTGATGGTTCCCACTATCTTTAATGCAGATCAGATGAGCCTGTTGGAGATCTCCAAGGCTGTTAAGCAGCTGGCCGCTGAGTGCCGTGACGGCGCGATTAGCCCCGACAAGCTGTCCGGCGGCAGCTTCACCGTTTCCAATCTGGGCAATATGGGTGTGGAATCCTTCACTCCCGTTATCAATCCTCCCCAGACCGGCATTCTGGGTGTTTGCGGTACTGTTGAGCGTGTACGTAAGGGCGCTGACGGCTCCATCCAGATCTATCCTGCAATGGGTCTGAGCTTGACCTATGACCATCGCGCAGTGGACGGCACTCCTGCTGCCAAGTTCCAGAAGGAACTGGGTAAGAATCTGGAGAACTTCACCACGCTGCTTGCCAAGTAAGAAGGAGGTAGAGGATTATGCCTAAGAGTTTATTTGTAGATCCTTCCGAGGTCAGAAAACCCGGTAAGGTAACCTTTAATGACATTCCTGTCAACCAGTATAATAAGACTGTTAAGGAAGAGCTGAAGTCCGGTAAGTACACCAAGGAAGACCTGGTTCGTATTTTCCGTGATATGACTGTTCTTCGCGAGTTTGAGACCATGCTGAACCTGATTAAGACCCAGGGTTCTTATAATGGCATTGACCACACCTATCCCGGCCCTGCTCACCTGTCTACCGGTCAGGAGGCTGCCTGTGTCGGTCAAGCCTACTTGTTGGATGAGAACGACTTTGCATTCGGCTCTCACCGCAGCCACTCCGAGATCCTGGCAAAGGCTCTGTCCACTATCAACAAGATGTCTGACGAGCAGCTGATGAATGTGATGGAGAACTTCCTGGAGGGCAAGTGCCTGCGGGCAACTCAGAAGCTTGGCGAAACTAAAGACGTAAAGGAACTGGCCATCCGCTTTATCCTGTACGGTACACTGGCGGAGATCTTCGCCCGCGAGACCGGTTTCCACATGGGTATGGGCGGCTCTATGCACGCATTCTTCCTGCCCTTCGGCATCTACCCCAACAACGCAATCGTTGGCGGTTCCGGCACTATTTCCACCGGCGCTGCACTGTATAAGAAGGTCAATAACAAGAAGGGTATCGTTGTTTGTAACATCGGTGACGCTTCCATGGCTCGTGGTCCTGTTTGGGAAGCTCTGAACTTCTCCGCAATGGATCAGTACAAGACACTGTGGGAGAGCCACAACGATGGCATGCCCATTCTGTACAACATCTTCAACAACTCCTACGGTATGGGTGACCAGACCCGCGGCGAGACCATGGGTCAGGGCTGCATGAGCCGTATTGCTTCCGGTGTCAGCCCCACCCAGTAACACGCTGAAACTGTTGATGGCTACAACCCTCTGGCAGTGATCGACGCTATGGAGCGCAAGCTGGAGCTGCTGCGTAACGGCCAGGGCCCCGTGATGCTGGAGACCATTACTTACCGTTACTCCGGTCACTCCGTGTCCGACCAGAACGCATACCGGACTAAGGAAGAGATCGACGCCTGGAAAGAAGTGGATCCTCTGACCACTTATCCTGCCAGCCTGATCGAGGCCGGCGTTATGACTCAAGAAGAGGTAGACGCTATCCTGGCAGAGACCTCCCAGCGTATGACCATGATCTGCAAGTACGCTGCGGACCCCGAGTTCAGCCCCTACTGCGACTTTAAGGCCGATCCCGCTGTTGTTGAGCGCATCATGTTCTCCAACCAGAAGGTGGAGAAGATGGACGATCGTGAGCCTGAAGTGACTGTTCCCAAGGAGGAGGCTGAAGGCTACAAGAAGATCAAGGCTAAGGAACGCAGCCCCATCGGCGCTGACGGCAAGCCTGTTTCCAAGATGAAGCTGTACAACCTGCGTGATGCTCTGTCTGAGGTTATCTACGACCGCTTCTACGAGGATCCCACTCTGATCGCCTACGGTGAAGACTGCCGTGACTGGGGTGGCGCATTCGCAGTTTATCGTGGCATGATGGACGCTCTGCCGCATTGCCGCCTGTTCAACTCTCCTCTGGCTGAGGGCGCTATCGTCGGTACTGCTGTCGGTTACGCTCTGTCCGGCGGTCGCGCGCTGGTGGAGCTGATGTACGCTGACTTCATCGGCTGCGCCGGTGATGAGATCTTCAATCAGATGTCCAAGTGGCAGTCTATGTCCGCAGGTATTCTGAAGATGCCTCTGGTTCTGCGCGTTTCTGTGGGTTCCAAGTATGGCGCACAGCACTCTCAGGACTGGACCGCACTGTGTGCACACATCCCCGGCTTGAAGGTTTGTTTCCCTGCAACACCCTGGGAGGCTAAGGGCCTGATGGAGACTGCACTGAAGGGTACTGATCCTGTTGTGTTCTTTGAGAGCCAGCGCATCTACGACGTGGGCGAGCAGTTCCACGAGGGCGGCGTGCCTGCTGAGCGTTACGAGATCGAGATCGGTGATACCAACAAGGTTCGCGACGGTAAGGATATTACCATTTTGACCATCGGCGCTGTTCTGTACCGGGCAATGGACGCAGCTAAGGAGCTGTCTGAGAAGTACGGCATGGAGGCTGATGTGATTAACCTGCACTCTCTGTCTCCTCTGGACTATACCAACATTCTGGCTTCCGTCCGTAAGACCGGTAAGGTTCTGCTGGTATCTGATGCTTGCGCTCGCGGTTCCTTCCTGAACGACGTTGCCAAGAACATCACAGAGCTGTGCTTCGACGATCTGGACGCACCTCCCGTTGTGGTTGGCGCCCGTAACTGGATCACACCTCCCTTCGAGTTCGACGAGTTCTTCTTCCCTCAGGCAAGCTGGATTCTGGACACCATCAACGAAAAGTTGGTGCCTCTGGCTGGCTACGAGCAGGGTAACACCTGCACCGAGGAGGAAGTCATCCGTCGCGCAAAGCTGGGTGTGTAATGGAAATCAGACGGACAGCCAATGCAGGGGTACTGCTGAAGCTGGACGGCGTAACGATTCTGATGGACGGTGTTTGCCGGGAGGTAAAACCCTACCCGGCAACACCCCCTGAAATAAAGGCTGAACTGACGGAAAATATGCCGGATGTTGTTGCTTTTACACATGCTCATAAAGACCATTATGACCTCGGTTTTGCTGCTTGCATCTTGCAGAAAAACGGGGGCATTCTTGGCCCTGAAGAATGTCACGGCTCTATGGAGCCATTGACAGTGGGCAATGTCAGAATCACGCCGATCCCCAGCCGCCATATCGGCACAGCAGGGAAGTATACGCCCCATGCAAGCTTTGTTGTAGAAGGCAGTCGTTGTGTTTGGTTTACCGGGGATGCAACCCCTACCCAGTGGCAGCGAATGCATTTGCCGAAGCCTGACGTTATGATCGTGCCTTATGCCTATTGCAACACCCCGTCCGCTTGGTCTGCAACCCGAAAACTTGGGGCAAGGCACGTGATTTTGGTGCATATGCCATTGCCTCAGGACGATGATATCGGTCTTTGGGATGCGGTCAATGGGACGGTGGAAACAAAATGCGCCGCCAACGGCTGTGAAATTTGTAATTTATATGCATTGTCAATGGACGAAAACATTATAATCTCTTAGAATTTTTATATATAAGATGTTAGATGTTTTGGCGGCAAGGTGCGAATGTGCCTTGCCGCCGGTTCGTTTTCTGCTGCGCGCCAACGGACATCCTGCCTTGACAAACAGTTCCGGCCTGTGGCATAATAAAACCATCCAATCAATTGAGGTTAAGCGGCGATGATTGACTTAATTTATCAGGACGCAGATATTGTCGTTTGCATAAAACCGGCTCGTGTGCTATCTACAGATGAGCCGGGCGGCGTACCTGAATTGGTACGCAAGGCTCTGTCAGATCCGCTGGCGCAGGTGCGCACCGTTCACCGGCTTGACCGAGTGGTCAGCGGACTGATGGTCCTTGCCCGGACATCTCAGGCGGCATCGGAGCTGTCCCGTCAGATTCGTGACGGCGAATTTAAAAAAGAATACCTGGCAGTCCTGCACGGTGCGCCCCAGCAGGATACGGGTAGGCTGTGTGATTTGCTGCTGCGTGACAAGGCGCGGAAAATGACTTTGGTTGTATCCGAAATGGAAAAGGGCGCCCAGCCGGCTGCTTTAACTTACCGGGTACTGAATCGGGATAACGACATGAGTCGTGTGCGGATCCGGCTGGAGACAGGCAGAACGCACCAAATCCGTGTCCAGTTTGCTTCCCGGGGTCTGCCCCTTGTAGGGGAACGGAAATACAGCACCCGGGATGAGGACTGTCAGCTTGCCTTGTGGTCATACCGACTTTGTTTTACTCATCCAAGCACCGGAGAGACCATGGAATTTACCCATCAACCGCCTGCGATCTATCCATGGACAATCTGTTAGCAAACGGCTGGCAGTATTTACTTTCCGGTTTACTGACCGAACAATCAGGAGGTAGAATATGAAAACATATACCGTTCAACGCATATCGGGTGCGCCGGATTGGAGCGCCATTGAGTCGCTGTATGTAGATACGCATTTATGGGTACCATCTGATGAAATCAGCATGACAGCGCAGGTCTGTTACGACGCGGATGCGTTGTATATGCATATGTGCGCAGTGGAGCCGCATATCCGGGCAGAGTATGATGCACCCTTAAGTATGGTCTGCGAAGATAGCTGCATGGAGATCTTCTTTGGTCCGGATCCGGAGGACGACCGGTATTTGAACTTCGAGATCAACCCCAATTGCGCTACCTTTATTGGACTTAGCAGCTGCCGAGAAGACAATGTGCGCCTGTGTCCTGAGAATGAGGATGATCTGTTTCAGAAGAAGGCATGGCGCACGGCAGACGGCTGGGAAGTGACGTATCAGATTCCGGTGTCGTTTCTGCGCGTGCTGTTTCCGGGATATGCGCTTGAATCCGGAACGGTCATTCGCGCCAATTTCTATAAATGCGGTGAGAAGACAAAAACACCCCATTTTCTTTCCTGGAACCCTGTTGTGCATCCGACACCGGAATTCCATAGATCCTGCGATTTTGGTATGATGATCCTGGAGTAATGCCCTGGGTTCATTCATGCTGCGTTACAGGAAAAATTAAGGAGACCGATATGGCCAATTACGACTTTTTCCAGAACAAGCAGTGTGAGTATTTTCCTTGCCATACAGGTGCTGACCCGGAGACCTTCAGTTGCCTGTTTTGCTATTGCCCATTGTATGCGCTGGCAGACAAATGCGGAGGTAAATTTACTTACACAGACAACGGTATAAAGGATTGCTCCAACTGCCTGCGTCCCCACCTGCGGGAAAATTATCAGCAGATTCAAAAGCAGATGGCGCAGATTTTAGAGCTTGCGAAAAAGCGACCTGAAAAACCTTGATTTTCTGAAGGGTTGCTGATATAATAACCCAGTTCTTACGGAGCAGTACTCAAGCTGGTCGAAGAGGCGTGACTCGAAATCTCGTAGGGCATGAAAGTGTCGCCAGGGTTCGAATCCCTGCTGCTCCGCCATCAAAAGGCTATAAAAGATATAGCCACGGAAAAGCTCTGATTTTATCAGGGCTTTTTCTCTTTTTGTGGACAAAACATTAGTCTTCTTTTTTGCTTATGCAAAAAGATATTTTACTGCTGAACAGACTTGAACCATTTTTATCTCTTAACTGAAAGAGGTATAAGTCTTGGCGAACATTAGTATTTAATCAAAAATACTGGTATTTCGATGTTGTTTATGTTATAATAAAGAGCCCTTACACATAAAACCGACAAATTTCGACTTGTCGGTTTTTATACATAATAACACGGTAAAAATGGCTAAAAAGAGGTGCGTAAATGGTAAAGATATCCACAGAGATCAACTCTACAGCGCAGATCGTAGGCGAAGAATGCGCAGTTGAGATGGTTGCAAGGGCGGGCTTTGACGGCTGGGATCTTTCTATGTTTTCCATGTGCCGCTATGACGGAAGGGACAGACCGTTGCTTCCCAATGACCACCCTTTGGCAGGGAACGGTTACTTATCCTTTGTGCGCAAGCTCAAGCAGATTGGCTTGGACAATGGTATCGTATGCAATCAGGCGCACGCGCCCTATCCTGTATACTGCCCACCTATTCGGGATTATCTGATGCGGGCTATTGAGTGTGCAGCGGAGGCAGGTGCGCAGATCTGCGTGATTCACCCGGACAACAATGCCTCCCCGGAAGAAAACGCGAAAATGTATCGGCAGCTGCTTCCCTTTGCCAAAAGCTGCGGTGTAAAGATCGCAACGGAAAATATGTGGAACAGAGACCCGGTGACGCAAAAACTGACAGTTGCAGCCTGTGCTACACCCAAGAGCTTTTGCGACCATATTGATGTTGTAAACGACCCTGATTTCGTTGCCTGCCTGGACGTGGGGCACGCAGAGCTTGAGGGAATGGGGACAAGTGCTGCAGAAATGATCCTGGCGCTGGGGCACCGATTGCAGGCATTACATTTACATGATAACGATCATATTTCTGATCTGCATTTGCGGCCTTTTGATGGCAGTGTCCATTTTCCATCTGTGGTAGATGCGCTGAAGAAGATCGGCTATAGGGGATGGTTTACCATGGAGGCTTATGGCTATGTAAATGGTTTAGAGCCTGCGCAAACCCTTGCAGGTTTGCAGAAGCTGACATCGGCGGGCAGAAAGCTGGCAAATATGTTTGAAAACGCAAAAGACGGATATTTGCCCCATTACTAGACGAGATTCTGCCTTTGTGGTATGTTATAAATAAAGGCAGAATTTAATTTTAAGAAAGGAAGATTGGGAGATCATGAGCAGAACATGGCCGAATCGGTTGGCAAAGACAGGGCACGGGTTATTAAAACTGCTTATGTTGGCCGGCGCTTATTTTCTGATAGAAGCGCTGGCAACATGGATCCTGCAGCCGGAATCCTTGTTCGGCTTGGCTTTCGGTGCCTGCTGGGCGTTGATTCTTTCTGCTCTTTGCCTGCTGTTGCCAAATTCAGCCGGTCGGATCTTTTTTGGTATTACTTACTATTTGTCCTTGTTTTGGATGTTGGCGCAAACCGGCTACAACAATGTATTTGGGCGGATGATGTGGCTGTCAGACATATTTTACATCGGTGAAGGCGCGGGCTTTATCGACGATGTTCTGTCCGGCTTTCCTGCCCGGTGGTGGATCAGCGGCAGTATTCTGCTTGGACTGGGCGTGCTGCTCATTTGGAAATACCCAAAAGCGAAGGTCAATCCGGTAGGGAAGCTGCCATGCATCGTTGCCGGTGTCGGCGCTGTTGTTGCGCTGCTCTTTTTGCCGGAAGCTGCTTTTTTGCGCGACCTGCAGGTTTGGGGCACTCGCTCTGAATATGCCCAATCCTCTTCTTACCGAGCTACATATAACACAATGTACGATGCCAAAAATGTGTATGATATTTGCGGCATCTATCAGCTCACTGCCCGGGATATATGGGTGCATCAGCTATATCCGCTGACACCGGCATACAGAACGGCTATGGAAGCGCAAACAGAGGAGATCAACAGCTACTTTGCCCAAAGACCGGAAAAGTCAGAAAATCAAATGACGGGTATTTTCAAAGGAAAAAATGTAGTCATGGTGCTGATGGAGTCTATGGACGACTGGTTGATTACTCCGGAGGATACGCCTACGCTGCATCGCTTGATGGATGAGGGGATTGAATTTACCAATTTCTACACTCCCGGTTTCGGCACGGCGCGGACGATCAATTCTGAGTTTTGCATCAATACGGGTATCTACCTGCCTACCACCGGAGATTACGTTTTTGACTATGTAACAAACGACTTTTCTCAGTCTATTGCTTCTCAGGCTGTGGCCAACGGCTTCAGTGCGGAAGTGTTCCACTATAATGATCCGGATTTCTACAGTCGCGGTGTGTTTGAGCCGGCAATGGGCTACGGCGCATATAACTGTTATGCGGACTATGAAGAAGATGAAGATAAGCTTTATGATGATTGCCTTTTGTTCGATATTCCGCAGCTGAATGCGCTGTTTTTCCGGGAAGGGCAGACGTTTAACACGATCATTACCAGATCTGCCCACCTAAGCTATGTTTATAATGAGGTTCTCAGTCATTACGCATTAAAGAAGTATCCGAACTACCGGGGGAAATACGGTTCTCAGGAAGAGGACTGCGCCCGGGTAAAGGCAAAACTGGTGGATGATATGTTTGCGCGCCTGCTGAAGGAATTGGAACAACGCGGGCAATTAAACAACACCGTTATTATCGGTGTAACTGATCACTATACTTATGGCTACAAGGCAATGGACGAGCTGTATGCTCTGTCCGGCGTGGAACACAATCTGCTGTTGGAAAAGACACCTTGCTTTGTTTGGTCCTCTGACGGGCCGGATTTGACTGTGGACAAAACCCTGAATACATCTGATTTTTTGCCTACTATGCTGAATCTTCTGGGATATGACAGTCCGTACCACTATCTGGGACAGGATGCCTTTGATCCTAACTATGAAGGGTATGCGATCTTTCCAAACGGAAGTTGGATCAAAAATGGTGTTGCTTGCATAGCTGGCGCAGGCGCAGATGTGCAGGTCATACAAAATACAGGCAACAAAGCGTTGACCGAACAGGAGCTTACTGAAATGGCAAAGCTATGTCAGCAGTATATTCGCATCAGCAATTTATTGCTTACATCCAACTATTACCAAACTGTGCAATAAAGGATAGATTTTTTTTCATTTATGTGCTATGATAATACAAACAGATAGACGGAGGACTGTATATGTCAAGAGCTGATGAAATTTATCGCGCTACATGTCTGGATATTTTGGAAAACGGTTTCTCAGATGAGGGCTTGGAAGTGCGGCCCAAATGGGCAGACGGAACACCGGCCCACACGATTAAGAAGTTCGGTGTCGTCAACCGATATAATCTGAAAGAGGAATTTCCCATTATGACCCTGCGCCGTACCTACTGGAAGAGCGCGTTGGATGAGCTTTTGTGGATATGGCAGAAAAAGTCCAATCGCATCCAGGACCTGGGCAGCCATGTTTGGGATGAATGGGCAGGGGAGGATGGCACCATCGGCAAGGCCTATGGCTATCAATTGGGTGTCAAGCATCAGTATAAAGAGGGAATGTTTGATCAGGTCGACAGAGTTCTGTATGACTTGAAGCACAACCCGGCATCCCGCAGAATCCTCACCAGTATCTATAATTTCCAGGATCTGCATGAAATGAATCTGTATCCCTGCGCGTATTCCATGACCTTCAATGTCTCCGGCAATACCTTGAATGCCATACTGAATCAGCGCTCTCAGGATATGCTTACGGCTAACAACTGGAATGTGTGTCAGTATGCTATGCTGCTGATGATGATGGCGCAGGTGTCCGGCCTGGAGGCTGGTGAGCTGGTGCACGTGATTGCCGATTGCCATATTTATGACAGGCATATCCCGGCGGTAAAGGCTATGCTGGAGAAAGAGGGCTTTGCTGCGCCTAAGGTGACGCTGGATCCCACAATTGATGATTTCTATGCTTTCACAAAGAACAGCATAATGGTTGAAAATTACCAGTATCACCCCTTTGAATTTGAAATTCCTATGGCCATTTGAGGTTTGCTATGGAACTGATCGTTGCAGTATATGATGACTGGGGCATCGGAAAAAACGGAACACAGCCCATTGCCCTGCCTGCAGACAGAAAATTTTTCCGGGAAACCACACGGGGCGCTATGGTCATCGTAGGCAGGCGCACCATTCAGGATTTTCCGGACCAAAAGCCGTTGCCCGGCCGGGTGAATGTGGCGCTGACCAGAAAAAATACGGATATTCCGGGTTTTACTGTTTGCCACGATCCCAACGACGCAGCGCAGCTGGCAAAAACGACGCAGCGCGCTGTAGTCATCGGTGGCGGCAGTATTTACAGGCAGATGCTTCCTATGTGCGACACAGCTTATGTGACGAAAGTGCATTGCACCCCGGAGTCGGATACATTCTTTCCGAATCTGGACATGGACCCGGACTGGAAGTTGGAGCAAGTCCTTCAATCCGGTGAAGAAGCGGGCATTGCCTACGAAATGTGCCTATACAGAAGAAAAAGGGTTGTCGATTGACAACCCTGATTTTAACGCAACCGGCGCAAAAGAGCGTTGCTGCCAAAACTTACCACCGCAATTTTTTCATTTTCCTCTGGCAATGGCAGCCGCTTTGCACTATACTGTTAGATAGAAAATCATAGGAAGTAATAAACATGAACATAAAGAGAACGTGGATCGCTATTTTGATCATTTTCGTTGTGGCAGCGGCTCTGGTGGGAGGATATTTACTGTCAGAAATGTTTATCCCGCAACAAAGCCTGCAGCTGAAACTGCGTGGCAGCCGCGATATATTTCTGCCAACAGGCAATGTATACTCAGATCCCGGTTTTGTTGCCACCTTGCTATCTGACGGGACCTCTCAGCAAATACCGGTAACCGTAACAGGGGATACGGTGGATACCGGGAAGCTGGGCGCCTATTACTTAAAATACACAGCCAGGTGGGAAGATCGCGTTGTCACCGACTATCGGCGTGTTCTGGTGGTTGATAAAGAAGCGCCGGTGCTGCAGCTGGCAGGCGCCCAGAACTATCAACTGGCGGCAGGGCAGCCTTATGGCGAGCTGGGTTTCACAGCCACGGATAATTATGACGGAGATTTATCCCAGCAGGTACAGGTGAAAGGTTCGGTGGATCACAAAACACCGGGAGAGTATGTGCTGCACTACCAGGTGGAGGATGCCAGCGGCAATACTGCCTATGCCGAGCGTACAGTTTGGGTGGAGGAAAGAGATCCCGAGAACAACCAGATAACTTTTTCGACAGTTCCAAACGGAAAAGTGATATATCTGACATTTGATGACGGTCCATCCAAACACACCCCAAGACTTCTGGATGTGCTGAAAAAGTACGGCGTAAAAGCAACGTTTTTCGTTGTTAACACAGGGTATATCGACACCATTGGCAGAATCGCAGCAGAGGGGCATACCCTCGCCATGCATACTGCTACCCATGTGTATAAGGAAATTTACGCCAGCGAAGAAGCGTATTTTCGCGATCTGAATACAATTCGTGAGGCGATCAGACAGAGGACCGGCCAGGAAAGTAACATTCTTCGCTTTCCCGGTGGCAGTTCCAATAAGTCAAGCAGCTTCAATAAGGGCATTATGACACGATTGACTGCGTTGGTACAGGAAAAGGGCTATACTTACTTTGACTGGACTATCGACAGCAAGGATACCGGCGGCGCCAAGACACCGCAGCAAGTGTTTCAAAACGTGGTGACCGGGGTTTCCAAAGAGAAAAAAAGTTATTCTATCGTTTTGCAGCATGATATCAAAGGCTATAGTGTTGATGCGGTTGAAAGCATCATTGTTTGGGGATTGTCCAACGGCTATACATTCTTGCCGTTGGAGGAGAGCAGCCCCCAATGCCATCACCGTCTTCGTAATTAACAGTAGAAAGGGGGTCGTCTTGTGACGACCCCCTGCGGTTTATTCTATATGGCTGTGGTTGTTAATGTGCTCCTGGCAGTAGCAGTAATAGCCGTTGCACCGGGAGCAGTACCGAAATTCCATGTCCGGATCGGAAATGTCTGTGCGTCCGCACACGGTGCACCGATGAGTGTAGGGTGCTTTGCCGCCGTGAGCGTCTTCGGTTTTCCTTCCAAAGGGGATCGCGCCCGTTTTTGGCTGTGATGGTTTGGCTGAAGTTTTTCTGCGCAGACCAAAGCGCCAGCTAAGGGGCAGCAGATTCCGTATATCCTTTCCGGTAAAGAGCAGGTAATTGCCCAAAGCCAACAGCGGGAACAGATTGTGAGGAAAATAAAATTGCGGATAGCTCAGATTAAATACCGAAACGAAGGTCAACAGCAGATAAATCAGCGCCAAGACCCAAGCCTTGATGGGGATAAAAAAGAAAAGGGTAAATTGGCTGTCCGGGTAGGTGGTGGCAAAGGTCAGGATCAGGCTTAAATGCAGATAGTACGCCATATCCAGATATATGGGATAAACGCTCTGCAAATAGGCATATTCCTCTTGAGAGGTGATGGTTTCCGGAATGACGGGACAAAAGAGCATGGCGAACACATCCATCAGGATCACGCCGGTAAAATAAAAAAGATTGAAACGCAGCGTGCCCATGCTTGTCTCTACGTGCCTGCCAAGCATATAAAAGAAGTACAGGAAGATAAGGCCAATCAGCGAGCCGTCAGACTGGGTAAAAACATAGGTAAACAGCCGCCAGACTTGTCCGTTTAAAATGCTTGCCTTTTCAAAGCGAAGCAGCTCATACAGCTGATTGCCACCGTTGAACATGCTCAGTAAGCTGACAACAGCGCTGCCTAATACAATATACAGCATCAGATTGGGGATGCCCCTATCCCTGTGCTTATAGCAGAACCGTTCGAATTTACTGCGAAGTCTACTCAAATGCGTCATCTCCTTGATTTTTTATTATGATAACAGTTTTTCCTAAAAAAGTCTATAATGGAAATATGAACAATTCTCCAAAAAGATGTTGACTTTCGTTGGAAAATGAGTAAAATATACATGAATTGCATACAAGCCTTATCAAGAGTGGTGGAGGGAACGGCCCGATGAAACCCGGCAACCTGTTGAAACAAGGTGCCAAATCCGGCGGCAACGAAAGATGAGGATTCGATAATTGCGCACGTCGAGTCCTTCGGTGTGTGCATTTTTATTTTGAAAGGACGAAAGAAAATGGAGAAAAGATTATTTACATCCGAGTGTGTTACTTGCGGTCACCCGGACAAGGTCGCTGACAATATTTCCGATGCGATTTTGGATGCCTGCCTTGCCCAGGACCCCAATTCCCGGGTTGCCTGCGAAGTCATGGTGACCACCGACTTCTGCGTCATTTGCGGTGAGATTACCACAAATGCCCAGGTGGATTATGCCGCAGTTGCCCGAAAGGTGATTGCCTCCATCGGTTATACCCATAAAAATACCGGCTTCTGCGCCGATACGGTGCAGATCCTGTGCAAGGTGCATACCCAATCTGCCGATATCGCCATGGGCACCAACGACCAGGTAGGGGGCGCTGGCGATCAGGGCATGATGTTTGGCGGTGCCTGTTCCCACACTCCGGAATTGATGCCACTGCCTGTGGCTCTGTCCCGGGCCCTTTCCAACCGGTTGACCCAGTGTATTGAGAGCAATGATTTGCTTCGCCCGGACGGAAAAACCCAGGTTTCCGTTGTCTTTGACGAAAAGGGGAATGTTACCGGTATCGACACGGTTGTGGTTTCCGTGATGCATACACAGGATTTTGATATCAATGAGCTGCGTCGCTACGTTCGCGAGGGTGTCATTGCCCCGGTGCTTGCCCGGTATGGCTTTGATATTTCAGATGTTGCCCATATTCATATCAATCCTACCGGTAAGTTTGTTATTGGCGGTCCGGATGGGGATACCGGTCTGACCGGAAGAAAGATCATCGTGGATACCTATGGTGGCTACTTCTCCCATGGCGGCGGCGCGTTCTCCGGCAAGGACCCTACAAAGGTTGACCGTTCCGGTGCCTACATGGCGCGCTATATGGCGAAAAATCTGGTGGCTGCGGGCCTTGCCCAGCAGGTGCAGGTGCAGCTGGCCTATGCAATTGGCGTGGCGGAACCCGTTTCTGTTCTTGTGGACAGCTACGGCACCGGAAAGCTGCCTGATCGGGAGCTCACGGCACTTCTGCGAAAGACGTGTGATCTAACCCCAGCCGGTATTATTTCTAAGCTGCAGCTGCGCAGACCTATTTATGAAAAGACCGCCCGGGAGGGCCACTTTGGCGTTGTCGATCTTCCCTGGGAAAAGACGGATCTGGCGCAGACTCTCAGAGCTATGGCACTGCAGACTGCCCGATAATTTTGTAAAAAGTACAAGACATTCGTCTGCAATTGTGCTATAATAAAGCATCCATTATAAAGAGGATGAACATATGAAAAAGAAATGTATATCCACTTATATTGCCGCGCTGTTGCTGCTATGCACGCTTTTGGGCTGCACGCAGGAAACGCCGCTTCCTACAGAAGATGAAACGCTGCCAGCGCCAACAGAAGAGGTTGTGGCAGATGATCGCACTTGGGCGGAAAAAACGGTGCAGGCCTATGCAGAGCATAGCGGTATAGATTATAGTGCTTACCCGGAAAGTATGCTGATGCTGCTGGATAAGCATCCGGAAACCATCGGCTTTGTGCTGCGCTATCCTGAGGCTTACGGCAAGAGCCACAGGATCGACATGAGCCAGTATGCCAACAGTGGCTCTGTACCGCTATTTCTCCAGTGGGATGAACGCTGGGGCTACATTCCTTATGGTACGGATGTGGCAGGTGTTACCGCTTGTGGTCCGCTGTGTCTTTCCATGGTGGCATTTTACCTGACCGGCGATGAAAATATGAGTCCGGATAAAATGATTCAATTTTCGATTGATGAGGGTCACTGCGTTCCCGGGAACGGAAGTGCCTGGACACTTATCAGCAAAGGCGCGGTGAAGCTGGGTTTGAATGTGAAGGAGCTGCCCTTGGTGGAAGGCCGTATTCGCAAAGAACTGGAATCAGGAAATCCGGTGATCTGTGTAATGGGCCCGGGGATCTTTACCACATCCGGCCACTATATTGTGCTCACTGGGTATGAAGATGGGAAATTCCGCGTTAATGATCCCAACAGCCTTGTGCGTTCGTCACAGCTTTGGAGCTATGATGAGATCCAGGACCAAATCCGAAACCTTTGGGCCATCAGCAAGCCATGATTATAGGTTAGTGCCGCCCTTGCTTATGGGCAAGGGCGGCAGCGACTATATTGACATTGTAATCCCCGGTGAGTACAATACAATCATATATGCGCCAGTAGCTCAGTTGGATAGAGCGTCCGCCTCCTAAGCGGAAGGTCGGGGATTCGAGTTCCTTCTGGCGTGCCAAATTACCGGTAAGTCCGGAAAACAAATAAAGAGGATAAGAATGAAACGATTACGCATCCAGTGCGTATTGATATTCTTATCCTCTTTATTTTGTCCTAAAATCCCTGCGGCTGATACGTATTTTATATTGACTATTTTGCTGTTTGCACCTATAATAGATTTATTATAATGATCGGGATTGGTCATTTATACAATGAGTAAAGAGGGGTGTTATTATGTGCACCGTAAAAACAAACGTCGCAGAGCCTTTGACTTGGGAAAAGATCAATGCTCTGCCCATTGCAAACGATCAAATGAGTGAGGATGAGCTGCGCCAGCTGTGTCTGGACTTTATGGAAATGACTATGCTGTTCCCTTGGACGCCCAGCGTATCTCTGGACTTTATGCCAAAAGATAAGGTCACAAAGACCTTTGAACCCGGTACTGTTTACGGAGGGCCTCCCTATATTTCCGGTAACTTGGGCAACATCTATACTATGATGGAATACTATGATGAGCGTAATGGTGTACTGGACCTAAGTGGCGGTATGGATACGCTGCGTCAGTTTTGTAACCAGTGCTCCGGCTCTACCTTCTGGGCTTGGAGCCGCGTGTGCAACAAGATTACCTACTGTGGCACAGAGGATGCTCTGCAGCGCAATGGCTGCCTGCGTTTGGGTCCTTACACCTATGATGATAACATTGTGAATATGTACGAAGAGGGTAAGACCACCAAACAGATTTGCCAGGATAACGGTCCAGATACTATGTTTGAGTCTTATGCGCTGTTAAAGAAAGCCGACGGTATTGTGAATTACCGCAAGGGCGGTCACGTGCGTATGATTTCCAGCATTCCCAATGTTGTCCGTGATGCCAACGGCAAAATCGACGGTGCTAAAAGTACCGTTACATACACCGATCAGGATGGCAAGTGGTATCAGCACATGCAGCCTGACGGCACACCATACGAGCACGTTGGCGGGTATAACGTTGTAATTTCCTTCTCTGATCTGTTTGAAGACGATTACATGCCCTTTACCTTTGCAGAGTTCATCGGCACAGATCCCGTAGAAAAGAGTGAGACCGTTATGGATTACTCCGGTGACACCATCACCATCAGCCAGTTGATGAATGCTACTATTTCCAGCAACTACTCCATTTCCGATGTCACTATCGTGATCAAGGACGAAAATGGCAAGCAAGTATTGCGGAATCTGGCGCCTGCCTACAGGGCCCGCATTCCCATCCCTACCGCCAAGGTAGCGCTGGCGTACACCACTGATATGGACAATTATGCCGACGGAAAGCACACCGTTGAAATTAGTGCTCGCATCGGCACCGGAGAGAAGCCGGTTATTTACACCGGCAAACTTGTATAAATACATATTATATTCTATAAACACACGAAAAGGAGAACTATTTATGAAAAGAGCACTTGCACTGATTTTGGCACTACTGCTGTTGGGAACCTTGTGCGCCTGCGGCGGTGGCGGCAACACAGAAACCGTCCCCGAAACTACTTTGGCACCTGCTGCGCAAACGAACGTTGCAGACCCTCTGACCTGGGAAAAGATCAATGCTCTGCCCGTCGCAAATGATCAAATGACCGAGGATGAACTGCGTCAGCTGTGTCTGGATTTTATGGAAATGACGATGCTGTTCCCCTGGACGCCCAGTGAATCGCTGGATTTCATTCCAACAGATAAAGTTACAAAGACCTTTGCTGCCGGTGTTGTTTACGGAGGCACTCCCTACATTGCCGGTACTTTGGGTAATATCTACACCATGATGGAATACTATGATGAGCGTAACGGCATGCTGGACTTAAGTGGCGGCATGGATACCTTGCGTCAGTTCTCCAACCAGTGTTCCGGCTCTACATTCTGGGCCTGGAGCCGCGTTTGCAATCAGGTTACCTACGGTGGCACAGAGGATGCCTTGGAGCGCAACGGCTGCCTGCGTGTGGGACCTTACACCTATGATGATAACATGGTGAACATGTACAAAGAAGGTAAGACTACCGCTCAGATTTGCATGGATAACGGCTTCGAAACGATGTTTGAGTCTTACGCGCTGATGAAGCCTGCTGACGGTATCGTCAACTACGGCAATGCCGGTCACGTACGTATGATTTCCAGTACTCCCAATGTTGTCCGAGATGCCAATGGTAAAATCGACGGTGCTAAGAGTACCGTTACCTACACCGACCAGGATGCCAAGTGGTATGAAGGTCTTACACAGTCCAACGGCATACCTTACGAGCACGCTGGCGGCTATAACATGAAAGTTTCCTTCCTTACGCTGTTCACCGATGGCTACATTCCCTTCACCTTTGCAGAGTTTACCGGCGCTGATCCTGTAGAAAAGAGTGAGACGACCATGGGTTACTCCGGTGAAACTATCACCATCCCTCAGCTTCTGCAGGCTACCATCACCAGTAATTACTCCATTTCCGATGTTACCATTGTGATTAAGGACGAAAACGGCAAGCAGGTATTTCGGAATCTGGCACCTGCATACAAGGCCCGCATTCCTATCCCTACCGCCAAGGTAGAACTGGCGTACACCACGGATATGGCCCAATATGCGGACGGCAAGCACACCATTGAGATCAGTGCCCGTATCGGCACCGGTGAAAAGCCTGTTGTCTACACCGGCACTCTGGTTAAGTAACTTGCAAATGATAAACGGCTACCCGTTTATTTGAATGGGTAGCCGCTTATTGAAGATCACCGGTAAACCGTCGCTTTTGCCGATGATTCTTCTCGGCATGTATAAACTTGATTTTTCAGTATAAATTATCTATAATGTTACAGGTGAATCATGCATCTGTAGCAGATACAGGAATGAAAAACGGAGGGAACAAGATATGGGGAAAAAGATTGCCATTGGACTGCTTTGCTTGGTCCTTTTGCCAATGCTCCTTTTTGCGGTAGACGCTGAAGGAGAAGTGTTGGTATTAACGAATAACGACACCTTGACAATGACCGGGCAGGCGCTCACGGTGGACTTGGCGGGTTATGACCTGACGGTCACCGGTACGGGCATCATCAGCTTGCTGGATTCTGCCAATGATACATATGATGAGACAGCCTGTGGTACTTTGACAGTTGACAGCGATGAGATTACTGTCTTGCCTTCTGCCACTGCAGAGGACAAGCTGTATATTGCTTTGCAGGAAAATGGCAAGGTAACTGCCCACCGGTTAGACATGGCGCTGACCCATGTGACCCTTCGTACCCATAAGGCAGGTATTAAGTACAAGGCGAAATATACCTGCGATGATACATTGGCGCAGAAGGTGCAGGCTTACGGTGTTGTGCTGAGCCTGTTTAATATGCCAGGTGCAGATTTCAAGACGGAAGGCAAGGACAGCAACATAGCAACCGTGATGAGTACGCCTTTTAAAAGTGGTGTAGTAGCTGAATCCGGTTCGGTGTTCAATATTATGCGTTCTGATCTAAGCACAGCGGAGAACAACGGACGCAGCAAACGACTCATCTACGCAAATGCTTATATTGACGTGGGCACAGGCCCCATTATGGCAGACACTAAGAATGTAGGAAAGACCAGTACGAGTGCAGGTTTTGACGGCGTTGCCCATAGTCTCCGGAGCGTGATGATGCTGCTGGATGATGGTTACTATGGACTGACCTCATACAACCGTTCTCTGGTAGATAACTTCTATGACCAGTGGAAAGCCAAGGGCATGAACTGGGATTTTAAAAGCATCGGACAGTTGGCACCTGCTGCGCAAACGAACGTTGCAGACCCTCTGACCTGGGAAAAGATCAATGCTCTACCCGTCGCAAATGATCAAATGAGTGAGGATGAGCTGCGTCAGCTGTGTCTGGACTTTATGGAAATGACACTACTGTGTCCCTGGACACCCAGTGAAGAACTGGATTTTATACCAAAGGATACGGTGACAAAGACCTTTGAATTTGGCGCTGTTTACGGAGGCACTCCCTATATTTCCAATACAATGGGTAACATCTACACAATGATGGAATACTATGATGAGCGTAACGGTATGCTGGACGTGAGTGGTGGTATGGATACCCTGCGACTGTTCTCTAACCAGTGCTCCGGTTCTGCTTTCTGGGCTTGGAGCCGCGTGAGCGCCGAGATTGCCTACATTGGTACAGAGAATGCGGTAAAGAGCAAGGGCTGCCTACCCGTAGGTGACTACACGTATGATGAAAGCATAGAGCATATGATCAAAGACGGGATATACACTACCGACATTTGTCTGGAGAATGGTTCCCAAACAATGTTTGAGTCCTACGCGCAGATGAAGCCCGCTGACGGTATCGTCTTTCGCAACTTAAGCAGCGGTCATATCCGTATGATTTCCGGCATTAATGTAGTCCGAGATGCCAATGGAGAAATTGACGGCGATAAGAGCACCGTTAGCTACATCGATCAGGATGGAAAGTGGTATTCGCATACGCAGTCTAACGGCACTCCCTACGATCACGTTGGCGGCTATAACATGAAAGTTTCCTTCCTTACGCTGTTCACCGATGGCTATATTCCCTTCACTTTCGAAGAGTTCATCGACGCAGGTAACGTCGAAAAGAGTAAGACCATCATTAATCACACTGCCGAGACCATGACCATCAGTCAGCTGAAGAATGCCAAGATCACCGGCAACTACTCCATTTCCGATGTTACTATCGTGATCAAGGATGAAAACGGCAAGCAAGTACTGCGGAATATGGTGCCCGCCTACTTGACCGGTGTTCCTGTCCCCACTGCTAAGGTAGCGCTGGCTTACACTTCTGATATGGACTATTATGCTGACGGCAAGTACACTATCGAGATCAGCGCCCGTATCGGCACTGGTGAAAAGCCTGTCGTCTATACCGGTACTTTGGTCAGCTAAATTACAATTAAAAACGGCTGTCGGATATTCTGAATTAGCAGATGTCAAAACAAAATAAAGAGGATAAGAATGAATCCATTGCGCATCCGGTGCGTTTTGATATTCTTATCCTCTTTGTTTTTATTCTTTTCGTGCTAACAGTTTTCTGTTCATTTCTTACAGACACTTGCATATATTAGCAGGAGTGTGTTGAAAAGGAGTGAACAGAATGAAAGATGCGATAGATCTGGATGATCTGCTGTTTGGGGAAAATGACGGTCTGCCCAGCGACCGTTGACAAGTCAAGACGCCGGGCAGACAGGATATTAAGTAAGATTACTTTTTTTCAGATTCATAGAAGCCTCGACCGGACTTTTTGCCGTACCAACCTTTGTCGGCATAGGATTTGATCAAACCATATCCAACAGGTTTTTCCCCGGTCTCATCGTACTTGCGCTGCAGAATATCCAGCGTCAGGTCGATTCCGGTCAGGTCATTCAGCCGGAACGGACCCATGGGATGGTTCAGACCGTTTTCACAGGCAATATCCACTTCCTGCGGTGTGCGATATCGGCGTATCTGCTCTGTTTGAGCGTATCTAACCATACATGTTGGCAAGCGCGCACAGCATTTGCTGCGTGCGCTTTTCAGCATTTGCCTCTTTACAGCACAGCAAAATTCGGATATAATAAAAAAACATATATGAAGAAGTGAGGGCAAGGACCCATGAATATTGAATTTGATGCCTACAAACAAAAATTGGGCGAGCTTCGTCCTGTATTGGATGGCTTGGCGGATTCTCTCAACATTGAAGGTTTGGGCAATGAACTGGAACGTCTGCAGGCAATGCAGGAGGCACCCGGGTTCTGGGACAACTCCGAAAAGAGCCAGCAAATCGTTATGAAGGCAAAGAATATCGAGAATAAAATTAATAATTATTCCGCAATGCTCAGTGCGTGGGACGATCTGATGACTATTTGCGAGATGGCTGCGGAAGAGGATGATGATTCCATGCTGGATGAGCTGAAAGACGGATTTGAAACGCTGTCGTCTGACATGGAGCGTTGTCGTCTGCAGACTTTGCTTACCGGCACATACGATGCAAATAATGCCATGGTTTCCTTCCAGTCCGGCGCCGGCGGCACAGAGGCACAGGATTGGTGCCAGATGTTATACCGGATGTATACCCGTTGGGCAGAGGCCCACGGCTACACCTATAAGATCATGGACTATCAGGAAGGGGACGAAGCAGGCTTAAAATCTGCCGATATTTTGATCGAGGGTGAAAATGCCTACGGCTTCCTGAAAGGGGAGAACGGTGTCCACCGTCTGGTTCGCGTTTCCCCATTTGATGCCAATGCCCGTCGACAGACATCCTTTGCGGCTATTGAGGTCATTCCTGACATTCAGGATGACAGTCAGGATGTGGAAATCAAGGCAGAGGATTATGAAATGCAGGTGTTCCGTTCCTCCGGCGCTGGTGGACAACACATCAACAAAACATCTTCTGCGGTGCGCCTGATCCACAAGGCAACCGGCATTGTGGTGGCTTGCCAGACGGAGCGCAGTCAGTTCCAGAATAAGGAAAACTGTTTGCGTATGTTGCGCAGCAAGCTGGTGGAAATTAAGGAACGTGAGCATCTGGATAAGATATCCGATATTAAGGGCGTCCAGAAGAAGATCGAGTGGGGCAGCCAGATCCGCAATTACGTATTCATGCCCTATACACTTGTAAAAGATACCCGTACCGGCTGCGAGACCTCCAATGTAAATGCGGTTATGGATGGCGCGCTGGATCCGTTTATCAATGCCTATCTTACCTGCGCAGCAACAGGAAACTGGGTCACAAAATAAGAAATATTTAATACTTGCAATTTAAAATAGCTTGTGCTATAATAGGCAAGCTATTATAGGTCGCTTTGCGACTGAAGAAAATAATCATCCGCTGTGTGCGGTTTAACACAGTCGGAGGGAGGTTACAAAGATGGAAGTTGTTAAGATCGTTCTGACTGTTTTTGAGGTCATCGCCAGCATTGTTCTGATTCTGGTGGTAATGTTCCAGTCTGGTAAGGAAGCAGGTCTGTCCGGCGCACTGTCCGGCAATTCCGATTCCTACCTGAGCAAGACGGGAAAATCTCTGGACAAGACTCTGGCCAAGGCCACCAAGTGGGTTGCACTGGTTTGGGTGGTTCTGACTTTGGTTCTGAGCCTGTTGCCTTGATTACTTGTCATGTAATGAGCTTGCGAGAAGTTTCGGCTTCTTGCAAGCTTTTTTTGTATACAACTTTGCCTACAGGATATCCTGCGGGCATTTTTTTCTTGGACTTTTGGCTATGATTATAGTATACTATGGATAGCTTGATTATGGAGTGATTTTTATGGACGAAATGAAGCTTGCCGGTCTTGCACCGGAATCCGTATTCTATTATTTTGAGCAGCTGTGCAAAATACCCCACGGCTCGGGAAATACAAAAGCCATCAGCGATTATCTTGTCGCATTTGCCAAAGAGCAAGGTCTGCACTACATTCAAGACGAAGCCAATAATGTGATTCTGTTCTGCGATGCCACACCCGGATATGAGGACCATGCTCCTGTAATTTTGCAAGGACACATGGACATGGTCTGTGAAAAGGACGTGGACTGTCCTATTAACATGGAAACAGATGGCCTGGATGTGACCCATGACGGAGTCTATGTCTTTGCCCGGGGAACAACCCTTGGCGGCGATAACGGCATTGCAGTGGCGTATGCACTTGCTATCCTTGCGGACCGGTCAATTCCCCATCCGGCACTGGAAGTGATAATCACCGTTGACGAAGAGATCGGTATGCTGGGTGCTGATGCGATCGACCTAAGTATGCTCAAAGGGCGTACATTACTGAATCTGGACTCTGAAGAAGAAGGTATTTTTACAGTGGCCTGCGCCGGCGGCGCTACGGCTACCGCCACGATGCCTGCGCCGCGGCATCCGGTTTACGGTCCGTGTATTCGTCTGTCGGTAGAAGGTTTGCAGGGCGGTCATTCCGGTGTGGAGATCCATAAGAACCGCGCCAATGCCAATAAGGTCATGGGCGATCTTTTAAGCCGCGTTCGTGAGGTCATGCCCTTTTGCCTGACTTCTCTGGCTGGTGGTGCCAAGGACAATGCCATTCCCCGCGCCTGTCAGGCGACAATGGTGATGCTTGGCATGAACCCGGAGAGGATCAATGATATTACCGCCCGGTTACAGAAAGAAATTCGTGAAAAATACGATGAACCGGATGCAGTGGTCACCGGTGACAATGTGGAAGCCTTGGGCGGTAACGCGCTGTCTGTTGAATTGACAGATAAGGTGATCGCTCTGCTATGCGGTGCACCGAACGGTGTGCAAAAGATGAGCAGTGACATTGCAGGGCTTGTGCAGACAAGTCTGAACTTGGGTGTTGCTGAGCTGTCTGAGAATCTGAAGCTGACCTTTTCGGTGCGAAGCAGCGTGAACGCAGAAAAGCAGGAGCTTTTGCAGACCCTGCAGGCATTGGCTAAAATTCACGATGCGGCCTACGACCAAATGGGTGATTATCCTGCATGGGAATACAGGGTAGATTCCAACCTTCGGAAAACTATGGTTGAGGTCTATGAGGATATGTTTGGGAAAACGCCGGAAGTGGTGGCGATTCATGCCGGATTGGAATGTGGCTTGCTAAGCCAAAAGCTCCCGGGCCTTGATTGTGTTTCTATCGGACCGGATATGCAGGATATCCATACCAGCCGGGAACGGCTGCATATCGCATCCACGGAACGGATTTGGCAGTTTCTGCTGGAAGTGTTAAAAAAGTTATAAAAGCGGACGGGCGGGTTTTCCTTAGGAAAGTCGCCCCGGTTTTTTGTTGCCCCCAAGACCCTTCCGCCACGTGATATCCTCTTTTCCCCCTCCCCGCAGC
>JAZNHB010000027.1:0-56802 GCA_045576715.1 Faecousia sp. | reverse complement strand
ATTCGGCTCTCGTTCTTTCCTACCGTATCCACATAATAACCTCTGCACCAGAACTCCTTGTTCCGGTATCGATATTTAAGATCGCCGAATTGCTCATACATCATTGCAGCACTCTTTCCCTTAAGGTATCCCATAAAACCTGATACGGATATCTTTGGTGGGATTTCTACGAAAAGATGTATGTGGTCGGGACACGCTTCCGCTGCTATGATAGTTACTCCCTTCCATTCGCATAGTTGGCGCAGTATTTTACCTATTGCCCCTCTTTTAGCTTGATAGAAAACTTTTCTGCGGTATTTGGGTGCGAATACGATATGATATTTGCAATTCCATTTCGTGTGTGATAAACTATTGATGTCATTCATACTCATATGAGTGCCTCCCTGTTTTGATTGTTTGTGCAGTTGGCGGACCGCACCTATAATCTTAACAGGGATTTTTACTCGCCGCCATAGGCTTTATTGAACCACGCGTCTAACGCGTGGTTTTCTTTATACAAGAAACCATCCTTCCAAGCGGAAGGATGGTTTTGCATTATTCCTGACCGATATGCATGATATCGTAAGGTGTCGTCTGGTAAACAAAGTAATTGAGCCAATTGGAAAACAGAAGGTTTGCGTGAGCCCGCCAGCGAACCATGGGCTCGGCTGTATCGTCGTCATTTGGATAGTAATTTTCAGGTACACGAATAGGAAGACCCTGGTTCTTATCCCGCAAATACTCTTTTTCCAATGTATCCGGGTCATATTCAGCATGCCCGGTTACAAATATCTGTCTGCCGGCCTTGCTCATAAGAGCATAGACTCCGGCACGCTCCGATGATGCAAGAATTTTCAGATCCTGCACCTGCTCAATATCTTCGCGCAAGATCGTGGTGTGACGGGAATGGGGCGCCCAGAAGGTATCATCAAAACCGCGCATAAGGATTGATCTTTTATAATCTGCCTTATGGGGAAACACGCCGAAGAGCTTTTCGGGAAGATCGTGCTTTGGAATACCATAATGGTAATATAAACCCGCTTGCGCGCCCCAGCAAATATGCAGCGTACTATGTACATTCGTCTCGCTCCACTGCATAATCTGGCATAACTCGTCCCAGTAATCCACGTCCTCAAAATCCATCTGTTCAACCGGCGCTCCGGTTATGATCATCCCGTCAAACTTGCGGTGTTTGAGTTCATCAAAGCTTTTGTAGAAATTGAGCAAATGATCCTGAGATGTATTCTTGGATACATGAGTAGTGGTATGCATCAGCTCCAGATGTACCTGCAAGGGTGTATTTCCAAGCAATCTGGAAAACTGCGTCTCTGTGGCAATTTTTGTTGGCATAAGATTCAGAAGGACAATTTCCAACGGACGGATATCCTGCGCAACCGCACGGTTTTCCGTCATCACAAATATATTCTCCTGGAGCAGCGTTCCGGCTGCCGGCAAATCATTGGGAATCTGAATAGGCATAGGCATTTCTCACTTGTTTGTTTTTCTATATTGTAATCCAAAAGTGCACCAATGTCAATCGGTGTGATAGTTTACCAGTTGCGTACCGGTATAGTAATGCGCCAGTATTTGCGGAAACGTAGCGCCGCATACTGCCATGGCATCTGCGCCGTACTGACTCATGCCAACACGATGACCAAAACCTTTTGTTGTTACACTCACCGTCTGTCCTACAACTGAGATCAAAAAAGCGGTGGAGCGCAGAGAAAGTTTTTTGCGAAACTGCGTCCCATTGAATGTTTTATCACAAACCTTTATAGTGTCTACTCCACCGCCATTCGTGTAGGTGATCTTTCCAATAGTCACCTGTTCCTTCTCAGCTAATTGGATACCAAGCAAGCTGGCAAATTCCTCCTTATCAAAGGTCACTGTATCCACATAGCGATCTACATTCTCCTCACCGGGACTGTCCACCGACTTTAAATATGGTACCTCCGCACCCCACACCGCTTTTGCATCCTCCGTTTTTCCCCCTGAGCAGGAAAAATATGTTGCATCTATCAGAGTACCGTTATATATAAGCACCAGAGCTTCCGTTGCCTCTACAGCGCTCTTCACCTTCTCGACACTTTCCTGGCTGCCCCCGTCTGCTATATACTGTTCAGCCGTGCAGTAACCCTGGCAGCAGTTGGCATCTGTGCAGACAGCTGCCTCTACATGCTTTTCTCCTCCGTTGCAGCGTCGCAGTGCGTATGTTCTTGCAACCACCGATTGCGCCTTCAGCGCTTCTGTTTCAAAGGATGCCGGCATTTCCCGCAAAACAACACAAATTAAGTAATTCTCCAGATCCATCTTTTCAATTGAGCCGTCATCCATCATTACAGCAATTTGCTGCCGTGTATCGCCATCGTCGGGTTTCGTTGCGGCAGTTGTGGGTTCCCTGGCATTTTTTGCGCTTTGTCCGGAGAACATATTTATCACCATGGCCGGCAGAACAAGCCCCAATATCACAGCAAACATGATCCCTTTGCACTTATTCATCATCTGCATCCCTCCACAATTATTTTATCAGCTAATAAAGAAGGAATATGTGGATTTCAGCCGGCAGTATTTACCATTTGCTCGTGGATGCTTGACATTGTTCGGCATTAAAAGTATAATAATTTCACGAATTTTATCGAAAGGTTACAGATATGAAGAAAGCTTTGCGAATTATTTTGCCTGTCGTTTTAACGATCTGTATTATATTTTGTATCTTCTGGTATTTGTTTATATATGACCGGGCATTTACCCGTGACTCCCTTTTGAGCTTTGCACGTATGAGCGAAAATCAAGGCAATCACGCCATAGCTGCCTGGTTCTATAATATTGCTTATGCCCAATCCGGCAACAGCGATGAAGTTGCCATTGAGCTGGCTGAGCAGTATAAATCCACCGGTAATTTCACAAAAGCAGAATATACTTTAACCAATGCCATTGCCGACGGTGGCGGTGTTGAACTGTACATCGCCCTGTCACGCGCCTATGTGCAGCAGGATAAACTGTTAGACGCCGTTACAATGCTTGACAACATTACTGTACCGCAAGTAAAGGAGCAGCTTGCAGCACTGCGTCCTGCGGCGCCTGTTATTTCTCCGGACCCTGGATTTTACAGCCAGTATATTTCGGCAACGCTTACTTGCGACAACGGAACTGTTTATGCCTCTGCCGAAGGACAATACCCCAGCACTGCAACTGACCGCTACACAGATCCTATCCCCCTGAAAGACGGCGAAAACGCCATATATGCCCTGAGCATTGCTGACAATGGACTTGTGAGTCCGCTTTCCATCTATGGCTATACAGTAGGCGGAGTGATTCAGAAAGTCACTTTCGAAGATCCTGCTATCGAAACATCAGTTCGTGAAATTTTGAATGTAGGAAGCGATACTGAGCTTTATACAAACGATCTTTGGACCATCAGGGATTACACAGTCCCTGCAAAGGCCACCAGCTACGCCGATCTAAAACACATGATCTTCCTTGAGAAACTGACAGTTGACAAAGGAAAAGCAGGTGATTTTAACAGCCTTGCCTCTCTTGTAAATCTGACAGAATTGATCATAAAGAATACAAAGGTTTCCCAGGAGGCTCTGGCGACCATATCTTCCTTACCTCTTTTGAAGTCGCTAACGCTGGCGCAATGCAGCCTTTCCGGTATCGCGCCCCTGTCAAAAGCAGCGGGACTTGTTTATCTTGACATCAATAATAACACTGTGCGCAATATTGATGCCATTGCAAGCATGAAGAACCTAAACGAATTGATGCTGCAGCACAATGCGATTGTGGACATTACGGCGCTAAGCACATTGACAGCCTTGACAAAGCTCGATGTGTCTTATAACGCGATCACCTCTGTGTCGGCTCTGAGCAACCTTAAGGCTCTGACCTGGTTGGACGCAGGAGTTAACAGTATTCAAGAGCTTACCGGTATGGAAACGCTATCTTCTTTGGAGTATTTGTCGCTAAAGAGCAATCAGATTTCCAATGTATCTGCCCTCGCATCGTGCACTGCGATCACCGAGCTTAATATCTCGTCAAATAAGATTACGGATATTTCAAGTCTTTCTGCATTGACGCAAATGCTGTACTTTGATTTCTCCTACAACAAAGTCAGCAAGCTGCCGGCCTTCCCAAAAAAGTGCCAGCTGGTTACGATAACCGGTTCTCACAATCAAATCTCCAGTCTGGAGAGTTTAGGCGGATTGCGGAATCTTAACAAGGTTTATATGGATTACAACACCAATATTTCCTCAGTAAAGGCCCTTGCCGATTGCCCCGTGCTGATTGAAGTCAATGTGTACGGAACGAAGGTTAAGAACGTTAGTATGCTGACAGATCAAAGCATTATTGTAAATTACAAGCCTGTGTAGTCATGACCTCCGGCTAAGCCGGAGGCTTGATTAAGCCCTAGAAGGGCATTTTACTGGCGGGCATCTAAAGACGCACTGAATATTCTTTCTTCCGCATCTACTGCTCCGCCGCCCGTAAACGGGCACTTATGCTTCTATCCGAAATTGTACTAACTTGCTAGATTGCTTGTTAGCGACTCGCTTCGCTCGATGCTTGAAGCTAAAGCTTTTTTGCGGGGTACCTCCACCGGCATAGCCGGTGGTTTCCCTAATCAAAAAGAACGACCCGGAAAACCGGGTCGTTTTTGATTATAATTGCTTTTGATCTTCCTTCTGCAACTGAGCTTCACGATCCTGCGCTTCCATCTGGGCAAGAAGCTTTACATCCTGCTTGGCGGACAAGTCCAGCTTGCTGTACATATCAGGACGGCGGTCCCTAGTACGGCGCAAGGATTGCATTCTTCGCCAGCTTGCTACCTTTCCATGATCGCCGGAAAGGAGCACCTCAGGAACTGACCGCCCGTGCCAAATGGCGGGGCGACTGTATTGCGGATACTCCAAAAGTCCATTAAAATGACTTTCATCCTGAAAACACTCGGGATCCGCAAGGACACCGGGCACCATACGGCAAACGGCATCCGTTACCGCCATTGCCGCAATCTCCCCTCCTGTGAGAACGAAATCACCCAGAGAAATTTCTTCATCTACGCACTCGTCAATAAAACGCTGGTCGATTCCCTCATAATGGCCACAGACAAGGATCAAATTTTCTTTTTTGCTCAGCCGGATCGCATCTGCCTGCTTGAAAGTGTGACCACAAGGAGAAAGATAGATAGTATGAACAGGGCCGCCTGCCTGGTCGCACACAGCCTCCCAGCAGCGGTATAAAGGATCTGCAGTCATAACCGCTCCACGTCCGCCGCCATAGGGATAGTCATCAACTTGATTTTGCTTATTTGCAGTATAGTCACGAATCTGGTGCGTTTCAATTTTAATAAAGCCACGTTCCTGTGCTCTGCCCAGGATGCTTTCTGACAGAACATCGCCCAGCGTTTCGGGAAATAACGTTAAAATATCAACTCTCATCTGTGCGCATCCCTTCAATAATCCTCACAACCATTCGTTCCGCATCCACGTCCGTAGACAAGATAAACGCATTAACCGCAGGAATCATGTATGTGTGCTCTCCGCGCACAACGTATACTTTATTTCCCGGGTAATCCAACACCTCAGTGATCGCGCCGATTTCTTTCCCTTCGCTTATTACGCGCACACCAATCAATTCCGCAGCGAAAATCACATCATCGGGAGCATCCTCGCGATATACCTCAACAACCTTGCCCCGGAGCGCCTGCGCTGCTTCCACTGTTTCCACATCCTTCAGCTTCAGCAGATTGCAGGTTTTCTGTATACGACAGCCCTGCACAGTATAGTCCGTGCCGCCAATTCGTACACGTTTAAAATCCAGCAGGAAATCAGGTCCATCCGACCAGGGAAGCACCTTCATCTCTCCACGCAAGCCGTGGGTGGAAACGATTTCTCCGGCTTCGAGAAATTGCAGTTTCATAGCACACCTCATAAAATTACTTTTTTCTATTATAGCAAGAATACAGGACAACGGCAAGCACTTTATAAATCAAAAATGCGTAATGCAACTGCATTACGCATTTTTGTGTTAATCAACGATTTCCACCGTAATCTTTTCGCCGGTGCGCTGAGCAACGGTTTTCACGATGGTGCGAATCTCCTTCGCAATTCGACCCTGGCGGCCGATAACCTTTCCCATGTCGCCGGGGGCAACACGGAGTTCCAGCACCTT
Organism: Faecousia sp.; assembly: GCA_045576715.1. Lineage (GTDB taxonomy): Bacteria > Bacillota > Clostridia > Oscillospirales > Oscillospiraceae > Faecousia. The sequence continues at coordinate 50,655 of JAZNHB010000027.1, read as the reverse complement.
GCCTTCTTCGTCAGAAACCTCGGTGACGGTAACAGCATCCGGATCGTCCACCAGATTCTTTGCCATATACAGCAAAAGCTCTTTCATTATGAAACTCCTTATGGGAAATTACAGCACGCCGGCCTTCTTCAGCAGGCCGCGGACAGTATCAGTGGGTTGCGCGCCGTTTTTGATCCAGTTCTGTGCCTTCTCAGCATCAACAGTGATGGCGGCGGGCTCAGTCAGGGGGTTGTAGGTGCCGATTTCCTCGATGCAGCGGCCGTCACGGGGGCTGCGGGAATCAGCAACAACGATACGGTAGTAAGGAGCCTTCTTGGCGCCCATTCTTCTCAGTCTGATCTTAACCATTTGATTTCACCTCCAAATATTACATTTTCTATATCGCAAAGCACTTTGCTTTCAGCGAACAACATCAGAAGCCGGGGAAGCCGGAAAAACCGCCAAGCCCACGCATACGCTTCATCTTCTTCCCGGCGCCCGGACCGGAAAATTGCTTTATCATAGCACGCATCTGATCAAAGGATTTGAGTAGCCGATTCACATCTTCAACCTTCAGTCCGCAACCGGCAGCAATACGCTTTTTGCGGCTTGCGCCGATGATTCCCGGGTTTTCCCGTTCCTTTGGTGTCATAGAAAGAATGATTGCTTCTGTGTGGGCCATTGCCTTTTCATCCAGCTGCACATTCTTCAAATTGGCACCACCAGGAAGCTGCGCAAGAATATCCTGCATAGAGCCCATAGAACGCATCTGCACCATTTGGTCGTAGAAGTCCTGTAATGTGAATTTATTGGTTCTGAGCTTTTCCTCCATCTGGGCGGCTTGCTTGGCATCGTATGCCTTTTCCGCCTTTTCGATTAAGGTAAGCACATCGCCCATACCCAGAATACGCGATGCCATACGGTCCGGATAGAACGGTTCGATATCCTCCAGCTTTTCACCTATGCCGGCAAACTTGATCGGCTTTCCGGTAATAGCACGGACAGACAGAGCTGCACCGCCTCTTGCATCACCGTCCAGCTTGCTCAGCATGACAGCATCAATATCCAGCCATTCGTGGAAGCTTTGCGCTGCATTGACGGCATCCTGACCGGTCATGGCATCCACAACCAGCATGATCTCATCCGGCTGCACAGCGGATTTTATGTTTTGAAGTTCCTGCATCAACGCCTCATCCACATGAAGGCGACCTGCGGTATCCAAGAACACCATATCGTGTCCGTGGCGACACGCATACTGCACAGCTTCCTTAGCAATTTGCACAGGGTCTAATTGACCCTTTTCAAATACGGGAATGCCCAACTTCTCGCCACAAACCTTAAGCTGCTGGATTGCAGCAGGACGGTAGATGTCACAAGCGACCAGCAACGGGTTCTTCCCCTGCCGCTTCATAAGTCCGGCAAGCTTGCTGCCATTGGTAGTCTTGCCCGCACCTTGCAGGCCCACCAGCATGACAACTGTCGGCCCGTTGGGATTTGTTGCAATATGTTTGATATCGTTGCCCATAAGCGCAGTCAGTTCTTCGTTGACGATCTTTACGATCATTTGCGCAGGGCTCAAGGATTCCAGAACATCTGCACCAACGCAACGCTCTGCCACAGACTTTATAAAATCCTTGACGACCTTATAACTAACATCCGCTTCCAAAAGCGCCATGCGAATGTCACGCATCGCCTCTTTTACATCGGATTCCTTCAGACGGCCTTTGCCTCTGAGCTTTTTGAAGGCAGCTGAAATTTTTTCCGTAAGTCCTTCAAATGCCATTGCTTACTCCTTAAGCTCCTGCGCAGCTTCAAGAATCTGCCGCGCCAAATTCACAACCTCTATATCACTGTAGGCGCACAACTGCTGTGCTGCCGAAGTAATAACACCCGCTGCTTTACGGCAGGCAAGATCACGGCATACGCAGCCTGTCTTTGCTTCCATATTGCGAAGCAGTGCTTCAGCTCTGCATAAATTGTCGTAAACGCCTTGGCGGCTGACCTTCAATTCCTCCGCAATCTCAGAAAGAGACATATCCTGATTATGGCGCAGATCGAAACACATTTTTTGACGGTCTGTAAGCAGGTCGCCATAATAGTCAAACAGCAAGGTCATTTCCAACGCATCCATAGCAGGCCTCCTGTCAAGCGGTTTTACTTAACACTCAGATATCATACAACAGAACTTTTGTTTTGTCAAGCAATTTTCCTTGACACTTTAAACTATCCGAAACCAGTGCGACAATTCCTCGCATTTTTCGAATCCTATTTTTTCATATAGCCGCATCGCTTTACTGTTTGACGATGCCACCTCAACCTGCACAAATTCGCCGGAAAGCACCTGATTCAATGCCAGCAGCACATCCTTTCCGCTGCCCGGCACAATACTGGCAAGCATATCTATCTGCGTCCCTCCCACAATTCCGATGCCAATCAAAATATTATCGCGGTATATAAGATACCCTTTTCCATCTGAAAGGATCTTCTTTCCATCTGCCAAGGACATATATGCAGCATTGTCTATACTGCGCATCGCATCATTATAAATTTCTCTGAATTGCTCCAGCTGCTCTTGTTTCAAAGGGTGCGCGACAGCAGTCGTTTCCGGAAGCTGCAGACGCGAACAACGCATTAAAAGCACACAAGTGTGAAAAGGATATTGCTCAACGATAGCGTGCCCTGAAGCAAAAACAGCAGACGCGCCTGCAGCTTGGCAAAAACTTATGCATTCATGTAAAAGCGCATCCGGTTGGACACTGTCATGCAGCGTGATATATGCACATGCGTTATATGGGATCTGTTTTAAGGTCAAGCTTGCTACACCGAATTGTGTTGCAAATACCGGGATATCCTTCATAGAATCACCTCTTTTCCTCATCTTACCATACCAGGAAGCTTTTTTCTACTGTGGTAAATTTTATTTTGTATAATTTGCACACGAATATATAGCACATTACCATGGCGTATGAAATATTCAACAAAAGTTAGAAATCGACTTGATTTTCCCGTCAAAATCAGTATAATGACTGAGAAATGTACAAAAGGAGGCAAAAGCCATGAAAAAGATCATTTGCAAGAAAGAGTACGACACCAGCACCGCAACCGTTGTGAAGAAATATACATACAGCTACTTTGGCGATCCGGCAGGCTATGAAGAAACTCTGCTCCAGACTTCTGGCGGACTGTATTTTCTGCACGTAAACGGCGGAGAAAATTCTCCATATCCTCAGGAGGACATCTTGCGACTGGCAAAGGCCAAAGTAAACGATTGGATGGAAACTCACTGATCCCATTTACAGGAGACCGATATCCGGTCTCCTGTTTTCTTGACAAATATGGTATCTTAATAGTAGGAATATCTAAGGTGGGATTTCATTTGAAAAAGCTTTATGCTATTACTGTTTTACTTATGCTGTGCGTTTGCTTTTCCGCTTGCGCAAATGAAGAAATAACTGTGGATGTAGCCGCGACTACCGCCCCGGTATACGAGTTTACCAATCGCATCTGTAGCGGAACTGACATCCGTGTAGGTCAGGTCATAACCCAGGAGGTTTCCTGTTTGCACGATTACACCCTGCAAACAGACCAGATGCGCATGATCGAAAATGCCGAAATCATTATCATTTCCGGCGCAGGTCTTGATGAGTTCGTGGCTGACGGCTTACTGTCATCAAAACCAATCATCAATACCTCTGAAAACATTGATCTGCTTTTTGGAGAAAGTGATCATGAACATTCCCACAGCACGCAGGAACACCACAATACATACGACCCACACATCTGGCTCTCCCCCGTCAACGCTATGGTTATGGCCCAGAATATCTGCCAAGGACTGTGCGTTGCATTTCCCCAATATGAAACACAATTTCAATCGAATTTACAATCACTATCCACACAGCTGCAAACGCTTACCGATTATGGGAAACAACAGCTGCAGACACTGGGGTCTAAGGATCTCATCACTTTTCATGACGGTTTTGCCTATTTTGCCCACACCTATGGCTTGAACATTTTATATGCGATCGAAGAAGAATCCGGTTCAGAGCCATCCGCAGCAGAATTGAAAGAAATTTGTAATGTCATTTCTGAACAAGACATCCGGGCTATTTTTACAGAGCGTAACAGCAGCGCTTCAGCAGCCAATATTATTGGCACTGAAACGAATACACTGATTTATCAATTAGACATGGCTATGTCCGGCGACGGATACCTTGAAGCTATGTATCACAACATTGACACCATAAAGGAGGCTTTAGGATGAATATCGGTTCACACGGCAGCGGATGCAGTCATTCCTGTTGCCTCCGGATTCAGGACCTTTCCGTAAAAATTGGAAATGATATGATTTTAGATAAGGTGAATCTTCACGCCCATTGCGGGGAAATGATCGCCATAATCGGCCCGAACGGTGCTGGAAAAAGCACGCTTCTGAAAACAATCCTAGGTCAGCAGGATTACAATGGGGTTATCTCATTTTCTGTACCGGGCCAGAGGAATCGGAATATGGTCATTGGATATGTGCCCCAAAGCCCTGCCTTCGACCCCGGCGATCCTGTCAGTGTTGCAGATCTGTTCGCCTGCTGCATGGGCAAACGACCCGCGTTTTTCGGCCATTCCATGGCTATGCGCAGCAAGGTTCTGTCCTGTCTGGAGCGCGTTCATGGAGAAGATTTGATCGACAAGCGTGTAGGTACACTGTCCGGAGGCGAGTTGCAGCGTGTATTGCTGGCTCTGGCACTGGAGCCGCTGCCAAATATTCTGATTTTGGACGAACCCTTATCAGGCGTCGATGTGGAAGGCATTGAAATGCTGATGGAAATGCTGGACGAGATTCGCCATGTATACGACCTTTCCATTGTAATGACTACGCATGATTTCGGTATGGTGAATAAATACGCAGATCAGGTTGTTCTGATTGATCACGGCGTCGTGTGTCAAGGCACCCCGGCAGACGTGCTAAACAGCGATGTCTTTCGCCGTGTGTTTCATCGGAAAGGAGGCAGCCTATGAACCTTTGGTATGCGCTGTGCGATGCAACCGGCATTGAACTGCTGCGTTGGGACTTCATGAAAAATGCGCTGTTGGCGGTTTTGCTGATTGCCCCCCTGTTCGGCATGACTTCCACTATGATCGTAACCGGTCGCATGAGCTTCTTCTCCGATGCCCTTGGCCACTCAGCATTCACCGGCATTGCCATCGGCTGTATCTGCGGTGTTGCCGGACCTACATGGGTCGCTGTGGTATTTGCGGTTATGTTTGCGCTCCTGTTCTGTTATGTTCGCAGCCGCAGCAATCAGGCAGCAGATACATTGATCGGTGTATTTTCCAGCACAGCCGTTGCTCTGGGTATCTTCATCGCCACGTTTAATGGCGGCAGCTTTACCAAATACAACAAATATCTCATCGGCGATATCCTTTCTGTCACCCCCGGCGAGATTGGCATTCTCGCCATTGTATTGGTAGGCACGCTGCTGTTTTGGTGTATTGCAGCCAATCGCCTGACGCTTTCATCTGTATATCCCCAATTGGCTTCTTCAAGAGGAATACCGGTACATTTTACAAACACCTGTTTTACAACAGCAATTGCAATTATTGTTACCCTTGCCATCTCCTGGGTTGGACTTCTTATTCTGAACTCCCTTATGGTGCTTCCCGGCGCAATTTCCCGGAACATCTCCAAGAATCTGAAGCAATATCATCTGTTCTCCGTTTTGTCTGCCTTGATCGCCGGAATTTCCGGACTGTGTTTATCTTATTATTTAGGCGCATCTGCCGGCGCTGCAATTTCTCTGGTTTTAGCCTTTTTGTTCCTTATTTCTTTTCTTATGAGAAAGGTAAGGTCTTAATATGGAAAATGTGTCAATGCATGTGATCGCTCGCATGAAAAGCGACTTTCCCTCTAAATTCGGAATCCCCCGGCAAAGCGGGTTAGTGGATTCCCTGCGTTCAACAATCATATTTGAACCGGAATACCGCAATTGCGATGCACTGCGAGGCTTGGAGGATTTCTCCCATTTGTGGATCATTTGGCATTTTTCTGAGACAGCCAAGGAAAACTGGACGCCAACTGTTCGTCCTCCCAGACTGGGCGGGAATGCGAGAATGGGAGTGTTTGCAACACGCTCTCCTTTTCGTCCAAATCCACTTGGTCTTTCCTGTGTTCGCATTGACAAGATCCAACATACAGAGCAATACGGAACGGTAATCCATGTTTCAGGCGCCGATCTTATGGATGGGACGCCCATATTCGATATCAAGCCATATATCCCCTACTGTGACAGTCACTCTAACGCCGCAGGTGGCTTTACAGATTTTGTTGGCGACTTTATTTTGAACGTTTATTTTCCGGAAAGCCTGCTACAAAAAATTCCGCAGGAGAAACGGCAGGCAATTCTTGATATCCTGTCACACGATCCTCGCCCCTCATACCAAAAGGACAGCCACCGGATCTACGGACTGAGCTTTTCAGGCTTTAACATCCGTTTTACTGTGGAAGATAATACATTGTCTGTATGCGATGTAGACTAATAAAACTCCCTGTTCAGTTCAAGTGAACAGGGAGTTTTATCATTACCTAAAATACTTAACTGCAGCTTCAAACATACGGATATCGTAATTTCCGGGAACGTTCCTGTAGATGCCGTTTCCGATTCTTTCGCTGTGACCCATCTTGCCGAACACTCTGCCATCGGGGGATGTAATACCCTCAATGGCAAAAATGGAGCCGTTGGGATTGAAAGCAGTATCCATGGTAGGTCTGCCCTCCAAATCCACATACTGGGTAGCAATCTGTCCGTTGGCGGCAAACTGCATCACCAGCTCCCGGGACGCATAGAAACGGCCCTCACCGTGGGAAATCGGAACATTTACAATGTCACCCACATTCATAAGGCTCAGCCAGGGAGATTTTGTGGACGCAATCCGTGTATGCACGATACGGCTCTGGTGTCTGCCTATGGTGTTATAGGTCAAAGTTGGGCAATTCTCATCAGCGTCAATAATCTTGCCGTACGGCACCAGCCCAAGCTTCACAAGTGCCTGGAAACCGTTGCAGATTCCGCACATCAGACCATCCCGGTTATCAAGCAAATCTGCCACCGCTTCCTTCACGGCTGGGTTGCGGAAAAATGCTGTGATAAATTTAGCAGATCCGTCCGGCTCATCACCGCCGGAGAAACCGCCGGGAATAAAGATCATCTGGCTTTCGGCGATCTTATTCGCAATCAGCTCCACGCTTGCGGCAACGTCATCAGCAGTTAAATTCCGGATCACAGCAATATCAGCTTCGCCACCGGCTGCCATTACGGCACGGGCTGAGTCAAATTCGCAGTTGGTTCCCGGGAACACAGGAATCAGCACCTTGGGTCTTGCCACCTTCACAACAGGCGCAAGCCTTGCTTTTCCGGCAAAATCAAGGTTGGGAATCTCCTCATCATATTCTTCGGTCTTGGTGGGATACACACCCTCCAAAACACCGGAATGCAAACCGTAAAGTTCCTCGATGCTTACACAGTCATTTTCAAGGCAAATCATTGCCTCCTTGGTGGTTGTACCGATTTTGGTAACACCGGGAATATCCACATCCTGAGCAAGCTCGGCAACAAGGAATCCGTAGAACGGCTGATGCCATTTCTCACCCAGCTGCGTGCAGGATTGGAAGCCAATGTGATTGCCGAAGGACATCTTCATGACCGCCTCACTGATGCCATGCTCAACGGCCCAGCCAGCCTTCACCTTACCCTCGGTGTGCAGCTTATGGAACGCATCCCAGGACTGCTTAACGGCTTCTGGGGTATCATCAACCGGGGCGAACAAATACACACTGTTGCCTGCTTCTTTAAACTCAGGTGTCAGAACATGATTTTTGTCAACAGGTGCAATGGCAAAGGATATGAGCGTAGGCGGTACATCCTTATCAAGGAATGTGCCGGACATGGAATCCTTACCACCGATGGCAGCAGCGCCAAGCTCAAGCTGTGCATCCATAGCGCCAAGCAACGCCGCAAAGGGCTTGCCCCAACGTGCATTTTCATTCTTCAGCTTCTCGAAAAATTCCTGCAGGGTCAAATAAGCCTTGTTATAATCCGCACCGGCGGCAACCAATTTTGCAACGGAATGATATACTGCCCCATGGGCGCCGGTATAGGGATCCACGCACATATGATCCGGGTCACATCCCCAAGCGAACAGGCTTGCCTGATCCGTATGCTCACCGGGCAGCACAGGCAGTACAGCTGCCATGGCCTGGGTGGGCGTCAACTGCTTTTTACCGCCGAAGGGCATCAGCACACTGCCTGCGCCAATGGTCGCATCAAAACGCTCCACAAGACCTCTCCGGCTTGCTGTCTTCAAGTCGGATGCCATTTCCCGCAAAGAGCCGTAAAGTGCCTTGCTCAGCACCGAAAGATCCTTTTGCGTTACATAGACATCGCTATTCTTAACAGCACCGTTCGTATCCAGGAACGCCCGGGAAAGGTTGGCAATTTCCTTGCCCTTCCAAGTCATTACCATTCTGGGCGCTTGGGTTACAATAGCAACGCGGTACGCTTCCAGATTTTCCTGCTGAGCAGCTGCAATAAAAGCATCCGCATCCTCGGCTGCTACAACAACAGCCATGCGCTCCTGAGATTCAGAGATAGCCAGTTCTGTGCCATCAAGACCTTCATACTTCTTGCGGACCGCATCCAAATCAATACAAAGTCCCTCAGCAAGCTCACCGATTGCAACAGAAACACCGCCGGCACCGAAGTCATTGCAACGCTTGATCAGGCGAGTAACTGCCCCATTACGGAACAGACGCTGGATCTTACGCTCTTCAGGCGCATTTCCTTTTTGCACCTCGGATGCCATTGTGGTAAGAGACTTCATGTTATGGCTTTTGGAAGAACCTGTAGCACCGCCGATACCGTCACGGCCGGTGCGACCACCCAACAGAATAACCACATCCCCTGCCTCAGGACGCTCACGGCGGACATTCGCAGCCGGCGCTGCAGCAACCACGGCGCCGCATTCCAAACGCTTGGCAATGTAACCGTCATGGTACAGTTCTGCAACATGACCGGTGGCAAGACCGATCTGGTTACCATAGGAAGAATAGCCTGCAGCGGCCGTTTGACACAGCTTGCGCTGGGGCAGTTTTCCAGGGAGCGTATCGCTCAAGGAAACACGGGGATCTCCTGCGCCTGTAACACGCATTGCCTGATGAACGTAAGCGCGGCCGGACAAGGGGTCACGAATACAGCCACCGATACAGGTAGCCGCGCCGCCAAAGGGCTCTATCTCCGTAGGATGGTTGTGAGTTTCGTTCTTGAACATCAGCAGCCAATCCTGCTGCTGCCCATTCACCTGGGCATTTACATGAATTGAGCAGGCATTGACCTCTTCGCTCTCGTCAAGCTCAGGCAGAAGTCCGCGCTTTTTCAGGACCTTTGCGCCAATGGTTGCTATGTCCATCAGCGTTTGAGGGCGCGCAGCTGCCTTTTGCTCACCATAGACCTCTACCCTTGCAGCAAGATAACGCTCATAAGCTGCCTGCACAGCAGGATCGTCAATAGTAATATTTTTCAAGTGGGTGGAAAAAGTGGTGTGACGGCAATGATCAGACCAATAAGTATCCACGACGCGAACCTCTGTAATGGTAGGATCGCGGTGTTCCTCGTCACGAAAATATGCCTGCAGGAATTTCAAATCGTCCAAATCCATTGCAAGACCCAGCTTGTCCAGCAAAGCTTCCAATCCGCCATCATCAAGACCGATAAATCCATCCACCACCGCAACGGTGTCAGGCGCTGTGTATTCCATGCTGAGGGTTTCGGGCATCTGCAAGGACGCCTCGCGGCTTTCCACCGCATTGATTACATGCTTTTTAATGGCCGCTACATCCGCATCCGTTAAATCGCCTTCCAGAACGTATACCTTGGCAGAACGGACGATAGGACGCTCTTTCTGAGAAAGGATCTGGATGCACTGGGCAGCAGAGTCAGCCCTTTGATCAAACTGACCGGGCAGCGGCTCCACCGCAAAGACGATCTTTCCAACAGGAACATCATAAGTAACGCAGTCTACCTGCGGCTCAGAAAAAACAGTATTCACAGCATAGGAAAACAGGTTTTTGTCAATATTCTCCACATCATAGCGGTTGAGCACCCGTACGGATGTCAGTGCGCCAATCTGCAAAAAATCCTTTATCTCACGCAAAAGGCTGTCTGACTCGTGGGTCTGCCCTGCCTTTTTTTCTACATATACGCGATAAACCATGGAGCGTCCTCCTTACAGATATGCGGCCAGTCCGCGCTGACCAATGTCGCTTCTGCGGTATGCATTTTCAAACTGAACACCGTTGGCCAGGCGATAGGCTTCCTGAATCGCCTGCTCCAATGTGTCTGCAACAGCGGTAGTGCCTGTCACACGTCCGCCGGATGTCACCAACTTACCTTCTGCAAGCTTTGCTCCTGCCACATAGGTATGCCGTTCGGCTTCTTCCGTCATAGTGATCTCAAAGCCCTTTTCGTAGCTCATGGGGTATCCGGCAGATGCCGTGACCACACAACAAGCATGCCTTTTAGCGAACGTCACCTCAGTGTCTTCCAGGGTGCCGTTAGTCGTGGCCCGCATAATGGTCAGCAAGTCGCTTTCCAGCAAAGGTAAAACAACCTGTGTCTCCGGATCACCGAAGCGGCAGTTATACTCAATGACCTTAGGGCCATTAGGCGTCAGCATCAGACCGAAATACAGGCAACCCTTAAAGGATCGTCCTTCGGCATTCATCGCCCCAATGGTAGGCAGGAAAATCGTCTGCATACACACATCGGCAATGTCTTCAGTGTAATAAGGATTGGGCGCGATGGTTCCCATGCCACCGGTATTTAGTCCTGTATCGTTGTCGCCTGCGCGCTTATGGTCCATGGACGATACCATAGGCTTAACAACCCTTCCGTCAGTAAAGGCAAGTACGGACACCTCTGGACCTGTCAGAAACTCCTCGATAACAACTGTAGAGCCGGACTTGCCGAACATCGCATTGGCCATCATATCAATCACAGCCTGCTTTGCCTCTTGTCTGGTCTGGGCAATGATCACCCCTTTACCAAGGGCAAGGCCGTCAGCCTTAATTACCGTAGGAATGGGACATTTCTCTACATAAGACAGAGCGTCTTCCAGCTTGGTAAATATTTCATACTGCGCAGTGGGGATATTGTACTTTTTCATAAGGTCCTTGGAAAAGGCTTTGCTACCCTCGATAATTGCCGCTTTTGCATCAGGACCAAAGCAAGGAATGCCAATTTCATTCAACCTGTCCACACATCCCAGCACCAGAGGATCATCCGGAGCAACGACAGCATAGTCAATGGCATTTTCCTTTGCAAATGCCACGATCCCATCCAGATCAGTAGCTGCAATATTCACACAGGTGGCATCTTTTACCATGCCACCGTTACCGGGCAGAGCAAATATCTGTGTGACAGTCTTATTCTCTTTTAGTTTTCTAATGATGGTATGCTCACGGCCACCACCACCAACAACAAGAAGTTTCATAAACGCTCCTAAAACATAATGGTATTGATAGTGACAATGGCAATCTCCAAAAAAGCAACGGAGATTGCCTGTCTTTTTATTAGTGATGGAATAAACGCATGCCGGTAAATGCCATAGCAATACCGCGCGCATCACATTCTTCGATCACCAGATCGTCACGAATGGATCCGCCGGGCTGTGCAATGTACTTCACACCGGATGCCGCTGCGCGCTTAATATTATCGCTGAACGGGAAGAACGCATCAGAGCCAAGGGCAACATTCTGGCGAGATGCCAACCAAGCCTTCTTATCCTCCTCGGTCAAACGCTCCGGCTGGCAGGTAAAGTAATTCTGCCAGATGCCGTCAGCGCAGACATCCTCTTCATTGCCGTTGATATACCCGTCAATCACATTATCCCGGTTAGGACGGCCAAGATCTGCCCGGAAGGGCAAGCTCAGCGTCTTGGGATGCTGACGCAGGAACCAGGTATCTGCCTTGGATCCTGCCAGTCTGGTGCAATGAATGCGGCTCTGCTGACCTGCGCCGACACCGATAGCCTGACCGTCAACAGCGTAGCAAACAGAGTTGGACTGAGTATACTTAAGGGTTATCAGCGCCACAATCAGGTCGATCTGGGCACTTTCGGGGATCTGCTTATTCTGCGTAACAATGTTGCTCAGCAATTTCTTGTCAATTTTAAAGTTATTTCTTCCCTGCTGGAATGTAATACCATAAATTTGCTTATTCTCCACCTCTGCAGGTACATAGTTAGGATCAATGGCAACTACGTTATAGCCGCCCTTGCGCTTTGCTTTCAAAATTTCCAGCGCTTCATCGGTATAACCCGGTGCAATCACACCATCGGAAACCTCTCGAGCAATAAGAGTGGCTGTCATGGCATCACAGGGATCGGACAGTGCAACCCAGTCACCAAAAGAGCACATACGGTCCGTGCCGCGGGCGCGGGCATAGGCGCAGGCCAGAGGATTCTCGTTAAGACCTGCAACGTCATCCACAAAGCAAGCCTTCTTCAAATCGTCTGTCAGAGGCTTTCCCACAGCAGCAGATGTGGGAGAAACGTGCTTAAAAGAGGTAGCGGCAACCATTCCGGTTGCTTCCTTCAGTTCCTTAACAAGCTGCCAGGAATTCAGCGCATCCATAAAGTTGATATAGCCGGGACGGCCGTTCAAAATGGTGATGGGAAGCTCACTGCCATCGTGCATATACAGCTTAGCTGGCTTCTGGTTAGGGTTGCATCCGTATTTCAGTTCAAACTCTTTCATTGTTCTGCACCTCAACTATGCTTATTGATGATCTTCTGCTCAAACCTACCTGTGGCAAGGTCGGTATAACGGACAAACAAGGAGATCTTATTGTCAGGATTCAGGTTGGTCCAAAGCATTTGCACAAAGGCGTCCATATCATCGTCAATGGCAACCCGTTCCGGCTCTCCTTGAAATGTGGGAATGACAGGATTCCCGTCGCAAACGTAGGTGTGGATAAAATGACCCAAGCCTGCAATAGCAGGATATTCAAAGAAGAAACGAGCGCAAGCAGTCCCTTCTGCGTCGGCCGCTTTCAAAATGGACATCTTATAGCTGCCGTCACCCGCCAGCAACCCGGAAATTCTGGGCGTCCAGTTGGGCCCGTCGTCCTCAAACATTCTGGTGCGCAGCGCAGCTTCCCAGCTCTCGCCTCTTGATAAATACTGCCAGATAGTATCCGTCTGATCACCGTTTGTCACAATCAGTCCGCATCCTGCTTCACGCACAGGATGATAAATGATCAAATGGGGATCTTTCATCAAGCTGGGATCATAGGCCTCGGTGCGGATTCCATCGGGTTCTTCAAGAAACACCCGGTTACGGCTATTGACGCTGCGGCCCATAATAAAATAGGCTGCCACAGACCGTTTGCCGTCGGGCGTCATGCCCAGTATGATACCCCGTCCGGGATACGTATTGGCAGAAAGTTTCTCACTTAGCAAGCCGATCTCATAAACATTCATGTACATTTCCTCCCTCAGGCAAGCATTTCCTTACAAACTTTTTCCACAGCGGCAGGAAGGATCTTCCATTCTGCCTGCTCCATAACACGCTTTTGCAGCGTTTGCGGTGTGTCACCGTCAAGAATATCAACCGCTTTTTGGAAAATTATTTCTCCTCCATCCGGAATTTCATTTACATAATGAACAGTAGCGCCGGTCACCTTCACACCGTAGCGCAACGCTTCTTCATGAACACGCAATCCGTAGAAGCCGGCGCCACAAAAGGAAGGAATCAACGAAGGATGTACATTCAAAATGCGCTTGGGATATTCTTTTGTAAAATTTTCGCTAAAGATAGACATGAATCCGGCAAGAACGATCAAATCAATGCCCTCATTATGAAGCAGCTGCATGATCTTACTTTCAAAGTCTGCCTGCGACGCACATTCCTTCTTAATCACCACAGCCGTTTTAATACCTGCGTCTTTCCCGCGCTGTAGCGCATAAGCGTTGGCATTGTTGGAAATCACAAGACAGATTTCTCCGCTTTGAATTACACCGTTTCGCTGCGCGTCAATCAGAGCCTGCAAATTTGTACCGCCCCCGGAAACAAGAACGGCAATTCTTGCTTTATTCATGTATGTCTCCTTTTACTCAATGACGATTTTTTCGTCAGAGACGACGATTTCACCGATCACATAGGCATCCTCGCCATTGGCCTTCAGAATTTCCAGAGCCGTCTGCACTTCGTCGGCAGGTACAACAATGCTCATACCCACGCCCATGTTGTATGTATTAAACATATCCCGTTCCGGAATGTTGCCCGTCTTTGCGATCAAATCAAAAATCGGCAAAACCTTAACGGCACTGCGATTAATCCTGGCACCAAGTCCATCTGGAATACTGCGAGGAATATTCTCATAGAAGCCGCCACCGGTAATATGGCTGATACCTTTCACATTCACCTTTTCCAGCAGCGCCAGAACCGGTTTTACATAGATCTTCGTGGGTGTAAGCAACACCTCAGCAGTGGTCTTTCCGCCCAATTCGTCCCGAGGTTCATAAAGCGCAGGATTATTGTTATCAATATCGAACACTTTGCGGCAAAGGCTGAAGCCATTGGAATGGATACCGGTGGAAGGCAGCGCGATTACTACATCGCCGGCAACCATCTTCCCGTTGTCCAGGATTTTTTTCTTATCTACGATACCTACCGCAAAGCCGGCAAGGTCATATTCCTCCACAGGCATCATACCGGGATGCTCAGCAGTTTCTCCGCCAATTAGCGCAGCACCTGACTGCACACAGCCTTCAGCGACACCGCTGACGATCTGCGCAATCTTCTCGGGAATGTTTTTTCCGCAAGCAATATAATCCAGGAAGAACAGCGGCTTTGCGCCTACGCAGATAATATCATTGACACACATGGCCACTGCATCAATGCCAATGGTGTCATGCTTGTCCATCAGGATAGCAAGCTTGACCTTTGTTCCGCAGCCATCAGTGCCCGAAACAAGCACAGGTTCTTCCATTCCGTCAATTGGCAGACCAAAGCAGCCGCCAAAGCCGCCAACATCATCCAGGCACCCCTCATTACGGGTACGGGCGACGTGTTTTTTCATCAGTTCAACGGCACGATAGCCAGCGGTAATATCCACACCGGCAGCTGCATAGCAGGCAGAATAGCTCTTCTCCATCATAAACTCCTTTATTTTATTCCTTACCGTTCCAGCAATAAGTGCAAAGCTTACATGGCTCAATACCGATTGCTTTTACAACACCTTCAATCGTCTGAAATCCAAGGGAATCAAATTTGAACTTCTGGCAAATCAAGCGACGCATTTTCTTGCCACGCTCCGTGTTTCCGTCGGCATACTCCTGCAGATAATTAAAACCCTCCTCGCCTTCCAGTTCCATAATGGTCTGACGGGAAATCAGCTCCATGTCACTTGTGGCACGGGAGAAATTCAGATACTTACAGGCGTACATGATCGGCGGACAGGCAGAGCGCATATGAACCGATTTTGCACCATTGCTGTAAAGAAATTCAACCGTTTCCCGAAGCTGTGTACCCCGGACAATCGAATCGTCCACAAACAGCAGATTTTTGTTAACAATCAGCTCGTGGACCGGAATCTGCTTCATCTTTGCGATCTTGCTGCGGTCTGCCTGACGGGCAGGGGTAAAACTACGGGCCCAGGTGGGTGTGTACTTGATAAACGCACGGGCAAAGGGTTTGCCTGTACGATTGGCGTAGCCAATGGCATGAGGCGTACCGGAATCGGGTACACCGCCCACATAATCAATATCCATGGAACGACCCTGCGCCATGTCGCGCTCAGCAATCTCCGCACCGTTGCGGTAGCGCATCGCCTCCACGTTAATGTTCTCATAAGTAGAGGTAGGATAGCCGTAATAGCTCCATAGAAAAGCGCACATGCGCATTTCCTTGCCGGGCTCAGCAAGCTGCGTCATAGCATTGGGTGTCAGCTCAACAATTTCGCCGGGTCCTAACTCTTTCACATGTTCATAACCAAGCTTGGTATAGGCAAACTGTTCAAAAGAGACGCAGTAGCCGTCTTCATTCTTACCGATTTGTACCGGAATCCTGCCCAGTCTGTCGCGGGCCGCAATCAATCTGCCATCATCCGTAAGAATCAGAATATTTGCCGTACCCTCAATAACTCGCTGAGCAAACTGAATACCCTCAACAAAGCTACTTTTCTGACTGACCAGCGCTGCAACCAGCTCAGTCGAGTTCACCTTTCCGCCTGTCATTGCATCAAAGTGACCGCCGCTGAAGGACAAATACTGATCAATCAACGCATCGGAATTATTCACGATGCCCACAGTCGTAATGGCATAGGTACCCAGACTGGACCGAATCAGCAGCGGCTGTGGATCTGTGTCGCTGATACAACCGATCGCAGCCGTTCCGTGCATCTCCTCCAGCGCATGCTCAAATTTCGTACGAAAGGGAGAATTTTCAATATTGTGAATCTGCCGTTGGAGTCCCACCTTCTTATCATACGCAGCCAGACCGGCGCGACGCGTCCCAAGATGGGAATGATAGTCAACACCAAAGAATACATCCATCAAGCATTCCTGATTGGATGTTATTCCAAAAAAACCACCCATTGTTTACTCCTTTGTTGCCATAATCAAATTAAGCAAAGAACAGCTTGTTCAGCGTCATGGGGTCAATGTACTGACCGTCCTTATACACACGCATATTGCCGGATGCAATCTCATCAATCAGCATAACTTTGCCGTCGGCATCATAGCCAAACTCAAACTTGATATCATACATATCCAGACCTTTTTCCTTCAGGTCATCGGCGACGATTTTAGTGATCGCCTGAGTCATTGCCTTCAGATCATCATACTGCTGGGCGGTCATAACACCCAGATCCACAAGGCCGTCTTTTGTTACAAGCGGATCGCCCTTCTCATCATTTTTGAAGGTAGTTTCCACATAAGCAGGCAGATCCTGACCCTCGGTGCAGTAGTCGGAATAGCGGCGATAGAACGAACCGACAGCCTTATAGCGGCAGATAACCTCAAGACCCTTGCCAAAAACCTTTCCGGGCAGAACCTCCATGGTGGTGTTTTCCAGATCTGCGCTGACGTAATGGGTCTTGATGCCGGCAGCATTGATCTTCTCAAAGAAGTAGATAGACATTCTCAGATTTACATCACCAACACCCTCGATGGTCAGACCCACAGCATTTTCACCGGGATCAAACACGCCGTCTTTTCCGGTGCAATCATCCTTAAACTTCAGCAAATAATTGCCGTTTTCCAGAGCAAATACATCTTTGGTTTTTCCGGTGTACACAAGTTTTTTATCCATCTTAATTCTCCTTTTCTGCATTGGTTGACTTATAGTCTATCCATAACGCCGGCATCTTTTGCAAGAACTGCCTGGGCATCGTTTACACGTTTCATATCCAACTTGCTTGCAATCGCTTCATCCGATACCGCCAATATTTGCGCTGCAAGCAAGGCTGCGTTGGCACCGCCGTTGATGGCAACCGTGGCAACAGGAATGCCCGAGGGCATCTGCACCGTTGAAAGCAGCGCATCCATGCCGTCTAATACAGACGACTTACAAGGAATGCCGATCACAGGAAGCGTTGTGTTGGCGGCAATGGCGCCTGCCAAATGGGCTGCCATACCTGCAGCGGCAATCAACACGCCAAACCCGTTATTCCGAGCATTTAAAGCAAAGTCCCTTGCTTCCACCGGCGTTCTGTGGGCCGAGTAAATATGCACCTCATAGGGAATCTCCAAAGTTTTTAATGTATCGACAGTCTTTTGAATGATTGGCAAATCACTGTCACTGCCCATAATAATTCCAACTTTTTTCATACGAACCTCCTTAGAATAAATGCAAAAGGGCGCACTCAGCCTAAACAGCTAAATGCGCCCAGACGGTCGGCTGAATGGCAATAGCCTCACCTCCCCGTTCCTCCGTGGTGCTCCACGTAATTCCGTCAGTCCCGGGGAGTATATGAACTTCAATATCAGTTTATCATGCCTATAAAAGACTGTCAAGAAACAGCTTCCACGGTTTTGCATTTTTGTTTAAATGAACACCATATTCTGCATTTTCAGACAGGTTTTTGTGAAGATTTTGTCATGCCGTGTCGTTAGCGCTTTTTCTTCGCTTCGCAATACACGCAACGGTATATCCCATTGTCCCGATTCACACACTTAAAGATGTGAACGATCTCCTGTTCTGTTGATGTAATGCACCTGGGATTGTCACAGCGAATCTCGCCTGTAACAACGTCTGTGATCCGAGGCATTTGTTTGCCTTGCTTTGCATCATCCAAAAGCTTCACGATCAGCGCCATACGCATATACTTGCCGTTTAATGCCTGCCGGAAATATGCTGCCCGCGGATCATCATCCACCTTGATGCTGATCTCGTTCACTCGGGGAAGCGGATGCAAAACTCGCATGTTTGCCTTGGCCCGCTGCATTTTTTCAGCGGTAAGTACATAGCTGTCCTTCAAGCGCTCATATTCATCATAGCTGTCAAAGCGTTCTCTCTGGATTCGGGTCATGTACAGCACATCCAGCTGTGGCATTGCCTCTTCCAATGATGCGGTTTCCACATATTCCATATTGTGCTTGTCCAGCACTTCGTACTTAACATACTTAGGAAGCTGTAGTTCCTCAGGAGAGATTAACACAACCTTTATATTGTTATAGCGAGCCAGCGCAGACAGCAGAGAGTGAACCGTTCTGCCGTACTTCATATCTCCGCAGAAACCGACGGTCAGATTCTCCAGTCTGCCCAGTTCCCGGTAAATGGTCAGTAAATCAGCCAGTGTTTGCGTAGGATGGCAATGACCACCGTCACCGGCATTGATCACCGGAATAGACGCGCTCTTTGCCGCAACATAAGGCGCGCCCTCCTTGGGATGTCGCATAGCCATAATATCTGCATAGCAGCTGATCATTTTTGCCGTATCGGCAACACTTTCGCCCTTGGAAGCAGAAGATGAACCTGCCTCGCTGAAGCCGATCACATTTCCGCCCAGCTCCATCATGGCAGCTTCAAAACTCAAACGGGTTCTTGTAGAAGGTTCAAAGAACAAGGTCGCCAGCTTTTTACCACGGCAAATATCCGCGTATTTATCAGGATGTTCGCTGATGTCGCAGGCGGTTTTTAACAGCTGGTCCAGTTCTTCTACAGAAAAATCTGTAATATCAATCAAGCTTCTCATGCCTTTGCTCCGTTCACAGCCAGATAATTCTTGATTCTGGCCACATTCTCAGCATTAGATTCATCTTCTTCCAGATATGCGATGATATCATAAACATCCACAACAGAGTAGACAGGGAAACCAAATTCTTCCTCGATCTCAACCATGGCTCCCTTTTCGCCCTGTCCCTTTTCCTTGCGGTCCACCATAACAAAGGTCGCAGCCACCTTGACGCCTTCAAGGCCGGCCAGAATGGCCATGCTTTCACGTATGGCTGTGCCGGCAGTAATCACATCCTCAACAATCACTACCTCTTCCCCAGGCTGGGGTACATAACCCACAAACACGCCGCCCTCACCGTGGTCTTTCACTTCCTTTCGATTGAAAAAGAAAGGAATATTTAAGCCGTTTTTGCTCAGCGCAACTGCAGCGGATACCGCAATGGAAATACCCTTGTATGCAGGGCCATAGAGAACAGAGGGTTTCTTTCCAAACTTTTCGAAATAAGCCTTAGCATAGAATTCGCCCAGCTTTGCAATTTCTTCGCCGGTCTTAATCATACCGGCATTGATAAAATAAGGGATTTTTCTACCGCTTTTTGCGGTAAAATCACCAAATTTCAGAACCCCTGCTTTCTGCAGGAATTGAATAAACTCTCTTTTGTACCCTTCCATATCTCTAACTCCTTAGTCACAAAATTCAGCGACGCATTTTTCATAAGCCACCACAGGGTCGGCAGCTGCGGTAATGGGACGACCCACAACGATATAGTCGGAACCGATCTGCTTTGCCTGTGCCGGTGTCATTACCCGTTTCTGATCGCCCACTTCTCCATCGGCAAAGCGCACACCGGGGGTAATGGTTAAAAACTCTTTTCCGCAGGCATCATGCACCTTGCCGGCTTCCAAAGGTGAGCAAACAATGCCATCCAATCCGGCATTCTTGGCAGTTTTTGCGTAGTGCATTACCACCTGATCAATGGGTTCTTTAATCAGAATATCGCGCTCCATGCTTTCCTGATCGGTGGAGGTAAGCTGTGTAACCGCAATCAAAAGAGGTCTTGTGCCGTCCTCTCGGGTCAGTCCCTCCAGCGCGCCCTGCATCATCGCTGTGGTGCCGGCTGCATGGAGGTTCGTAATATCCACATCCAAATTCCGTAAGACCGCCATTGCCTTTTTGACAGTACTGGGAATATCGTGCAGCTTCAAATCCAAAAATATCTTATGGCCTCTGGCTTTGATCTGGCGAACAATGGCAGGACCTTCGGCATAATACAGCTCCATCCCGATCTTTACAAAAGGCTTTCTGCCGGTGAATTTATCCAAAAAACGAAATGTCTCTTCCGCGCTGGCAAAGTCACAGGCCACAATCACATCTTTTCCCATTACTTTACGCCTCCTATGATTTCATTCAAAGTATTGATACGATAATTATCCATTACAGCCGGGAGCTTTTCAATAATATCACGGCAGATGTACGGGTCGATTAGATTTGCCGCGCCGACCTCAACAGCCGTTGCACCTGCCAGCATCATCTCGATCACATCTTCTGCACTACTGACGCCGCCCATGCCTATAACAGGGATATTGACCGCATTGGCCACTTGGTAAACCATTCTTAAGGCTACAGGGAAAATGGCGCTGCCGGAAAATCCACCCATTTTATTGGCAATCACCGGCTTACGCGTTCTAAGGTCGATTCGCATACCCAGCATAGTATTGATCAAGCTGATGCCGTCAGCACCGGCATCTTCACAAGCCTTTGCAATGGCCACGATATCTGTAACATTGGGGCTGAGCTTAACAATGACAGGTTTTGTGGTGACTTTTTTCACCGCGGCAGTTACCTGCGCAGCCGCCTTAGGATCAGTACCAAAGCTCATGCCGCCACCATGCACGTTGGGGCAGCTGACGTTCGCCTCCAGCCACCCCACCTGCTCTTGCTTATCCAGCCTTTCACAGGTATAAGCATAGTCCTCCACAGAAAAACCGCTGATGTTTGCCATAACCGGCTTGTGGAAGCATTTTTTAAGCTTGGGCAATTCATTTTTTATCACTTGCTCCACGCCGGGATTTTGCAAACCCACAGCATTGATCATGCCCGCTGTACACTCGGCAATTCTGGGTGTCGGATTGCCGAAGCGAGGATCTTTCGTTGTCCCCTTAAAAGAAAATGTACCCAGGCAATTGATATCATATAATTCTGCGTATTCGTAACCGTAGCCAAATGTGCCGGAGGCAGGAATCACAGGGTTATCCAGTTGGATGCCGCAAAGCTCTACACTTAGTCTTCCCACAGGATTTCCTCCTTTTTCATA
The DNA here is from genome assembly GCA_045576715.1 of Faecousia sp. Classification (GTDB taxonomy): domain Bacteria; phylum Bacillota; class Clostridia; order Oscillospirales; family Oscillospiraceae; genus Faecousia. Next base: position 29,139 of record JAZNHB010000027.1, on the reverse strand, counting down.
ACAGGACCTTCCTTGCAGATCCGCTTATAGCCGGTGATGGTCTTACAGGAACACCCCATGCATGCGCCAAAGCCGCAACCCATTCTTTTTTCAAAGCTCATCTGTCCGGATGTTTTGGATGCTTTGTATACTGCTCTGAGCATCGGCTCCGGGCCGCAGGTGTAGAAATAAGTATAATCCATGTCCTTCAATGCATCTGTAACAAAGCCCTTAACGCCACAGGAACCGTCTACCGTAGTAACGGTCACCTGCGCCCCAAGCGCCTGAAACTCCTGCATAAAAAACACTTCGGTTACCGTATTAAATCCAAGAATGACCTTGACTTTCTTGCCCTGTGACAGCAGCCTTTTGGCCAGCAAATACATGGGTGGCACACCCACACCGCCACCAATAAGAACCGGCTGATCCCCGGAAACAGTCAGGTCATAGCCATTTCCCAAACCTGTCAGTACATCCAAAGTGCCGGCGCGCATTTTACTCATTTGCGCCGTGCCTTTTCCCACCACTTTATAAATGATGGTCAAGGTATTCCCGGTTACATCACACACAGATATGGGACGACGCAGAAACAGTCCGTCCAGCTTAATGTTCACAAACTGACCTGGCGCTGTAATTGCAGACACATCCCCGGACAGCGTCATTTTATAGACGCTGTCCGTAAGCTGTGTGTTTTCAATTATTTCAAACAGGCTCTGTTTCATAGATACCTCTTACGAATCAATGGTGGAAATTGTCAGGGTTGTTTCTTCCAGCACATCCAGAAGAACACGAACCGTATCCAGCGCGGTAAAGATTGTTACATTGCTCTCTGTTGCAAGCAGTCGGATCTGATGTCCATCGGAATTGGAGCTGTCTGCGCCCGGATCTCTGGTATTGATCACGTAGGCGATATGGCCCTGTCGCAATGCCTCAGGAATCTCCTCACTGCCTTCACTGATCTTTCCGAGAATGTGGGTGCGGATACCATTGCTCTTCAAAAACCGGGCAGTGCCCTCAGTCGCCTGAATATTGAATCCAAGGTTATAGAACCGCCGGATCAATGGCAGTGCTTCCTCTTTGTCCTTATCTGCGATGGTTGCAAATACTGTGCCATAATTCTGCAAATGCATACCGGATGCTTGCAAGGACTTATAAAGCGCACGATTGAGCTTGTCATCGTAACCAATGGCTTCACCGGTAGACTTCATCTCGGGAGACAAATATGCATCCAAGCCACGAAGCTTGTTGAAAGAGAACACAGGCGCTTTTACATACCAACGCTTCTTCTCCTCAGGATAGATGTCAAACAAACCCTGTTCCTTCAAACTCTTGCCCAAAATAACCTCTGTAGCGATATCTGCCAGGCTATACCCGGTGGCTTTGCTCAGGAACGGTACGGTACGCGAAGAACGGGGGTTCACCTCAATAATGAACACCTGGTCATCCTGATCCACAATAAACTGGATATTATAAAGGCCGATGATGCCGATGCCCAGGCCCAATTTCTTTGCATACTGCAGGATCGTTCCTTTCACCTTATTGGAAATGGAGAAGGACGGATAGACACTCATGGAGTCACCGGAGTGGACACCTGTACGCTCAACAAGCTCCATAATGCCGGGCACAAAGACGTTGATTCCGTCGCAAATTGCATCGACTTCCACTTCCTTACCCTGAATATACTTATCCACAAGCACAGGCTTGTCCTCATCGATCTCAACCGCTGTTTTCAAATAGTGACGCAGCTGCTCCTCGTTGGCAACGATCTGCATGGCTCTGCCGCCGAGAACAAAGCTGGGACGCACCAGCACAGGATAACCAATCTCTGCCGCCGCTTCAATGCCGTCATCAATCTTAGTAACTGCCCTGCCCTTCGGCTGCGGGATATTTAATTCAAAAAGTATCTTTTCAAAGCTGTCACGGTTTTCAGCCTTTTCAATCGCTGCGCAGTCCGTGCCGATAATTTTCACACCACGATCCATCAACGGTTGCGCCAGATTGATGGCCGTCTGACCGCCAAGGGAGGCGATCACACCTTCCGGTTTTTCAAACTCCACAATGTTCATCACATCTTCCGGTGTGAGAGGCTCAAAGTACAGTTTATCAGCAGTTGTATAATCAGTAGATACTGTTTCAGGGTTGTTGTTGATGATGATGGCTTCATAACCGGAGTTTTTAATAGTAGTCACCGCATGGACGGTAGAATAGTCAAACTCAACACCCTGACCGATGCGAATGGGGCCTGCGCCCAAAACCACAATCTTCTTTTTATCGGTCAATCTGGAAGCATTTTCGCCGGTATAAGAGGAATAGAAATACGGAATATACGCGCCGGTGTGGCAGGTGTCTACCATCTTGAACACAGGGAACAGCTTATACTCCTTGCGCATTGCGTACACATCCATCTCCTCACAGCCCCACATACGGGCAATATACTTATCGCTAAAGCCCATCTTTTTCGCTTCGGTAAGTGTCTGAATATCTTTATTGCTCCGCAAACGCTCTTCCATTTGGACGATATTCTTGACGGCCTCCAGGAAATACGGCGTGATCTGGGTCACTTCATATAGCTTCTCGATGGAAACACCGTGATACAAAAGCTCTGCAATGGCAAAGATGTTATCGGAACGGAAGGTCTTAACATACTCAAGCAGCTCTTCCACGCCCATGTTGTCAAACTTGGACAGATAAATATGGTTTGCGCCGATCTCCAAGGAACGCATGCCCTTCAAAAGTGCCTCTTCAAGGTTGGAGCCGATTCCCATGACCTCACCGGTAGCCTTCATCTGCGTACCCAGCAGATTGGAAGCCGCAGTAAATTTATCAAAGGGGAATCTGGGCAGCTTGGCGATCACATAGTCCAGCTGCGGCTGGAACGCTGCGTTTGTGTTGGCAATCTTGATCTCCTCCAGGGACATACCCACGGCAATCTTGGCAGTTACCCGGGCAATGGGATAACCGGATGCCTTGGATGCCAACGCAGAGGATCTGGAAACTCTGGGATTGACTTCGATCAGGTAGTATTCGCTGGAATGGGGATTCAGAGCAAACTGTACATTGCATCCGCCCTCGATCTTCAGCTCACGGATTATTTTGATGGCAGAATCGTTGAGCATCTTCAGATCATGGTCATTCAAAGTCATGATCGGCGCCACCACAATAGAGTCACCGGTATGGACGCCAACAGGGTCGATGTTCTCCATACCGCAAATGGTAATGGCATGGTCATTGCTGTCACGCATGACCTCAAATTCAATTTCCTTATAACCCTTAACGCTCTTTTCAATCAGAACCTGATGAACAGGAGATAGCTTAAAGGCATTCAGACCGACTTCTATCAATTCCTCCTCGTTATAAGCAAAACCGCCGCCGGTACCGCCAAGGGTAAAGGCAGGGCGCAAAACAACAGGATAGCCGATTCTCTCTGCAGCTATCTTTGCCTCCTCAATAGAGTAGGTGATCTCGGAAGGGATCACGGGTTCGCCTATGGCCTCGCACATTTCCTTGAACAGTTCTCTGTCCTCAGCACGCTCAATGGATTCGCTTTTGGTGCCCAAAAGCTCCACATTACACTCTTTAAGTACGCCCTTCTTTTCCAGCTGCATTGCCAAATTCAGACCGGTCTGTCCGCCCAGTCCGGGGATGATAGCATCCGGCCGTTCATAACGAAGGATCTTTGCAATATACTCCAGCGTCAGCGGCTCCATGTAAACCTTGTCTGCAACGGTAGTGTCTGTCATAATCGTGGCAGGATTCGAGTTGCAAAGAACTACCTCATAGCCCTCTTCCTTCAGTGCAAGGCATGCCTGTGTACCGGCATAGTCAAACTCCGCAGCCTGTCCAATCACGATGGGGCCGGAGCCAATAATCAAAACCTTTTTAATATCCGTTCTTTTTGACATAACCAATCCTCCGTTATTTTCTGTAGACGACATCGCCGTCACAAATCGTCATCATACAAGTGCCGAAAAGCTTCCAGCCGTTAAAAGGCGTTGCCTTTCCCATGGATAGAAATTCAGCCGGGTCGACTGTAAATTCCTGATTTAAATCCCAAACGGTATAATCGCTGCCCATTGGGATTCCGAAGCGCTTACGCGGTTGGATCGCGAGCAAATCGACAAGCTTTTCCAGCGTAATGACGCCTTTCTTAACAAGGCAGGTATACAACACCGCAAACGCTGTTTCCAAACCAACTATTCCAAAGGCGCTGCCTTGCAGTCCTCTGCTCTTTTCTTCTGCGCTATGGGGCGCATGGTCCGTGGCGATCATATCAATCGTGCCATCCCGGATACCGGCAATCAGTGCCAGTCGATCTTCCTCTGAACGCAAAGGAGGATTCATCTTAAACCGACCGTCCTCCTGCAAATCACTGTCTGACAGCACAAGGTAATGGGGTGCTGTCTCACAAGTCACATCCACACCTTTTGCTTTTGCCAGCCGGATCAGCTCCACACTTTCCTTTGTGGATATGTGGCAAACGTGGTATTTGCAGCCTGTTTCTTCCGCAAGGCGCAGATCGCGGGCGATCTGCTCATACTCACTTGCGCTGCAGATGCCGGCATGAGCGTTGTCGCGGGCATACTGGCCATCGTGAATATAGCCGCCATTGAGCAAACTGTTTACCTCGCAATGGGCAACGATCATTTTACCCAACGCTTTGGCGCGAAGCATTGCGCTGCGCATCATATCATCGCTTTGAACGCCTCTGCCGTCATCAGAAAATCCAATTACATCCCCGGCCATACCTTCCATATCAGCCAGGTTCTCGCCCTGCTGCCCCACAGTGATGGCACCGTAAGGATAGACGTGGATCACAGCATGATCCTCAATCAGTTTTAGCTGCTGTTGCAAGTGGTCTGGGCTGTCCGGTACAGGGTTTAGATTCGGCATGGTGCAAACAGCGGTATATCCGCCCCTGGCAGCACATTTGCTGCCGGTTTCCATTGTCTCTTTATAAGAAAAACCCGGCTCACGGAAATGCACATGCACATCACAAAAGCCGGGAAAAACAACGTATTCAGGAGAATCAAAAGAAACCAATTCCTTCACAAACACAGCACCAGAGGAAACAAAGCCATCAATAGAACATCCAACGCTCTTGAGTTTGCCTGCCGCTCTCATCATCGCAAAATCCTCCTGTCGCAAATTGTCCAAGTAAGTATACCACAGCGTTAGTATTTTGTCAAACCCTGTGGCTCCATTTCTGCAGCTAATTTTCACCAAAAAAACACCCATCGGGATAGTCTAAAATATCCAAATCCACAAAAGCATATTTGCGCCCCCATTGCCCGTCTGTCCGCTGCACATTGCTGCGGTGGCTACTCAAAAGACGAACAATATCATAAACATCAATCCATATTTCAGAATTACACTCTTTCTGACTCTCGTCAAAGACCAACTGCATCCCGAAATGCAGATGAACTGTTTGAATATTGTTGACATTTTCCTTGTCAGAATAACCGGTTCTGCCCATAAAACCAATCACATCACCGGCTTGTACTGTATCGCCCTGCTGCAAACCCGGCGCAAAGGGGGTATCCTTTTGCAAATGGGCATAGTAATAATATCGCTTGGAATCAAAAGACCGAATCCCGATCCGCCAACCGCCGTAACGGTTCCATCCCATTGCTTCTATAACGCCGCCTTCCACAGCAATAATCGGTGTTCCCTGCCCGCCCATCAGATCATTCCCCAGATGCTTTCTGGCAAAACCAAACGACCGCCTGTTGCCAAAATCCGAGCAATGGCTGTAGCCATAACCGGCTGCTATGGGCGAGAATGCTTTTAGACCGTATGTGGGCATCCACTGACCGTCAATCTCAACGGCATAATTGCCCAGCAAACCACCCAGTACCGCACTATAGGATTGGTGGTAATAGTCGTAATATTGATATAAAGAACCCAGCAGCGCCTCAGGCGACTGATCTGTTCGCAAGTCTTTTACCGCCTTTTTTACGGAGCTAAGGCAGCATTTGCCACCCGTTCTGCATCCTGCAACAGCCAGAATATCTATCCACGAAATATGGCTTTCCTGCTGCGATGTTTCTATATCCTTATCCATGGCATATTTCAGTGATTCATAAGGCACTCCAAAATCCACCCAGCGAATGGCTTGTCCGCGAACAGGAAGCGCAATTACCGAACACAATATCATCACAAAAAGAATCCGCCGTTTCATACTCTCACCTCATGGCTAGAATATGAAACAGCGGAAATGCTATACATTGTAATTATTTCAAATCCTTTCGGATACCCTCTGCAATCCGATAAATATCGTTCATAGATAAAATTGACGAGATCTGACTTTTGTAGTAATTGCTGTACGCAACACCACGCAAGTACCACGCAAAATGTTTCCTTGCCTCCAGGCAGGCAATGTGCTCGCCTTTATCCTCATAGGCCAACTCAAACTGCCGCACTGCCAGATCCACACGCTGCGCCAACGCAGGACGCTCCGGTATGGGCTTACCGATCATTGCCGCCTTTATCTGGGCAAATATCCACGGGTCTCCAAAAGCAGATCTTCCCACCATCAATCCATCGGCGGCAGTCCACTTCAGACATCGCATTGCTGTATCCGCATCCGTAATATCACCGTTTGCAATCACCGGAACAGATAACTGCTGCTTTACTTTTCCAATCATGTCCCAGTCTGCTTTTCCGGAATAGAGCATACTTCGGGTACGACCGTGAACACATACCATAGCCGCCCCGGAATCTTCCATGCGCTTTGTGAAATCAAGGACATTGACACTGCCTTTGTCCCAACCAAGGCGGCATTTCACCGTCACCGGAACATCCACAGTCTTCACCACTTCTGAAACGATCTGCGCAGCAAGCTCCGGCGTGCGCATCAAGCCGCATCCATCTCCGGAATTGGCGATCTTCGGCATAGGGCAACCCATGTTAATATCCAAAAAGTCACAACCTGATATTTCCAGAGCATAGGCTGCTGACTGCGCCATAATATGCGGATCGTTGCCGAATATCTGCGCGCCGCAAATGCTGCCGTGGTTTTTTCGCAGCAATGCCTCACTTTTTTTATCCCGGTACATAAGCGCCCGGGATGATACCATCTCCGTAACGGTAATGTTTGCTCCCGTTTCCGCGCAGACCGTACGAAATGCCCAGTCGGTAACGCCTGCCATAGGCGCCAGAATCAACGGATTGTTGATTTCCAATGTTCCCAGCCGCATATCGCACCCCCTTATCGGGGCGATTATAACACAGCCGGCTCCATTTCGCAAGTCACGAAACAGCGGTAATCAGCCACAATAGGCCTGTGACCAGCGCGCCGGATGCTGCCCAGATCAACCTTGCCGGAGAAAACCCACGCCTTCTGCTACTGCGATGATTGCTGATCAATCGATTTGCTTCCTTTAAAAGTGCCTCGTCCGTTACTTCCTTCTGTCCGTCTTTTAAAATAAATATCGCCTGCTCAAACAGCTTCGGATCCGGAGATTGCACAACAATCACCTGTCTGGAAATTCCTTTTACCATATATACCGCCTCCATTGGAAGTATTCCCCATAGGAAATTTTTTCATTCATCCTTTGGCCGTTTATATCTGCCTTGCGGTTCCCATTGGGGCAAAGGAAAACGCTGCATTGCACCAAAAATGCGCTCTTTTAAATCCGGGTATGTGCTGCTGAGCGAATACACCAACTGCTTGATCTCTTCCCGCTTTGTCCGTTTGTCCACAGGGCAGCGATTTTGGACGATCTGCATATCCTCACGGGTCACGAAACTGTCGATAGATTTTTCATGCATATAGAGCATGGGGCGGATCTGGACGATCCCGGTTCTGTCCAAATTTGTTACCGGCTGAAAACAGCTGATTCTCCCCTCGTAGATCAAGGACATCATAAAGGTTTCTACCGCATCATCATAATGATGTCCTAGCGCCAACTTGTTGATACCTTTGTCCAGCAACGCCTGATTCAGCGCGCCCCTTCGCATCTTCGCGCACATAGAACAAGGATTCTTTTCTTTTCTATGCTCAAAAATAATGGGGGCAATTTGAGTCTTGACGAGAGTAAAGGGCACATTTAATTCAGCGCAAAGACGTTCAATACCGGAGAAGTCCATTCCAAATCCCATATCAACCGTAATGGCTTCCAGTGAAAAAGGATCCGGATAGTACTTGCGCAGTTCTGCCAACAATACCAATAGTGCAAGAGAGTCCTTTCCTCCGGATACACCGACACCGATCTTGTCCTGTGGCTGGATCATATGATAATCTTCCACACATCTGCGAAGAAGACCCATGAGTTTTTGCAAGAAAATCACCTCGCTGTTTTGCAAAATGCAAAGTTAGTATTCGTTAGCTTTTTTGAGCTTTCGGGAGTTTTTAAGAGTTTTTATTTGTTTTCATAAAAATTATCAAAAAATGCGTTGACAATTCCCCTTACCTGTGGTATAAAAATCAAGCGTTTGCAGACATTGTAGCTTCTGCACATGAATTTGTCAAAATATTTTACCTATTGGAGGAACGCATAATGTCCACTACACTTGCAAAAAAGGAGACCGTTGAACGCAAGTGGTACGTCATCGACGCTGCCGGCAAGCCCCTGGGCCGCACCGCGGTGACTGTTGCCAACCTGCTTCGCGGCAAGCACAAGACCACCTTTACCCCCAACGTTGATTGTGGCGACTACGTTATCGTCATCAACACCGACAAGGCCATTCTCACCGGTAACAAGCTGGAGCAGAAGTCCTACTACCGCGTGTCCGGTTGGATCGGCGGTCTGAAGGAGACCAAGGCTCGCATCATGATGGAAAATCGCTCCGACTACGCTATGGAGCTGGCCGTCAAGGGTATGCTGCCTAAGAACACTCTGGGACGTAACGCGATGACCCGCCTGCATCTGTACAAGGGCGAGGATCATCCCCACGCAGCGCAGAAGCCTGCCGCTTGGACCCTGTGATTTGGAGGTAACAAATTATGTACGAGAGCAAGAAGAAATATTATTACGGCACAGGTCGCCGTAAGTCCTCCGTTGCCCGTGTTCGTGTTTACGAAAACGGCACCGGTTCCATCATCATCAACGGCCGCGATATCGACGAGTATTTCGGTCTGGAAACCCTGAAGCTGATCGTTCGTCAGCCTCTGGTCACCACCGATATGCTAGGCAAGGTTGACGTAGTTGTCACCGTAGCCGGCGGCGGTGTTTCCGGTCAGGCCGGCGCTATCCGTCACGGCATCTCCCGCGCACTGCTGACCCTGAACCCCGAGTACCGCGCTTCTTTGAAGGCCGCCGGTTTCCTGACCCGCGACCCCAGAATGAAGGAAAGAAAGAAGTACGGCTTGAAAGCAGCTCGCCGCGCTCCCCAGTTCTCCAAGAGATAATCTGTCTCTTATCAAGAACATTCAAAAACCCAGAAACCGTTGCGGTTTCTGGGTTTTCTTATATATCAGATAGGAATCAGTCTATAATTGACAAAGGTGGGCTTTTACCAGCCGTTGCGCTTCATTCGCTTGCCCAATACGATCACACGGATAAAAAGAATCAAATTGATCACAATTGAAACACCCAGTCCGGCTGCCAGGAACATCCAAAGGGGTAAATCCTGCCAGGTTGACGGTTCCGGTGTCTGCTGCGTCACCGGTTCAGTTTCCGGTACATAGATCTCCGTTTTAAAAGCATTGCAGTCTGTACAGAAATACGTAATAATTCCGGTTTCCTCGTTGAGCGTACCGGCATCCCAAACATGGGCAACCGGCTCCACAAGCTCAGCGCAGCGGCACCGGTACCAGTGTCCATCGTCATCATAGAGCCATTGCTCGCCCATTGTATGCACGTGGTTTCCTGCCGGCTGTATGATGTAGGCGCATTGGGTACAAATTTGATCGGTGGTTTCAGTAGCCGCATCACCGGGCACATGGGGAATTTTCTCCAATTGCGCGTCACATAACACACAGGCGTACCAATGCCCTTGATCGTCAAAGGCATACCGCTGGCTATAAATATGGGTTACGGATCTTTCATAACCACAAATTTCGCAATCGGTGTCGCATACAGAATCAAATTCATGGGCCTGCGCATCAGGAATCAGTCCGCAGATACTGCAAGCATTTCCGTGCCCGACAGCATTTGATGTCTGGGAATCCACTATGGCATGGGCGCCTCGCTCAGCCTGCTCACCGCAGACCGTGCATGCGCGCCAATGCTCGGATGTGTCGCAGACCCACGCAAAGTCATGGGTGATCTGTCTGGTCGCGTCGCAGGTATTACACGCCGTATCACAGGCATTGTCATAAATGTGGTCTCTAACGGCTACAGATTCCGTCTTTGCTTCGCCGCAAACCGTACATGTAAATTTTGCAGATCCGGCAGCTGTGCAAGTTGCCTCTTTCGTAATTGTTCCGCTGCCCCATGTATGTGTGATCTTGCGCTTTGCGTTGCACTTATTGCAAATAGTGTCGCACTTATTGGTGTAGGCATGGTCGCAGGCAACCGTAATGGTCGTGGTTTTACTGGCGGACTTGCTGTCTGCCTTAAATTTCACCGTTACATTTGATTTTCCCAGGGGCGCACTGCTTTTTACCTTCAAAACAAATTTGAAAACTTTTCCGGAAACTTTCTTTGCAGTTTCAAACGCAAAGACTCCGTCTTTGCTACTTTTGCTGAAATCGGACATAAATGTATTTTTCAGCACCCAATCTCCGCTTGTCAATTCAAAAACTGACGAATCGAAAGAAATGTCTACACCGCCGCTACCGCAGGAATCCACAGTTGCAGAAACAGTAACGGTAATCTTATCACCGGCATTTACTGTCTTGTTGCTTACAGACAGGCTGGCAGATACAGAGCTGGCTGCGGATACCGTCAGCACGCTCATGGTCAGCATCAGCGCGGCGCATAGAAGAAACAATATTTTTCTCATATCATTCACCTAATTTTAAAGGATATTTTTCCGGATATACTACGTGGCGCAGAAGATAGATCGCATCGTCTTTATCTACAGAACCGGAGCCGTCTGCATCACATACGGCTTTTACAGGGTATTTCTCCGGGTATACCACATGGCGCAAAAGATAGATCGCATCGTCTTTATCCACAGCACCGCTGCCATTTACATCAGCAGATATGATCGGATCCGCCGGTTTTGACTCCGTCTGCTCAAAATCCACATATTTCAGAGCGATCCAATTTCCGTCTTCCAGCTTGCCCCAGTATAATTTATCCACATATGCCCGTTGCGTAATTTTAACCGCATCACCGTCATTGAGCTTATATTGACTGGAGTTGGATGTTCCGGCGGCACTGCGCACATTTACCCCGTTAGCGTTGACCGTTCCGTTCTCAACCCATGCATCCAGCGATGTCAGATTTCCGTCGGGATCTTTCCACATTGCCAGCAGCATCGTTCCAAAGGGCAACGAACCGTCAAGAATTTCCACGCTCTCTCCGTCCACCGCCTTTGTATACCAGCCGGCAAATTCGTATGTAAAGACGTTGCCTGCGCCATCAACTCCTGTAGGAGCCTTTGTAATCTCGGCTCTTATGGGTTTTGGATCCCTGGTATCATAGCCATGAATATTATATCTCACTGTCCCCTTCCCTGCATCCAATATGACGTAGCTGAAGGTGCCGTTAACGTGATCATACTTATTCTGGTAAACGCCGTCAATGTACATACTCGCCTCGTATAGACGACGGTCTATTAAAATATTCTTTCCACCAGCCTTACTCCAAAGACAAATGGCATATAAGAAATCACTGCCGGTCCAGCCTTCCCGAACCGCCTTATTCAAGTTACCGTCAGTCTCTCTAAGCCAGGAATCTCCGCAATTATAAGTAAAAGAGACAAGCGCGTCAAATTGGTTTTGGCTCAAGTTTAAGTTATATTTCGCAGCAAAATTCAAGACTGAATTCTCAAAGCCGACCAATTTTTTGCGCATCATTTCTTCCGCTTTTTCTTCGCTTATGGGATTTTTCTTATAATATTCAGCCTCTGCTTCAGAAATCTGTGTTCCGTAGCCGATCGCCCAGTGTGAAACATCCCAATAAGGTTTCGCTTCAAAGCCTTCGCGCGCCTTCAGTAATTCAATAAACGCGTCAGACGATGTCAATGTTTCCGCACCGGCAAAGTATGGTACGCTCGCACAAAGCGAGCAAATAACTGCCGCCGCAAGCAAAACAGATAACAAACGCTTCATCTGCCGCCCTCCTCCATACATAATAACGATACCATTATAACAGAAGTAACGACATATTACAAGAAAAATCGACAGGCACAGATAAAAGCATCCGGCAGGCCCTATGCAACAAATGAATTGACAAATCTTCTAACAGTGGGTATAATCCCTATAGGTACGGGCCTGTAGCGCAGTTGGGAGCGCATCACATTCGCATTGTGGGGGTCGTCGGTTCGAATCCGATCAGGTCCACCAAAAAAGAAGTAACTTTTGTCTACCAAAAGTTACTTCTTTTTTTATCCAAGCCGCAGGCTTGGTATATCATTGAATGTATAACTCGCCTGCGGCGAGATATACATTCGTATATCATCAGCCCCTTTGGGGCTGTATCTCGTCACGCGTTAGCGTGCATGCTCCTGCGGCCTAATGAGATACAACACTGGGTGTTGGTAATATACCGCAACAGGTTGCGGATAATATGCAAGGCTTCGCCTTGATTTATTGGCGCTAACTCCGTTCAATCACAAAGCCGGTCAGGGTTAACGATCGGTTCGTTTTGCCGCTAGTTTATACAGCTCGCTGGGCGAAGCATGGAAATGCTGCTTATAGGAACGGAAGAATGTGGTATAGTCCCGAAAACCGCACTTCTGATAAACATCCCCCGGCTGCTTTCCGGAGTCAATCATCTCCTTCGCCACAAAAAGACGCTTGATGGTTATATATTCCCACGCGGTTGTCCCTGTGGATTGTTTAAAAATACGGTTCAGGTGCGCCTTACTGATATAAAAACGTTCAGACAGAATATCCAGCGATAATTCTTCCGTAAGATTGGCATTGATATATTTAATGATCGGCGCAGACCGGTCTTTATCCGCAACTGCCGGAGTGGATCTGACAGTTTCCATGCCGGCTGCCAGATCGCCCAGCAGCGGAAGAAGGTAGCACAGCTGTGTCGCCTTGTCATCTGCATCGCAGATCTTATCTATGTACTCACGCCAATGATTTCCCGGGAACAGCTCCGCACGGTAGTGATTCAGCTTACCCAGAGAACGGTCATCAAAAGCAGACAGAAGACCCGGCGCATCCATGGCCTGCAGCGCATCCGAGATGTCGAAATTGATACACATTCTCTCATAGCGCGCAGCAGAACGCAGCTGGTAGAAATGCACCTCGCCCTTGCGCATAAGCATAATATCGCCGGGTACCAGGTGGTATCGGTTTCCCTCTACACAGTAATCCGTATCGCCGGCAATTAAATAATAGATTTCATAAGAATCGTGGCTGTGCATTTCGTGCTCACATAAAACAGGATTTTCCGTGCACATACGGGCACTGTCAATATAGATAGCCATCTGCATCACCGCCTTGCATACATCATAATACAAAATGTTTATTTTTGCAATATGTTTGTGTGGATTTGCAATTGCAGGTAAGGAAATACATTGTATAATGTGATTATATATGGGCAATTCATTCGCCGTCACATATAAATTTACCGATCATACTAGGAGGTTCAACAATGAAAATATACGCATTTGCAGATGAATCCAGCTCCGTTTTCGACGAACAAATCCTTGCCATGCAGCGAAACGGATTGGACGGCCTGGAGATCCGTGGCGTTGATGGTGTTAACGTTTCGGAAATTTCCATTGAAAAGGCGCAGGAAATCCGTGAAAAAATGGACGCTGCCGGGTTAAAGGTCTGGTCAATTGGTTCCCCCATCGGTAAGATCAACATCGTTACAGACGACTTTGATACGCATCTGGAAAAGTTCCGGCATACCCTTGAGATCGCGAAAGTCCTTGGCGCTGAGAACATCCGCCTGTTCTCCTTCTTCATGCCCAAGGGCGAAAATCCCGATCAGTATCGTGACGAGGTGGTTCGCAGGCTGAACATTTTTGTGGACATTGCCAAAGATTCCGGCATTGACCTTTGCCATGAAAACGAAAAAGGTATTTTCGGCGATAACGCCCAGCGCTGCCTGGAGCTGTTTCAAGCCGTGCCCGGATTGAAGGGTATTTTCGATCCTGCCAACTTCGTTCAGTGCGGACAGGACACGCTGCAGGCGTGGGAGCTGCTGCGCACCCATATCAAGTATCTGCATATTAAAGATGCGCAAAAAGACGGAAGTGTTGTCCCTGCCGGAGAAGGCGACGGCAACATGGCGATTATTGTTAAAAAATACGCAGATCAGGGTGGCAGGGTTGTTACCATGGAGCCTCACCTTGCTGTTTTCGAAGGTCTGAAGGATCTGGAAGAAGAAGGCAACACCAGCGAAGTGGGCAAGTATACATACCCCTCCAACGAAGCCGCATTCGATGCCGGCTGCGACGCATTCAAGGCCCTGATCGCAAGAAAGATCAAAGTTGGTATCATTGGTGTGGGCAACATGGGTTCCAGCCATGCCAAGAAGATCCTGGCAGGCGAATGCCCCGATATCCAACTTGTGGCTGTGGCAGATACAAAACCCGGAAAGCAGGAGTGGGTTAAGGAGAATCTTTCTGCAGGTATCGCTTTCTTTGATGATCCCATCGCTATGCTGGATAGCGGCCTGATTGATTCCTGCGTGGTTGCTACCCCCCATTATGACCACCCCTCACTGGCGATCGAGTGCATCAAGCGCGGTATTCATGTCATGGTGGAAAAACCTGCCGGCGTTTACACCAAGCAGGCGCGCCAGATGAACGAAGAAGCCGCAAAGCGGCCGGATGTGGTTTTTGGCATGATGTTCAACCAGAGAACAAACTGCATTTACCGCAAGCTCCGGGAGCTGGTTCAGTCCGGTAAGTATGGCAACATTCGCAGAACCAACTGGCTGATCACCAACTGGTACCGTCCTCAGGCTTACTACAATTCCGGAGACTGGCGCGCAACCTGGTCCGGCGAAGGAGGCGGCGTGCTGCTGAATCAGTGCCCCCATCAGCTGGATCTGTGGCAATGGATCTGCGGTATGCCGGTGAAAGTAACCGCGCAGATTCACTATGGTAAATGGCATGATATCGAGGTTGACGATGATGTCACTGCATACGTGGAGTACGAAAACGGAGCAACCGGTGTTTTCATTACCAGCACCGGCGACGCCTACGGTTCTAACCGTTTCGAAGTACAAATGGACAAGGCGAAGTTCATTGTGGAAGACGACACCCTGACCATGTGGGAGTTCGACCAAACGGAGCAGGAATTCTCCGCCACCAACACCGAACCCTTCGGCACGGTAAATGTAACTAAGATTGATGTTCAGACCGATGGTGAGAACCACCAGCATATGGGTGTGTTCCGCGCCTGGTCCGGAGCGATTCTCCATGGCACACCCATGGTAGCCGAGGGCAGCGAAGGCATTAACGGCTTGATGCTGTCCAATGCAATGCACCTGTCTGCATTCACCGGAAAGACCGTTGCCCTCCCCATTGATGAGGACGCTTTCTACGACGAGCTGATGAAGCGCGTTGCCACCTCCAAGAGAAAGACCAATGTTGTAGAAGTGGTTGCTGACACAGGCAACTCCTACGCAGGCACAAAATAAATATGCACATAACCCCGAGGGATTGCGGCAACTGCCGTCCCCTCGGGGTTTATTATGAAGCGATTGAAACGTATATCAAGCTTGATTTTGTCCATGTTATATGTTATATTTCCATAAGATAATCCTGCAGATTTGGAAGTGATATGATGAAGAGAATTCGATTTCTGTTTGCGATGCTGGCTGCAAAAAGCGCTATGCTTCTTTTGCGGTTGCTTGGCAGAAATGCATCTTGTTTACCTGGGAAAATCGCATTGGCATTGGACAAGCATTTCCTCGCCGGTCTTGAGCAGCCGAAAACCGTAATCGCCGTTACAGGAACCAACGGCAAAACAACTGTCAGTAACCTCCTAAACTCCATCTTTTCCGCCAACGGATATGCCGTTACCAACAACAGTCTGGGCTCCAATATCCAGGCAGGTGTTGCCACAGCTTTAATAGAAGATTCCACTTTCTATGGAAAACCAAAAAAAGATATCGCTGTTCTGGAAGTGGACGAGCGCAGCTCCATCCGTGTGTATTCCTATATCAAACCGGATTACCTTATCTGCAACAACATCATGCGCGATTCCCTGGCCCGTAATGCCCACACAGAGTTTATCAGCTATATTATCAACTCTGCCATCCCCGAGACCACCAAGGTAGTTTTAAATGCAGATGATCTGGTATGCGCTATGCTAGCACCTAAGAACGAGCAGCGAATTTATTTCGGCCTTGACATTGAAAAAGAGCACGAACAAGGTCCCCTTTATCTACAAGATATTGTTTATTGTCCGGAATGTGGGGAGCTTCTGACAGCAGATTATATTCGTTATAATCACATCGGCCGTCTTAAGTGCAGTAAATGCTCTTTCCACTCCCCCGACCCGGATTATCTGATTACGCATATTGACCGAGAAACTCGCACCTTCACAGTCCGTCACCGGGATCAGGAGCAAACGTACAACCTGATTAATGACAATCTTGTGAATCTGTATAATTTCTGCGGTCTGATCGCCCTGCTTTCCGATCTGGGTTTAACGTATGATCAGATATCGAAAGGCTTTGCAGAATCCAAGATCGTAAAAACACGTTACGATCAGCTTACTGCAGGAGATCTTACGATCACCATGCAATTATCCAAAGGGCAAAACCCCACTGCCAGTGCTCGATGCTTCAGCTATGTTTCTAAGTGCCCTGCAGATGGGAAAGCAATTATTTTCGTTGGGGATGATTTTGATCCTCTGGAAAGTCCATGCTGGTTCTTTGACAGCAATTATGCCTATTTGACAGATCCCAGCATCAACCAGATCATTTTCACAGGACCTCGTTCCAAGGATCAATACCTGCGCGCCCGTCTTGCTGGCATACCTGCCGACAAAATGAAGATCAGCAGCGATTCAACCGCAGGCCCGGAGCTGCTGGATATGGACATATCCAAAGACATCTATATCTTGTACGGTCCGTATATGGTCAGGCAGGCAAATATCGTAAAAGAAAAGCTCATCAAGCTGGCGCAGGAGGCATAATATGGTCATTGAAATACTCTTTCAAGAGGTTTGCGGTCTGTATGGCGACAGCCAAAACGCAACGTATCTGCAAGCATGCCTGCCGGATGCAGAATTTATTTTCACAAAACTACCGGACACGCCGTACTTTGCAGAAAACACCCCTGATATAATCTATATCGGCTGCATGAGCGAGTCCACACAACGACGGGTAATCGAAATGCTTATGCCGCTAAAAAGCCGCTTGGAGCAGTTGGTAGATATGGGGGTTGTGCTTTTGGCAACCGGTAATGCCGGGGAAATTTTCGCCCGGAGCATCCATTACACCACTGAAAAAATCCAAACGAAAGCCTTGGGACTTTTTGATCTTACGGTTAAAACCGACCTATTTAACCGCTATAACGGCATCGTTCTCGGCGAAATGGATGATTTGCAGATCACCGGTTTCCGTTCCCAATTCAGCTTCCTGTACGGCGACAACAGCCACTGCGCCTTCCTTCGCTGCCAAAAAGGCATCGGTATCAACCCCGGCAGCAAGCTGGAAGGTATGCGGCGGAATAATTTGATATGCACACAGCTTCTTGGCCCGATTCTTCCGCTAAACCCCCTGTTTTGTGAATATTTGATGCAATTATGCGGTGTGGATACACCGGCCGCTTTCCGTGCCGAGGCAATGGATGCGTATACGCAACGACTGCACGAATTCCAAACAGCAAAACCCCACAAATAACGAAATCAACACCCCATAAAGTGGGGTGTTGATTATTTTTTGTGAAACACGAATATCTTGTTTCCTATATAGTTGAGAAGAACGATTGCAGCACTGATTGCCAGCTTCCAAATAAATCCGTTGGAACCAAGCAAATCCACACTGATATACAAAACCAGCGTTTCCAGCGCGCCTGTTAATATCCTGCAGCTGAAAAACGCTGCCAATTCATGGGCCAGCGTGGAGAAGGACCAGTCGTGACTTCCGAAAACAAAAGGCTTATTGGTAAAAAACGAAAACAGCACTGACGTGATCCATGCAATGATATTACTGGTGGCTGCCGAAAGGTCAGCCACATATAAAAGCGGAAAATACACAAGGTAGTTGACCACCGTTGTTAAAATGCCAAACAGCATATAAAGAACGAGACTTTTATGTTTATTTATAAAGCCTGCATATCTTCCCATATAACCACCTCAAAGCTGAGTATAACATATATGTTTCCGTCAGGCAAGGAAAAATGCCGTGGAAATAAATTCCACGGCACACTATTATTGCATCAGGAGTTTTTCCAATGCTGCGATTTTGACGCAGGTGCAGAATACATCCATGGCTTCCTTCAACTCTTCCACAGGCGGCAAACTGGGCGCAAGGCGGATATTGCTGTCGTCGGGATCTATGCCGTAGGGATACGTAGCGCCGGCAGGTGTAAATTCCACACCGGCTTGCTTGCACAGCTCCAGCGTTCGTTTTGCCGTTCCGGGCATTGCATAAAAACTGATGAAGTAGCCGCCTTTCGGTCGGTTCCAACTGGCGATACCCAGCGGTTTGATCTGGGCATCCAGAATATCGGAGACCGTATTGAATTTCGGCCCGAGAATCGCAGCGTGGCGTTTCATAATCTGAATCGTATGTTCCTTATCTTTCAGAAAGCGAACGTGTCTGAGCTGATTGACCTTATCATGAGAGATCATTTGAATAGCAAACAACTTGCTCATGTATGCTATATTTGCCTCAGAAGTAGCAACTGCGGATATACCGCTGCCTGCAAATGTGATTTTGGATGTGGATGCAAATTCATACACCATGTCGGGATTTCCTTCCTTTCGGCACAAAGAAAGAATATCCGGGAACGGTACATACTCACCGTCAAATTCATGGACGCAATAGGCATTATCCCACATTATCACAAAATCAGCAGCAGCAGGCTTCAGCTTTGCAAAGCGCGCTACCGTTGCATCGGAATAAATAATACCGTCGGGGTTCGCGTACTTCGGTACACACCAGATTCCCTTTACCTGAGGATCCAGAACCAGCTTTTCAACAACATCCATATCCGGGCCTTCTGCCGTCATAGGAACGCAGATCAGCTCAGCGCCAAACATCTGGGTGATAGCAAAATGGCGGTCGTAGCCGGGCGACGGGCAGAGAAATTTCACCTTTTCTTCCTTGCACCAAGGGCGCTCACTATGTAACAATCCGTGGGAATAAGCGCGGGAAATTATATCAAACATGAAATTCAGACTGGAGGTGCCGCCAACAAAAATCTCCTCTGGCTTACAATCCAGAACGTCCGCCCAATATTTCTTTGCGCATTTCAGTCCGCTTAATTCGCCGTAATTGCGAACATCCACACCGTCAACAACACAATCCTCAGCCTGATCAAGGGCATGCAGAATTTCACTCACCGCGTCCAGCTGCGCTTTAGAAGGCTTACCGCGGGACATATTTAATTTCAAATTCTTCTGCTTACACATTTCCAAATAGGCACTTAGTTCCCGGTATTCATTTTCAAGCTCAGGGCGGCTTCTGTCGGCATAAGGCAACATAGGCTGAACCTCCTAAAAAATGTTATTCATATTATAGCGTGATAAAATTAAAAAGACAACATGAAATTGTAGTAATGGCAAGCAAAAACAAATTGTTTGGAACATTGTACAATACACAAACGGATATATGAAACTTTTTATACACTTTTTTACTTGCATTTTTCCATATAATCACATAAAATTTGAATAGTTACATAATAGAACCGGATTTATGAAAGGATGGTTCAAATGGATCATATATGCAACGTGCCTGAAATGTTTGGCTGCGATTCGTTTAATGAATCCACCATGCAGAAGCGGCTTACCCCTGAAATTTACAATGCCTGGAAGCACTGTATTCAAAACAACACACCGCTGCAGCTGGATGTTGCCAACGCCATTGCCGAAGCGATGAAGGATTGGGCAACAGAAAAAGGCGCGACCCATTATACCCATTGGTTTCAGCCGATGACCGGCATCACCGCCGAAAAACACGATTCCTTTATTACCCCCGTGGGAGAAGGAAAAGTCATCATGGAGTTTTCCGGTAAAGAGCTGGTACGGGGCGAACCGGATGCCTCCTCCTTCCCTTCCGGTGGTTTGCGCGCAACGTTTGAAGCGCGGGGATATACCGCATGGGATCCCACTGCCTTTGCATTTATCAAAGACGGCAGCCTGTACATACCCACATGCTTCTTTTCTTATACCGGCGAATCACTGGACAAGAAAACACCGTTGCTGCGCTCCATTGATGAAGTCTCCCGTGAAGCCGTACGGATCCTGCGACTGTTTGGTGACAAGACCACAAAACGGGTACGCGTGTCTGTAGGCGCTGAGCAGGAATACTTTTTGATCCCCAAATCCATCTACGCCCAGCGGGAAGATTTACGTCTGACCGGCCGCACGCTTTTCGGTGCTGCGCCCCCTAAGGGTCAGGAGCTGGACGATCACTATTTTGGTAATATTCGAACAAGAGTTTCCAACTTTATGCGCGATCTGGATGAGCAGCTATGGCGACTGGGAGTGCTTTCCAAGACAAAGCACAACGAGGGCGCACCCTGCCAGCATGAACTGGCGCTGATCTATACAGATGCCAGCAATGCCTGCGACGCCAATCAGCTTGTTATGATGGTGATGAAGAAGTGCGCCGCAAAGCACGACCTTGTTTGTCTGCTTCACGAAAAACCCTTTGAGGGTGTGAACGGCTCCGGCAAGCATAATAACTGGTCGCTGTGCACGGACAGCGGCGTTAACCTGTTTAAGCCGGGAAACACCCCCAGCCAAAATGCGCAGTTTCTTGTTTTTCTTGCCGCCTTTATCAAGGGAGTGGATACATACCAGGATCTGCTGCGCAGCACAGTTGCTTATGCAGGAAATGATCACCGTCTTGGCGCCCACGAGGCACCTCCGGCAATTATTTCTATCTATCTGGGCGACGAACTGGAGGCTGTTGTAGATTCCATTATTAACGGCGCCGATTACACAGATCCTCAAAAAAGTGTTATGCGGATCGGCGTTGACGTGTTACCGTCGATTCCTAAGGACACAACAGACCGTAACAGAACCTCCCCTGTGGCATTTACCGGAAATAAATTTGAGTTCCGTATGCTGGGTTCTTCCCAATCCATCGCCGGGCCCAACATCGTGCTGAACACCATCATGGCAGAGGCTCTGCGGCAATTTGCCGATATTTTGGAAAACGCAGATGACTTTGGCCGCGCTCTGCAAAAATTGGTCTGTGATACTTTGACGACCCACAAGCGGATTATATTTAACGGAAACGGTTACTCTGATGACTGGCAGGAAGAAGCCGCCAAGCGCGGCCTAAGCAATCTACCTTGCGCAGCAAAGGCGCTCCCTTCGTATATTGCCCCTAAAAACATTGATCTGATGACACGGCACGGCATTTATACAGAATCGGAATACCGGGCCAGATATGAGATCCATCTGCAATCGTATAATAAGCTCATTCGCATTGAAGCAAAAACCATGGTAGATATGGTCATGCACGAAATTCTCCCGGCTGCGCTGCGCTACAGCAGCGATCTTTCTGCAGGCATCAACAACAAGCGCAAAGCTTTTGGCGCGGATGTGAAAGCATCAGCTGAATCCTCCCTGGCAAAGCGGATATCCGACTGCTGCGATGATCTGTATGAAAGCAGCGAAAAGCTATGCGCTGACCTGAAATGTGTGCCTCTGGGAAGCAAGGATGCGGCTGACTATTACAGCGATGTGATCATTAGCGATATGCTTACCGTTCGAAAGCACGCTGATCTGCTGGAAAAGCTTACCGCAAAATCCTACTGGCCTTATCCTTTGTATTCCGATATTTTATTCTATTAATGAAAAGCCGAGATGCATCGCATCTCGGCTTTCTCTTATTGAATACTCTTTAGCGGTGTAATGTATTGCTCACGACGAAGTTGGAGCTCAGACATATATGCCTCGTCATTTCCCTCATGGATCTCCCGCAGGTAATCATAGTGATTATGCAAAATCGCATTATTATTTCGCGCCATCATCATAACTGCAATGGAGGAGCATTGGTCCGCTGCACGTTCAAGGTAGGTCAGGGATTCCATGAACACCAGGCCACTGGTAATATTGCAATCGCCACGCTTTAAACGCTTTGTATGCCTGTCCCTGAGGATCATGACCATATCATCAATAACCTCTTCCAGAGGCTCGATGCGCTTGATGGCCTGTATATCATCCTCATTAAAGGCATTAACAGTAATGGAAAGGATCTCGCCTACGGCTGTCATCAGCACCTCGAGTTCTTCCTTTGCCAATTTGGAAAACTCCGCATTCTCAGCCTTGAGTCGCTGCCCAAGCTCTACCAAATTTATAGCATAGTCACCAACACGCTCAAAATTGGGAACCGACTGCATCAGCATATCCACTTGCTTGTCGTCTTTATCCACGTCCACAACCTTGGAAAGACCGATAAGGAAGTTATCCGCATAATCGGCAAAATTATCCAGGGCCGACTCATCACTATCGATGACATCTACACTTTTTTCGTCATAATCGAGCAACTGCTGGCAACCACGATGGAAATTTTCTTTGGCAATAAATCCCATAGCTGCCACGGCCTTTGTTGCCTCCCCCACCGCAACTGCAGGGGAAATGTACAGCTTTTGATCCAACGTATGCAGCTGCGGATATGCAGTTGCCGCCTTTTTGTCTTCTCTGACCAGCTTCATGGACGCATTCACAAGCACGTTGGTAAAAGGCAGCAAGACAATTGCGGTAATCAGATTAAAAATGGTCTGGAAGTTAGCGATTCCTCCGCCATCCACAGGATTAGTCCAAAATTCCGCGCCAAAAACTGCAAGTTTTTGCATAACGGACATAACGATCATAAACAACACTGTGCCAATGGTGTTAAACAGAATGTGAACAACACCGGTACGCTTGGCATCATGGCTGGAGCCAATGGAGCAGACCATGGCAGTCGTTACGCAGGTTCCCAGATTGATACCCATAATGACGGGATACGACATAGCAAAAGTAACCGCCGCAGCACCGGATGCCGCAGATGCAGAAGCCACAGTCTGAAGCATACCCACAGTTGCAGAGGAACTTTGGACAATGACCGTAAGCACCAGTCCGAACAGAACGCCGAACAAAGGATTTGTCAGGAAGGAAAGAAAAGCCTCAAAAGCATCAGAGGCGATCAGAGGTTTGACGCCCTCTGTCATCAGGTTCAGACCGATAAACAGAACGCCGAAGCCAATGAAGATATCACCGATCGTTTTTGCTTTCTTTGTTTTAATGAACATTAACAGTACGATACCCACGACCAACGCAATAGGCGCAAGGGTATCCGTATCGAATAACATTAAAAACCAATTATCTCCTGCCTCAATATCAGAAAGGCGGATGATCTGCGCTGTGATCGTGGTACCGATATTTGCACCCATGACAACGGAAACCGCTTGCTTTAAGTTCAACACACCGGCACCGATCAAAGCAACGGTCAATACAATCGTAGCTGTGGAGCTTTGAATAACCGCCGTTACTAATGTACCCGTTATCACACCGAGGATCACATTGCCGGTTACCTTTTCCAGCACCCGTTTCAATGCAGAGCCGGAACTGTTCTTCAATCCGTCTCCCATCACTTCAATGCCATACAGGAACATGGCTAGCCCACCTAGAAGTTGGATGATCGCACTAAAAATCTCCATATTTGTCTCCTATATATTTACAGAATGTTTGCAATCTCATCACATAACTTATTATAAACAATTTCTTACATTTGTATAGTGTTCGAAATATAAAAAAATCAAGCAAAAAACTTCTAAATTATGTTCACTTTCCTGTAGAGCCGAAGCCTCCGGCGGCACGCCCTGTGTCGCTCAGTTCCTGCACCACCTGAAATCCAGGTGTGATAACAGGTGTGATCAGCAATTGAGCAATTCGCTCATTCGGTTCGATTTTTTGCTGGTTTTTGCTGTGATTATGAAGTACAACACAAATTTCTCCGCGATAATCGCTATCGACCACACCAACTTTATTTGCCGGCGCCAGGCCGCGTTTTGCGCCCAGACTGCTGCGGGCATATATCAGGCCCGCGTAACCCACAGGCAGCTCCAAAGCAATGCCGGTGGGCACCCAATAAGATTCTCCCGGAGCTATGGCAACCGGCTCTGTAATGCAGGCGTACAGGTCTGCACCTGCTGCCTCAACGCTCCCATAGGTGGGAATCTGCGCGCCCTCGCGAAGTATTTTAATGCGGATCTGTTCCATCAGTCTCCTCCAATTTTAATATATTTTTATTAAGGAAATTAACAATCATCTGCTTATATCGTACAGGTTCGACCAAAAAACTGACTCCATGGCCTGCCTGATCCACAAGCAAAAGGTACTTTTCACTACTGCAAGCATCGTACGCCTGCTGCGACATGAGGCAAGGAACAAAGTTATCTTCTTTTCCATGGACGATCAAAACAGGCAAACGGGAATGCGCCAGGCTTTTTCGGGTATCGCATCCGCGAAGACTAAACTTTGCGATCCATCGTGCGCAAATTTCAGTAATCATGATCGACGGCCATGGCGGCAAATGGGTAACATCTTTAAATACGGAGCTGATAATTTCTTCCGGCGATGTAAAGCCGCAATCGGCAATGATCCCTCTGACATTATCAGGCAAGCTTCGATCTGCCAGATACAGCATCGTCGATGACCCCATGGAAAGACCGCTAAGCAGCATTGGGTATTCCCCAAATTTTTCGTTGTGGTAGCGGATCCATGTCTGCATGTCCCGACTTTCCAGTACGCCAAAAGTAATAAATCTACCCTCACTTTTCCCGTGTGAGCGCTGATCCGGAATCAGCAGATTCATATTTCGGTCGTAGTAATAATCAAATGCCATGCCGAAATCCAGCAGCATCGTGCTGCGATAGCCATGGGCGAAAAGCACTGTTCCCTTGGGGTCTTTTGCCGGGATCCAAAGGCCGTGAAGCGTAAGACCATCATGGCTTTTGACCCATAAGTCCTGTGCTTCGTGATCGGCAAGCCATTTGTCGGCATCTCGTATTTGTTTGCTGTACTTTTTATAGGGTGTTTTTTCGATCTCCTCTTGCACAAGCCAAGGAAGCTCTTTTCTCCTGACACAGCCAATCACAAACACGCTGATACCGCTGACTGCTGTCATTAAAACAACAGCCGCCAAAACAAGCAAAAAAAGAGTCATCTATTTCCCCTTCTTCCAAGACTGCCGAAAAACCGGAACGTCAACGGCCACAGCGTACCGGAGACAATGACGACCAATGCATATCGCACTGCACGGCCGATATAATCTCCCAGCAGCATATTTAACGGCATTTTTAAGCCGCTTTTTACTGCTAAAACCACGATCAATCCGCCCATTACCTTCAGAATCTGCGCCCACCAAACAGCATCCGTTGAAAAATTTAGCCATTTCTCATCCAGAATATACACAATAATAAATCCAACCAAACAGCCAATCAGGGTGTAGGCATTTTCAATACCGGAATTCAGATTGTGTATATCGATATCCGACGGAAAATTGTAAAATTCCACGAAACAAAGCAAAGAGACTCCCATTACCAGCATAAGGGAAAAGACGTATGGGAAGCTCCGCTGAAAATGATGAAGAACCAGCGGCTTCATGATAGCTATCAGCATAAGCGCTATAGCCGCGGAAACAAACACGTCCAGCGGCGTATGTACACCGATATACATTCTGGAAAAACCTACCAGCACCGCAGCTGCAATCGCAACGAACTTAATCCAGCGGTGCTTTTCAGTACATGCAATTGCGCCGAAAGTGCCCACAGCGCTTTGGGTATGCCCACTGGGAAAGCTATATCCTGATGCCGCTTCTCTGGCTTGCTCCAAAATAGTAAAGTTACTGTCTATGATCCACGGTCTGGGAATACGAAACCACAACTTCAAAAATTGATTCAGCATCGTACCAACAAAACCCACTGTAAGGACATAATATCCCCTGTACTTATCGACACACCAAAACAGGAACAACGCCACTACTAAAAATACTGTTTCTTCACCAAGCTGTGTGATTGCCAGCATCAACTGGTCCAGACACGGTAATCGGATTGATTCCAATAGATATAGAAAATCCAATGGTGCTCACCTCAAAATAATATGTATTTTAATTATACATTCCCAAATTGAAATTGTAAAGATTTATGGAAAAGTTGCTATTCAAGTTTCCATGTCTTTTTGAAAAAATAGGTTATAATAAAATATAATTGCAACGGAAAGGATGCTGACTATGTCCTATTATTACAATTCATATTGGACGTATATTGTACTGATTCTGCCCTGTATTATTTTCTCCTTGGCAGCCAGCGCCAGCGTAAACAACACATTTAAGAAATATTCCGCGCAGATCTCATTGCGCAATGTGACCGGTGCCCAGGCAGCGCAGCGTGTTCTGGCACTGAACGGAGTCACCAGTGTGAAAATCGAACGAATCCGTGGCAGCTTAACGGATCATTTTGACCCAAAGAAAAATGTGATCCGGCTTTCCGACAGCGTGTATGATAATCCATCCACTGCCGCCATTGGTGTAGCATGTCATGAAGCGGGCCATGCTGTGCAATACGCGACTCATTACTTTCCCATACGGATCCGCACCGCAATTATCCCCCTGACAAATTTCGGTTCAAAGCTGGCTATGCCGTTGATTCTTTTTGGCTTTTTATTTTCCTCCCTTGGGGCATTCTCCGATACGCTGGTTATGATTGGTATTGCGTGTTTTTCCCTTTCACTGCTGTTTCAGCTTGTCACACTTCCTGTGGAGTTTAACGCAAGCCGCCGAGCATTGGCAGCCATTGAGCAAACGGAACTTCTGACCAAAGAAGAACAATCAGGTGCAAGAAAAACCCTCCGGGCAGCTGCAATGACTTACGTTGCAGCCACAGCGGTTGCCCTTGTCCAGCTGCTGCGGTTAATAACTCTGTTTGGTAACCGCGGTCGCCGAAGAAACTGATTTTTTCGCTCCGGTATTGACATCCGGAGCGAAAATATTTATACTCATATAGTATGAAAAATATGAAAAATAGGAAGGAGCTGATTGCATGCCCGGAGGGAAGCACATCCTTGGCAAGGGAAATTCCCGACGCGTTTTTGGAACGGCAAAGGTTGGCGACCGTGGTCAGATCGTAATACCTAAGGACGCTCGGGAGTTGTTTCAAATCAAACCCGGCGACACATTGTTGATCCTGGGAGACACTGAAACCGGACTGATCGTTTCCCGTCCCGATGTCCTTAGCGATATCGCCACCAAGCTTTTTGATAACATTAGAATTGAGGATGAAAATTATGGATGAAATATTGTCACTATATAATCAGATGGGCATTTCATCTGCCGTATATGAATATGGAGAAAGTGTACTGAAAAAGCTGCAGGATCGCTTTGCCCAGATTGATCAAATCGCAGAATATAATCAGGCAAAAGTGCTGGCAGCAATGCAAAAAAACCGTGTTTCCGCTGCCTGCTTTGCTGCCACAACCGGTTATGGTTACGACGATGTGGGGCGCGACAATCTGGAAAAGGTGTATGCTGATGTCTTTCATACAGAAGCCGCTCTTGTCCGTCCGCAAATCACATGTGGCACCCACGCATTGACGGTTGCGCTGTCCGCCAATCTTCTGCCCGGCGACGAGCTGCTTTCCCCGGTCGGTCTTCCTTATGACACGCTTCAGGAAGTGATCGGCATTCGGGAAAGTCCCTGTTCCCTTGCGGAATACGGCGTGACCTACCGACAGGTTGATCTGAACAGCGACGGCAGTATCGATTACCCCGCTGTACAGGCGGCAATCAACGAGAAAACAAAGCTTGTTACCATTCAACGTTCAAAAGGATATGCAACCAGACCCACCTTTTCCGTCCGGCAGATCGGTGAATTGGTTGCCTTTATAAAGGGAATCAAACCGGATGTTCTGTGCATGGTGGATAATTGCTATGGCGAATTTGTGGAAGTGATTGAACCGTCTGATGTAGGCGCTGACATGGTGGTAGGTTCCTTGATCAAAAACCCAGGTGGCGGACTGGCACCCATTGGCGGATATATCTGCGGAACAAAGGCTTGTGTGGAACGCTGCGCATACCGCCTGTCTGCACCCGGGCTTGGTCAGGAGGTAGGTGCAAATCTTGGCTTAATGCCCTCGCTTTATCAAGGCTTTTTCCTTGCACCTACTGTGGTTGCAGGTGCTGAGAAGGGTGCAGTTTTTGCCGCAAACTTATACGAGCCTCTTGGCTTTCGTTGTGTTCCCAATGCTACGGAAAGCCGCCACGATATCATTCAAGCTGTGGAGCTGAACAGCGAGGACGCCATGATCGCTTTTTGTAAAGGAATCCAAGCCGCCGCGCCTGTTGATTCCTTTGCTACGCCCATGCCCTGGGATATGCCCGGATATAACGACAAAGTCATCATGGCGGCAGGCGCATTCGTTCAAGGTTCGTCCATTGAGCTGTCTGCCGACGGCCCCATACGTCCTCCCTACGCAGTTTATTTCCAGGGCGGTCTTACATGGGCCCACGCAAAACTCGGCATTCTCATGAGCCTTCAAAAACTCATAGATGCAAATTTGATATCGCTATTATAAATAGAATGGGAGAATTGCTATGAATTGGTTTTGGTTTGCTATTATTGCTCTTTTGTGCTGGTCTGGGTCTGACTTCTTTTCAAAGCTCGGTTGCCGTGATTCCAAAGATCCTTACAGCCATTTGAAGATGGTTATGGCCGTAGGTGTCGTAATGGGCTTGCATGCCTGCTACGAGGTCTTCGTGGGCGGTGTTGTGATCAATTGGGACGTAATTATTACTTACCTTCCCGTTTCACTGCTGTACATTTTGTCTATGACCATGGGTTACATAGGACTGCGCTACATTGAGCTGTCGATCTCGTCGCCCATTTGCAATGCCTCCGGCGCGTTGGTTGCTGTGATCAGTCTGATCGTCGGTACGGCAGAAATGGACCATCCGCTGCAGTACG
>JAZNHB010000026.1:0-26749 GCA_045576715.1 Faecousia sp. | reverse complement strand
AGCTGCACACTGGGAACATTGACACCCTGTAGGATCGTCTTTGTCTGAGGGAAGGTGACGGCCCGATTCTCCATCCGCATACCGCAGTACACATTCTCATCCCATTTCTTTTTTGCAAGAAATAGGCTTTGCTCTGGAGTCATATTAAATTTGTCGGTGTAATTTTTCATTTGGTATGCTCCTTCGCTTTTGTTCAATCCTGAGGCGGTTCTTTTTGGTACTTAGGGATCTCTGTCAACTCTTCGACACGCTCTACGGCCTTCTGTTGTCCTTCTTCGTTAAGCAACTCAAAAGCTGAGATTAAATATTTCGTTCTATTATTTATTCTATCTGACAAAAAGTCACACGCCATATCAAAATCCATCAGAGTGAATGGGTCCATCTCTAGTGCCTTCGCTATGCGCTTGATGGTTTCGACTGTGGGATTGCCCCGGTCAGACTCATACCTTCTAATGGCCGAATCTGCCATACCGCACCTTTCGCCCAATTGCTTTTGAGTAAGCCCTTTTCTGTTTCTAGCTATACGTATACTCTCGCCGATGCTCAAACAAATCACCTCTTAGATACTCTATCATAGATTTTTACAAAAGTCCAGAACAAATATTTTCTGTTTTTGCTCTTGATAGAACAAGTAAGTTCTTGTATAGAAAATACAGAACATATTTGTTCGGAGGTGAGAACATGAAAGTTAACAGTAGCAAACTGCGTCTTGCAATGGCAAGAGCGTGTATGAATACTGTTGATTTATCTGCAAAGGCAGAAATGCCGGTCCAGACGAACAACGGTGTTCTTCGTGGCCGCAGCATTCGGCCAGCTACACTAGGCCGCATTGCCAAGGCGCTGGAGGTGGATGTAACCGATATTCTGGAAAAGGAGGAGTAAGTTTATGGCTAATGTAGTAACAATCCGTGAGGCTGTCCAGCGAGCTAAGAGCGACGGTGTTCCTACACGCTAAGGCTATGGGTAAAAAGTGGTGCCATTCCGGTGCGAAAGGTCGGACAGAAGGTGCTACTGTACTATCCCAATCTGATCCGGTACTTGCAGTGTGAAGACAGCAGTGATAACACCCCATTGCAGTAGCGGTAATACCTAGTGCTCACCAGATCAAAAACTAAGGTAAAAACAGATATATCAAGAATTTCCACATAAGAAGAATAGGGGTCAAAAAAACAGTATTACATAGTAAGAGATTTCTATGTATGTATGTGTACCTATAATTGTGGGGCTTAAGATAGCCCCCACAATATAGGGTACCACATACCGCTCAAAAAAATTAAACCTAAAGAAAGGAGCAAGTAAGCAATGAGTACATTTGATGATGGATTGCCGAATATTGACAATCTAGCAGAGGAATGGAATCACAGCACCCCCTTGGCACTACCTCTAATTGAAGGTGTCCTTCGGCAAGGTCACAAGATGCTAATTGCAGGACCTTCCAAAGCTTGTAAGAGTTTTTCTCTTATAGAGCTTGCAATATGCATAGCAGAGGGAGAGCCGTGGTTAGGCTTCCAATGTAAACAGGGAAAGGTTTTATATATAAATCTGGAGCTGGATCGGGCAAGCTGCCTGCACCGCTTTAAAAGTTTATATTATACTATGCAGCTAAATGCTGGGAACAGCGATAATATAACCGTTTGGAATCTTAGAGGATGTGGTTTATCATTACAAAAACTAACGGATTCTCTTGTTGCTCGTATTAAGCACCAAAATTATCAAGTTATAATATTAGATCCCGTATACAAGGTGATGGAAGGGCGAGAAAACAGCGCACACAATACCACGCAGATGTGCAATCAGTTTGATCGAATATGTACAGAACTAGGATGTGCCTTCATTTATTGCCATCAGCATTCCGGCAAACCGGGTTGTGGACAGGATTCCCAAAGCAATCTTCCTCCAGCAGGCAGAGGAGATGAAGTAGGGTTCCTCGGTGTCCTGCTGCTCGGAAAAGGTGGGGACACCGCACTTTCCAAGCCACATTGCCACTCTTGACACCTGCAAGATACGCTGTTGGGCTACCGTTCCAGTAGCTATGGAAATCAAAGGCACTTCCTCAGGAAACAGTTCTCTTCCTTTTTTGAGGACGGATACAATGCCTTTCTTGTTCTTGGACAGATACTTATTCTTAGTCAAAGGACGGAATACGTATGACAGAGCGACTTTGTTTCCGGTTTTCTCAGTATCCAGAAAGCTCAGGCAGTCCCGTTGATTGTCATTTCTGTTGTGTCCTCACGAATATGCTTGTACACATCAAACAGTGGCGGAGGGAATGCAGATGAAACATTCTATTTCCTATTGGCAGGTAGCAGGCTTCTTATTGACATCCATACTGGGGACCTTTCTTCATTTTTTATTTGATCTAAGCGGTCAGAGTCTGATTGCCGCAATCTTTTCTGCAGTGAACGAATCCATTTGGGAGCATATGAAGCTGATCTATTATCCTATGCTTCTGTTTGCGTTGATCGAATATCGATTTTGGGGTAAGAATCATAAGCAGTTCTGGTGTGCAAAACTGGCGGGAAGTTTATTTGGATTAACCCTCATTCCTGTGCTTTATTATACCTACACCGGTATTTTTGGTGTATCGGTAGATTGGCTGAATATTACGATCTTTTTCCTTTCGGCTGGTGCTGTATTTTTGGTGGAAAACAAACTGTTTCAAAAAGAAAACGGCTGCTGCTTGTCCTCCCGAGCATCTTTCATATTAATTTGTATGATTGGTGTTGTTTTCACCCTTTTGACATTCTTCACCCCAGAAATCCCCTTCTTCAAAGATCCTGTAACAGGGAGCTATGGCTTTCAGAAATGATGGAGAAAACAGTATGCTTGGTGCAGATATACAAAATGAAAGTCTGGAACGGCCAATGTATCCGTTCCAGATTTTTTGCCTAGACTCGGTTTTTATTCGTTCTATTTTATGTGAACCAAAGGATCAGAACATCATTTTACAAATAACGTAAATTATAAGAGGACCCCGTTTGCTAGGGTAAGTATCGTACTTATCCAACAAACGGGGTGCGATTTATTATGTTACAAAGTATTCCTGCACGCCTCTGGATGCGTTCCTTTGGTTATTGGTTTGCTGTTTTTGCTCCAACGGAGATCGTAACAGTAGGCGCTACACTTTTGCCTGTTAAAAGAACGATCTGTAACATGGAATTATCTGTTGACCATGTATATACAGTACTCTCATATATATCGGATGCGTTTTCTGCTTTATCGGTATGCGCTCCATACAAGCGACTCAATTCAGCGACCTGCGATTCGAACCATTGCTGATAGTTCTGCCCCGCATGGAAAGCAAATTGAATAACTTGAAGTGCGTCATCACGAAACTGCACCGAAGCAACAGTACTTTGCCCATCCAATGTATATGCATTTTTTGATTTATAAAATGCGTACCCAGTAGATGCCGGCGGCGTTCTGGAACTGTCTTCTTCTAAAGCATAGGGCAATGCCTCGTTAACCTGGGCAACAGATGCTCCCCAAGCCATTCCGCTATATTGGTACTCCCCGTTGCTCTTGAAATCCTCCAACGAAAGTTCGATACTGTCAACACTGTTGCCAGCAAAAACGAAATATAGCGCCAGCATCAAGGCTACAGCTATCAGTACAGCAAGAATGATTATTATACTCTTCTTTTTCATATTCACTTACCTCTTTCTAAATAGCATAAGCTTATTTATTTGCTCTCAAATAAGATTGGATTTCAGAAACAAACAAATCAAAATCAACACCGTTCACCGAAATGTTGGAAAACTGGTTTGCGCGTGCAACTTGATCATCTGCCACATTCAGGGAGTACACCTTGTTGTCTGTTACAACAAATCTGCCCTGAGGTCCACTTAAAATGGTGTAAGTGCCACTTTCGTTCTTTCTGGCAAAAATCAGGAATGCCTCCTTGGCATCCATGAGCGGATCATCCTCAACCTCATGGATTGTCTGATCCACAATGCCACCAGTCATAATGATTTCAATATTTCTTACCTTTTCGCCATAAATTTTATTAAGAACTTCTGCATAGTACTTGGTCTTAATAATACCATTTTCCTCGTAGCTTTCCATCGTGTTAATGGATACATATGCAATTAGATCGCTATTTTCTGTAAGTTCCTGTACATCTTCATAATTGTAGATCCAGCTTGCCCGCATAACAACTTTTTCCAGCTTCTCTTTTGCTTGCCCACCACAAGCAACTATGGTACAGGCAAATAGCAGACATAGCATTGCAACTATAATCTTTTTCATAACACTTCCTCCTCACTTTTAGTAGATTGCATTTACACCGTTAATATCATCTGACTGTGGGGTAGTTAGTGAATATCCACCATATCTACTGTTTGTGCCCCAAACGTACCTTTTTCTTTAGCTTAATGTTCCGGAAGGACTACAAGTGATCCTAATAGAAATGTTCTCCTTGCTTACAGTAATACCTAACCACTTTAATCCCATTGTTACATCAGCTGTTGCTACATTATTGCTTTTGCTTGCTGTTTTAGAAACAACGTACCAATTTGTGTTTGTAATGGTAACATTGCAATTAGCCGCTGTACAAGTTGCAGAAGACCCGGTGTATGTAAATGTCCCAGTGAGCACTGCACGCCATTCCTCTACATCATCACTGTTATAATACCGATAGGTTTTGCTTCCACTCTTCGTGCCAGATGCTCTAATAGATGTTTCTGAAAGTGTAATTGTAATGTAATTACCATCTTCTAAATAAATAATGTCTTCTGCCTTGTTCTGATTAGTTTCTGCCATAACATTGACTGGGCATAAGATAATAAGCAAAAGTGCAACAATACAAGCAATATATTTCTTTTTCATCCTTAGTCCTCCGTAATCCCGAACTCAGTGGTGTCCAATTCTTCTATTGGTTCTGTAATACCATAACCGTCTATGGACTTATTAGCGTTAATTAACGTAACAGCTAAACCTGTGCCCCACATTAGCAAAGCCACAGCAGCCACCGTGCAAACAACCAGCAGTATAGTTTTACGGATACAGAACTTTTTCAAAATCTCCGGTGTCGTCATATTCTCCACATAGGAGGCTGCAATTTCCTGGGGCGTCCCAAAATGTCTTAAAAGGTCCTGCATATCCGCAGTGGGAGTTTTTGTCCGATAATCCTCCACGGAATGGCGGATTTGCTCCAGTATTTGTTTTTTGTGCTTTTTATCTACCGGCAGACATTTGGAAATGCTCCGGTAATACTTGCATAATGCCTTTTCCATTATAATTCCTCTCTTTGCTCCAGCAGCATCCGCACACCTTGGGTAATGGTGTCATATTCTTGTATCAGCTCTTGCAACCGATTTGCTCCTGCAGGCTCCAGGTGATAATAGATACGAGTCATCCGACGACCAACCAACACCTTTTTGTCTGAGATAAATCCCTGATCCAACAGCTTGTATAACACCGGATATAAGGAACCCTCCTGAGTTACGATCCGCCCGCCGGTGGCATTCACAGTTTCCTGCACAAGCTGATAACCGTACATATCCTCTTTTTTCAGCAGGGCCAGTATTACCAAAGACATTACACCCCGCCGAAAATTGTTCTGGGAATTATCTAAACCCACTGGAACACACCCCCTTTACTTTTCATACTATATATAACATAGATATTTTTTACTTTCAATACCTTTGTTACGCAAATATTTGTTGACAAACATTGTCTTATATGTAATACTGAAGTTGCAGAAATATCTTTCCATAGGAGATACTGCTGTAAAATCAAACTTTAAGGAGGAATTTATTATGTTGAAAAAATTACGGAAGATAACCAGTCTGCTTTTGGTAACAGCTTTGGCTGTTCTGGCATTTACCCCTACAACAGTAGGCGCAGTTATTTCAAACCACACGATGGCGGCCACAGCAACCAACGATAATGCCGTTGATGACGGCACTGCACTTGTTAGAACATGGGAAAACAGCAAGGGCGAAACGATAACCTGTATTATCACAAGAGGCGCTGATGTGCTTGCTACACGCACAAACCCAGAAGAAGATGCTGCAGCAGGTTTTATTACAGAAGCCCCAATAGATCCTCTTATCTCTCCCTATGCTCTAGATGAATACCAAGTATCAGATGATTTTTATATGCGAATTCTTAACAATGAGAATCAGATTCTGTCTAAGTACAAGGTAACCATAACCGGTATCGTTTCCCGTGTAAACTCTAATCGATATATTAATTCGGTGACATTCAGCCGTGTCTCTGGGGATCCCTGTAGTACTGAATATGCTATCAATGGATATTTTGCGTCTGCTACAATCATACATCCGGTAGAGGGATACCTCACTTTCTTTTTTAGGCTTGGCTCTGGAGGTTCCATTGTGGTATGCTAACTTGCTTTACTGACATCAGGAACTGATACATTGGGATGCATACATGACGGGTAAAATGTGCAAAAACATGTGGTTATTAATTTCCATTGGAGCGATCATATTTTTCATGCTCACCTTGCTTACATACATAGCAAAATCCCCATTACCCTATTGGGGCCCCTGGCTTTTAATTTTGATCAGTGGTGCGGTTATCGCCATCCTAGTCATTGCATTGGCCTTTTCTGTGATCAATCTTTGGAAGTACAAATTTCACTGGCAAGGCCTTTTCACCATTGTGTTAAATGTTATTGCAATCATCCCTATTAGCTATGCTTTCGTAATTTGGGTGATTATTATGATCGTAAATTTTCTCTAAAGGCGCTGCTGTTACCGATGTCAACCAGCTGCCAAAAGATCGCGGAACTTACTACTTACAAAGTGTCAGAAACACCGCCAGGCGGCCAAAATGCAATTTTGACGGCTGGCGGCTTCTGTTTTCTTTCGTTTTTGGGGTTGAAATCTGTAGGATTATGCTATTATACGCATAATTGAATAGAAAAGCACTGAACAGGCTTCAGTAGGCTGCAAACCATCTGTCCAAGAGAGCGGTGATCGGTGAAAATCCGCACAGACCTGCATGCTGAATTTCATCCTGGGAGTTTTTCTGTGCTTGCTGCAGAAAGCAAGGAAAGTGGCGGCGACGGTTCGTCCAGTAACAGCACTTTGGGTCGGTTGACCAGTGCTCTGGCTATAGCAACACGCTGCTGCTGACCGCCGGAATTGGGATTCAAAAAACCGCCGATGATCCGCAGGGTTGTGGTTTTGCCGCAGCCGGAGGGGCCCAGCAGCGTGAGAAATTCATGGTCGTTGATACACAGGTTGATACTGTCGAGTATCTGTTCCCCGTCGAACTCCATGACGAGGTCCTGGAGTCTGATGAGTTCTTTGGACATTATCCTCCCCCGTTTCTGTTTTGTTATTGGAAAATACGTCAATTTTATCAAGTATAGATATACAGGAAAACCCCCTATTTGTCAATGAATTTTTATTTTGAGAAAAAATGGTATAAATACCAATAAAACGGTAATACTGGACATCGGAGGTGCTTAAATATGAGCAAACAAAGATCAGGCAGCGGTATCAGCGGTAAGGGCTACTACATAGCCCTGGTGCTATGTGCCGTAGCCATTGGAATCGCAGGCTTTTTGTATTACCGAAACGCAGAACCCCAGGATGCGCTGAAAGACCCGCAGACTACCCAGCAAGCAGGCGTGATCCAGGGTGACGATGTGCAGGCGGTGGCAACGCAGCCGCAGGGGCAGTCGTCCACGAAACCCACAGTAGACCTCAGCAAAAAGCCGTCGGTGGTAAAAAGTCCTGTGGCAGGAACGACTGTGGCAGAGTACTCCATGGACGCGCTGACCTACAATCAGACCACCCGGGATTGGCGCGTGCATGATGGCGTGGACATTGCCGCAGCGGCAGGAACGCAGGTGTGCGCTGCAGCTGACGGTACGGTCTATACGGTCTATGAGGATGAAACCATGGGTATGACCGTGGTGATCCGCCATGAGGGGGATTATACCACCAAGTACGCAAGCCTTTCCCAGGAGGTTGCCGTAAAGGCCGGTGATACGGTAAGCGCAGGACAGGTTATCGGTGCAGTGGGATCCACAGCGCTGATGGAAAGCGCCATCGGCGATCATGTCCATTTCAGCGTCAGCTGTGACGGAACGCTGGTGAATCCCGGAGATTTTTTTAGCTGACTTCTTCATTTTCTTTCCTCTTTGTGTGGCTGTTTGGAACAGCCGACGAGGCTGCCTCACCGGGGCAGCCTCTTTTTGTATATCATACAAACGTATTTGTGCGAAATGTAAAAATTTGCTTTCAATATTGCTTTTCCTCCTTCGGTACGATAAAATTAAATAAAAAAAACAAACAATGAAAGGGTGGTTACGTTTGAAAAGAATGATTAGCATTGTGCTGGTACTGCTTATGACGTTGAGCCTGTGCGCCTGCGGCAGCTCCGGTGAAACACAGCAGACCCAGAGCCCTGACACCGGCATGAGTGACGGCCTGAACATAGGATATGCCAAGGTCAGTATTACGCCCAATTACACGGTGGGTATGGGCGGCTACGCAGATAGCGAAACCCGGTTAACCCAGGGCTTTATAGACTACATTTATACTACGTGCATTGCTGCCACTTCCGGCGGGGAAACGATCCTGATCTATACCGTTGATACGATCTCAGTGAATCACGAAAATGCCGAAGCCATCCGCAAGGTAGTTACGGAAGCCACCGGCATTCCTGGGGAGAAGATCTTTATCGGTGCGACCCATGCCCACAACTGTCCGGCTCTTTCTGAATATGACGGTGTGGAAAAATATAGAGAGGATTTTTTTGAAAACTGCGCAGAAGCAGCAAAAAAAGCGTTGGAAGATCGAAGTCCTGCCACCATTTTACGGGCAAAGGCAGAGCATGAGGGGATGAATTTTGTCCGTCACTACACCTTGCCTGACGGCACCAATGTCGGCAACAATGAGCTGGCGGGCAGATCCCCTGTGGGCCATCCCATGCCCAGCGATAATCAGATGGTGATGCTGAAATTCGACCGCGGGGAAGACAAGAAGGATATTCTTATGGTCAACTGGCAGAGCCACCCGGACAAAGCAAAAGATATCGGATATAACCTGATCTCCCCCAGCTGGATCGGACCTATGCGCAATAAGCTGGAGCAGGAAACGGGTATGCATGTGGCGTACTTTACCGGCGCCTCAGGCAACCAGGTGCCGGATTCGAAGATCAAAGAAGAGGCGAACAATCTCGGCTGGGAAGCATACGGTGAAAAGTTGGCAGATTGCGCCGCCACCATGCTGAATAAGCTGGAGCCTGTGGAGAGTACCGACATTAAGACGGTACGCTATATGATGCCCGTGAAAGTGGATCACAGCTGGGATCACATGCTGGAGCAGGCAAATGAGGTCTACGACCTGTGGAAGAGCGTGAGCGAGGCCGCCGGCGATGCTCTGGGTAAGACTTATGGCTTTACATCTTCTTTCCAGGCCAGAGCCATTCGCTACCGCGCCGCAATGGGCGAGACCATCGACATGGAGATGAACGCATTTTCCATTGGTGAAATCGGCTTCACCACCGGCACATACGAGATGTTCTCGGATAATGGCCTGTACGTGAAGGAAAACTCCCCCTTTGAGACTACCTTCATCATTGCCGGTTGTGCTACCTATGTTGCATCGGATATTGCATTTACATACCGCAATTACGAGGCGGATACCAGCTGGTATGTCCCGGGTACCGGCGAGCAGCTGGCGGAAAAGTATGTGGAGCTGCTGGGTCAGGTGAAGTAAATAAGGAGCTGTGATGGGCGGCGCCCCGTCCGGGGCGCCGCCTTTTTATACCTACTTTTTTGGGCAAAATCGGATTTGTGTCAAAGCGCCGAAAGTGGGAGACGAAAAACCATTGGTGTATAAAGTTTTTCGCAAAATCATAAAATAAAAGCAAATCTGTTTGCTTTTGTACATAATGCAGTAAAATTTCATAAAAATATGGGGGTTCTCTTGTGCTTTTTGATCTGTTTCCGGCATGGGCGGAAGTTGACATATGACGACAAATACGCTATAATGCCACAAGGTATAAGCAAAAG
This sequence comes from Faecousia sp., assembly GCA_045576715.1. Taxonomy (GTDB): domain Bacteria; phylum Bacillota; class Clostridia; order Oscillospirales; family Oscillospiraceae; genus Faecousia. The sequence continues at coordinate 16,755 of JAZNHB010000026.1, read as the reverse complement.
TCTGCGTATTGCTTTTCAGTAGAAAGGGACCGGAGCAATGAAGATATTTGTAACGGGTGTCGGCGGTCAGCTGGGCCATGATATTGTGAATGAATTAGCAAGCAGAGGGCTGGATGCAGTGGGCAGTGATATTGCGCCTGTGTATAGCGGTATTGCGGATGCGACCCCGGTCACCACCGCGCCTTATGTGCAGCTGGATATCACAGACTCTGCCGCGGTAGAAAAGACGCTGATGCAGGTGCGGCCGGATGCGGTGATTCACTGCGCCGCATGGACGGCGGTGGATGCTGCCGAGGAAGAACAGAATATTGACAAGGTGCGCGCAATCAACGCCCATGGCACGCAAAATATTGCCAATGCGTGCAAGGCGCTGGGTTGCAAGCTGATGTATATATCCACTGACTATGTCTTTGACGGTCAAGGGAGCGCTCCCTGGCAGCCGGACTGTAAGGATTATAAGCCTTTGAATGTTTACGGTCAGACTAAGCTGGAGGGCGAACTGGCGGTGGCGAATACTTTGGATAAGTTCTTTGTTGTTCGTATTGCTTGGGTATTCGGCTTGAATGGCAATAATTTCATTAAGACCATGCTGAAGCTGTCGGAAAAATATGACGCTTTGCGTGTGGTGTGCGATCAGATCGGCACACCCACCTATACGCTGGATCTTTCTCGTCTGCTGGTGGATATGGTACAAACGGAAAAATACGGCTATTACCATGCCACCAACGAGGGCGGATACATCTCCTGGTATGATTTTGCCTGCGAGATCTTTCGTCAGGCAGGAAAACAGATGACCGTTACTCCGGTAACAACCGCTGAGTACGGTCTGTCCAAAGCCGCCCGGCCCTATAACAGCCGGCTGGAAAAATCTAAGCTGGCAGAAAACGGTTTTGCGCTTTTGCCCACCTGGCAGGATGCCTTGCGACGATATTTGAAAGAGATAGAGGGATAAAAATGGGTCAAATAAAGGTAACCGAGTGCCCAATCGAGGGTCTTTATATTATTGAGCCGACTGTATATGCAGACAGCCGCGGCTATTTTATGGAGACCTACAGCTTGCGGGATATGCAGCAGGCAGGACTGAATATGAATTTCGTGCAGGACAACCAGAGCATGTCCGTCAAAGGTGTGCTTCGGGGATTGCATTTTCAAAAACAGTATCCGCAAGGTAAGCTTGTTCGGGTGATCAAAGGCAGAGTGTTTGATGTTGCGGTAGACCTGCGCGCCGATTCTGCCACCTACGGTCAGTGGTACGGTGTGGAGCTGAGTGAAGAAAACAAAAAGCAGTTTTATATTTCCAAAGGATTCGCCCATGGCTTCCTGGTGCTTTCGGAAACGGCGGAATTTTGCTACAAGTGCACCGATTTCTATCACCCGGGGGACGAGGGCGGCCTTGCCTGGAACGATCCGGACATCGCCATCCAATGGCCGGAACTGACCGGTGACTATAACGGCGGCGCCTGCGCTGATGGGTTTGCCCTTGCAGACGGCACACCGCTGATTATTTCGGAAAAGGACCAAAAGTGGCCCCGTCTTGCCGATAGTTTCCGGTTTTAACGGACAAGGAAGAAATACAGAAAATAGGAGAATTGCAATGCAGCATATTTTTATTGTAGGCTCTAAGGGCATCCCCGGCGCTTACGGCGGTTATGAGACCTTTGTGGACAAGCTGACCCAGTATCACCAGAATGATCCGGAACTGAAGTATCACGTAGCCTGTAAGGATACCTGTAACAAAGAGGAAATTTATCACAATGCCCGGTGCTTCCATATCAAGGTGCCCAATATCGGCCCTGCGCAGGCCATTTGGTACGACGTGGCGGCGCTGAAAAATTGCTGCGACTATATTGCAAAGCATAAGATCCAACGGCCTATCGTGTATATTCTGGCTTGCCGGATCGGTCCTTTTATGGGTCATTTTGTCCGGAAGATTCATAAAATGGGCGGTGTTGTCTATGTGAATCCCGACGGCCACGAATGGCTGCGCGCCAAATGGCCTGCTCCGGTACGAAAGTACTGGAAGATCTCCGAAAAACTGATGACAAAACACGCGGACCTGTTGGTTTGCGACAGCAAGAATATCGAAAGCTATATCCGCAGCACCTACGCTGCTTACAATCCTGCCACTACCTACATCGCCTATGGCGCAGAGACCCGGCACAGTCAACTGGCTGATGACGACGAGAAGCTCGTTCAGTGGTACGCTGATAAGGGTTTGACAGCCAAGGAATATTATCTGGTGGTAGGCCGCTTCGTGCCGGAGAATAACTACGAAACCATGATCCGGGAATTTATGCAAAGCAATACCCAGAAAGTCTTTGCCATTATTACCAATGTAAACGACAAGTTCCTGGCGGAGCTGGAAGAAAAGCTCCACTACCAAAAAGACCCCAGAATCCGCTTTGTGGGTACGGTGTACGATCAGGAGCTTTTAATGAAGATCCGGGAAAATGCCTACGGCTATTTCCACGGCCACGAGGTGGGCGGCACAAATCCCAGCTTGTTGGAGGCCTTGGGCTGCACCGATCTGAATTTGCTTTTGGATGTAGGATTTAACCGGGAGGTGGCAGAGGATGCCGCTATCTACTGGACAAAGGAGCCGGGAGATCTGGCAAAGCTGATCGAAAAAGCAGATAGCTTGTCTGCGCAAAAGATCGCAGAGCTGGGTGAGAAAGCGAAAAAACGGATCGCCACAGCTTATAGCTGGCAGTTTATTACCGATGAATACAAACGCCTTTTCACGGAGGGACAGAAATGAAACGAGTGATTACTTACGGCACCTTTGATCTGCTGCATTATGGTCACATCAACCTGCTGCGCAGAGCCAAGGCGCTGGGCGATTATCTGGTGGTTGTGGTTTCCACCGACGAATTCAACTGGAACGAAAAGCAGAAAAAGTGCTACTTTACCTATGAACAGCGCAAGGCGCTGCTGGAAGCCATCCGCTATGTGGATCTGGTGATCCCGGAAGAAAATTGGGAGCAGAAGCGCACCGATGTCCACGAATACCACATCGACACCTTTGTCATGGGTGACGACTGGAAGGGTAAGTTCGATTTCCTGAAGGAAGAGGGCGTTGAGGTGGTCTACCTGCCCCGCACTCCCGAAATCAGCACCACCCAGATCAAGAACGATCTGAAATAAACAAGGGGAGATGTCAGTTATGGCAAATATCGACCTTCTGCACAAGGTGGACATGGACATCGTAAAAGAGGTTGTACGCATCTGCGATGCCCATGACTTTAAGTACTATATGCTGGGCGGTACCATGTTGGGCGCCATCCGCCACAAGGGCTTTATTCCTTGGGACGATGATATCGACCTGGGTATGCCCCGGGATGACTATGAGGCATTTTTACAGATCGCGGAAAAAGAGCTGCCGGAACACCTGAAGGTTGTCAACTATCGCAACGATCCCAATTATATGTACTATATTACCCGCATCCAGGACACCCAGACCCGGGTGGTGGAGGAGCGGATCGGCAACGACAATAAGTACACCTGCGCATCCATCGATATTTTCCCCATTGACGGCACACCCAACAATCCCTTTGCCCGCAAAATCTATTTCTTCCGGGTGCTGTATCATCGGGCGTTGATGTCTTTGTGCTATAAGGACTCTATCGACCGTAAGCGTAAGCGCAGCGCCAAAGAAAAGCTGCTTTTGTGGGTCATGGAGCGTATTCCGGTGGAGAAGCTGACCACTCCCTACAAGCAGAAATGCAAGATCGACAAGCTGCTGCGCAGCCAAAAGGTGGAAGGCGCCAAATACATCGGAAACATCATGGGCGCTTACCGCACAAGGGAGATCGTGCCTGCTGATTTTTACGGCGAAGGGGCATACTATCCCTTTGAGGATATGCAGTTGCGAGGCATGGCGAAAGCCGATGCATACCTGACATTTACTTATGGCGATTATATGCAACTGCCCCCGGAGGATCAGAGAAAGACCCATTTCAGAATTTTGGAGATCCACGGGCAGAAGGTAGCGGAAGAATAACGCCACAGGAGCGAATTATGAAAAAATTTCTGGCGCTTTTCAATAAGGTGGGCGGTAAGGAGATCCTGAAGCAATACCTGCGTGGGCATGTATTGCTGTTTGCCTTGACACAGACATTGCTGCAAGGCTTTTCTAAAAAATCTCTGGAGATCGTCCGGTTATCGGTAAATAATAAAATATTGTCCAAGCTCAGAAAAAAGTACGCGCGGTTTATCGGGGAATTCAAGGATTCCTACCAGCCGGCAGAGCGCAAGCGGTCCAATAAGGTGTGGGTATGCTGGCTGCAGGGTATGGAACAGGCGCCGGAGCTGGTGCAAGCCTGCTTTGCGTCCCTAAAAGCCCACTTAAAAGACCGGGAAATTGTGCTTCTTACAGAAGAAAATCACCGACAGTATATCCGCTTACCGGAGTTTATTGAAGAAAAGGCGCGTCGGGGCATTATATCCCATGCCCACTATGCGGATCTGATGCGTTTGGAGCTTTTGCTTAGCCACGGCGGCACGTGGATCGACGCAACGGTATTTTGCACCGGCGGAGAGATTCCCGGGTATATGCTGGATTCGGACCTGTTCATGTTCCAAAATCTGAAACCCGGTCTGGACGGACATGCTACATCGGTATCAAACTGGTTTATTACGGCTTGTACCAACCACCCGTTGCTGCGGTTGACGCAAACGCTCTTATATGACTACTGGAGCAAGCATGACCAATTGGTAGACTATTTTATTTTTCACGATTTTTTCCAGCTGGCCATTGAGGCGTACCCTCAGGAGTGGAATAAGGTGATCCCCTTCAGCAATGGGTTGCCGCATATTTTGCTTTTGCGGCTGCTTGAGCCTTACGAAGCTGACACCTTCCGGGCAGTGGCGGCAATGACACCGTTTCATAAGCTGAGCTATAAATTCGATGCCGCTGAAGCGCAGAAGGAAGATACCTACTATAGATATTTGATCGGAGGATACTATGGAAAAGGAAAGAAATGAGCAGGTCGTCTTTATAAAGGACTTACTGTTCGCATCAGTGTACCGGTGGCGGCAGATCCTTGTGGCAGCGCTGGTGTTTGCAGTTTTGCTGGGAGCCTTTGCCGGCCTGTTGGAATGGAAAAAAGTATCTGCAAGCATCTCACAGGAGGCATTTGCTGCTATTAAGGAAGAATACGAGATCGAACGGCAGCGTCTGGCGAAAAAATTAGGCAACTGCCAGGATTTGGTGGACAGTCAGGAGGCTTACAATGTGGAGTCTCCGTTGATGCTGCTGGATCCTTATCAGGTGTATACTGCCAGCATTGAGCTTACGCTTTGGCCCACAGAAAATAAAGGCGGGCCGGAAACAGTAGACATTGCCGGCGCAGTGCTCAATGCTTATGCCGCATATCTGAAAAGTGATCGGGTAATTGATCAGGCAGCTGAGGAGATCGGTATGCAGAGCAAGTATCTGCTGGAATTGGTGAATATTGTTAACGGTGGCGTGGAAACCAGAAGCCTGACAGTTTCTGTCAGTTTTGCTTCTCCGGAGGATGCGCAAAAGGTTCTGGATGTTTTCGTGGCAGGTGTGGAAACCGCCGGTGAACAGATCGAGAAAAATGTGGGTAAGCACAATGCCACAGTTGTTGTCAGTGGTGTGGATGAGCGGGTGGACCCGTTGCTCATCGATCAGCAAAAGCTGGCCCAGACCCGGTTGAAGGACCTGAATACACAGCTTGCTGAGGTGCGCAAAGAATTGGATTCATTGCAGGCACCGGCAGCAGTAGCAGGAATCTCCAAAAAGAAAATTGTGATTTTTGCGGTTTTGGGTGCGATTCTGGGCATGGTCCTGGTGGTTGGAATTGCCTGTTTCCGGCATATTGCCGGCGGCGTGGTCTATTCCGGACGTACGCTGAAAAATTGCACCGGAGTGAAGCTGTTGGGCAATATGATGCTGAAAAAACCAAACAGCAAAGTAGATGCCTGGCTAAGAAAATTGGAAGGCCGCTGCTTAACCGATGAAACAGCAGTGGTGGCTGCAACAGTGAAGAACTACTGCCGAAAGGGCGAGAAACTGCTGCTTGTAGGTAGCTGTGATCAGGCCAATGAAAAGGTCTTTGAGGCGCTGAAAGAGGCGGATGTTTCCGTGGAGGCCTTGGGAAGCCTGCTGACCAGCGCGGCTGCCCTTGCCGCGTTGCCCCAGTGCGATGCAGTATTGTTGGTGGAATGTTGCGGTGCTTCCAAATATCAGGATGTGCTGACCACATTGGAGCGCATCCAGGATCAAAACAAACCGGTGATCGGCTGCGTGCTGTTGGAAGGCTAAGAATGATTAGGAGTTGCCATGGGAAATACAGGAAAAAGGGCCATGTTGGGTGACGGGTTTTTTTCCTTCACCAGAACGGACCTGCTGATCAAGTTAATATTGTTGTTTCCTTTGACAACGCTGTTTCAGTACCATATCGGGTTGCTGAACAAACTGTTGTTTTTTGTGGTGTTGGTGGTGCTGTTTTGCGCAAATGCCGTAAAAACCAAACCGTTTCTGTATATGGCGGGAATCAGTTTGTTGTGGTTGCTTTCTATGGCGGTCACGCCGTTGGCGGCGCTGAAGCTGAACCTGAACATGGCGTTTTACTATATCTTTTTGGTGTTCTACCTGGTGTTTGTGCTAACAGAACGGCAAAAGATTTGGCAGTTGCTGCTGAATAACAGACGCTATATTTTCTATATGGTTCTGTTGTACACTGCGGTGGTAACAGTAAGCATATTTCTGCCCAGCTCTTATTCCCAGGTCACGGTTGGCGGCTGGGGAGACAATGCATATTTTATGTCTATTTCCGGAAGCCCCAATCGTGTAGGCCCCGCTTCCTTGTTTATTGTGGTACTGATCATATTTTTGATCCAGACCGGCACACATCGAGCCGTGGCGATTTTTGCATTGCCCCAGCTCTATGTATTCCTCATGGGCGGTAGCCGTACCTACTTTGTATTGGGTATGTGCGCAGTCGTGGTGATGTACTACGTGATGATCCCTCGAAAAAAATGGTTTTTCCTAAGTCTGATCCCTTTGGGATTGGTTGGGGTGGTTCTGGTACTGAACAGTTCTATGATGGATAAATTTGCTGCCACATTCCAGCAGGGACTTTCCCAAGAGGAATTTTGGCGCCGGCTTACCAATACCCGCTCGATTTTTTGGGTGGAGCAGCTGACAGCGTTTTTCCAAACATCACCGCTCACACAGCTTTTTGGAAACGGTATCAACTTCACCACCCACAAGGTAGGGATCTGGGCGCACAGTGATTTCATCGAGATATTGTGCAGCTACGGCTATGTGGGCCTTGCAAATTATCTCATACTAATGATCGTTACCATGTGTACACTGTTGAAGACCCGGAAACGACACTTTCTTATTAAGTGTATATGTGTGTTTATCTGGTTTTTTAATGCGTTTTTCAATTTTTTCTATTGCTACTTCAGCGCAATGCTGTGTTATCCGATCTTGCTGATGACAGTGGGACACATGGATGATTGATGGATCAGGGAGAGAATTATGCATAAAATTGTTTTAATGATCGCGTATTTCGGACCGCTGCCCCCATATGCCGAGGTGTTTTTTCAGACACTGCAGGCAAATCCCTCCTTGGAGCTGATCCTGATTACAGATCAGACGCTTACACGGCTTCCGGAAAATGTCCGGGTCCGGACGATGTCCTTTGATACAATGAAGGAACGGGTGCAGAGCAAGTTTGATTTTCCCGTTTGTCTGGATAAACCCTACAAGCTTTGTGATTATAAGCCTGCCTACGGCTACATTTTCGAGGAAGAGCTGAGGGACTGCACCTTCTGGGGACATTGCGATCTGGATATGGTACTGGGCGATGTGCTTCGTTTTTTGCCGGATCCTGTGCTGGATAGCTATGATAAGATCTATCAACTGGGACATCTGTGCCTTTACAGAAATACACCGGAAAACAACAGAAGATTTATGGAGCCGGGAGGCATGGACTACCGGAAGGTGTTTACAACACCGGTGATCTGCGTATTTGATGAGATCATCGGTATGCATAAAAAATATGAAATTTTGGGGATCCCTGCTTATAATGTCAGAGATTGCGCGGATATATCTCCGTGGTATCATAGATTTCTGCGCGTGGAATCCCACCTGACATCGAAACAAAAGATCAATTTCAACTATGAAAAGCAGGTTTTCTACTGGGAAGACGGGCACGTTTACAGAGCCGCGGTAACGGATACGGGGATGATCCGCGATGAATTTAACTATCTGCATTTTCAGAAACGAAATTTGGCATTTTTGCAGCAGCAGGTATCCTTGCCCCGGGCATTCTTTATCACCAGGAATGGTTTTATTCCTAAGGAGGCGGGCCGAGAAGTGACGGCTGCAGATATTGAAAAATATAATGGCCACAGTATTTTGGGGCATATGCGCGCCAGAATAAAATACCAGCTGTTTGTTTTCAAGCGCAGATTTAACAAGTATATTTTGAAAAAGTAAAACGACATTGCCGGAATCTGGCAGGAAAGGAAGGGTTATTTTGAAAAGAAAATCCATTGCGATGAATGCAATCCTTCTGTCCCTGAAAACAGTGCTCTCCATGGTCGCGTCTCTGGTGACCATTCCGTACATCACCCGTGTTTTGCTTGTTGACGGTGTGGGAAAGCACAATTTCGCAGTGTCCGTGGTGAATTATTTTGTCTTGCTGGCGGAGTTGGGGATCTATACCTACGCTGTGCGTGAGGGGACAAAGCTCCGGAATGACCGTGATAAATTCAGCGTTTTTGCAAGCGAAGTGTTTACTATTCACCTGGTCTCGTCTGCGTTGGCTATTGGTCTGCTGGCGATATGCGTGCTGTGCTTGCCCAAGCTGCAGGAGTATTGGCTTTTGCTGCTGATCCTTTGTGCGGAGATCCCGCTGACTGCATTAAGCAGGTCTTGGGTCTACAGCACCTATGAGGACTTCGGGTTTATGATGCTGACGCAATTGGTCATGCAGGTGCTGGCGATCGTTTTGATGCTTCTGTTCGTCAAGACACCGGCAGATCTGCCGGGTTATACTGCTACCTATGTGATCTCCCGTGCAGGTGCCGGATTGGTGTTTTATATTCACAGCAAGAAATATATGGACTTTAGGCCTGCCAGCTGGAAGACCTTGAAGCGGCATATGAAGCCGATCTTTATGATATTTTTTACCGCCGTTTCTACTACCATTTACGTGAATTCGGACGTAACGATTCTCGGATGGCTGGAGGATGATACAGCGGTGGGTTTGTACAGTGTTTCGACGAAGGTCTACAATATCGTTAAGCTGATCATTACATCGGTGGTATCTGCGGCCATTCCGCAGTTAACGCTGCGATCAGGAACAGAGGATTTCGCTCCATTCTTCAACAAGATATTCAAGGCGCTTTCCTTGATTGTTCTGCCGGCAATGACCGGGTTATTTCTACTGAGCGGAAATGTGATCGAGATCCTGGCCGGCGAACAGTATCAGGCGGCCACGGTGTCTATGCAGCTGCTTAGTATTGCTTTGGGAGGTGCACTGTTTTCTGCATTGTTCTCGTCAGGTGTGCTGATTCCGTATATGCAGGAAAAGACTTATATGTGGGCAACCGTTGGTAGTGCGTTGGTAAATATTGCGCTTAATTTTGCCCTGATCCCGTTGTTCCGTCAGGATGCGGCTGCGTTGACCACCCTTATCGCGGAATTTCTCGTGTTGGCTGTTTGCTTATGCGTGGCAAGACAGTATGTTAAGCTTAAGGGAATCGGCAAAGCACTTTTGTGTATCGGCGTTGGGTGCTTGGCGATTGTGGGCGTATGCCTTGCTGCGTTTGCCATAAACCTGCCACTGTTTGCGGAAACTGTGCTGTGCGTTGTCGGTTCCGCGGTGGTGTATTGCGTTGTACAGATGATACTGAAAAATGAGATTTTTATTGAAGGGTTGCAAGCAGTACAAAAAAAGTTGCATCATAAAGCCGCTCAGTGAGCGGCTTTTTTGTGTGCCCGGTGCAATGCCAATAGGCAGAATCACATAAAACAGTTGATTTCTGTTGCAAATACCGCTATAATATCCCGGTCATACTAAAAATTGAGGAAAAACTATGCAACAGAAAAACAACGGCCCCAGGTTGGGCGAAAATAAAATGAGAACCATGCCGGTGGGCAAGCTGCTGCTGAATATGGCACTGCCGCTGATAATTTCCATGCTGGTGCAGGCGCTGTACAACGTGGTGGACAGCGTATATGTGGCAGGTTATGCCCCCAATGCGGTGACAGCGCTGTCGCTGGCAATCCGCTGATCGCTGCGGCAATGCTTCCGTGCATCTGCGGCGCAATGCATGGAGTGACGCCCCCTTACTGTACCTGCGTGTATATCGCCATGGGCATTGCCGATGCGGAACTGAAACCAACTTTGATCAATAATATGATTTGGATACTGATACACTATGCCCTTTCCGTACTTGTTCTGATCGGCTGGATCCCCTTGATGGGATTGGTTTAATAGGGAGGAGTCAACGATGCGTAAAAAGATTAGTGAAACCTTCAACAAGATCTACGGCGTACTGATGACACTGACATTCTTTGCAGGCATTCTGCCTTTGATTCCCTTTGTCGTTGCGCTGATGATCGGCGGTGAGGTTGGTCAGGCCATTGCGGTATTTTTGTACGAGCAGTATTACAAATGGGTAATTTTGGGGGCATCTGCCTCCGTGCTGATCGGCCTTGTGGGTATGTATATCGGCAAGGAAGAAGGCTTGTCTGTCAAGTCCGTCGGCAAAAAGAAAGAGAAGGAGTGAACGCATGTCTGAGCCGATCCTGGTAACACGTTCCTCCATGCCTTCTTTTGAAGAATATTGCGAGGAGATCAAAGAATTGTGGGACACCCATTGGCTGACCAATATGGGTGTCAAACATAAAACACTGCAGGCGCAGCTGGAGCAGTATCTGCAAACGCCCCATGTGGTGCTGTACACCAACGGCCACCTGGCGCTGGAAAATGTGATCGCTGCCATGAATCTGCCTGCCGGTGGTGAGGTGATCACCACACCCTTTACATTTGTGTCTACCACCCATGCCATCGTGCGCAATGGCCTAGTGCCGGTGTTCTGCGATATCAATGACTGGGACTACACGCTGGATGTAGCCAAATTGGAAAGCCTGATCACCCACAAAACTGTGGCGATTGTTCCCGTGCACGTGTACGGTAATTTGTGCCATGTGCAGGCCATTGATGACATTGCAAAGAAACATAACCTTAAGGTGATTTATGATGCGGCCCATGCCTTTGGCGTCAGCTACAAAGGTGTCAACTGCGCCAATTTCGGCGATGCCTCTATGTTCAGCTTCCACGCAACAAAGGTGTTTAACACCATTGAGGGCGGCGCTGTCTGTTTTTCTGACGACACCATGGTTCAGGTGCTTGACGACATGAAAAACTTTGGTATCCGCGGAGCAGAAGAAGTTGCTTATGTAGGCGGCAATGCGAAAATGAGTGAGTTCCAGGCGGCAATGGGCCTTTGCAACCTGCGCCATGTGGACGGGGAGATTGCCAAGCGCAAAGCGGTGGTGGACCATTACCGTCGCCGTCTGCAGAATGTGCCCGGTATCACATTGTGCCAGGATCAGCCGGAGGTAACACCGAATTATGCCTATTTTCCGGTGGTGTTCGATGGATACAAGTATACCCGCAATGAGGTGTATACCCGCTTGAGGCAGGAACAGATCGTCGCCCGTAAATACTTCTACCCGCTGACAAACGATATGGATTGCTACCGGGATCTGCCTACTTCCGGCGCAGAGAAAACACCTGTGGCTAAGCATATTGCAGATCGCGTACTTACGTTGCCTTTATATGCCGGTCTGGAAGATGCGGATGTGGACCGGATCTGTGATATTATTCTGGACTAACTTGTGCCAGGGGGCAAATGACGCAGTTTGAAGCATTCCGCCATTTGGCATACCGTCTTATACGAAAGATAAAAACAAGGTGCTTCCCATCCGGGCAGCACCTTGCTTGTTTATTTTCCGGGGCCGGCGGTATCGGATCCGTCGCCGGTCAGACCCAACCGGGCGGCGGCTTCCTGGCGCATCTTGTACTTGAGGATCTTTCCTGCAGCATTCATGGGGAAGCTGTCTACGAAGGAAATGTACTTAGGCACCTTGTGCCGCGCCATACTGGCCTTGATAAAATCGGTCATTTCCTCTTCTGTGACGCTGCCGGCTTCTTTCAAAATGATGCAAGCCATAATCTCTTCGCCGTACTTTTTATCCGGCACGCCGATGACCTGCACATCCCGGACATCGGGGTGGGTGTAGATAAACTCCTCAATCTCCTTGGGGTAGATGTTCTCGCCGCCCCGGATGATCATATCCTTCAGTCTGCCGGTAATGCGCACATTGCCATCTTCGTCCATACAGGCAAGGTCACCGGAGTGCAGCCAGCCGTCCTTATCTATGGTGTCGGCGGTGGCTTGAGGCATTTTGTAGTAGCCCTTCATAGTATTGTAACCCTTGGCGCAGAACTCACCGTTGACACCGGCAGGAACCTCCAAGCCGGTTTCCGGGTCTACGATCTTACAACGCACATGGGGGAAGGCGTAGCCGACGGTTTCCGTACGCACTTCCAAAGAATCGGTCCAGGCGCTCATGGTGTTGCCGGGAGCGCACTCCGTCTGGCCGTAGACGCTGACAATGCCGGTCATATTCATTTCATCGGGTCGGGCGGCTCTGCGCATCAGTTCCGGGGGACACCCAGCGCCGGCCATAATGCCGGTGCGCATATGGGAGAAGTCGGTTTTCCGGTAGACCGGGTGGTTGAACATGGCGATGAACATGGTGGGAACGCCGTTAAAGCAGGTGATCCGTTCCTGATTGATACACGCTAAAGAGGATTTTGCGGAGAAATAGGGCATGGGGCACATGGTTGCGCCGTGGGTCATGGATGAGGTCATTGACAGGGTCATGCCGAAGCAATGGAACATAGGCACCTGAATCATCATCCGGTCGGCGGTGGAAAGTCCCATCCGGTCACCGATACACTTGCCGTTGTTCACCACGTTGTAGTGAGTTAACATAACGCCTTTCGGGAATCCGGTAGTGCCGGAGGTATACTGCATATTGCACACATCGTCGGGGCGCACAGCGGCAGCCAAACGGGCCACATGCTCCCGGCTGACCAGGTGATATCGGTCCATTGCCTCATCAAAGGTCAGACAGCCCGGTTGCTTGAATCCTACGGTAATCACATTGCGCAGGAAGGGGAGCTTTTTGCAGTGCAGCGGCTGACCTGCCTTGGCAGTTGCGATCTCCGGACAGAGCTCGTTGATGATAGCCTGATAATTGGAATCCAGACAGCTGTCCACCATCACCAGAGTGTGGGTATCAGACTGCCGCAGAAGATACTCTGCCTCGTGGATTTTGTAGGCAGTATTCACGGTTACCAGTACCGCGCCCAGCTTGACTGTCGCCCAGAAGGTGATGTACCAGGCGGGTACATTAGTTGCCCAAATGGCAACCTTAGAGCCGGCTTTCACGCCCAGAGAAACCAGCGCCCGGGCAAACCGATCCACATCCTCCCGGAACTGGGAGTAGGTACGGGTGTAGTCCAAAGTGGTGTACTTAAAGCAATACTGATCCGGGAATTCCTCTGCTACTCGATCCAGCACCTGGGAGAAGGTCAGATCGATCAGCTCGTCTTTTTTCCAGATATACTGACCGGAGCCGTCGTGGTTGAAATAGAGGTTTTTCTTCATACCCCGGGTGGAATGGAATCGAGACATATAGTTTACATAATACGGGAAAATAATTTCCGGATCCTGCAGATCCTCCAGCCATTCCGGCTTCCATTCCAGAGAAATAAATCCGTCATAGTTCACAGAGGACAGTGCCCGGATCACATCTTCGATGGGGGCAGAACCCTCGCCGATCAGCTGATAGACGCCGGTATCGTCGCTGTCACGTAAATGGACATGGCGAATGTAGTAGCCGAGATTTTTGATGGTAGCGTCAGCGCTTTCTCCAAAATCCCGGTAGGGGTGGTGCATATCCCACAGAGCGCCCAGCTCATCGCAGGCAAACATGTCCAGCATTTTCCTGAGACGGGCGGTATCAGCATAAATGCCGCTAGTCTTTAAGAGTAAAGTTACTTCCAGTTTCTGGGCCTGCTCCAGCAGTTTAGAAAGGGTATCTTCCACCTTTTCTTCATTGTCCTGCAATGCACAAGCCACCACATAGGGGACCCGGCAGTTGTGGGCAACCTCCATCAGCTGGGACAGGGTTTGCACTGCGTCGTCCTCGCTGCTCAGATCGCAGGAGGTGTCAAAGCAAGGGATTTGAACCCCCAGCTCCTTCAGCCGCCGAACGGTGGCGGCGGTATTATATTTGTGGAACGGACCGCTGCGGTCGTAAAGCTCCGGGAACTTGGGAAGATTATAAACCTCCACGCCGGAAAAGCCCATATCCAGCGCAGTTTCGATCATCTCGTCCCAGGAAAGACCTGGCCAACCCCGGGTGGAAAAGGACAGATTCACACTTCTTCCTCCTCATAAACGATTTTATTCAAGGCGCTGATATAAGCATGGATGCTGGCGCCCACAATGTCGGTGGAAATGCCCCGGCCGGAATACACCTTGCCCTGGCTGCGCAGCTTCACGATGGTCTGACCCATCGCTTCCCGGCCTTCGGTCACCGCCTGGATCTGGAAATCGTCCAGCTCGTAGTGGCGGCCAGTGATCTTCTCAATGGCCTGGAATGCCGCGTCGATAGGACCGTCGCCCAGGCATACGCCCTCCAAAGGTGCGTCGTTTTTGGTCAGCTTCATATGGGCGGTGGCGGCGATGGCATTGCCGGCAGAGATCAGGTAAGTATCCAGCGCATAAGTGGATGGGACCTGCATAGCGGCGGATGCAATGATAGCGTCCAGCTCCCGGATGCTCAAGCGCTCTTTCTTGGCAGCGATGCGGCAGAAGGCATCGTAAACAGTTTTTGTGTCATCGTCGGACAGATCGTAGCCCAGCTGCCGGGCAGCGGACATAACGGCGGAAGTGTCGTCGTGGGCGGTGAGCCAAATGCCACTGTCCTCGTCAGAAAAAGCATTGGCGGCGGACTTTCCGGTCTGGCATACCCGGGCGATCTGATCCACTACCCGGCTCAGCTGCGCCACTTGAATACCGCAGGAAGCACCCATGCAGTCGCCCTTGGCAGCTAAAATTCGTACCACATTGGCAAGACCGGCGTTGTCCAAAGGATAGGCGGCAGCCTTGACTTCCATTACGCCGGAGCCCACGGCAGCGATGACGCAGGCATCGGCCATAGACAAGGTGTTGGCGCAGCGAACGCCCATGGGCACGGCGCACTGGGCCGTCAAATTCTCAATAAATGCTGCAAACTCACCGGGGAGCATCGTGCCGGCTGTATCGCAGACCGTAACGGTGGTTGCGCCTGCGGAAATGGCGGTTTTCAGCATTTTTACGAGAAATTCTCCGTCGGCGCGGGTAGCGTCGTCAGCGATAAACTCCACATCGTCGCACAGCGCTTTGCAAGCGGCGACAGTATTCTCTACCGCGCAGAGCATGGCCTCCGGCTTTTTGTGGAACAGATATTCCATCTGCACGGAGCTGGCAGGAGCGCAAACCTGCAAACGGGGTTTTTTCGCCTGTTGCAAAGCATTCCAAGCCACAGCCACGCTCTCGGTATCCAGCTTTACCGGCACAGCCACGATGCTTGTCGTTACTGCGGCGGCGATGGACTTGATCCGCAGAGCATCGGTGCGCAAATTCTCGATGCCTTCCAGCTCGATCACGTCAGCGCCCAGCTTATCCAGCATTTTGGAAAGCTCAATCTTTTCCTTAAAAGACAGGCAGAAACCCTCTGCGGCCTGCTTCATAGTCACATCACTGATCCGGATTTTGTTCATAATGCTCAACTCCTTGAAAAAATAAGAAAGTCCCCGAGGTCAATTGACCTCAGGGACGAATTTACATTCGCGGTACCACCCTGATTATTCTCCCGAATGGAAAATCACTCATTTCAGCCTCTGACAAGGCCTAGCCCGTAACGGGGGCAGCCGGGTCTCATTACTGACGCATCGCGTTCACAAGACCGACTCGGGAACCAGATCGCAAACAGCTTCCGCACCGGTTCACACCAACCACCGGCTCTCTGAAGCATTCACTGAACGCGAATTTTCCTTCAATGTCGTTGTTAATATAGATTGCTTTGTCCACATTATAAACATAGGACAGGGGATTTGTCAACAAAAATTCTGCAGAAGACAGCTTTTTGCCACATTGCACAAAAATAGAAGTAAAAAATAAAGTATCTTTGATAGAAAAACATTTGACTTTTTCCTGCGGACATGATAGACTATGGATAACATAGGTAAAAGACTGTGACGAAGACGGTTCGGTTAACCGAAATTGCAGAGAGCAGGCGTTTGGTGTAAGCCTGCATTTCGGAGCCGGCAAACCTATCACTTCCGAGTCGGCAGGCCGAGCATTTGTTAGGTCTGCACGTGTGCCCGCGTTAAGGGATAAGGTTTGTTGGAACCTGAGTGACGGCTATGGCCGCAATTTGAGTGGTACCGCGGGTATTGATTTGTCAAGACTCGTCTCAAGGATTGAGACGGGTCTTTTTGTTTGGCCTTGCCAAAGTAAACCCCCTGCTATGCAGGGGGAAAAATAATAGCTTATAGCGAGGAGTAAAGTAGACAAGAAAAAAGCTCCCCATTATAGTAGAAGTGGTTTGCCGACCACACAACTAACATAATGAGGAGGTCT
>JAZNHB010000025.1:0-5292 GCA_045576715.1 Faecousia sp. | reverse complement strand
AGCAGACTGTATTATCCTGCCCGGCGTAGGTGCTTTTGAAGATGCTGCCAAGAAGCTGCGCAGCACCGGACTGGACCAAACCCTGAAAGAGCTTGCCGCCAAAGGTAAGCCTCTGATGGGTATTTGCCTTGGTATGCAGCTTTTGTTTGAAAGAAGCTATGAATACGGCTGCCACGAGGGCTTGGGACTATTGAAGGGGTCTGTCCGTCCCATTGGGGACGTGATTCCCGCAGACTACAAAATTCCCCACATCGGCTGGAACGGCTTGATTATGAAGAAAGAATCCCCGCTGATGAAATATGTGAAGCCCGGCGATTGCGTGTATTTTGTCCATTCCTATTACGCCGCCGACTGCGGCTCAGCAGTGATCGCCACCGCGGAATACGGCGCAGAGCTCACCGCCGCCGTGGCAGAGGGCAACGTGCTGGGCTGCCAGTTCCATCCGGAAAAAAGCGGTGATGTGGGCCTCAATATTCTGAAAGCATTCGTGGAAATGGGAGAGAAAAAATGATACTTTACCCCGCAATAGACCTGTATGAAGGCAAAGCCGTGCGGCTTTTTAAGGGCGACTACAACCAAATGACCGTGTATAACGAAGATCCACTGGCGGTTGCCCGGGATTTTCTGCGCTGCGGCGCTACCCATATGCATATGGTGGATCTGCAGGGGGCCCGGGACGGCACGACCCCCAATTTGGAAACCGTACAAAAGATCAAACAGAAGACCGGTCTTTTCTGCGAAGTGGGTGGAGGTATCCGCACTATGGAAATTGTTGACCGGTATCTGTCTGCCGGAATTGACCGGGTGATTTTGGGGACTGCCGCAGTGACAGACCCGGATTTTTTGGCAGCCGCACTAGCCAAATACGGCGAGAAGATCGCTGTTGGCATCGACATCAAGGACGGGCGTGTGGCCATTAAGGGATGGACAGAAACCTCCGATCAGGACGCACTGACATTCTGCTCGCAAATGCAGGCAGCCGGTGTAAGGACCGTTATCTGCACCGACATTTCCAGGGACGGTGCTATGCAGGGCACCAATCACGACCTGTACAAAACCCTGTCCGAAAAATTCAGCCTGCAGATCATTGCCTCCGGCGGTGTTTCCTCCTTAGAGGACATCCGGCGGCTGGCAGCGCAAAACCTCCACGGTGCGATTATCGGCAAGGCCTACTATTCCGGTGGCTTAGATTTAGCCCGAGCAGTCGAGGTGGCAAGATGATAACCAAACGAATTATTCCCTGCCTGGACGTCCGGGACGGACGTGTGGTAAAGGGTGTGAATTTTGAAGGCCTGCGGGATGTGTCATCTCCTGTGGAGCTGGGAATGTATTACAGCAGCTGCGGCGCAGACGAGCTGGTATTCTACGACATTACAGCCTCCTCCGACGGACGGAAGTTGTTCACGGACATCCTGCGGGAAACTGCAAGGAAGGTGTTCATCCCCCTGACCGTAGGCGGCGGTATCAACACAGTAGAAGATTTTGACCGGGTGCTCAAATGCGGCGCGGACAAGGTCAGCGTCAACTCCGGCGCGATTCGCAATCCCTCTTTGATCCTCGAAGCCGCCAAGCGGTACGGCGACCAATGCGTTGTTCTGTCCGTGGATATTAAGCGGGTAGACGGTGTGTTTCGGGTATTTGCCAAAGGCGGACGGGAGAACACCGGCTTAGAGGCGATTTCCTGGATCAAGCAGTGCGTCAGCAACGGCGCAGGTGAGGTTGTGGTCAACTCCATCGATACCGACGGTGTCAAGGGCGGCTTTGACCTGCCTATGCTGGAGGAGGTCTGCAACGCCGTATCCGTGCCGGTGATCGCATCCGGCGGCGCAGGTAAAATTCAAGACTTTATCACCCTGTTCAAAACCCTTCCCAAGGTGGATGCAGGGCTTGCCGCCTCCATCTTCCATTTTGGCGAGGTGCATATTGCCGACCTGAAAGAGCAAATGGAACACGAAAATATTCCCACAAGGAGACTGTAACTATGCTTAATATTTCTGAGTTAAAATTTGACGAAAAGGGTCTGATTCCTGCAATCGTGGTAGATTCGGTCACCAAAAAGGTGCTGACCCTTGCCTATATGAACAAAGAAAGTCTGGCCATTTCCATGGAAAAGGGGCTCACCTGCTTCTGGAGCCGTTCCAGAAATGAGCTGTGGCTCAAGGGCGAGACCAGCGGCAACTACCAGCACATTGTATCCATCGCCGCCGACTGCGACGGGGATGCTTTGGTGGTAGTTGTAGAAAAGGACGGTCCTGCCTGCCACACCGGCACCGACTCCTGCTTTACAAATCCCGTTTGGGAGAGTGAAAGTCTGCAGGAATTCAGCCTCCAGGGGCTGTATGATATGCTGGTAGGCAGAAACGAAACCCGCCCGGAAGGTTCTTACACCACCTATCTTTTTGAAAAGGGCATCGATAAGATCCTGAAAAAGGTAGGCGAGGAGTGTACAGAGGTCATCATTGCCGGTAAGGCCGATGACAAAAAGGAGACTGTCTACGAGCTTGCAGACCTTGCCTATCATGCTATGGTGCTGATGGTGCAAATGGGTATCCGTGTGGAAGACATTCACAAGGAACTGGCTTCCCGGCATATTATCGACCATAAGGTCAAGCAGGAGAAAATGACAACATGATCCCCTCCAATTACCACACCCATACCCAATTTTGTGATGGCAAACATAGTCCCGAGGAAATTATCCGTGAAGCGATCCGTCTGGGTTGCTCAGAAATAGGGTTTTCCGGTCATAGCTACACATTTTTTGACGAAAGCTACTGTATGACTCAAACGGGGACACAGGAATATATTGCAGCCATTCGAGCGCTGCAGGAAAAATATCGGGGCAAAATCAAAATTCTCCTTGGCGTTGAACAGGATTACTATTCCGATGCGCCTACCGACGAATATGACTATATAATCGGCTCTGTCCATTATGTAAAAAAAGACGGCTACTATTTGCCGGTGGACGAGAGCAAAGAAATCCAAATGGAGAATATCCGTAGATTTTACAACGGAGATTTTTATGGTTTTATTGAGGATTACTACGAAACTGTGGCCGATTTGTACCAAAAAACCCGGTGTCAAATCGTGGGACATTTTGACCTGATCAAAAAGTTTAATGGCTCGCACGATCTCTTTGACCCTCAGCACCCAAGATATCAAGCAGCGGCAAACAAGGCGCTGGCCGCCTTGATGTCCTCGCCGGTAGTATTGGAAGTCAACACCGGTGGCATCGCGAAGGGCTATATCAAGGAGCCTTACCCAGCTGGTAATGTTCTGACCCAATGGTTAAAATTGGGAAAGCCCGTACTTTTCGCTTCGGACTGTCATAATGCAGAACAATTGCTTTTCGGCTACGATATATACAAAAACTGCATTTAGAAAAAACACCAGACAAATAAGACCCGAAAAAGGCGTTTTTGCACCTTTCTCGGGTCTTATGTTTTTGTGTCTTATATCATATCGGCTCTCAAAAAGTAGTAATTTGGTAGTAAATTCAGGGCAAAAGTCAATTTATCGTGGTTTCCCTAGGTAAATCTTGGCTGATTAGAGTGGTGCCATGACATACAAACAAGATCTTGTTCATAAAACGCCCTCGCTTTCGTGCTTGGATTATACCATAGGCGCTGCAATATTGCAACCAAAGGATCCCCATCCCGTTTGCAACAGGTGATGTGCGCCTTGCCGTCAATCGGCTGCGTTGCACATCGATTGCGGCATACACTGCGCCCTCCCTTGCCTCCGCCACTGGCGGCGGTCAGGCTCGTGGCTGTCGGCAAGAGTTACGCCATTAACATAGAAGCCGAAAAAACGGCTTTTGAGCAGGGTCGCAAGCACCGACAGAATAGGCATAAAAAGTCCGCTACCTCTATTTTAGCTGCATTTGCAGATAAGGGCGGGTAGCGGGAATGTGTGGATAGAGCGGCTTGAATTTCCTGCGCAATCGGAGTATAATTCTATTAGATAGCTTGAATTTGCCGCTATCCCATAAAAATACGGGGTGGCTTGACAGTCCATTGACGGCGGGGTCTGCTTGCCGTAGAATGATGTGCGGAGGTGAACCGATATGACTGATAAAAAAACATTCGGCTCGTTCATAAAAGCCAAACGAACCGAGAAAAATTATTCACAAAAGGACTTGGCAGAAATGCTGTTTGTTACCGAGGGCGCGGTGAGCAAATGGGAACGAGGCGTGTCATATCCCGACATTACTTTGATTTCCGATATTTGCTGTGTCCTTGACATAAGCGAACACGAGTTGATTACCGCATCAACAGATACGGACACACGGAAGATGAAGCACGAAGCACGGAAATTCCGTGTGATTCGTGGCACATGGTTTTGGGTTCCCACTATCTCCTATGCCGTTGCGTTGCTGACCTGCTTTATTTGTAATCTTGCAGTCAACCACACTTTGTCTTGGTTCTTCATCGTGTTAACTGCGCTTCTTTGTGCTTACTCATTTATCCCGACCTTTACATCGTTTTTTAAGTCGAAGAAACTGCTTGTTTTTACTGTAACAAGTTTCTCTTCAATTTGTTTGCTCTTATATACCTGTGCGGTGTATACAGACGGGCTATATTGGTTTCCCGTGGCCTGCATCGGCACGCTGATGGGGTACATATTGGTTTTCGGAACAATTTTGCTATCCAGAACAAAGCTGTCCCGCTTTAAATTTGTTATAGCTTTTACGGCAGTTTTGGCGCTGACAATACTGCTTCTTTTGTGTATTTATAGTTGGCAGCCCTTTATGCTTGGGTCGGCAATTCTCATAACGATTTATGCGTACATTCCCGTGATTTTCTGCACCGTGATTTGTATGTTTTCTTTTGACGGGTTCTTTAAGGCAGGCATTTGCACGGTTGTAGCGTCTTGCGTGTATTACTGTATGGGGCATATCACAAATGCGCTGTTCGGACTGAATGAAAAACATTATGAAGTGGATTTTCACAACTGGGCGCAGTGCGTTACAGGAAATGTCCACTTGATTGTTATAACAGCAATGCTGTTTATCAGTGCTGTTTTGTTTGTAATCGGTTTTTTGAGAGTTCGCAAGTTAAGAAATTGAATGGATATAGAACAGCCGCTGACCATATAGTCAGCGGCTGTTATTTTCGTCATGTTGGGGCAAAATGTGGTTGTTTTCTAAAGTAGTAAGCGAGTAGTACAAATGGCATAAACCCGTTGCAAAGGGTGGTATAGCATTGTATAGCTTGGCATCCGTTGCCTGGCTTAAATCTTCCCGTGGCAGACAAAAGCACTGTTTTCATGAAAAGCCCCTCGTTTCCCTTGTCA
>JAZNHB010000024.1:0-2810 GCA_045576715.1 Faecousia sp. | reverse complement strand
GGCATTAACGAAACCAATGCAAGAAAGTCCGGTCTGGACGTGGACACGGTGATCCTGTCTCCCATGAGCCACGCAGGCTACTATCCCGGCGGCAAGCTAATGACTATGAAGGTGGTATTTGAAAAGGAAACCTACCGCCTGCTGGGCGCTCAGATCGTGGGCTACGACGGTGTGGATAAGCGGATCGACGTGCTGGCCACAGCCATTCATGCGGGAATGAAGGCAACGGAACTGAAGGACCTGGACCTTGCTTATGCGCCGCCTTACTCATCTGCAAAAGATCCTGTAAATATGGCAGGCTTTATGATCGATAACATTTCCAAGGGTTTGAAGCAATGGCATCTATCTGATGCTGCCAATCTACCTCGGGACGGCAGTGTGACTCTGCTGGATACCCGGACGGTGGGTGAATACAGCCGGGGACATATCGACGGCTTCAAAAATATCCCCGTGGATGAACTGCGGGAACGGATCGATGAGATCGAACCCGGAAAGAGAGTCTATGTGATCTGCCAGAGCGGTCTGCGCAGCTACATTGCTACCCGGATTCTTGAAGGGTATGGCTTCGAAGCCTACAACTTTGCCGGTGGTTTCCGGTTCTATGATGCGGTCATGAACGACCGGGCATTAATCGAAGCAGCCTTTGCTTGTGGTATGGACAAGTAAGAAAAAATCAAAATCCACGCTTTCTGCAAGGAGAGCGTGGATTTTTCTACGCCCAAAAGGTGATGTCATCACGGAACAAAGAATATACGCAGGATATAATACAGTTACAAAATACAAACCATCAAAGCATTATCAATAGAAAGGCGGTATGGAATATGAAATTAAAGGGTAAATCCGTAGTTGTGACCGGTGCATCCTCCGGTATGGGAAAGGCAATCGTGGAGCGGTTCGCCAGAGAAGGCGCGAACATCATCGCCGTAGCTCGTCGGAAGGAGCGACTAGAAGCTTTGGCGGAATCATTGAAAGACGAACCCGGCAAGGTGATCCCCTATGTGGGCGATATTTCCAAAGAGGAAACCAATGTTGGTGCTATTGACGCTGCTGTGAAGCACTTTGGACGATTGGATATCCTCATCAACAATGCAGGCGTTATGGATGATATGAGTCCCATTGGTGATGTGAAAAACGAGACCGTTGACCATGTATTTAGCGTCAATCTCTATGCACCCATTTATGCTATGCGTAAGGCTGTACAGGTGTTTTTAGAGCAGGGGGACGGCGGCAATATCGTCAGTATCGCCTCCCTGGGTGGTCTGAGGACAGTGGCAGGTGCCGTATACAGTGCATCCAAGGCTGCAGTGATCTCTCTGACACGGAATACAGCTTTCATGTATATGAACGAGGGCATCCGCTGCAACGCGATTGCTCCCGGCGGCATCAAGTCTGAAATTGCTTCTTCCATGGGAATTCCCAATCCTAAGGGCTATGACCGGGTGAAAAGAGTGCTGGGAACTGCCCCTCCTCCCGGTGAAACGGAGCAAATCGCATCGGCAGCACTGTTTCTGGCAAGTGACGAATCCAGTTACATCAGCGGCGATGTGCTGATGGTAGACGGCGGCTGGGCAGCGGGCTAAAAAGAAACGAATAACAGGGGACGGCTTTTCAGCCGTCCCAAATAAGGAATCCTCCGAAAAGGAAAGAAGGGATGTATATGCGAAAAGAACAGTTTGATATTACTGGCATGACCTGTTCTGCCTGTTCGTCCAGAGTAGAGGGCTGTGTTGTGAAGCTGCCGGGTGTGAAAGAAGTATCCGTGAACCTGCTGAAAAACAGTATGGTGGTATCCTATGATGAAGCACAGCTGAGCACTGCCGGGATTGTGGAAGCTGTGGAAAACACAGGCTATGGTGCATTTCCCAAAGGCGCTCCCCAGCGAAAAGCCGAAGCAAAAGCAGAAATCAGCACGGCTCAGACAGAATACAAGGCCATGAAGCAGCGGCTTCTCCTGTCTGCGGTTTTTACTCTGCCGCTATTCTATATCTCCATGGGCCACATGATGAACTGGCCTATGCCCGGTTTCCTGTTGGGTATGGAAAACGCGCTTGTCTTTGCCTTCACACAGTTTCTCCTGCTGCTGCCGGTGCTGATTGTAAACGGCAGATACTTTAGGGTTGGTTTCCGCAATCTTCTGAAGGGTTCTCCCAACATGGATTCTCTGATTGCCATCGGTTCCGGTGCCGCTGCTGTTTATGGTATTTACGCCATTTATAAAATAGGCATCGGCATGGGGCACGGAGATATGGAGATAGTCCATACTTTTATGATGGATCTATACTTTGAATCTGCAGGCATGATCCTAACCCTTATCACACTGGGTAAGACCCTGGAGGCTCGGGCAAAAGGAAAAACCTCCGATGCTCTATTCCTGCCGCCTGACCTTTACCCACAAGGGTGAGAGCGTCAGCTTTTCCTCCTTGCCCCCCTGGGCAGAAACCATTGAAATCGCAGAATGACCGTGTCATCCTGAGCAACGGATGTAGGGGCGGCCATTGGCCGTCCGCGGACGAGCAATGCTCGCCCCTACGAAATGGACTGTTGAGAGCTGTGAGTGAGGCGTAGGGCGGGGGCTTGCTCCCACCGTTTCCGTGTCATTGCGAACCGGTGACCGATGTCACTGGTGTGGCAATCCGTTTCCCCGGTAGGCTTTAGCAAGCTCCGTTTGATAAGAGCTGCCAGCAGATTTGTTTGCATTTTTGCCCTTTTAGGGCAAAAATAAATGTAGCCACCAGTGTTTGCACTGGTGGCAGCAAGTGTCCACCGGACACTTGCATGTATGGTCTTCAAATCTGCTGTCATACAAAAAA
>JAZNHB010000023.1:0-9896 GCA_045576715.1 Faecousia sp. | reverse complement strand
TAATTAGAATTAACTTTAACGTTTACACGAGGTTTCCAAAAATCGGCAAATCTCGTCAGAGGTTTGCCGATTTACTTATTCACTCTTCACTCTTCACTTTTCACTTTTCACTTTTCTCCGCAGCCGATTTTTGGAAGTGATAAGTAATCGTGAATAGTGCAGAAGGAAAGATGTATCCGCTTCGCGGATGATTTCATCCTCCCCCATGCAGACTTGGAAGATTACTCTTCTGCAAGAGGGGAGTCGACCCCTCGCCTCCACCAGAATTAACTATTGGATATTTGATTTACTTGAATTTTAAGAGTTTTCGGAGCACAATGCTTTCAAAGTACAGAATAAAATCATGATTCTGCCTATAAAAGATGAACAGTTGCAAATTTTGCAACTGTTCATCTTTTATATTGATTCAAGCAGCGTCCTTCCGTCGTCACCGTTCCGTGTCTTGAGGAGCCCCAGCCGCCCTTAAGCGAGAGCTGCGGATATTTTCCGTATGGAGGCTATTCCTGATCGTAAACCTCGATCTCCTTTATGGTCATGTCTCTGCCGGCGATGGGTGTGAGTTTTTCTCCGTTGCAGGCAGGACAGCGCAACATAGTGTTGACCGGACGGAATTCTTTGCGGCAGTCTTCACACCTTGCTAGGCCCGGGGCCATTTCGATGGCAAGCTCTGTTTT
This sequence comes from Faecousia sp., assembly GCA_045576715.1. GTDB lineage: Bacteria > Bacillota > Clostridia > Oscillospirales > Oscillospiraceae > Faecousia. The sequence continues at coordinate 9,222 of JAZNHB010000023.1, read as the reverse complement.
TTCAAAGGGTGTACCTGCGGCAACAGCCTCATAGCACTCCTCAAGAAATCTCGGCACGACTCCCGATAGTTCGCCGACCTCAATGGTGATCTTACGTACAGGGCCAAGCTGCTGCTCCTGTCGGATGCGCTCTACCGTTTTCAGTACTGCATCCATCAAACCCATTTCATGCATAGGCTTATTCCTTCGAGAAAGGCTTCGCGGCAGCGCGGCCAACTTTCTTCACCAGATGCTCGGCGACCTTGATGGGCATGGTTTCAAAAGCGCCTGCGTGCCAATCACGAACCTTAACCAGCTTGATGGCATCAAACTTGCATTTGGTGGTGCATACACCGCAGCCGATACACAGGTAGCTGTCAACCTTCGTTGCGCCGCAGCCAAGGCAACGTGCGGTTTCTTTCTTTACCTGTTCCTCGGTGAAGGTGAGTCTTGCATCGCCGAAAGACTTGCGCTTTGCCTCATTGTAGCCAGGCAGCTGTCTGCTTCCGTGGTCAAAGCTGTCCTCAGGCACAAGGGCGTTTTTCTTATCCAATGCGCGGTATACTCTGCGGTCGCGGCCGTAGGTGAGTGTCTGTCCTTCGTGCACGATTCTGTGCAGGGAGATGGCAGCCTCCTTACCAGCGGCAATAGCATCAATCACGAACTTCTGTCCGGTGTAGGCGTCGCCCCCCACGAAAATGTCCTTCTCAGCGGTCTGATAGGTGAGGGGGTCAGCCTCGGCAAGGCCGCGCTTATTAAGCTGCACAGCGGTGCCGGTAAGGAGCGTGCCCCAGTCTGCCTTCTGACCGATGCAGTACATAACATAGTCCGCTTTGGCGAACTCGGTGGTGTCATCGTCAAATGTGGGAGCGAATCTGCCCTCGCCATCCTGGACGGAAAGGCACTTTCGGAAGTTTACACCAACGGTCTTGCCGTTTTCAGTGACGATCTCGGTCTGTCCCCAGCCGGCACGAATGACGATGCCGTCGTGTTCGCACTCGGAGCGGTCTTCTTCACCACAGGGCATTTTGTCATAGGACTCAAGACAGTACATGGTGACGGAGTCTGCGCCGCAGCGTACGGCAGTGCGGGCCACGTCGCAGGCGATGTTGCCGCCGCCGATCACCACCACATTGCCGTTAAGCTGCTGCGGGCCTTCGAGATTTACCTTTTTGGTAAAGTCAATGCCGGCCATTACGCCTTCTGCATCAGCGCCGGGAACATCGAGCTTGCCGCCGGACTGGAGGCCGATGGCAAGATAGAAGCCCTTGTAACCCTGCTTACGAAGCTCGGGGATGGTAATGTCCTTACCCACCTCAACGCCGCACTTGAACTCTACACCCATCTCGACGAGGATGTCAATTTCAGCTTGGATCACATCCTTTTCCAGACGGAAGTTGGGGATGCCGTTCATCATCATTCCACCGGGGCGTGCCGCCTTGTCAAATACCGTGGGCTTATAGCCCTTAGCGGCAAGGAAGTATGCACAGGTCATACCTGCGGGACCGGCGCCGATGATGGCAATCTTCTCTTCATAGGGGCGACCGATCTGATTGACCATAGGGGGGACGAAGCGGGTCTCCGCGTTCAAATCGTGATCGGCGATGAAGCGCTTGACTTCGTCGATTGCCACGGCTTCGTCAATGCTGCCGCGTGTACATTCGGTTTCGCAGCGATGGTTGCAGATACGACCACATACAGCAGGGAAGGGGTTCTCGCGCTTGATCAGCTCAAGGGCATCGGTGTAGCGGCCCTCGGCGGCAAGACGCAGGTAGCCCTGTACCGCAATATGTGCCGGGCATGCGGTTTTACACGGAGCCGTACCGGTGGCAAGGGTGTCCTCTCTGTTTTCGCGGTAATCCGGATTCCAGTTGCGTTTGCTCCACACAAGGGAGTTGGACATTTTTTTGTACTGCTCGGGCTGGGCAAGGGGTTCCTTGGTACAAAGCTTCTGACCAAGCTTAAGGGCGTTGGCCTGGCAGTTTTCCACACACATGCCGCAGGCAACGCACTTGGTTTCGTCGATACGCGCCTCAAAATTGGAACGGATTGCATCGCGGGCACCGAACATCAGACCGGCTCTCAGACCAAAGCAGGAGCAGCCGCAGCAGTTACAGATCGCGGCGCTGTCGCCCACTTCTTCAATGTTGGGAAGGTTATGGACAAGTCCATTGTCCTCGGCGCGCTTGAGGATCTCCAAAGCCTCTTCGCGTGTGATTTCTCTCGCGCGTCCGGTACGGATGAAGTGCTCAGCGCCTTTTCCCATCTGGATGCACATATCCTCTTCCAGATGGCCGCAGCCCTGATCCAATACGCGGCGGGTAGCGCGGCAGGAGCAGGGAGCCACAGAGAAGCGGTCGTATTTATTCAGGTAGCAGCTTATACGCTCGTCATCGGTAACACCCTCGACACCCTCCAGGGCACTTTCCACAGGGGCAACGCGCATAAGGCCGTAGCCATCGGGGAGCATGGGCGCGATTTTGGCGATTCTTGTGCGGGTGTATTCTTCAAATGCGCGGGCGACTTCGGGATGAGCCTCCAGCAGTTCCTTGTTGTTGACCAGCATCTCCAGTATGCCGGGGGCATAAATCTGCACATAGTAGCAATCTTGCCCGAACTCTTCTTCATACGTACAGCGGAATACGCCGATCCAGGCAAGGCGATCGGCGATACGCTTGGTTTCTTCTATGCTCTTGCCTGTTTTTTTGGCAAGGTATTCCACGGTGCGGTTTTTTCTAAGGCCTGCAGCAAGAGCTACCTCTGCCTCCTCATCGGTCAGTATATCCGCAAGAGAGTAATACTCGGGGGCGTTTTCATCGATTTTGTTTACAACGCCGCTAATTCCGCCAACCATCTTGGCCAGTTGCACGATTTTGGGTCTCAGCTTACTCATGATGATCTCCTTTCGATTTTGTGCTGTCATAACAAGGCGCATGAGAGGTGTAAAGGTTCAAGCGCCGTATCAGATGCGTTTTGAGCGCGCGAAAACAAGGGCGGCAATCCTTCTGTCTAAAAAGGAATGTCCCCCTCGGGTCAGCGTTTGCACAAAGCGGTGCACAATATGGAGATGAGTATTCGGATAACGACCTTGGGAAAGTCGTTTATTGCGTACAGTATATACTATGTGTTGGAATAATGCAATAGTAAACAGCGGCAAGACTGCAAAAAACTGTTAATACTTGACAAAAAGCACCAAATCATATATAATGTAAATTGTCAGTCAGACTGACAATCTGCGTACGTGTTAAGAAAACAAGGATTTCATCAGGAAAAAATATGGAAAACAGATTGTATACAGCCCGAAAGGAAGAGAATATTTCGCGGGTCGTCACCCATGCCCTTATTTGTTTTGTGGATAAGGGTATTGATGCTGCCAAGGTTTCGGACATTGCGAAAATGGCCGGACTTACCGAGCGCAGCGTTTTTCGTTATTTCGAAAGCAAGTCCGATCTGGTATTGGAAACCGCCCTGTTGTTCTGGCGCAAGGTCATGGAGCAGGCAACGCTTGTCTGCCGTGATAGGGAAGCAGGAAAGTTAGGTGCGGATCGTATCTATGCGGTGCTGCTGGCCTATGCCGAGATCCTTTTCACCAGCCGCCAGGAGCTGGTGTTTGTTCATGAGGCTGAGGCATATCTCAAGCGCAACGGAAAATCTTCGCTGGTAAAAGGCAAGCCCCCTGCCCCCTTTAAGGACAGGCAAGGCCCGCTTGCGGAGGCGATTTATATGGGCATTGAGGACGGCAGCGTTAGAGCCGATGATGATATTGCGAATCTGTATTACAACACCTACGATTCGCTGCTGGGCCTTATGCAGAAGATGGCCATAGATGAAGAGCGTGACACCGAGGAAAACATGCGGCGAAGAGTCACCGGATTCTGCAAAATACTTGCAGACGCATACCGCAGTAAATCGTGAACTTTGGGGAGGAGTTCCCCAGATCATAACGGAAAAGCAGGGGAGGTGAGAGAAGGGGACAGCCTCAGCACAACAGGTAGCAGAACTATAGAGTGTTTGTTATTCGGAAATCAAAATTGGGAAATCAACAAATACATAAAGGAGAGAGAAAAATGGAACAGTTACAGATTAAAAACAAGGGTTCGGAAGTGTTTTTTAAGTGGATCATGTTCACTGCCGCTATCACCGGAATGGCAATCATTTCCGCTTTCTACCCCATTCATGCAAATATTCCTCTCGTAGTCATTCCGTCCATACTGGTACTTATCTTTGCCAAGCCGGTATTCTTTGAAAAACTTAAGCTGATAACGCTGCTTACAATGCGTATTCTTAACGTATTTGCTGCGATGCTGCTGTTCAACCCTCAGGTATATGTTGATGTTGTTATGCTTATGCTTATCGTCAACATTCTTGAGGCGACCTTTACCGACCTTTTCCGCTATAAGAAGATCTTCAACGGTATCTCCGGTATCGCCCTGGCAGTCGGCGTCATCACCCTCAGAGGTGTGTGGGTTTTCGATGCACCGATCGGTGACTACTATTTGACCAACGGCGTTCTGCCTGCCATCACCATCATGTATGCCCTTGCCTACACCCTGTGGAACTGGATTTTCGTCACCAACGAGTTCTCCTCCTCTGTGGCGCTCATGCATGTGGGCTTCCTGGGTGCGCCCCTGATCGGCTCGGTTTGCACACTGGGTTTGGGTCAGTTTGGCGGTATCGGTATGTGGCTGCTGCTCAGAGCGATCTCCCTCTCCATCGGCGGCTGGCTGCAGATCGGTGCAAAGGACTGGTTCGAGCGTGAATTCTTCTTTGAGAAGTTCGACCGTTTCGTGAAGTGGACGAAGAAAACGAGCGTACAGGTCGTGTGCATGATCATCAATCTGGCGCTTATTGCCGCCTGTATTATCCTCATGGTGAAGAACGGCGGCATCAACTTTACCTTCGCACCCCTCTTCCTGTCCTGATAATTGATAACCTGAAAGGAAATTATGCAATGGAGCAATATGATGTAATCGTAATCGGCGCGGGAAACGGCGGTCTTGCCGCTGCTGCTACCCTTGCCGAAAAGGGTAAGCGTGTTATCCTGTTTGAAAGACACAATATCCCCGGCGGCTGCGGCAGCAGTTTCAGAAGAGGCCGCTTTGAGTTTGAAATTGCGCTGCATCAGCTCTCCCATATGGGCACCCCGGAGAATCCCGGCCCCCTCAGAGAGCAGTTCGCCCGCTACGGTATCCTCGATGAAATCGACTGGATCGAGATAAAGGAACTGTTCCGGGTTAACTTCCCCGACGGAACCGGCGTAAGCCTGCCGGCCGACAGGGAGAAGTGCGTGGCACATCTTTGCAAGGAGTTCCCTGCAGAGGCGGAAGCCATCAAGGAGTACTTTAAGGTAGTGTACGATTTCTGCGATGAGTCCACCGCCTTCGCCGCCCAGAGCGCAAAGAGCACCGGTGAACCCGGTGCCCTCAAGAAGCTGATCATGAAGACCGGCTTCCCCCGTATTTATCCCACCCTTGCCAAGTATGCTCTTAAGAGCACACAGGAGGTGTTGGATGAATTCTTCAAGGATCCCAAGCTGCAGTTGGCGCTGAGCGCATACTGGTGCTTTATGGGTATGCCTCCCGAGAGATTCCCCTTCGCCATCCTTGCAAAGTGCACCTACTTCTACACCGAGACAAAGCCTCACTACCTGCGCGGTACCTCTATGATGATGAACCAGGCCATCATGGAAGCCGTTGGCCGCATGGGCGGCGTTGTGCGGCTCAACTGCGGCGTAAAGCGCATCGTGCTGGAAAACGGCGCAGCTGTCGGTGTTGTGGATGAAAACGGCGTTGAATACAGAGCCAAGAAGATCATCTCCAACATCTCGCCTCTGGCCACATACGGTGCACTGCTCGCCCCCGAGGAAGTACCCGAAAGCGCAAGGGAGTACCTTAAACCGTACACCGTGGGTATTTCCGCCCTTACCTGCTTTATCGGCCTTGACTGCACGCCCGAGGAAATCGGTTTCACCACATCCTTTACCCTCAACTATGAGAGCCTGGATGCCAACAAGGACTTCCGTGATGCCTACCAGCTGCTGCCGGATAACGATCCCCTTGTTGCCACCTGCTATACCGTTGACGATCCCAGCGTATCGCCTCCCGGCACCAGCATCATTACTGCCGGTACCCTCAAATACAGTGCTGAATGGGAAAAGCTCACTCCGGAACAGTATTACGAGATGAAGTACGAGGCAGGCCGACGCATTGTGGCAAGACTGGAGAAGATGTATCCCGGATTTACCGAGCATATTGAGGAGATGGAGATCGCCACGCCTCTGACCCATATGCGCTATCTCAATCATCCCGGCGGAGCCATTTACGGCTATGAGCAGGACCGTATGCAGTCTGTGTTCTTCTTCCCCGCAGAGAGCAAGATCCCCAATTTGGAGTTTGCCAGTGGCTGGGTGACTTCCTGTGGCTTCGGCCCGAACTATCAATACGCAGACGGCGTAGCTTCAAAGATTGCTGCGGAGGTGTAATATGGCTAAGACAATTAAAGAAACCCTGCTGGGTACATTGGTTCACGGCGAAGAAATTCTGGAGAGCATTCGTGTCAGCAGAAGCATCTCTCAGGATAAAATCCCCGTCGGCAACATTGCCGACAAGAAGGTAGCCGCGCTGCATCCCGAGAGACTGTCTCTGGTTGTGGCAGACGTTGTGGATACCGGCAAGAATGCAAGAATTATCCGCTTTGCCGGTGCCGACGGATATCTTCCTCCCTTTGAGGCAGGCCAGTATATCAATATCTTTACCGAGATCGATGGCGTGCGTACCAGCCGCCCCTACAGCATTTCTTCCTCCCCCCGTCAGAGGGCGTATTACGAGATCACCGTTGCCCGTACCGCAGAGGGGTTTGTTTCCGATTACATGATAGACAAGGTGCAGATCGGCGACCGCTTCAGTGCCAACGGCCCTGCCGGCGTGTTCCGCTATCAGCCTGTGTTCCACAGCAAGAAGTCCCTGTATTTTGCCGGTGGCAGCGGTATCACGCCTTTTATGAGCATGATCCGCGAGGTGCTGGAAGCTGCGCTGGACAGAGACATCGTGCTGCTTTACGGCAGCCGCACCCCCGAGGCCGCGCTGTATCACGATGAGCTCGCAGCCTATGCGGAAAAGTATCCCAACTTCAAGTATCATTTGGTGATTTCCGAGCCTGCTGAAGGCTGGCAGGGAGAAACAGGATTTATCAATGCCGGTCTCATTGCCAGACTGGTGCCGGACTATGCCGAGCGAACCGCGTATATTTGCGGTCCCCAGGTGATGAACGACTTCTGCAAGAAGGAACTTGAGAGTATGGGAGTTCCCGCCAAGCGTATTCGCAGGGAGATGTTCGGTGCAAGAAAGGATATCCAGAACGAGCCTGGCTGGCCTGAAGGACTTACGGGCAATGAGGTGTTCCGCCTTACCGTCGGGGATCGGGTGATCGATGCCAGATCCGGCGAGTCCATTCTCACCGCCCTGGAGCGTGCAGGTGTCCGTGTGAACGTATGCTGCCGCAGCGGTGAGTGCAGTCTGTGCAGAGTCAAGCTGGTTTCCGGCAATGTGTTCCTTGCAAGAGGTATGCTGCGCCGCTATGCCGACGAGCAGTACGGATACATCCACTCCTGCAAGGCGTACCCCATCGGCGATGTGGTGATTCAGCTGTAAAGCTGATGTTGAAAGGATGAAATTATGGGATTTTTCTTTGAAGGTTATACCGTTGCAACTGTACTGGGATTTCTCGCCCTTACGGCTGCTCTGGTGGTATTGAATGAACTGACCCGCCGCAGCAAGATTTTCTCAATACTTATGTATTGTGTCCTGCCCGTAGTGCTGGTGGTACTGATCGCTATGGATGTGGTCGGCAGCCCCTCCAGCAAAACATGGTTCGGCGTAATAAAGACCTACTCCGCCCTTGCAGGTGTTATCGGATTTATGCTGATCCGCTATACCAAGCTGGGCAACAAAAAGTTCGCATGGTATTTCCCTGTGGCAATTCTCGGCATCAATATTCTTGAGGCTATCTATCGCGACTATGAAGTATTTGCAAACTTTAAGACGATGACCGTTGATGCCGCCGGCATTGTACAGCTGGGTGGTCCCTGGAACCTGATGAATGCCCTTGCAGGCGTGTTCCTGCTGCTGACCATGACCGGCTGGGTGGGTATCAAGGTTGCAAATACCAAGTCCCGTGACATGGTTTGGGCAGATCAGCTTTGGTTTTGGATCGTTGCCTATGATCTGTGGAATATGGCGTACTGCTACAACTGCATTTCCACCCGTGCCATGTATGCCGGCTTTGCACTGCTGGTTTCCTGCACTGTTGCCGAGTTCTTCATCAAACGCGGCATCTGGCTGCAGCACCGCGCACAGACACTTGCGCTGTTCGGAATGTTCTCCCTGGCTGTGGATTATCAGGCTATGCCCGTGTTCTCCATTACCGCCACTTACAATCCCACTGCATGGACTGTGCTGAGTGCCCTTGCACTCATCGTCAACGCAGCGGTATTTGTATATGAGGTTTGCGTCATCGTCAAGACAAAGCGCAATCCCCTCAAGAAGGAAATGTTCACGCATCTGCCCGCTTATCGCAAGAACCTTGAGGCAAACGGCCTGAGAGCAGAATAATGCAACATAGCGATCAATCACAGATACACAGATAAAGAGTCAGCCCCGTTTACAATAGGTTTCCAAAAATCGGCAAATCTCGTCAGAGGTTTGCCGATTTTACTTATTCACTCTTCACTTTTCACTCCTCTCCGCAGCCGATTTTTGGAAGTGATAGGTAATCGTGAATAGGGAAGAAGGAAAGATGTATCCGCTTCGCGGATGATTTCAACTAAGTGCGCCTTTCGGCGTGTGAAGTTTGCTTCGCAAGTGAAGTTTCGCCTGTTAAGATTCTGCTGAGATGGGAAATTTCGGAAGGGAATGGGGCGGGGCGGGTTGCTTTTTTCTGTCGAAAATGGTATGCTGACTCCAATGTGTTGTGTTGCGAGGGAAAGGAAGTGGCAGTATGGCATACGAGCGTAAGGGTTGGTTTAAGGCTGTGAAGGCGTTTTTGCGCCTGATTATCAAAGAGCCAAAGTTTATCTATCTGGGGGAAGAAGTGCGCCCCGGCGGCATCATCCTCAGCAACCATGAGGGTCCCAAGTCCCCCGTTTCGCTGGAATTATACGCTCCCGTGCCCCATCGCCAGTGGGGTACCCACGAGATGAACGAGGATTTCAAGACCGCCTACCGCTATCAGACCAACATCTACTAC
>JAZNHB010000022.1:0-39923 GCA_045576715.1 Faecousia sp. | reverse complement strand
GACTCCAGAGCAAAGCCTATTTCTTGCAAAAAAGAAATGGGATGAGAATGTGTACTGCGGTATGCGGATGGAGAATCGGGCCGTCACCTTCCCTCAGACAAAGACGATCCTACAGGGTGTCAATGTTCCCAGTGTGCAGCTGAATGACATCCAGGCAATCTTGAATATGCGTGATGCCTGGCAATTCCTGTTGAGCAGTATGGAACAGCCGGTGGATCTGGAATACCTTTGCAAGATCAACGAGTATATTGCCCGGAATGAAGCACTGGAATGGGGCAAACTGCGCACCGGCTCTGTGATGATCTCCGGAACGGACTATTTACCCCCTGTGCCGTCCACAGAGGCTGTAGGCGCTCGTTTGTTCGAAATAATAACCGCAGACACCACTGCCACAGCAAAAGCGTTAGAGGCGTTCGCATGGGGTACTAGAGGCCAGTTCTTCTGGGACGGCAACAAGCGCACCAGTATGACCCTTGCAAACAAGATCCTGATTGCTGCCGGCGCTGGTTTTCTCACAATCACCGACCGCCACATGGAGCAGTTCAACACTCTGCTTGTGGAATACTACAACACAGGCGACAGTGAGGCACTGAAGGATTTCTTGTACGAAAACGCAATACAGGGGATCAGCTGAACGCCTGCAGCATAAAAAAGCCCGGAGGCGGCAACCTCCGGATAAAATAAAAACCGCCACCGTGGCGGCAACCACGGCAGCGGCGATACAGAAAACACCCACCCATCACGATAGGGGTAGTCTGCCCATTTATATTAGCAGATTTGCCCCGGAAAGGCAAGCATAATATGGCAAGCATAAGAGAAAGAAACGGCAGCTATCAGATCACTGTTAGCACCGGCCGGGATATATACGGCAAGAAACTCCGGGAGACCACCACATTTACACCGGATCCAACGCTCACGCCCAAGAAGCGGGAAAAGGCCGTGGAGGAATTTGCACGAGACTTTGAGCAAAAGATCCTCAGCGGCGCCGCTATGGACGGCCGCAAAATAACACTGAAAGAATTTGCAGACCGTTGGATCAAAGAATACGCAGAGCAGAAGCTGCAACCTGCCACAGTCAACGCATACCGCTGCGAGCTGGAAGAAAAGATTTTGCCTGCGCTGGGGCACCTAAAACTGTCGGAGCTGAAACCCCACAACATAAATGCTTTCATTGTGGCTATGACCCAAGACGGTGCCCGGAAGGATGGAAAAGCCGGCGGCTACAGCAAGGGCACGATTGCAAAGACCCGGAATGTTATTTCCTCTGTGCTGCGAACTGCAGCGGAGTGGGAGATCATAGACCGTAACCCCTGTGACAAAGTACGGCTGCAGGGTGAATCCACCACCGAAAAGCTGAAATTCTTCACACCGGAGCAGACCAGCACCTTCCTGGACTATATCGAGCAACCTTTTACTGTGAAGATCAAGGGGCATAAGCGGGTGGACGATACCGGCACACCTTACACCGTAGGAGATTACGAGACTACCAAGGAAGTACCGGAGCAACTGCGTGTGCTGTTTAACCTGGCAGTCTATACTGGACTGCGGAAGGGGGAGCTGCTGGCTCTCCAATGGCCGGACATCGATCTTGTGGCGGATGTAGTCCGGGTGTCCAAGGCGGTCACACTGGTAGACGGCAAGCCGGTAATCAAGGCGCCAAAAACCAAAACCTCACACCGGACCGTATCAATCCCTCATTCGCTATCAGAACGTCTCCGGAAGCTGCATACAGAGCAGCTGAAGTACCGCCTCTATGTGGGCGACTACTGGTAGGGGAATGATTGGGTATTTACCCAGGACAACGGCAAGCTGATGAATTACTCCACACCGTACCAGGCACTGCAGGACATTATCCGCCGGTACAACACTGGCAAGACACCGGAGAAGCAACTCCCGTTGCTCCCATTCCACGGTCTGCGGCACACCTCAGCCACACTGCTGATCGCAAGTAACCAGGATCTCAAAACAGTATCCAGCCGGTTAGGCCACGCACAAACCTCCACCACAATGAACATTTACGCGCACGCCCTTCAGGAGAGCGACCGCAAGGCCGCCACAGCTCTGGAAAATCTGCTTGCAAAACAGGCATAAACGCAAAAAAACACCGCTCCGGTCGCCAAATGGTCGCCATTTGGTCATCGGGGTGGTTTTTCTGTAAAAAGCAAAAGCCCCAAAACCGTTGTGGTTCTAGGGCTTTTTTGGAGCTGCTAGCCAGATTTGAACTGGCGACCTCATCCTTACCAAGGAGAGGGGGGCTGCCGCCCCCCAGGTCCCCCCGCTACTGCGTTGATACTCTAAGAGTTTTTGGCTTTCTCTATGAGCGGACAGGCTTCAAGGAACAGAAGCACACCGCATCCTTTTTCATAATGGTATCTTACCACATCACCTGTTCACGATACAAGACCTTTACCTTATTCTATACACATCTGCGAGCAACCCACTACACAAACGAACATCAAAGCAACATCTACGAACACTTTTCTACAAGGCCGCACACCCTGCCAACAACCATCCATCGACTTCTCAAAAAACTTTTTGAAAAAGTTCAAAAACTTTCTTGGGGTATCCGCTCTATTGGATACCCCTTTTGGTATAATACGGGTGTAAAGAGTGAGGGACACGAAGACACGAACCGCTCAAAAAACTAAAATAAATTAGGGTTGCGACCGACGCTAAAGGAGAATAAACTATGAATAACAACACCAACATCAACAACACCCGCACCGCTACCTACTTCGTCTGTGACCACTTCAATCATCAGATCATCGGCAATGAGCAGAACTTCAAGAAGTCCGGTATCATCGGCTCCGCTCAGTATGACGCCCTGATGGCTGCTATGGCCGCACACCCCACCTACACGCTGACCGTCAAGGTTTCCGAGAAGAAGGTTGAGAAGAAGCAAACCTATAAGGGTCTGACCTGCGACCTGATGCGTGAGTATGTGCAGATCAAGGGAACTGCCGCACAGTTGAAAGAACTGGACAGCCTGATTGAGAACGAAGAAGCCTACCCCACCATCAAGAGTTGGTTCCTGGACTACTTCAAGTGTGGTTTCACCGTTGAAAAGGCCAAGAGTGTGATTGCTCACCACAAGCTGAACGCAAGAAAGGCTAAGGTTCGTGTCAAGGTTGCTCCCGCTGCCGTCGTAGAAATGCCCGCCGCAGCCAACTTCTAAGGCGGTGCGACCGATGGAAGTATCCTACAAAGAAGCGTTGGCGGTGTGTATCGCCCACTATGCGGAAAGAGGGGTTGAGTTTCAGCCCCGTCCGCCCGAAGAAGTGTTTCGCATCTACCGGAACATCCAAAAGGAAAAAGAAGATAGAAAGCGTGTCGTAATCAAAGAGGAAATCGTATGCGGTATGAAGATCCGCAGAACTGAACTGATAGACGATACTGACTCCGCCGCTTCCCAGTAAAGGGAACGGCGGGGTTTTCCTATGTCCAGGAGCAGAGAAAGTTTGGGCAAATTAGGTTAGGCGTGCGGCCGCTACTTTCATATAATTATGAGGATACTGGGGGGAGATACGAAGATAAAATACCTTTTCGTAGTTCGTGGCTTCGCCACTCACTACTACAAGGTATTTTATCTTCTTAGGGGTTGCCGTGTGCCACGGCAACCCTATACACCTAAAAAGAATAAGAAAAAGGAGTTATAGACTATGACACTACTGGAACACTATGATAGACAGATACCCGACTACTATGACGGGATGCACAGGGACGGCTATACCCCATAGTAGATTTTATACGCACTTCGCCGGAAGATGGCAAACGCTCATTTCGCACGACAGGAAGCGGCAGAGCAGAACGAAGTGATGAATGTCAAAATCACAAGTGAGGTGCGGATCAAGTGAAAGTAAAATCAACGAAAGACCGAGAGAAAGACAAAAAGAAAAAGAAATCCATCCTCGAAGCTGAGGTAATGAGCATAATTGAAAAGAGTATGAAAGCAGCGTTAGACAAGGCTTTGGATGACATTTTCAAAGATTGGAAATGAGAAGTGCGGCAGCCCGTTTCAGCGAATGATACCCCCCCGACAAGGGGAGTGCTGAAACGGGCTGCCGCTTTTGTCGTTATAGACCGTCTGACGGTCTGCTTTTCTTTTGGACGATGACGACCGCAAGAACCGTCTTTCAAATCAAAAATGCCATTTGGCGGGAGAGTTGCCCACCCGAAAACGGGATGGGGGTCTGTGTTTTTGGTTCTCCCGAAAGGGTAGCCCCACCCCTGTTCAATCAAACATCTGCTTTCATAGACACTTTTGGATGGGATAAAACGGGCTGTAATACCCCCGAAAAACGGCAAAATCTGTTCAGGAAAATCTGACCCCCTATTCCTGAACACCGTCCCGCACAAACTCCATCAGGTCTGCGGGCTGACAATCCAACACATCGCAAATCTTCTCCAACGCATCCACGGGCAAGTGCTTCACAGAACCCACACAGATGGCGGACACCGTAGGCGGACGGATACCCGTCTTTTCCGCCAGTTCCTTTTGGGTCATACCCCGCAGGGCAAGCATCACTTTGACTTTGAACTTTATCACAGGTTTTCACCCCTTTCCTTTTGGCTATTGTATCACGCTTTTCGTAGTAAAGCAATACGAAAAACGAAAAAATATTTCGATTTTCGTAAAATAAATTACGAATTGCGTATTGACAAACTACGATTTTCGTAGTATAATAAAGGAGCAATGAAGGACAGCCCAATTTCAACACCGCCTGTTGTAAGTCCTACATCAAACACAAAGGAGCGGTGGCAGCACGGAAAGACGGCACAACAAAACTAACTATCCAAAAGGAGAAATGAAAATGTCTGCGAATGAAATGACCACCAAAATCGAAGCCCTGCGGGAACTGGAAGAACTGATTGAAGAAGCCAAGGCGGAAGCCGAAACCCTGCGGGATGAAATCAAAGCCGAAATGATGGCAAGGGACATTGAGGAATTGAGCGTGGGTCAGTTCATTGTCCGCTTCACTTCCATCCTTTCCAACCGCTTCGACACCACCGGCTTCAAGCGTGCCTACGCTGACCTCTACAAGCAATATACGAAGCAGACCGCAAGCCGCCGCTTCACCATCAGCGTATAAACCAAAGGCGGGGCATCAGCCCCGCCATCCAAAAGGAGAGAATGTTATGAACTATGGATATGCCCGTTGCTCAACTAACGAAAATCGTCAGGATATTCAGCGTCAGGTGCGGGAACTGAAAGCCGCAGGAGCGGAAGAAATCTTCATCGAATACGAACACGGCGACAGCAAGATCAAGAGCCAGCAAGCGGCTATGTTCGATCAGGCAGCCGCCGGCGATACGGTGATTGTGTTAGAGGTCTCCCGTTTGGCACGAAGCACACAGCAACTTTGTGAAATCATTGAGCGTGTGCGGGAGAAGCATCTGCGGCTCGTGATCGTCGGCAGTATCACCCTTGATTGCCGCAACGGTCAGGCTGACCCTATGAGCGAAGCGTTCTTACAGATGGCGGGTGTATTCAGCCAGTTGGAGTTGGCTATGATACGAAGCCGTGTCCGGTCAGGGATGGAAAATGCGAGAGCAAAGGGACGGCAGATCGGGCGGCCGCAAGTGAGCAAGGAGGACATCCCCGCCGCATTTCTGCGGCACTATCCCGCCTACAAAAACGGGCAGCTGAACATCAGCGAATTAGCGAGAGTATGCGACATCAGCAGAACCACAGTTTACAAATACATTGGACTTTTGGAAGTATAAAGGAACGGAGCGGTTTTCACTGCTCCGTTCCCGGTGTTTATGGATGCTTATTTGCTGTTGAGAATCAATGTACCTTCGGCACGAAGCATCTTCACAAATACTTCTGTTGTGACTGTGTCCTCTTTTATATCTGTATCATCCCGAGTTACTTCATCCATACAGCCAAAGGTAGTGATATAGTCTCCATATCTCATAAAAGCAATATCTGTAAACGATGTGGTTGTGGTGCTGGATCCTTCTGTTTTTATTACTTCACCGAACTCTATTGAACCTTTAGCGAAGTCAACCGTACATTCTCGTTGTTCCCATTGTAATTCTATTTCAAAGCTAACTGATCCTTCAAGATATTCGTATTCTTCTTTTAATTTCAAAGAACTGCCGATTGTTGCAGTGATTATTTCATCAAAATCGTTCTTTCTATACTGGACATAAGGAACATTTTCAAAATACTGATTCCAGTTGTCAATGGTAATCTCAACAGTTGTATGTTGCGGTTCGGTTTGATTAGTCTCGTTCTCGGTAGTTGTATTTTCTGCGTTATTTGTGTCTTGATCTTCCTCGGTAGTTGTCTGATTCGTTGTGTTTTGTGTCTCTGTATTTTTATCTTCATTTCCACAAGCACACAGGGACAGGCACATCACGAGTGCCAAGAGTAGGGATAATGCTTTTTTCATAATGCGTTCCTTCTTTCTGTAAAATAAAAAGTGCGTAGCCGAAGCTACGCACCGAAAAACGCATAGCCCCATTGCTGCGACACAATCATTCGACGACCCCAAAGGATGCCAAATTAAGGGTGCGTTTTTACCAAAGTAAAAACACATCCTTTGTATCGTCGCAAATGTATGATTGTGTCGCAGGGATATGATACCATACCTGTCCCGAAAATTCAATAGAAATTAGAAACTTCTGCCTTTTCTCTTTCCTTTTGGTATGTTATACTAACAGAAAACCGCAAAGGATGGGGACGGTATGGCAGACCAAGAGAAATGGGATTTAAGCCGAGAAGAGATTGAGCGGCGGCTACTCCAACTGAAACAAGAAAAGCAAGAACCTACACGGGGCGGGCGTTCGTCCGGTCAGGGCGTGAAGCTACTCTACATTAGGGACTACCTATATCACCACGCCACAAGAGAGCATCCCCAAAACGCCAAAGCTATAAAAAAGTTTCTCGCACAGCACAACATAGAAGCATCGGAGAAAACCATTTATAACGATATTGTGCGGCTGCGGGATGACTTTGCCGTTCCTGTGGAGTATAACGCAAGCAAATGGGGCTACTACATCACGAAACCCGAATTTGAACCCCACGAACTGCGGCTGATGGTTGATAGTATCCAAGCATCCAAGTTTATCACCCAAAAGGAAGCTGCTACCATCAGCCAAAAAATTGTGCGGTTGGCTGATGTCTACACTAAGCCCAGTTTGACCGACCGCCACGCTTGGGTTTCAGATCGTGTGCGGAGCAAGAACGAAGATGTAGTGCGGGAAGCAGGTCGCATCCATCAAGCAATCGCAGAGAACCGAAAGATCGGCTTCCGCTACTTCCACTACACCCCCGACCGCACAAAGCCCAAGCAGTATTCCAAGAGCGGCGATTTGTATATTGTCAGCCCCTACGCCCTGCTGTGGGACGGCGGCAACTACTACCTATACGCATACATCACCGAGAAAGACGAGTTCCGCACATTCCGGGTTGACCGTATGGAAGCCATTACAAGACCCCTTGCGGACAAGCGGGACGGCGCAGATGCGTTCAAGGCCGAAGCACTGACGAGCCAAGAGTATAAGGTATTCCAGCAATACCACGGTGAAAAGGCAAAGGTGAAAATCCGTTTTATCAACCGTTTGGCGGATGCGGTTATAGATCAATTCGGCAAGGATACGGTTTTAGTCCCCGTGGACAATGACCATTTCTGTGCCATTCTTCCCGTGGAACTGTCCCCGCCTTTCTGTGCGTGGGTGGCAACCTTTGGACGGGCTGCGAAGATCCTTTCACCGGACACCGCAATCACAGAGATGCGGAAGTTCATAGAAAAAGTTAGTGATATGTATAAAGACGAGGGATGATGCTGCGGCATCATCCCTCTTTGTTTGTAGATGTTGGTGAGATGTTCAAAGATGTAGGTGAGATGTTCATAGATGTTCAAGCCCGCCGTATTTTCTCTTTCTTTTGGCTCATTTTCGCAAGGGGCGAATAGGTATCGTAGTCCCGTGCTATGTCCGTATCGTAGATATTACAATACCGCTTTGACATCGTGAGCGTGGAATGCCCCAAGAGCCGTTGAAGTGTGAAAGCGTTGCCGCCGCAATCAATGAGATACTTCTTTGCGAATGTATGGCGGAACAGATGCAGACTTGTCTTTTGGACACCTCTTGACTTGTTGTAGTGTGCCACGGCAAGCCGCAGGGCGTTCTCTGTCAGCATTTCTCCGTATTGATTGCAGAATAAGTAGTCGTCAGGTTTGCCCCTGCGGACAGCCATATAATCGGTGAGAATAGCCGCCATCTGCGAACACAAGGGGCTGACCTGTATTTTCCCGTTTTTGTTATGACGGAACACCACCTGATGATTTTCTAAATCCACATCCCTGTTTTGGATATTGCGGACGGTAGCCGCACGGCAGCCAGCGTTGAGCAGATAGTTGATAATCACCCAGTTTCGGTATTCGGTGAAGTCGCACTTCTTTTCAGGCTTTTTTAGCAGAATGAGCAGTTCATCATCGGTGTATGTTTCCTTTACTGTGTCTTTCTCTTTGATGTTGGGGATGCTGACAGATGTTAGCCCCTCACGGTTCGCCCAGTTCAGAAATGTGTTGATGACCCGCAGATAGGTAGCCACGGTGTTGTGAGCCAAGCCCGCCGCCCGCATTGACACCACCATACTTTCTAAGTGCCTTTTGGTAAGTGAGCAGAACGGCATCCCAATGTCAAGATGTTTGGAAATGCTCCGCAGATGTAGATGGTAGTTGCGAATTGTGACCGCCGCTACCCCTTTTGATGTTTGAGAAATGATGAAAGAAGAAAAGACTTCTTCAAAGGTTTCGCTTCCTTGTTCAGGAAAGTAGATTTTTGAACGCATAGTCAGACCGCATCCTTTCACGAAAATGTGTGAAAAAGGATGCGGTCTGACTTCGTGCGTAAAAACAAGAAAAAACCCCAAAACTCAAAGAGTTTCAGGGTTTTGGAGCTGCTAGCCAGATTTGAACTGGCGACCTCATCCTTACCAAGGATGCGCTCTACCGACTGAGCTATAGCAGCATTTTGCTGACAGCTTTGCCATTATATCGCAGGGGTATAGAAAAGTCAAGACTTTTTTCAAAAATAATCGACGTAATACCGGAGCTGCAAAAATTGCAGCTCCGGCGGCTTTTTTATACTTCTTTGCTCTTGGTTGCAATCTGTGTCAGACATTTTGCGATGAATTCATCGGGGGTCATTGCACCCAAATCATCGCCCTTGCGGGTGCGGACGGAAACGGTGCCGTTTTCCATATCCCGGTCGCCTACCACCAGCATATAGGGAACTTTCTGCAGCTGTGCTTCGCGGATTTTATAACCCAGCTTTTCACTGCGATAATCACCTTCGGCATGGATGCCGGCAGATTCCAGTCTGTCTACCAAATCCTTGCAGTAATCGTGGGCGCGGTCGGTAATGGGCATTACGCGAACCTGTGTGGGCATCATCCACAGAGGCAGCGCGCCGGCATATCGTTCAATAAGGTATGCCAGGGTGCGCTCATAACAGCCCAGACTGGTGCGGTGAATAATATAAGGTGTCTTCTTCTGGCCGTCAGCATCCACATACTCCATGCCGAATTTTTGCGCCAGCAGCATGTCGATTTGAATCGTGACGATGGTATCTTCTTTGCCAAAGACGTTCTTGTATTGGATATCCAGCTTGGGGCCGTAGAAAGCGGCCTCGTCGATGCCGATTTCATATTCTACGCCCAGCTTGTCCAGGATCTGGCCCATAACGCGCTGCGCCTGCTCCCACTGCTCGGCAGTGCCCTCATACTTAATGCCTGCCCGGGCGGGGTCCCACTGGCTGAAACGGAAGGTGCAGTTTTCCAGCATACCCACTGTTTCGAGGCAATACTTTGCCAGCTCCAGACAGCCTCTGAACTCCTCCTCCAGCTGATCGGGGCGGAGCACCAAATGGCCTTCGGAAATGGTGAATTGGCGGACACGGATCAGGCCATGCATCTCACCGGAATCCTCGTTGCGGAAGAGAGTAGAGGTCTCGCCTAAGCGCATGGGCAGATCCCGGTAAGAACGGGCGCGGTTCAGATACACCTGATACTGGAAGGGGCAAGTCATGGGGCGCAGCGCGAAGCACTCTTTCTCCTCGTTGTCGGGATCGCCCATAATGAACATACCGTCACGGTAATGATCCCAGTGACCGGAGATCTTGTACAAGTCGGACTTTGCCATCAGGGGGGTCTTGGTCAGCAGGTAGCCGCGTTTTTGCTCCTCGTCCTCGATCCAACGCTGCAGAGTCTGGATCACCCGCGCGCCCTTGGGCAGCAGAATGGGCAGACCCTGGCCAATCTCCTCCACAGTGGTGAAGAACTCCAGCTCGCGACCCAGTTTATTGTGGTCGCGCTTGAGTGCTTCTGCCTGCTTTTCCAAATAAGCATCCAACTCGTCCTTGGAGGGGAAACCGATGCCGTAGATACGCTGCAGCATCTTGCGATTGCTGTCACCACGCCAGTAAGCGCCGCAGGATTTGGTCAGCTTAAAGCCGTTATGACGGACGCGGCCGGTGTGGTCCAGATGGGGACCGGCGCACAGATCGGTAAATTCTCCCTGAGTATAGAAGGAGATCACCGCGTCCTCCGGCAGATCCTGGATCAGCTCTACCTTGTAAGGCTCATTCAGGCTTTCCATATAAGCAATCGCTTCGGTCCGGGGTTTTTCGCTGCGCTCCAGACGGATACGCTCCTTGCAGATCTTTTTCATTTCTGCTTCAATCATCTCCAGATGCTCAGGGGTGAAGGAGAAGGGGGCATCAAAGTCATAGTACCAGCCTTCGTCAATGGCGGGACCGATGGCCAGCTGCACCTCCGGCCACAGACGCTTCACTGCCTGGGCCATAATGTGGGAGCAGGTGTGCCAGAAGGTTTTGCGGTACTCGGGGTTTTCAAAAGTGTAGATATTTTCTTCGGACATAAGTTTAACCTCCATTTTTCGGCGAAGCGATCAGCCGCCCCGCAAAAATAAAAATCCCACCCCTGACATAATCAGGGGTGGGATACATATTATATAATGTATACCACGGTTCCACCCTGGTTGCGGACAAAGCCGCCACTCATTGCGTGCAGGATAACGGGTACCCCCGGACTGCCATTTCCGGCAGTCAGCTCAGAAGTGGTATCGCATTGGGCAGGGTTACAGAGCCTTCTCACCAACCGGCTCCTCTCTGGGCATCTTACCGCAAGCGCATGTCTTCATCACAGCTTTTCTATGGGAACTATAGCATAATTACGGCGCTGTGTCAATCCCAAAAGCGGCAAAAAACGGCGAGATCAGTTTACCATAACGGCCATTGGTAACCATTTTGCAGCATGTTACATAATTCGTGTAATTATGTTAACAAATGTAACTATATTCACTACTTGTTGTGTTTAAATTACAAGTTCAGACGTATATTTTGTATGCAAGTTTACATAAAATATTGATAAATATTATGCAAAAAGTTCGTAGAATATGGTGTTTTACCACAAAGACTTGACTTTTTTAAAAGAATTGATATAATGGTATTCACAATCCTATGCAGGGTTGTATTTTTGTAACCGTTTGATACCATTTATTTGAGTGGTGAATAACACACCAGTTTTGCGAAAGGAGGTTCATTCCATGCAAGCTATTACATCCTTTATTGAAAAGAGAAAAAGTCTTCTTCTGCGTGTGGCAGCAATCGTCTTGCCCGTGATCGTTATTCTGGCTCTGCTGGCCCCCACGGCCTTTGCCCAGACCACTTACGTGATCACAGACGGCGATCAGGTGAAGGTTTATACCACCTATGCCACGAACCCGGCTGATGTGCTGGACAAGGCGGGTTTCGAATTGGGAGAAGAAGATACTTACACAACTCAGCCCGGCGACGGCGTGTCTGAGATCACTGTCCAGCGCATACAGAATATTACCATTAACTACTGCGGCGAGCAGCGCCAGGTCAGCAGTTACGGCGAAACGCTTGAAATGTTGCTGAACCGTTTGGGGCTTCCCATGGGCGGTGAGTATTCTGTATCTGACCCGTTGGACTCTGAAACATACGACGGTATGGAGTTCAGTGTCGACAGCATTATCCACATGGAACAGACGTATACTGAGGACATTCCCTACGAGGTGGTGGAGTGTTTGGACCCCACTATGCCGGAGGGTCAGCGCAAGGTGATCGTCCAGGGCGTGACCGGCCAGCTGACAAAAACCGCGGAGGTAGTTTACGTCAATTCTGTAGAGAGCAGTCACAATATTCTGTCCGAAACTGTCACACAGCAGCCTGTGAACCAGGTCGTTACGGTGGGAACCGGTACAGACGTGGGGAAAAATTCCAACGCGCCTGCCATTGGTGACGGCGTGATCGTCACTGCCGACGGCGAGGTGCTGACATACTCCCGTAAGGAGCAGTTCCGCACTACAGCCTACAGCCATTTGGATTCCGGCTGTGATATGATCACTGCTACCGGAACAACTGTTCGGGTGGGCAGCGTTGCGGTTGACCCCAAGGTGGTTCCCTACGGTACCCGGATGTTTATCGTCACCAACGACGGATCCTACGTTTACGGCATAGCTACCGCGGAAGATTGCGGTGGCGGCATTAAGGGCAACGAGATTGATCTGTACATGCCTACCCGGTCTGAATGCTTCCAGTACGGCGTTCGCAGATGTACCGTTTATTTCCTCGACTAATCTTATTGTTCTCAGCTTTATATTGAAATATCGCCTTTCTCTTGCTATAATAAAAGCGAGAGGAAGGCGATTTTTATGATCGACGTA
This sequence comes from Faecousia sp., assembly GCA_045576715.1. Lineage (GTDB taxonomy): Bacteria > Bacillota > Clostridia > Oscillospirales > Oscillospiraceae > Faecousia. The sequence goes on along the minus strand of JAZNHB010000022.1, from coordinate 27,201 downwards.
TGCAATATCCAAGTGATGAAGCCGCTGCTTGCGGAGCATGGATTTCACTTTTCTAAGGCAAAGGGTCAGAATTTTCTCATTGCCAATTGGGTTCCCCAACAGATCGCGGAGGATGCCGGCGTGGACGAAACGGCCGGTGTACTGGAGATCGGACCCGGCATCGGTCCGCTGACCCAGCAGCTGGCGCTGCGGGCAGGTAAGGTCTGCGCTGTGGAGCTGGATCATCGGCTGAAGCCCATCTTAGATATGACGGTGGGGGAATTTTCCAATCTGGAGATCTTGTGGAACGATGTGCTGAAGCTGGATGTGCCGGCGCTGGTGCGGGAAAAGTTTGCTGGTTTGCGTCCCATGGCCTGCGCCAATTTGCCGTATTATATTACCTCGCCCATTCTTACGGCCTTGCTGGAAGCGCAGTGTTTTGAATCCGTGACTGTCATGGTGCAAAAAGAGGTTGCCCAGCGCATCGCCGCAAAGCCGGGCACAGCGGACTACAGCGCGTTTACGGTATTTTGCCAGTATTACGCAGAGCCGGAGTTGCTGATTGATGTGCCTGCCCACTGTTTCTTGCCTCAGCCCAAGGTCACCTCCGCGGTAATTACCTTACGTACCCGTAAGACCATGCCTTGGCAGATCGACAACAAGGATATTTTCTTCCGGGTTGTTCGCGCCAGCTTTGCCATGCGCCGCAAGACGCTGCAAAACGGTCTTGCCGCCGGTTTCCCGGAGCTGGGAAAAGCAGGGGCAGGGGAAGTGATCACCGCTTGCGGCTTTGCTCCCAGCGTTCGTGGTGAAACTTTGGATATTGCCGGCTTTGCCGCTATCGCCAACGCTATCAATCGTAGGAGAAAATGCGTATGATCGAATTTCTGTTTTTGGATTTAGATGACACCATTCTGGACTTTAAGAAGGCAGAGCGCGTGGCATTGGAAAAGACCATGCGCAGCTTTGGTATTGAACCTACCGACGAAAATTGCCGGATCTACAGCCATATCAACCAGGCTCACTGGGAAGCGCTGGAGCGAGGCGAGCTGACGAGACAGCAGGTGATGATCGGCAGATTCTTTGCATTCTTTGAGGCGGTGGGCATTCAGGCAGATGCCCGGGCCTGCGCCAAGCAGTATGCTGAAAATTTGGGCATAGGTCACTACTTTCTGCCCGGTGCGGAAGCGGCGGTGGAAAGACTTTCGAAAAAATATAAGCTCTACATTGCCAGTAACGGCACCAAGGATATTCAGGTCCCACGCTTGCAGAGCGCGGATATCGCAAAATACTGCTGTGATGTGTTTATTTCTGAAGATATTGGCGAGAACAAGCCGGCCATTGGCTACTTTGAAAAATGCTTTGCCCGGATTCCCAACTTTGACCATTCAAAGGCAATGATCGTTGGCGACAGTCTGTCTTCGGATATTCAGGGCGGCATCAATGCAGGGATATTGACCTGCTGGGTCAACCCCAAACATAAAGAAGCCAAGGTAAAGCCGGACTATGAGATCGAATCTATAACGCAATTGGAAGAATTGCTGGAAACGCTATAAAAAAGCACCCCACCGGGGTGCTTTTTCATAGCCGAACTGCTACCGGCTTGGAAATTATCATGCTGTCAGGTGTGATCCGGCAATCCATTGCCAGCACCTGCACACCGGCCGCTGCTGCTTCACGCAAGGCTTTGCCGAAAGCCGGGTCAGTAGCATCGTTCGGGTGTAAATAGGAAACGTTTTCCATTTGTATTACAAATAGCACATAGCTGCCATAGCCGTTGTTGACTGCCTGGGTCAGGCCCTTCAGATGCTTGACGCCACGGGCAGTGGGAGCATCCGGAAAAGCGCATACGCCGCCTGTTTCCAAAGTCACGCCCTTAACCTCTAAAAAACAGGTCTTTCCGTCTTTTTCAAAGGAGAAATCAAACCGGGAATCTCCGTGAAACACCTCTGCGCGCAAATCGGTGATCTGCCCCAGCCCACCGCCCAACAGCCAGCTTTTTGCCGCAGCATTGGGCGCTTGGGAGTCCATGTTGATCAGTCTGTAACCTTTCTGCACGGCAATAAGATCGTATTTTGTTTTTCGGGCAGGGGAGTCAAATTCCTGACACCAGACGCAGGCACCGGGGGTCAACAACTCTTTGCATCGCCCGGTGTTCTTTACATGACAGACCTCTTCCTTGCCGTCAATATCAATATGGGCGATGAATCGGTTGGGACGGGAACGGAAAATTCCCCGGACCATATTGGTGTAATACATCATCTCACCGCCTTTCTGTGTCATCATAACAGATTTTTTCTATTATGCCAACAGAAAAGTCTTGACTTTTTTTATAGGTGTGATATAATCCGTTTTGCCTATGGAGGCTTAGCTCAGCTGGTTAGAGCGCATGCTTCACACGCATGAGGTCACAGGTTCGAGTCCCGTAGTCTCCACCAACAAAAAGACCACATTTGTCTACCGGACAAATGTGGTCTTTTTGAATGATGTTTGCCTTCGGCAAATGATGTAGGCAAGGCCAATGATAAGGAGGCGGTTATTATGAAAGAAAATAAACTTGCTGAACTTTCTATGGAATTCTCTGTGGATATTATAGGTCTTGTTAAACAACTGAAAACGAATCACGAATCTATCATTTCCAACCAGATCGGCAGAAGCGGCACATCTATCGGTGCTAACATTCACGAAGCACAGTATGCACAAGGCAAGAAGGATTTTATTTCCAAATTGGAAATCGCCTTAAAGGAAGCAAGTGAAACGGGTTATTGGCTAGAGCTTTTACACAGAACAAAATATATTGATGAACAGACTTATAAGGTTCTTTCTGAAAATGCACATCTGTGCGAGTAATGCTGATTGCATCTTGTCGCACAGCAAAGGAGAACGCCAAATGATTATAAAAAAAGATGGGTATGTTCTTAATGTTGATGTTGAAGCAACACGCCAATATTCCGAAAATCACTCACTTTGTGATTGTAATGAGGACCGCAATTTGTATGCCCAGATTCAAGAAAAATTTCCTAAACTAACAACATTTCTTGCTGAGTTGGGATTGCTAATCGAAAGGCCCGATGAAACAGGATCTTGCGCTATGGATGGGTATATAGACTATCACTTTGTTTCATATACTGTTATCGGCAATATATTGGAATCTGATAAATATGAAATTGATATGTTTGATGGGGAGCAATTCCTTAATATCGTGATTGACAACTGGTATGTCCCAAACGAGCAAAAAACAGATAGATATTTTACTGTGACTGTTTATGGTATTGATTTGCCGTGGGTTTTGGATGAACCGTTCCCCGAGAGCGATGCTCCAAAAAAGATGTTTTCGCTGGTTGAACAAATCAAAAAGCTGTTTTGCCGAAAATAAGAATACTTTTACTTACTTTTATCCTAATTCTGCTACGTTTGGTTACTATTGGTATGGTATTCTGATTGTGCAGCCTTACGGAAAGGGAATTATAGAAGCAGAATCATGAAAAACAGTCAAAAGTTTGGGAATATTTATATGAATATATCCTGTGTTTTGTGCCAAATGCCCTATTTTTCCGGTGTGAATTTGTGCATTTTGGGAAAATGGATAAGGATTGGTTGATTTACATTTTTGTGTGTGTTAAAATACAAAAAGCGAAAAAATTGCAAAGGATCAACAGGCGCCCTCTCGGCTATCTGTTGAATCAATGTGCGACAGCACAGAAATGAGGGACCTTATGGACGAAAGAAAGCTTCAGCTGAAACAACTGAAAAAAGCCTGCAAAAAGGCAAAACGCAAGCATGTGACCCTTTGGAAAACCTTTGGCATTTTCTTCTTGGTTTTGGCATTGATCATGACACCTTTGAGCATTGTGGCAGATATTTTCGACAATGCGCTGGCCGCATTTATGGGTGGTCGCTTCTGGACCGTGGAGAACGAAGATCCCAATGCAAATTATTTTGAATTGGACTTTGCTTCCAATGAGGAGCGACTGACTGCCGGTGAGAAGATCTGCTACCAGGTAGAAGCAGAGGGTGCAGCACTGCTGATGAATAACGGCGCGTTGCCTTTGGCAGCCGGCGCTAAGGTCAGCACCCTGTCTACCAGCTCTGTCAGCATGGTTTACGGTGGTACCGGTTCCGGTAACGTGGACGCTTCCAAGGCTGACAGCTTGAAGGTGGCGCTGGAAAAGTCCGGTTTTGAGGTCAACCCTACATTGTGGGACTTCTATACAACCGGCGAGGGCGCAAAGTACTCCCGGGATGCAGGCGCAGGCGAAACCGCTGCGCTTATGGGTTCTTTCAACATCGGAGAAGCACCCTGGAGCGTCTACACCGAGGATGTGAAGAACTCCATCGCCGGCTACGGCGATGCGGTGATCATTACGCTGTCGCGTATCGGCGGTGAAGGCGCGGATGCCAAGCAGGACTATCTGCAGCTGGATCAGAACGAAAAGGATATGATGGCTGCTGCTGCGCAGATGAAGGCTGACGGCAAGGTAAAATCCATCGTCGTGCTGATCAACACATCCAACGCGCTGCAGGTGGACTTTTTGAAGGATAACGAGTATGCCGTTGATGCCTGTCTGTGGATCGGCGGCGTAGGCGCTAACGGAACCAATGCTGTTACTGATATCCTGGCCGGCAAGGTCAATCCCTCCGGTTCTTTGGTGGATACTTACTGCTTCGATAACTTCTCTGCGCCGGCTATGAAAAATGCCATTCCTGTGACTTATGACGGCTACGACGGAGAGAATATTCCCAACTATGCGGAAACATACCTGATCTATCAGGAAGGTATCTATGTGGGTTATAAGTACTACGAGACCCGCTACGAGGACTTCGTTATGGGCACCGGTAATGCAGGTCAGTATGCTTATGGCGACGATGTGGCGTTCCCCTTCGGTCACGGCCTGAGCTACACTACCTTCCAGTATAGCGATATGCAGGTGACTTACGACGAAAATCAGGATATGTTCCTGGTGAGCGTGACGGTCACCAATACCGGCAACATGGCCGGCAAGGAGACCGTACAGATTTACGCCCAGTCTCCTTACACCCAGTATGATAAGGACAACAAGGTGGAAAAGGCTGCTGTGCAACTGATCGGCTTTGGCAAGTCCGAGATTCTGGAACCCGGCGCCTCCCAAAACGTTTTGGTGGAAGTTGCCAAACGGGATCTGGCAGCTTTTGATACTTATGGCAAGGGCACCTACATTCTGGATGCCGGCGACTATTATCTCACTGCCGCTACTGATGCTCACAATGCAGCCAACAATATGCTGGCTGCCAAGGGCTATACTGTAGCATCCACCGAGGGCCGTATGGACGCTGACGGCAATGCCGCGCTGACATGGAAATACACTCAGCAGAGCTTTGACGATAAGACATACGCAACCTCTGCTAACGGCACGCCTATTACCAATCAGCTTTCCTTGGCTGACCCCAACCTGTACGAGGGCACCGAGGGCCAGAGTGTTACATGGCTGAGCAGAAACGACTGGGAGGGAACGTATCCTTCCGATGAGCAGATCGTTTTGAAGCTGACTGACCTGCTGATCAAGGATCTGCAGCGGATGCGCTATGACGCCCAGGATTATAAGGGCGCAGAGATGCCCACCATGGGCGCAGAAAACGGCATTAAGCTGGTGGAAATGATCGGTCTGGAATTTGATGATCCCAAGTGGCAGACCTTGCTGGATCAGCTGACCTATGATGAAATGGTGGCGCTGATCGGCGATAGCTTCCACTGGAGAATGCCTGCCGAATCCGTGCAGGCGCCCGGTTCCCGTGACGAAAACGGCCCTCAGGGTCTGACTGTGACACTGTTCGGTTCCACCTTGGGCGTGGATACCACCGCCTTTACTTCTGAGGATGTGATGGCTGCCACCTTCAACAGCAAGCTGATGTATGAGGTTGGCAACATCATCGGCAACGATTGTCTGGCTGCTGACGTTTCCTGCCTGTACGGCCCCGGCGCAAATATGCACCGCATGCCATACGGCGGCAGAAACTTTGAGTATTACTCCGAGGACGGCTACCTCTCCGGTGCAATGTGCGCAGCGGAGGTTCAGGGCATTCAGGAAAAGGGCGTGGATGTGGTCATTAAGCACTTTGCGCTGAACGATTCTGAGCAGGACCGCATCGGTCTTGGCGTTTGGCTCAATGAGCAGGCTGCCCGTGAAATCTACCTGAAGGCATACCAGGCTGCTTTCGAGGAGGCAGGTGCCAACGGTGTTATGACTGCATATACCCGTTGGGGCGCAATATGGTCCGGTGGCGTCAAGGGTCTGATGACCAACATTATGCGAAAAGAGTGGGGCAATAACGGTATGTCCATTACCGATAACGTCATCACCCCCATGGTCACCGGCGCAGACGGCGTGCTGGCTGGTGTTACCACCTACGATGCTATGCTGCCCAACATCAACAATGAACTGCCCGGCTATGAAAATGATCCTGTGATCGTTACCGCCATGCGGCAGGCTTGCCATCACAACCTGTATGCGCTGGCAAACTCTTCCGCTATGAACGGAATCGGCCCCAATACCGTGATCAAAGCCCAGACGCTGCCGCTGGTAAACACGGCGCGCATGATTGCCGTGGTACTGTGGTTGCTGCACATTGCCGCTGTTGTGTTTTGGGCTATGGGCAAGAAGCGGTGGAAAAAGACCGCGGCATATTTAGACTATAAAACCTTGAAGAGCACCCTCCGGCAGGAAAAGCAAAAGTAAACAATTAAGGCGCAGTGCTTACGGCACTGCGCCTTTTCATGCAACCGGCTCCGTTGAGCTGGGAGGTAATTTGGAAGAAGTTGGTGCGGCGCTGCTCAAAAATTACACCAGTTTTTTGTTGACGGACCATGGCAGGATATGGTATGATACATTGGATAATGAGGTTAATATGCCTTCGTGTACGCTGAATGCGAAATTATATGAACAGGAGAACGTTATGAATAGAATGAAAAAACTGTTTGTGACCGTGATTGCCATTGCTTTGTGCCTTTGTCTGTGCGCAGTTCTTGGCGCATGTGGCAAAGAGGATGCCCCTGCAGGCAACGGTGAGACCGGTACTTACACAGTAACTGTCAAATCTGCCGGCGGACTGCCGCTGGAGAAGGTGGCTGTTTCCGTTTATGCAGACAGCAGCCTGTCTGACTTGAAGGGCTACGATGAGACGGATGAGAACGGTGCGGCTACCATTGAATTGGAGAAAGGGATCAACTATGCCATCGCTCTGTCCGGCTGTCCTAAGGGCTATGCGGTACAGGACAGCTATAGTTTCAGCGGTGAAAAGGCGGAGATCGTGCTGACTTCCGGCGTTGTACAGGGCGAGAATCTGGCAGATACCACCTTGGCGCTGGGCGATATCATGTATGATTTTACTGTCACCACCCCCGATGGCCAGAAGATTGTTCTTTCTGAGCTGCTGAAAGAAAAGAAAATGGTGCTTCTGAACTTCTGGTATACCAGCTGCAGCTGGTGTGTTACCGAGTTCCCTTATATGGAGGAGGCTTATCAGCTTTATAAGGATGATGTGGCAATAGTTGCGGTGAATCCCTTGGGTGAGACGGACGATGCTATCAAGGCATTTCCTGCCAACTACAATCTGAGTTTGACCTTCCCCTTGGCCGCTTGCCCCACCACATGGGCAAATACCTTTGGTATTTCCGGCTATCCTACTTCTGTGATTGTTGACCGCTACGGTATGATCACCCTGATCGAATCAGGCGCCATTACCAGTCTGCGGCCCTTTACCGGTCTGTTTGAGACCATGATTGCCGACGACTATGAGCAGAAGCTTTACGGTAGTATCGGCGAGCTGGTGACCAACGTGAAACCCACATTTGAAATGGACACCCCCGAGAATGTGGCGGCGCTGCTGAACAGTGGTGAGATTTCCGCCACCTATCATGCAGAAGATGATGCGGACAGCGCAGAGTATGCATGGCCTTTCATTGAGGCAGAAAAGCTGGGGCAGAAGTGCCTGAAAGCTTCCAATCAGGGCATTGACAGCTCCTTTGCGGTGCTGTATGCAGATGTGGAGCTGAAGGCCGGCCAGGCATTGGGCCTTGACTATCTTATGTCCGGCGAGGCCGGCTCCGATACCTTTGTGGTGATTGTAGACGGCGAGGATATTTTCACCATTTCCGGTGTTAACGACCAGGAAAAATGGGAGACCTGCTATCCGGTTGTGGCGCTGAAGGACGGCACCTATGAGGTGGCTCTGTTCTACTTAAAGGATGAGAGCAATGCCGCAGGCGACGATACGGTGTACATTAAAAATGTGCGTGTCGTGGATTCCGGCGCCATTGATACAGCTACATATCTGCCCCGGGAGGCAGCTACCGGCGATGACGGCTTTGCATACAAGTATGCAGACATCGTTTTTAACAGCAAGGACGGCTACTACCACGTTGGCTCTGCCAAGGGTCCGCTGCTGCTGGCAGACTTAATGGGATACACCCAGTTCAGCGAGGAATCTACCGTTTGGGAAATGGCATATAACGGGAAGATTGTGCTTGATGGCAAAGATTATCAAGAGGAACTGACACAATACTGCAATTACGCTTCCAATGCAAAGGGTGGCGTGTGCACCGTCAATCAGGAGCTGTATGAGCTGCTTCGGGTGGTGGATAAGGTCATGGGCTTTGACGATGCAGATGACAAGGAATGGCTGAAAATCTGCAAGTACTTCGAAGCTTACGGCACCAACGGCGCCCAGCTGGAAGATCCTATTGCCGGTCTGGCAACATTTTCTGCCTACACTGCTAAGTTGGGCAAGAACGTAAAGACCAATTACTTCTACTACGACCAGATCATTATGCCTCGCGGCAAGTTGGCACGGTTTACACCCAGCAAATCCGGTGTTTACCGCATCACCTCCAGAAGCGACTCCCAGCACGGCGTTGATGGCTGGATCTTTGACGAGAATCACAACGAATTGCTTGTCTATGAGCAGGATGAACGCTTGTTCAACGACAGCGGGGAAGTCTCCATGGTGTACTACATGGAGAAGGGTAAGAGTTATTATATTGATATTGCCTTCTGGGATGTATACGAGGTTGGCTATATTTACTATGATATCGAGTTCATCAAGGCAGAGTATGAACACTTCCGCCTTTGTTCTCCCGGTCCGTTTACATACGATTCCAACGCTACCGGCGATGCCATGTACCACGTGATCCACGGTGGTATCAAGGCAGTTCTGGGCGGTGACGGCTATTACCGCGCAGATCTGGGCAACGGTGTGCAGGGCAGTAAGATCTACGCAGATTTTGTAGGCGTTACCTCGCTATTCAACACACCCATTGCCACAGTTGGCAATGTTAAGGGCATGATCGAAAAGGGTGGCTTTGATTTCAGCAAGGACGAGAGTGACCAGTATGTTTTGACTGTCATGGCGCAAAATGACAACGACCAGGCAAAGACCGATGCCGCGCTGAAGGAATTGTGGGGCGAGGACTATGAAGCCAATTATGAGATCTATAAGGTAGAGGATGTCTATGCCGGCAAATATCACGGCAAAGGCAAGGATTACACAGAGAAGATCAAAACATACCTGCCCAAGATGATCAAGGACGGACACGCAGAGCGCAAGGGCTGCGTCCTGGTGGACAAAGAGCTGGCGGAGATTCTGCAGATGCTGATGGACAAGTATACCTTCGAAAATGTGGACCAGGGCTGGTTAAAGCTTTGCTACTACTATGACTACCTTGGACCCGGCCGTTAAAGGAGTTTATACAATGAAAATAGGAAGAATCCTTGCGCTGCTGTTGGCGCTTGCTTGCTGCGCAGCGTTGTTCACCGCCTGCGGTGGTGACGTTGCCTACAAGGTACGGATTGTAAATGCCCTTGGAGATCCCTACACCTCCGGGGTGGTCGTGAAGTTTATGCAAGACGGAGCGCAAGCAGGGATGCAAGTGGTAAACGCTGACGGCGTTGCAGAAAAAGTGCTGCCAAGAGGCGACTATACCGTGCAGCTGCAGTTCACCGATTCCGATGTGGAATATGTCTACGACCAGTCTCAATTGACTCTGTCCGGAGGTCAGAAGCAGCTGGATGTTGTAGTCAGCTACGGCTTGGGCGAGCAGAGCAAAAGCCTGTTTGTTGTGGACAGAGATTATGAGGCGTTCTCTGTCAATGCCGGCTGCACCGCCATTACGCTGAACAAAGAGAAAATGTCTTATTTTCTCTTTTCACCTACGGAGGCAGGCACTTACGAGTTTTCTTTGGTTGGCAGTGATGCTGCCATCGGCTATTACGGTGCGCCTCACTTTGTCCAGCAGACCAGCGCAGCTGAGGTGGTGGACAATAAGTTCACCATATCTATCCGTCAGGACATGATCGGCACCGGCAATACCGGTACCGCCAGCATTGTGATTGGTGTGGCAGCAGGTGAGGGGGAAGGTGTCCTTTGCATTGACCGTATCGGCGACCCCCAGTGGACGGTAGAAGACGAGCCCTGGACAACGTATGAGGCAACCGGCCCCATGACCGCTTATACCCACGATGGAGGCAACAAGCTGCAGGACTTCGATCTGACGGCTGCCGGCTATACCTTGGTGCTGGGAAGTGACGGATTCTATCATAAAGACACCGCAGATGGACCGCTTGTGCTGGTGCGCTTGGGCAAAAATTCCGGCGGCTCTCAGTACCTGGATGATTTCCAGACGATTCTGGAGCATTCCGGCGTCAATAAGTATTTCTACGATGATAACGGCGAGTTTCTGAAAAAAGAAAAGTACGACGATTGTCTTTTCAAGTATTTTGAGATCATGGATGAAAAGACCGGCCTGTATCCGCTGACGGAGGACTTGAAATATATCATCCAGAGTCGTGGTGAATATTCCGGGTGGTTCGATGTAAGCGAAAGTCTGTATCTTTTTAAGGACGAAAACAGAAATAACATACCGGGCATCAATGCGGATGTGGCGTGGCTGTTTATGTGTTGCTACGCTGAAAAATAAACGCTCGTTTTACGAAATAGAAAGGAGTGTGCAGCGTCGTGTCAAAGAATAAGAAGATCCTGCTGATTGCGGGCATTGCCTGCTTGTTGGCGTGTGCAGTGCTGGTAATTGCCCTGTGGGGTGGACAGGAATCTTTTGAAGATACACCCGGCAAAACGGCAACTTATGCGATTGAAGTGAAGTCTGCCGGCGGCATTGCTCTGGCAGATGTGAGCATGTATATTTACGAGGACAGCACCCAGCAGGAGCTGGTGGCGGTCATCAAGACCGATGATGAGGGAAAAGCATCTTTTCAGGATGTGGAAAGAAGCACGTATGTGGCAGTGCTGAAAGATATCCCAACCGGCTATGTGGCAGAGGAATTTTATCCCATCACCGGCCAACTGACGCAAATTGTATTGCAGGTGGGTCAGATGGATGTATCGGATATGCAGGATCTGACCTACAAGCTGGGCGATGCCATGATGAATTTCACCGTCACAGCACCCGACGGTACGCAGTATGTCTTTAACGATATGATTCAGGGGAAGAAAGCGGTGGTGCTGAATTTCTTTTATAATGAATGTCAGCCCTGTTTGTCGGAATTTCCTTATCTGCAGGAAGCCTATGAGCTGTACAAAGATGATATTGCCGTGTTGGCGATGAATCCGGTGAATGCGGATAACGAAGCGATCGCTGCGCTGAAAAGGGAGCTGGATATCACATTCCCGATGGTGGCATGCGATCCCCAGTGGGAATCCATCATGCAGATATCCGCTTATCCCACTACGGTGATTATCGACCGCTACGGAAACATTTGCCTGATCCATGTGGGCAGCGTTCCGGATGCCAAGACATTTATGGATGCATTTGCCTACTTTGCTGCCGATGATTACGAGCAGAAGTTAATTGAAGCCATTGGCGATCTGGCAGCAGAGGAAGAGGAGGGCACCAAAGAAAACCCTACTGATATCGGTGGCGTGACCAGCTTTGAGGTAACTGTCCAGCCCGGAAAGGTCGTGTATAATGACCTTTGGAAGGTTTTTGGTTTGTATCTTAGGATCAAGAGTGACAATGCCTATGTGATTTATAAGGACAAAACGTATTATCCTGAGGACGGTGTTGTCAGCCTGAAGGTAACCGCCCCCGATACTTATACGCCTGCCAATGTGGGCATCGGAAACTCCGGCACCAAAACCGAGACATTTAAGGTGACCCTGAGCATTCCTGCCGGCACATTGAACAATCCCCATAAGCTGACTCTGGGAGAGTTCAATGCCAAGGTGGCAGCCGGCAACGATCAGGGCATATACTATACCTACACTGCTCCCCAGGACGGCACATTGACCATGCAGTGCCTTAGCAGCACGAAAGGTGTTAAGTACAGCTATTTCCTGTTTAATACCAAGACCAGTGCGATGCGCAATCTGGAAGCTGACGGTGTTGCTGATGCCTCCGGCGCGGTGACAGTATCCGTGCAGGCTAAGAAGGGTGAAAAGATCCAGTTCTCCGTGGGCACGCTGCCCGGCGAGTCCGGCAGTTACCCAGCTGGCAGCTTTCGGTTTAAGGCAACCTTCATGTCCCACGAAATTAAAGATGAGCAAACCGTCCCCACAACGGATTATACGGTCACTGTTTTGGATGACGGTAGAAAGCCTGTGGCCAATATCAGCGTGTTAATAAAGGTCGACGGCAAGGAAAGCGCGTTTACTACCAATGCCGAGGGCGTGGCAAAGATGCCTTTGCCCACGGGCAGCTATCAGGGCAGCTTCTATGTGCCTGACGGCTATAGCGCAGACAAGACTGATTTTCAGCTGACGGAAGCGGCACCTAATATCACCTTGACCATCACCAGAATCCAGCAGGCAAAATACACCGTCAAGGTGGTAGGTCCCCAAGGCGAAGTAATTGCCGACACGCTTGTTAAGATCGGCGAAAATCCATGGCAGCGCACGGATAACAACGGTGTGGTGACCATGCAATTGGATATGGGCGAGCATCCGGTGACAATTATGATTCCCGAAGGCTACGCGGGACAGACATCTTATCTGTTTGCTCAGGGCGCCACAGAGCTGACCATCACATTGGACGTGCCTGAGACCGACGAACCGGAGAATCCCGACGGGCCGGCGGAACCGGAGCCTGACCCCTGTGTGTATACGGTCACGGTGTTGGATGCATTCAATGCGCCTCAAAAGGGCGTCGATGTTGTCTTTGTGCAAGAGGGTGCGCCGGTACATTCTGTAACTACCGACGCTACCGGCGCAGTAAAGCTGGATACGAACAGCGCCCAGGCATACGCGGTGGAGTTGGTATTTAGCGGCAAGCAGTACTACTATAACAAAGCCAAGGCTGTGCTTTCCGGCGACAACCGAAATTTGGTCATTAAGCTGGCGGAAAATGTGGATACTGAGGACTATACCGAGGTATATATTCTCGATAACGTGTATCCTGGCTACAACCTTTATGTTGGCGGCACCCATGTGAATTTGGGCGGCGGAAAGCCGAACTTCAGTGCGGAGAAAGGCAACAACTGCTTCTTTGTGTTCACACCCACGGAGGCAGGCACCTATCAGATATCTTCTGATGATGCAGATGTGAGTATCTGGGGCACTACCAACTTTGTGTATTTCCAGGGATCTGCCAAGGACACCGCTGACAATGCCATTAGCTTCTCTATTTCCGGCTCCACCGTAGGCAACTGCTCCTATGTGGTGGGTGTTCATTTTGACGGTGAGACCACGGACGCTGTGGTGAACGTTGCCCGCATTGGCGATCCGGAATTTAGTATTGAGGATCAACCCTGGACTAACTGGGGCGGCACCGATGATGCCCACGCATCCTCCTGTAAGGTTGTTGTCAATTCCGGTGTTACTTATGTGGATATTACAGCTGCCAGCGGCACTTATGATATCTACTATGATAATGCGGCCGGCTACTATCGGTTTAGCAGCAACGGAAAACCTGTTCTGGTGGACCTGAATGTACCCGGAAGCATCACATCTTTGTATGTGCGCATTCACGGCAGAGATCATTACGGCGGATCTGCAGTGAGAAAGTATTTCTTTGATGAATCCGGTGGTTTTATCAAGAAAGAGAGTTATACTGAATACCTGAACGCTTGCTTTGCTTGCGCCGGAATACAGAGTGCGGAGGATGTAGGCTACCATGTGTTGACAAAGGAGCTGATGTATGTGCTCCAAAATGGCTTTGAAAAGTGGTGGGACTCCAGTTCTGCTGATTATTTGGCAAACTTTGCCACCGCCAACAAGGAATACGCATGGATGTTCTGTTGCTGTGTAGCAAAATAAAAGGATACCGGGTCTGCTGTGCACAGCAGACCCGGTAATTTTTGCGTAAATGTTTGAGAAAATTTAGAAAAAACCTTGCAAAGAAAACAAAAGCGTGATAGAATATCATAAATAGTGCCATACTATATCCTTTGCTACGAAACTTTGAAAAATATCGGTTTTTTTGAAAGAGGAAAATATTATGAATATCAAGAGTTTTTTAACTTTTGTTATGGCAGCTTGTTTATTGCTTGCCCTGTGCGCTTGCGGCAATAATGCGGCCAATTCCCAGACAGATACCACAGCGGCTCCCACCACTGAAATAGTGAACCAGCCTGTTGACGACGGTAAGGTTACCTATACCGTAAAGGCTGTGGATGCGTCCGGCAATCCTGTTGCCAATGTGGCTGTGCAGCTGTGCAAGGAGACTTGCTTGCCCGGCGTGACCAATGCCGAGGGTGTTGTAACATTCCGTGTGGTGGAGGATGCATACAAAGTATCCTTTATGACAATGCCTGTCGGTTTTGAGGCAGATGCCGAAGAATTCTACTTTGATACCGGCGCATATGAGCTGACGATTACCCTGAAAGCTGTTGGGTAAAAATCCCGATTGGATCGCCGCTTTGCTGAGGCAGGGCGGGGGCTCGGTCACGCTGATAACTGATCGGTGCTGTGTTGCAGCGTGAGCGAGTCCCGGCTGTGCTTACTGTGAAATTGTGAATCCTGGGTTTTTATATTTCTTTTCCAAAAATTTTAAGGAGGAAATGACAAATGAAGCGTGTATTGTCCCTGCTTGTGGCATTGTCAATGGTGATTGCTGTGATCCCCAATGTCTATGCTGCAAAAGATACTGTCGACATTGAGGAGCTTACCGGCATACTTGTGGTGCTGGATGATATCTCTCAGATTGACGTGGCGTTGGAGGAAGGCGCCTATTTGCAAAAGTATAAGTGGACTCCCGAGGTAAACGGAGTGCTGTCTTTTGACATGACCGTAACCACCCAGGACGTTACGGTGAATTACACCGTTACCCAAGGTGATGATACTGTAACGGCTGTTGATGGCGCTGCAATGTTGAGCGTTGTTGCCGGTACCGAGGTCCTCATTCAGGTATCTAAGGTCGAGGCAGCGGCAGCTGAGGCTACACTGACCAGCAGAATGATTGTGGAAAACAATACTGCTGATGAGCCTACGCTGGTTGAGTTTACCTGGAATCAAGATTATACAGAGGCAACTGCTACTGTAACAGCCCAGCCTGGTATTACATATTTCGGTCAGTACCGCATCGGCGGTATGGCGCTGAGCATCAATGGTGCCGATCCTATTATCTTGGAAGACAAGGGCATGATGTACCCCAGCACCTTCCAGATCGTTAATGACGGCGAGGTTGCTGCTGAGTATACTCTGACCCTGACTTATCCTGCTGGTTCCCGTATGAACCCCGAGGTTCTGGACGAGTTGAGCTACTACTGGGGCGAGCTTTCCCTGGAGGAAGGCAACAGCCAGGGCTACTTCTACAGCTATACTGCTCCCGCTGACGGCTCTGTCGTGCTGTACTTCAACAGCGTTACCGAGGGCGTGACTGCCGATATCCTTGTGAACAATGTGAATACCTATGCGCAGAAGTCTCTGCTGGCTGACGGTGTTGACAACTACGGGCTGGAGCTGACAGTTGAGGTCGCCGAGGGCGACGAGCTGATGATTCAGATGGTGGTTGTTCCCGAAAACTGGGAGTATCCTGCGGCTGACATTAGCTGGTTCGGTAACTTCACTTATCCCGTGGGCAGTGAGCAGAACCCCATGCAGCCTGATTGGCAGTGGAACGAGGAAGAAACGGAAGCAACTGTGACTGTGAATGTTCCTGCCGGAGAAACCATATATGTTGCAGGCAACGGCGGTATGCTCCTTAGCATCAATGATGGCGAACCCACTCTGATGCAGTCTGACGGCTTTGGCCCCTTTGCGCCGCCCGTGTTGATCGAGCTGACCAACAATGGTGAGGCTGCAGCTGACTATGTGCTGAAGATCAGCCATCCTGTAGGTGCTATGATGAACCCGGATGAGATGGTCATCGGTGAAAACACCGCTGAGATCGGTGCTGGCAGCGACGGATATTTCTACACCTGGACCGCTACTGCCAATGGTGAGCTGACCATCACTATGCCCGGGGGCAATTGGTCCTATGTACTTAACAATTTGACCACCGGAGTTTACGGTTACACGCAGTACTCCGACAGCGATCCTGTTGAGAATCCTGCAGTTATAAAAGTGAATGCTGGCGATGAGATCCGGCTGATCGTGAACACCTATGACCCCGAGATATTCTGGAGCACACCTGCCGGCAACATCACATTCACCGCATCCTTCGAAGAAATCGCCTACATTACCGGCGACCTGGACAATGATGGTGAGCTTACCGACTGGGATGGCGTGTTGCTTGCGCGGTATTTGGCAGGTTGGAATGTGGAGGTCGAGGATATTGAAGCCCTTGATATTGACGCAGATGGTGAAATTACCGACTGGGATGGCGTGCTACTGGATCGCTATCTTGCCGGTTGGAATGTAACAATTGGTTAAAGGAGCATAGAATATGAAAAGAGTAATTACATGTATTTTGACTTTTGCCTTGCTGCTTAGCGTTTGCTTGTTTGCGGTCTCAGCGCAAGGTACCGGTTCTCTGACCATGACCAGTGCTGAGGGCAAGCAGGGCGATACCATTACGGTGGATGTTAACCTGGCAAGCAACCCCGGCTTGATCACAATGAAGTTTGCTATCGGCTATCCTGACGATCTGGAGCTGACAGCAGTGCAGAACAGCGGTTTGCTGAACGGCTGGACAACACCTGCACCCACAGTTCAGTCCCCCTACACCATTCGTTGGGCCGATTCTCTTTCAACAACAAACAATACTGCAACCGGTAAGATCCTGACTCTGACCTTTAAGATTAAGGACGATGCAACCCCCGGTGAGCAGACCATCTCTTTGACTTTTAACGAGTCCCGTGATGCGGTTGGCGCTAGAAATACTTTCGAAAATGCATCTGCTACTGTTACTGTAAAGTGCAAGTCCCATATTTTTGGTAACTATTCCAGCCTTAACGACACCCAGCACGTTCGGACATGCACTGCCTGCGGCTTTGAAGAGAAGTCCAACCATGGCTTTGGCGCATGGGCACCCAGCGGCAGCAATCACACACGCACCTGTACCGATTGTAATCACCCCCAGACCGGTGATCACAGATGGAACAGCGGCGTTGTGACCACACCGGCCAACTGTAAGGACCCCGGCACCAAAACCTTCACCTGCCTGGATTGCGGTGCAGAAGATCCCAGACCCATTGATGTGACCGAAGATCACGTTTGGGGCAACTGGGTAAAGCTGGACGATACCAACCACAAGCGCACCTGCTCTGTCTGCGAAAAGCCTGAAACGGCTGCCCACAGATGGAACAACGGCGTTGTGACCACACCGGCCAACTGTAAGGACCCCGGCACCAAAACCTTCACCTGTCTGGACTGCGGCGCAGAAGATCCCAGACCCATTGATGTGACCGAAGATCACGTTTGGGGCAACTGGGAGAACCTGGACGAGACCAACCACAAGCGCATCTGCTCCGTCTGCGAAAAGCCTGAAACAGCGGCCCATGCTAAGGGCAATAAGCTGACTGCCGGTGAGACTACACACTGGTACCTCTGTGCTTGCGGCATCAAGATGGAGGAGACCGACCATGCCTACGATGAGACCAAGTGGGCTTCTGATGATGACAACCATTGGCACACCTGTGCTTGTGGCGCGAAGTCTGAAGCTGTTGCCCATAGCTGGGATGAGGGCAAGGTGACCACTGCCGCAACAACAAAGAAGGAAGGCGTCAAGACATTCACTTGTAAGGATTGCGCAGATGTGAAGACTGAGAAGCTTCCCAAGCTGGAGACTCCCTCCACAGGTGATAATACCATGATTCTGCCGTTCGTTTTGCTGATGATCCTGTCTGCAGCCGGTGTTGCTGTAACTGTGATCGGCAAGAAGAGAGCTGCTAGATAATCCAGAAACGAAGAAAAGAATATAGCATCACCCCGGGTAGCCTATATGGCTACCCGGGGTGAAAGTTTATTTAGCGGAAAGATCTATACATTTTCGAATAATGCTGTACGCTGGGACTTGGCAGGGGAGCTGCATGTAAAAACCCATTTGGGGCGTTTTCGGCTCATCTATGGGGATACCCTCTATGTCCGTAATCCCGTCTGCGGTAAAGGACTGGGGGCGCAAATCAGGCCCGACGATTTCCAGAGTGTCCCCGGAAGAAAATTTGTTGCGCAGACTGCACAGGGCAAGTCCGTCCGGGGTGGAGCTTTCCACAATAGCGCAAACCTGCCACTGGCGGATATAGCGGGAATTTTCCGTGTACTGACCGGGGAAACCAAAATAAAATCCTGTAGAGTAGACCCGGTGGGAAACACGCTCAACTTCATCGCGCCAAACAGGATCTACAGGGCGGCCGGCGGCAATATCGTCGATCACGTGTCTGTAAGCGCCTGTGACAATGGCTGCATAGTAAGAGGATTTTGCCCGACCCTCGATTTTGATGCAATCCACACCGGCTTCCTGCAATGCTTGGATATGGTCGATCATGCACATATCCCGGGAGTTAAGAATGTATGTACCCTTCTCATCTTCATATACAGGGAAGTATTCCCCCGGGCGCTTTTCTTCCACCAGTGCGTACTGATAGCGGCACGGTTGGGCACAGGCGCCCCGGTTGGAATCTCTGCCTGTCATATAATTGCTGAGCAGGCAGCGACCGGAATAGCTAACGCACATAGCGCCGTGACCGAAGGTTTCAATTTCCAATTCCGGGGAAGTCTTTTCCCGGATGGTCCGCACCTCATCTAAAGACAGCTCTCTGGCAAGCACCACGCGTTTTGCGCCTAAGTCGAACCAAGCCTGGGCGCATTCATAGTTGGCAATGGACTGCTGAGTTGAAATATGACGGGCGCATTTAGGTGCGTATTTTCCGGCTAAAGTAAATGCACCCAGATCTGCCAAGATCAGCGCATCCACACCGGCTTGCTGCAATTGCTCCAGATAGGCCGGAAGACTGCACACTTCCTCGTTGCGTGGCATGGTGTTAACGGTGACATGAACGGCGACACCGTGCCTGTGGGCAAAATCTACAGCCTTGGGAAGCTCCTCCGGAGAGAAATTACCGGCAAAGGAACGCATACCAAAATCTGTGCCTGCCAGATACACTGCGTCGGCGCCGTACAGAACAGACATTTTTAACCGTTCCATATCTCCGGCAGGACTGAGAAGTTCTATTTTTTTCATTCAAAAGAGGGGGATCGCATCACGATCCCCCATCCATCCTTTCTTATGATTTGCAGACTCTTTTGGTGTTAAGCCAGACCCAGCTTGCGCGCCCATTCAGAATGCTCAGCAAGCGTTCTGGAGAATCGGTGGAAACCAGCGGACTTATCGTAAATGAAGAAGTAGTAGTTGGTATCCTCCGGATCAAGGGCTGCATCCAGACTGGAAAGACCGGGGTTTGCAATAGGACCTGCAGGCAAACCCTTGCGGGTATAGGTGTTATAAGGACTTGCATTGATCTGGGCATCGGTGACCAGATAACCCTTGCTGCGATAATCGGTATCATACTTGATCGTTGCGTCACTTTGCAGGAAGGGGTAGGAGCCGGGATTTTTCAGCCGGTTATAAAATACGGATGCGATGCTGTAGCCTTCGCCGTCGGATGCCTTTTCCTTCTCTACGATGGATGCCATGGTAACCACATCACGCAGTGTCAGGTTCAAGCCGGTGCTATTGTTCAGCGCCACAAACTTGTCGATCATGCGGTCTGTGAAACGGTAATCAAAGCCGTTAAGAAGCTTTTGGATCACGCGTCCGGCATCGTCTTCCACATAAAATTCATAAGTGTCAGGGAAAAGGAAGCCTTCCAGACAGTATTTGTGACCGCGCTCCACACCGTCCAGGAACCAGTAGTCTTCCAGTTCACCGCTCATTGCGTATTTTTCCAGATCAGTGGCAGAGCAGACGCCCTTTTCTTCTAAAAGCGCAAAGATCTGTGCGCAGTTGTAACCTTCCGGGATCATAACGTCCACAGTGACGCGGGAAGTGCCACGGTAAGACAGAGCATTCACGAGGGCATTGTAGTCGTAAATTAAGCTTTCTTTGTTTGCATCTCCGGCTTCATTCAATGTAATCGTACCGGTGAGCATATTTTCGCCCTTGCCGGTCAGCCGGGTGAAAAGCTCAAACAGCTTTGGATATTCAATGAGACCTGCATCCTTGAGCTTTTGTGCCACTTCTTCAATATCATCTGTTTCGTCAATGGTAATGGAAACGCTTATGCTCTCTTTGCCCAGTGCCAGTACATCCTTTGCGCACAGCCATACGGTACGACCCAGGGAAATGCCGATGGTAACGATCAGTACCAGCCAGATCACTGTGGAGATCAGATGGGGGATTCCCCACAGACCGTAACCTTTTTTCGCCTTGGGACGCAGTTTGCGGATGAAAGCGTCATTTATGGACTCTTCCTCCGGCAGGTCCGGCTCTGTTTCGGCAAAGGAATCAAAGTCGATCTGCGTATCTTGCTCCGGTTCTGCATGGGATTCAGCAGCCTGCGCATCAAAGAAACGGGTGCGATTTCCCGGGGACTCATGAGAAGGCTCGGCTGTGTCGTCCCAATTTTCGGCAATGGTCTGCTGAACGATGCGCTCCAGCTCCGTGTCATCCGGATGGGTAAGACCGGCCTTTGCAATGACTTGTTCATCCGGTCCCAGCTCACTCCCAGAGGGAGTATCCTGTGCGGAGACATCCATTTTCTTCAGGATATCGTCCAGCCATTCATCTACTATTCTGGCCGGATCCTTCTTTTTGTTGTTGTCCATGTTGCAACCTCCTGTCAGCGGATGACGATCTGTCGGGCAATGTTATCTGCGGTCTGTTTGTTCACGAGTGCTTCCACAAGGGCAAGGCCGAAAGGGATCGCGCAACCGGCCGATGTGCCGGTAATAAGCTTGCCGTCCCGAACACAGGGAGTATCTGCTACGATGTTTGCTTCGCCCATTTGGCTTTCGCAGCCGGGGTAGCAGGTGACATTGCGACCGTGGGTAATGCCAAGATCTGCAAGAACGGTAGGCCCGGCGCAGATGGCGGCAACAAACTTGTCGTTTTCCCATGCAAATTTCAGCGCTTCCATAGCACAGGCGCTGGCGCGCACCGATGCCACACCGCCCAAACCGCCGGGTAGTACGATCATATCCAGTTGAGTAAGGTCCATTTCTTCCAGAGTGATGTCCGCTTCCACGCCGATTCCGTGAGAACCGTAAACGATTTTTCCGTTTACACCCACACTCAGCGTTTCCACACCCGCCCGGCGCAGAAGATCCAGCGGCGCAATGGCTTCCGTTTCTTCGAAACCAGTGCCAAGTATCACATAAACCATATTTTGATCAAAGGGAGGCAAACCGCGCAGATCCCTTATCCGTCCTTTCCTGTTATTTTTGTTTGGCACCGGATACTATGTCAGCGTGCCAAACACTGCTTTACTGCAGCGTAGATCTCATTGTGAATGTCCTCTATGGAGCGCATACTGCCGTCCCGGACGCATTGAATCACCTGCCAGCCGTAGAAAGCGGCGGCATCCCGTCCGCACTCACGGCAGGTGGCAAGATACTGCATGTCCTTTTCGTGGATATCTGCTTTGGTATTGGTGGATTGCTCACGGCTGCGGAGCATTTTATCCGTGAAGTCCGTTGGCACGTCCAAATAGATGGTCAGATCCGGTCTGGGAAGACCAAGCTGATCATATTCAAAGGTGTAAAGCCATTTAAGATAATCCTGTCGTGCCTGCCCTTGCTCTTTGGAGGCCTGATGCACTGCATTTGAGGTTGTATAACGGTCGGAGATCACCAAACCGCCTTCTTCGTACCAGCGACCCCAGTCCATTTTGTAGGAAGCGTAACGGTCCACTGCATAAAAGGAGGATGCTGCATAAGCGTTCACATCCGAGGGCTTGTCACCAAACTGACCGCCCAAATACATCCGGATCAAGGCAGAGCTTTCCTCGTTGTAGCGAGGAAACACAATATGCTTAAAGGCTACGCCATCTTGCTGCAGATGCTCCCACATCAGACGAAACTGGGTGGACTTTCCGGAACCATCTGTGCCCTCGATAACAATTAGCTTGCCCATTTTTGCAGGCCTCCTTGCGTAATTTCCCAGTATAAAATAATACATTATAAATATAACACATTATTTGTCGCTTGTCCACAGTTTCACGGCAGAACCTTTGGATTTTCCGCAAATAGTCATTTGTTGCGCGGTTGCATATTGAAATCAAATCTGCTACAATGAAAGAAAAACCGAAAAGGACGAAATACATGAACGAAACAATCACCTTTCAGGATCTGGGCCTTTCCGAACAAATGCGCATGGCGTTGGAAAAGAAGGGATATGGCTACCCAACCACTATCCAGCAGCTGGCGATCCCGGAGTTTATGCAGTGGAAGGATGTCATTGCCAAAGCGCCCACCGGAACCGGAAAGACCTTTGCGTTTGGCATCCCCATGATTGAGCATATTGATCCGGCGTGTGAAAATGTGCAGGGTCTGATCCTTGCACCCACCCGGGAACTGGCTATTCAGATCGCCGACGAGCTGCGTTCGCTGCTGGCATACTATAAGGGCATCCGGGTGGCAGTGCTCTATGGCGGCGCAGGCATTGTGGGACAGGCAAAGCAGCTGGAAAAAAAGCCGCAGATCGTTGTTGCTACACCCGGTCGCCTGATGGACCACTATAACAGAAAGAACATTCGGTTCGACAAGATTCAAACGGTAGTACTGGACGAGGCAGACCGTATGCTGGATATGGGTTTTTTCAAAGATGTGACACGCATTATTGAAAAAGTAAAAAACCGTCGGAATTTAGGTCTGTTTTCCGCTACTATCTCCCAGGAAGTTATGACGGTTTCCTGGATGTATCAGCGCGATGAAGTGGAGATTACCGTCGAGCCGAAACAGCAGGATCGCCCGGATATTGATCAATTTTGCCTGACAGTTACACCTCTGGAAAAGGCGGAAACCACATTGCGCCTGATCCGCACCCAGGAATATGAACGGGTGATGATTTTTTGTAATACCAAGCATATGTGCCAGAGGCTTTCCGATGAGTTCCAGCGCGCCGGTGCAGATTGCCAGTGTATTCACGGTGATATTCGTCAAAGCCAGCGGGAAAAGACGATGAAGGCATACCGGGATGGAAAGTTGGCAATTCTCATCGCAACGGATGTTGCTTCCCGGGGAATTGATGTGGACGATGTGGATTGTGTGATCAATTTCGATGTACCGGAGGAAAATGAATACTATATCCATCGTATCGGCAGAACCGGCAGAGCCAAGCGTAAGGGCGTGGCGTGGTCGATCATCGGCAATTTCCCAGAAAAAGCCAAGCTGGACGAGATCGCCAAGTTTTCCAACTACCGGGTGAAGCCCATGGTTCTGAACGAAAACGGAACCCTGGCGGAAGAGGCGGTCAAAGAACCCGTAGCGCCCAAAAGGAGATTTCGATGAATGCCCGGGAGCAGGGATTCCTGCTGCTGACCGGTTATTTGGGAGATCCGTCGCGAAAACCTCTGACGGTTGCGCAGTTTCGCGAGCTGACAAAACGCGCCCGAAAAATGGAGCGCCCGGTACACGATCGCGATATGACCCAGAAAGACCTGATCTCTATCGGCTGCAGTCCTGCATTCGCCCAGCGGATCTTGCACCTGCTGTCCCAGAAGGACCAGATGCAGTGGTATTTGTCCAAGAGTATGCACCATGACTGCTTTCCCGTTACCCGGGTTACAGAGTGCTATCCAAAGGCCCTGCGTAATTGTCTGGGGTTGGATGCGCCGGGTGTGCTGTGGGCAAAAGGTGATTTACAACTTCTGAATACGCCGAAAATCTCTGTGGTAGGCAGCCGCGACCTGAATGAAAAAAACCGTCTGTTTGCAGAGACGGTGGGGCAACAGGCAGCGCTGCATGGCTATACGCTTGTGTCCGGCAATGCAAGAGGCGCCGACCGGGCAGCCCAGAAAAAATGCCTGGAGTGTGGCGGCAGCGTAATTTGTGTGGTAGCGGACGAATTGTGGAAATATCCGCTGCATGAGCGCGTTTTATATTTGTCTGAAGACGGTTTTGACCTTGGCTTTTGCTCGCAGAGGGCATTGCATCGCAATTACGTGATTCACAGCCTGGGCAGTCGCAGCTTTGTGGCTCAGTGCCGCATGGGAAAGGGCGGAACATGGGATGGCACGGTAAAGAACCTGCGCAATTGTTGGTCTGAGGTGTTTTGCTTTCGGGACGGCAGTCCTGCGGCGCTGGAGCTGGAGAGCTTGGGCGCGATGCTGATCGACTGTGATGCGCTGTCGGATATTTGCGCATTGCAAGGGGCGACACTGAATTTTATTGATAAATAACCCGTGGAAATACATAAAAAATGAACGCGAAGCCAATGGCTTCGCGTTAAGCATTATATGATAAGCGGCTGAATTTGCTTGCCTTCCAGAAGCTGTGACAGCGCATCGGGAATTTTTGAAAAGTCTGCAACGATGCTGGTTGGCTTCTGCACAGGATCGTCCTGCCCAAAGGGAACAAAGAAATAATGCCGTCTCCCCAAAAGCTTTCCGATATTTTCTGCAGCGCCGGCCAGCGCGTCATTGGTAGACACTGCGATGAGAATCGGCCGCGCGTTGCGCAGATGGCTTTTTGCTGCCATGGTCACAGGGGTATCGGCGATGCTGTGAGCCAGCTTTGCCAGGGTATTTCCTGTACACGGAGCGATAATCAGCACATCCAGCATTTTTTTCGGCCCTATGG
This sequence comes from Faecousia sp., assembly GCA_045576715.1. Classification (GTDB taxonomy): domain Bacteria; phylum Bacillota; class Clostridia; order Oscillospirales; family Oscillospiraceae; genus Faecousia. The sequence goes on along the minus strand of JAZNHB010000022.1, from coordinate 2,124 downwards.
GTTCTACTTCCTCTATAGTGCAAAGAGGTGGTTTGCCACAAATTTCCGCGATACGATCCTTGTGCGCTTCAGCGGTTCCAAAGCGGCTGTCGATGGAACAGGCGCTGGAAGACAGTATGGGGATCACATTATAGTTGTGGGCAATGGCTTCCATGACGGGGAACACCGAATGGAATGTACAAAACGAGCCGCACATGGCAAACCCAATATTCATTTTCATACTCCTTTCCTTATTATAATAGGCGCAGCAACGTCTGGGCGATCAACGCTCCGGAGGTCTCAGGCGCATCCTTGCCGGGTAATCCCCGCGCCCAGATGACATCGCTGTCTTCCATGCCCAGCTTGGAGGCAAGATCAATTTTCAGGCAATTTTCACTGCAGGCCTGCATCGCTTCTTTTGGAAGAAGCATTACCGGCGCAGTATTAAAGATGACACGAAACTTTGACAGATGGGAAGACAATGCGCCTGTGTCCAGGGTATCATACCCCAGAGCAGATATCATGGCGCGGTCCACTTCCTTTCTGGCGGCTACAGTCACAGAAACGCCAATGTTCCTTAACAGCTGCGCTAAGCACTTACCGATTCTACCCCAACCGATGACGAGGACAGGGCAGTGATACAGCGTCATAGGCAATTGGTTCATTGCCAGGCGCACAGCGCAGTGGGCAGTGATCCGCGCGTTTTCGGCCACATACCCGGGATCTGCAAGCATATCTATTGTTTTGTATGCCTGCAAGGCAGGCTGATCCAGCAATCCGCCGCAGACGGTAACCTGCGGTGGAAGCAGTGGCAGCAGTTCTTCCAACCGCCCGCCGCCCTTCAAGGAGCCGTCCGGGGCAAAGCTGGGAACGCCCAGCAACAGGTGTGTAACAGTATCGTCCGGTGCAGATGTGAAGTGCAGACCTTCTTTCTTTAGTGCTTGTTCTGCAAATTGCAGGGCATCTGTGCGTACTGGGGAATAAAATACAGGCGCAATCAAGGAAATCACCTCTCATGCCACATTATGTAAGTTGGGTTGCATTTGTGCTCGACTTTTGTTATACTAATAAAAAAGCCAAGGATGTGGCAGCTGCTGCCTGTAAGCCGGAATAGATGGCGATGGGCTGAAAAACGACTTTCGGAAAATATATGGCGAACCGGAAGGGAAAATTGAGGTTGATACCATGCAAAGACACGGGTTTATCCATGATATGATTGATGTGAAGGTGCTGATTCTTTTTGTAACTGCGCGGTCCAGCTACCCTATGACCACGCAGGAGATCTATGAGATTTGCTATCAGGATGATTGCTTAAGCTATTTTGATGTCTGCACTGCGATTCCACAGATGGTGCAATCCGGCCACCTGCAGAAGGTGGATGATGAATGTTATGAAATTACCGAAAAGGGCAGACAGGACGGTGCGATTACCGAGGACTCTGTTGCTTTTACCGTCAGGCAGCGGGCTGAAGATGCCATTGCCCGGTTTAATCGTCAGCTGCGCCGGCGCAGTTTTGTGAAAACCCAAGTGATTCCCCGGGAAAATGGTGAGTGCTCTGTGGTGATGGGCCTGGACGATGAGCAAAGCAATTTGATGACCATTGAGCTGGTGGCGCCGAATCAGCGTCAGGCGGTGCTCCTTTGCAAGAGCTTCGAGAAGAAAGCGGAGATCATTTACAATTTAACAATGAAAGAGCTTCTGGAGGAATAAAACCCGTCTTGCCTGTCGGCTTCGCCAGGATGCGTTCGTGCGCAGCGCAGAGCTGATATCCTTTGCAGAGGAAGAGCCGAAGGATGATGCTTTTGCGGTTGTCAACTGTAGAAATGACGGCGACTACGGCTTGGTCGAGGACGAAAACTAGTGCAAATTTCATAAAATCGGGGGTCTTGGAAGAGACCTCCGTTTCCTTGTTTTTATGCAAGAAAAAAATTTGCCGAGAAATGAAAAAAGTTCTTGACAATGCAGGTTGGTTGTGCTAAACTGAACAAGCTCTCCGCTCGCGGAGCGGCAGCTGTACCTTGTAAATTGAATAACGCAAAGACGAACAAACACCTTGAACAATGATAAAAGTTTGAGATTCGGTGCAAATCGAATTTAAGCCAACGAAAATTCTTGAGTAAATTTGCTAGACAAATTATTCGGAAA
>JAZNHB010000021.1:0-11431 GCA_045576715.1 Faecousia sp. | reverse complement strand
CCTTGGCTTCGGCACTATGAACGGCAAGGACGGCAAGCCGTTTAAGACACGTGACGGCGGTGTGATGCGTCTGGAAATGCTCATCAAGGACATGACGGACTTTGTCCGGGCTAAGGTGGTGGAAAATCAGATCGTCACCGGTGATGCCGTGGAGGAAACTACCAAGAAGATCGCCCTTGCCGCCCTGAAGTACGGCGACCTTTCTAACCAACCTACCAAGGATTATGTGTTCGATATGGACCGCTTTGCGGCCTTTGAGGGCAACACCGGCCCGTATATTTTGTACACCATCGTGCGCATCAAGTCCATTCTGGCAAAGTACGGCCCTTGGGAGCATTTGCCCATCGCCACCGCTGCCAACCAATACGCCAAGGATCTGATGCTGACTATGACCCGGCTGGCACCTAATCTGGAAAACGCTCTTTCCACCGCATCTCCTAATGTGATCTGCGCCTATATTTATGAACTGGCGGTTGCGGTTAACAAGTTCTACCATGAGACCCGCATCCTTACCGAGGAGAACGAGCAGATGAAGGCAGGCTACATTGCCCTTATCGGTCTTGCCAAGAACATTTTGGAGACTTGTATCGACATTTTGGGCTTCTCCGCCCCGGAAAAGATGTAAAACAAACATCCCGACTGAAAAGTCGGGATGTTTTTATGTAATTTCAGCCCAATGCACTTGTCATCCCCAGCGCAGTTGAGGAATCTTCGCACCGGGGGTATGCGCAGCAGTAAAGATAATGCGTAGATCCCTTCACGCACTGCGCTTGGTAGGGATGACAGGGCAATTCTCAATTTTTAATTCTCAATTCCCAGAAAGCGACGGCGCTGGCAGCTGCCACATTCAATGAATCCACGCCATGGTACATGGGAATTTTTACGGTGTAATCGCAGGCGGCGATAGCAGCGTCAGTCAATCCTTCGCCCTCTGTGCCAAGAATGATGGCAAGACGGTTTTCTTTGTGTAGCTGGGGGTCGTCCACAGACAGCGTGTCTTCCCGCAGCGCCATAGCGGCTGTGGCAAAGCCAAGCTCACGCAAATAGCCGATGGGTTTGTCCGTAAATGCCCACGGCACCTGAAAAACCGTACCCATACTCACGCGCACACAACGGCGGTACAGCGGATCGCAGCAGCCTGGGGTCAAAAGTACCGCATCCATGCCCAATGCTGCTGCGCTGCGGAAGATAGCGCCCAGATTGGTAGGATTCACCACGTCCTCCAAAACCGCAATGCGACGGGCGTTTTGCACCACCTCGTCGGCGCACATAAGAGGCGGACGCTCCATGGCGCATAGCATACCTCTGGTTAACTTGTAGCCGGTGAGCTGCGCCAGAATTGCATTTTCGCCTATGTAAACCGGCACGTCACCGCACCTGGCTATGATCGCAAGTGTTTCGTCGTTCAAATTGCCTTGCTCTATCAGCACGGACACCGGTCTGCATCCGGCATCCAGCGCCCGGTGGATTACCTTGGGACTCTCCCCAATGAACAGGCCGTGTTTCGGGCCGGGTGTTTGGGCCAACTGCGCTTCTGTCAGCCGGGCATATACATCCAACCGGGGGTCCGTAAAATCTGTTACTTCTATATATGCAGCCATATAGCCTCCGTTAAAGTTTCATTACCTTATAATTCAAAAATGCCCTGCAGCTCCAGAACTTCCAGAACGTTCTGCCCGGAAGCTGTCAGCGCCATGCTGCCGTGGATGGGGAAAGCTGCGTAAGCAGACATATCTGTGCCGGTAAGGGGTTTGTGGTAATCCAGAGAAATGAGACCTTTTTTCTCCAGAACCTGCAAAATCAGGCTGTATTCCTCCCGGGGAATGGTTTGATCTTCCAGACAGACCGGTATCATATTATCTGCCCGCCGGGCAATGGGCAGGAAGGGGATCTGCCCTAAAGTCTGTAAAACACGGATTTCTCCGTCAGTCAAAGTCAATTGATTTGCGCAGCCGCCGCAACCGCTGCAATTTCCTGAGCAACCTGCCATGATTCCACCTTGCCTTTTCTTGATTTCCAGGGTATAATCATAGCATAACACAAAGGAGGTTGCAATATGTCTGTTTTGCATATTGGAAAAGATAATTTTGAAGAATTGGTCATGCAGTCGGAAAAGAAGGTGCTGCTTGACTTTTGGGCACCTTGGTGCGGACCTTGTAAAATGATCGCGCCTGTAGTAGAGGAGATTGCGGAGGAAAACGAGCATATCCTGGTGGGCAAGATCAATGTGGACGAAGAAGTTGAGCTGGCCATTCGCTTTGGCGTGAACAGCATTCCCACATTGGTGATCATGGACAAAGGGGAGAAGGTGGATCAGTTGATCGGCTACCGTCCCAAAGACGATATTTTAAAGCATTTATAATTAGAAAAAAGGGATTGTCACAGCAGTGACAATCCCTTTTTTATCAGTCAACTTTAATGGCATACTGGATGGACGATACCAGACCGTCTGCCAGAATCACCGTCAGAGTCCCGGACCCTTTGCGGATCACATAGGCATTGGTGCCGTTGTAGCCGTCGGTGCCGTAGGCTTTTACTACATCGGCTTGGGTGGCGCCGATATAGATGCCCTCTTCGGTGGCCACGCTGTCGTCAGCAAACCACCAGCCATACACAAAGTCCTCTTCACCCTTAGGATAAGTCTCCAGATAAAAGCTGCCGTAGTAGTAGGACTTGTCCAGACCTTCAAAAGCGCAGCTGGTGGTTTCTGTATATTTCACAGGCTCACCCAGGGCAGCTACGATCGGCGCGGCAGGAGCGTGCAGAGTGATCCGAGCGCCCTTGTATTCAAAGGCAAAGCCGTCTTCAGCGGGGGTGGAGGTGGTGGTGTCAACAGGCGTGTTGTTGCTACCGGAAACGCCTTGGGAGCCGGTGTTGCCACCGCAAGCCGCAAGGCTCAGCAGCAAACAAACTGCCAACACTGCGATCAAAAGCTTTTTCATAATTATTCCCTCATTGGTTTTCTAAAATTTCTTTTCTTTTGTGATAGGTTTGGCATTTTTCTGCCCAGCTATCCGCAATTTGCGCATCGTTACGACGGTCGGGGACCTGACATTGCTGCCGCAGCACATTGCCAAACCAGTTGGCGGCTTTTTCTGCGCCGTAAACATTTAAGTGCAGGCCCGTATCATAGGTATCGGTGGACCAGTCAATACCGATCTCATCCTGATAATCCTGCATGTTGATATACAAAAGGTCGTTTTTCTTTGCGTATTCTTCGATCTGGGCATCCCACTGATCCCACCAAACCGGGGACAGCGCAGGCGCTTTGATCAGCACCAGTTGGGTGTCGTTTTCCTTGCACAGCTGCACCATTTTGTCCAAATAGTACCAGCTGTTTTCACCGAAGCTGTAATCTACCAGAGGCCGTTCCACGTGCTCATCTTCCAGCGGCTTCACACCTACCTGCATCAGGTAGCCTTGGTCGGACACCTGATCCCTGCCGAACCAATACTTAAAATCGTCTTTTGTTAACTGTGACCACCGATCGTGGTAGCGAAGCAGGGGGAACAGGTAACTGTATTGGGCCTCCCATTTTCGCTCTTCCTCGGTCATGGAGGCAAAGATGGAGTTCCACTTGGAAGAGGACAGGCGCATACCATCCAAAGTCATCCGGTTATAGGCCTCTCGTTGGCTTTGAGCCCCGGTGCTTTTGGGTGTGTCGTACTTCATAGAAAGCACGTTGAATACCATTACCTTAGGAGTCTCGTAGCGGAAGGTTTCTTCCATCAGATAATAGGACTGCCAAATCAGCTGCTGGGCGCTGCCCCGGATATAAGAGGTGATGCCGTGGTTTTCCCAAAGGGTAATGGGGGAGAAGTTTTCGTAAACCTCGCAGTCACCAATGAAAATCACATCATGATTGCCTGCGTTTTCATAGTATTCCCCAATCAGCGCGCCCTCTTTGGTGTTATCCATATACTTAGGCACCAGAAGCGCTTGCAGCAAAAGCAGGACTGCAAGGGATACCGACAGGGCGGCCAGTAATGTAAGCTTTTTCTTCATACCGACCTCCTAGAATTGATTGTAGATAAAGTTGCTGGCATTGTAGCCGATGCCATAGCTGCCCAACAGCAGCACGCACACCAAAAGACCCAGCACAAGGGCATAGCGCAAAACCGGCTTTTCCCAGAGGAACTGACGGAAGCTGCCCTTCTTTTCCTGAAACAGGCTGATACCAAACATGACCAAAACGCCAAAGCCAAGAATGCCGTAATCCAAATCGGTCAGACCCAGCTTGACCATAGTGCCGTCCCACAAAATGTTGAAGTTGAAAGTGGTGAGCAGACTGCCCATTTTGGCAAAGTAAGTACCTACATTTGGGAACAGATCTACGATGCGAATGAGGTTCATCAGTAAAAACATCCGGACCATTTCAAAGATGCCGTACCACTTCTTGCTTTTCAGGTGAAAGCGGCTGTGGAACGCATCATAGACAGGATTCAGTTCCTCGGACACCACAATGACAAAGCAGTTCATCATTCCCCAAAGGATGAAGTTGGGGGTGATACCGTGCCAGATGCCGGTGACGCACCAGGTAGCGATAGACGCGGCATACACGGGAAGACGCTTGCCGAAATTGCCCAGCTTGTTCCGGGCGGCTTTGCTCAGTTTCAGCATAGGCTGGCTGACGGAAATGGGGTAGAAGATATAGCTTTTCATCCACTCGCCCAAGGTAATATGCCACCGGCGCCAATACTCGGCAATATTTTTAGAGAAGAACGGGCGCACAAAGTTTTCCGGCAGGGCAATGCCCAGCGCCTGAGAAAGACCCAGCGCCATATCAATGCCGCCGGTGAAGTCTGCATAGATTTGCACCGCGTAGAACACCGTCAGCAGGAAGAAACCGAAACCTGCAAATTCTGGCGCTTTCAGCGCCACCACAGCTGCAGCGATCCTGTCAGCGATCACCAGCTTTTTGAAAAATCCCCACAAAAGACGCTGCATACCAAAGGAAAATTGTTTGCCGTCGAAAGCTTTTGGCGCATACAGCTGAGGTGCCAGTTGAGAAAACTGGCTGATAGGGCCTTGGATCAACTGAGGGAAGTAGGAAACAAACAGCGCCAGCTTGAAAAAGTTTTTCTCCGCCGTCACCGTGCCCCGGTACACATCTATCGCATAGCCCATGCTCTGGAACAAATAGAAAGAAATGCCCAGGGGCAGGCCCAACGTCAAAAACGAAAGGGATGTGCCTTGTGCCATGGTTCGAAAGGGGTCGGCGAGACAGAATTTGCACACCGCCAAAATGCCAAAATTCAGCGCCAGACACACGGTCAAAAGAATCCGATTTTCATTCTTGATCTTGGCTTTATATTCTTTTTTCTCTTCCCGGGAGAGGGTTGCTTTGTTTTCTTTCAAAAAAGCATCTTGTGTTTGCAGGCGCTTTGCCATCCACAGGGTTGCGCCATAGGTGGATGCGGTGGTAAACACCATAAACGCGGCGTATTCGATGCCTGCACACAAATAGAACAGCCAGCTGGCGCACAGAAGCAGTATCCACTGAAGTTTTTTGGGAATCAGATAATACAGTACCAGCAAAACTGCCGCAAACAGCAGAAAACTAACGGATGTAAACTGCATATTATTCGTCCATCAGCTTTTTCACCAGGGCATACAATGCCTGGGCGGAATTGAAGTTTTCGGGTGTCAGCTCCACAGCAGGGATCTGCACATCGTATTCAGCGTCGATCTCGGCAACGATGGTGACAATGTCAAAAGAGTCCAAAACCTTATCGTCGATGAGACAGGTGGCGGTCTCAAAATCCACCTCCGGGTGCAGTTCGTTCAAAATATTCAGCAGTGCTTCCATAGTGTTTCTCCTTATTTCTGTTCGTACATGGTCTTTAAAAGATTTCGGTCGATTTTTCCGTTGGGGGTCAGAGGCAGCGCATCCAGCTGCCGGGTCACATTGGGGATCATATACCTGGGCAGCTTGCTCTTGATATAATCGGTCAGCTCCGGCAGCGACAGCTCTCCGGTGTAGTACAGCACGATTTTCTTCTTTACATTATCGAAAATACAGCAGGCGCTGCGCACCTGCGGGTGCATATTCACAATGACCTCAATTTCACCCAGTTCGATTCTATGACCCATGTGCTTGATCTGGTAGTCTTTTCTGCCGGCAAATTCCAGCTCGCCCCGGTCATTCAGCCTGCCCAGGTCACCGGTGCGGTAGATCAGCTCCGGATACAGATCATTGAGGGGGTTCTGCACAAAGGCCTCGTTGGTTTTTTCCGGGTTTCGGTAGTAGCCCAAGGTCAGCCGTGTACCCCGGACGCAAATTTCGCCTTGCCCACCAACCGGGGGCACTTGGTTATTCTCGTCCAAAAGAATGATCTGGGTGTTTCGGAACGGACCGCCAATGGGCAAGGTCTCGTGATCTTCAAATTCCCGGTCCACTTCGTAGTAACAGCAAATGCCGGTGGTTTCCGTAGGCCCGTAGAGGTTAATAAACCGGGCATCGGGCAAGGCCTCTTTCCAACGCTTGAATTGCTTGATAGGGAACACCTCGCTGGCAAAAGCGATGGTGCGCAGGTATTCCGGCTTTACTGTATCGAAGGTACGGAAGGAGGAGATCATAGTCAAAGCAGATACCACCCAGCAAAGGGTGTTGATCTTATGTTCGTTCAAAAATTCCACCAGTTTAATGGGGAACATAAACAGCTGCTTGGGAATCAGAATGGTGGTAGCACCGTATTTCAGGGTGGGGATGATCTCTTTCAGATAGGCATCAAAATACAGAGGCGTTTGGTTGCCAAATACGGAATCTTGGTCAAATTTCATTACATCGCACAGATGCTCCACATAGTCGATGACGCTGCGGTGGCAGGCCATGACACCTTTGGGAATCCCGGTAGAACCGGAGGTGAATACAATATAAATAGGGTCAATATCCAGCTGCTGGGCGCGGATAGTTGCCAAAGCGGCTTCGTCAGTCTCACGGTCACACAGCGCATCATAGCGGTAAACCTTGCCTTGATAGTTCAGCTCTGCCGCCAAGGGTTCGGTGGTGTCGTCGCAGATCAGCGCGCCCGGCTCCAGCGTTTGCAAAATCAGCTCGATCCGGTGGTGGGGCATCTCGTCATCCAGCGGAACGTAGTAGCAACCGGCATAGATCACACCGAAAAAGGCAGCCAAAGTGGCAGGCTGCTTGCGCATAAAGACCACGACGGGCTTTTTGCTGTAGCCTGCTTTATATAAGGCGCTGCCGATGCTGCGGGCCTGCTGAGAAACTTGCGAAAAAGTCAGTTGGGTCTGCCCGTCGGAAAAGGCGACCTTATGGGGGCAGCGCAGTACAGAGCTTTCCAGATATTCCAGGATATTGGTCTGCATGGCAGTTCCTTCTTTCCAGTGTGATAAAAATTGGGGGTTTTACGGAAGCGCTTTCAAGATGGCGGGGTCGTTCCAGGGCAGCTTGTTAACGTTGGGTAGCTCCTCGGTTGGGGTGGCAGGATACAGAGATTTATCTCTGTTAAAGGCATTTCGCACAGTGGGTCTGGCGGAAAAGTCATCCAAATATGCATCGGTCACAAGACATAGGTGGTAGGACCAGACGTTGTCAAAGTGATAGTAGTTCTTTCCGCCGTCAATACTGACCATCAGCCAGTAGTGATTGGAGTCCTTGGGAGAGGTTTTTACCTTTCGAACATCAATTGTGGGGATGTTCAGTCGCTCAAACATCAGCTTTTGCAGAGCGAAGTAACCATAGCAGTCTCCTTTGTGGCTGGTGAGGAACTGGTAGGCACTTTGAATATAGTCGGTAGTATCAGTGTGGCCGCCGTAAGTCATGTGCTTATAGGTCCACACATAGATCGCCTCGGCTTTTTCCCGATCAGTCATGTCATCAGTAATAAATTTGGCAAGCAGTGCATCCACGGCCGCATAAATTACATCCACTTCCACATGATTTGCCCGCTTTTCCAAAACGGATACCTGCGCCCGCCTGACGGTTGCGTTGCCGGAAGCATCAGTGGCGCTGTATGTGATCTGGTAAGTTCCCGGGGTAGACAGGTCCACATTGGAGCTGTCCAACGACAACGTGACAGCAGGATCCAGATCGTCGGAAACAGTTACGCCGTTGCGGTAAGCAATGGTATCGCCCACGTAGGTAAGCAGATCCCGGACACCGGAGATCACGGGCGCTTCGGTGTCAATGATGACGGTGAGTGTGGCGGCAAGCTTTGTCTGATTACCACCCAAATCTTCCAACACCAGCGATACCGTCTGTTCTCCTGCCACAGCCAGATCCGGCTGCGTTTCAAAACGGCAGACAACTTCGGTAGCATCCTTGATATCGGTTATAAAATCTTCCGGCGCCACCGTGTTGGGACTAATGACAGTCAAGTCGGAAGCGGTTGCTGAAGGGGCGATGGTATCCGCCACCTGCAGGATTCCGTCGTATTTCCAAATGCCTTTGGATAAGATTACAGGATACTGCCCGGGTTTATCCAAATAAACGGATGTTAAATTGCTGCAGTAACGCACAGCTTGCTTGTCCTCGGGAAAGAACGCCTCTGCCGAAGGCAGGGGACTGCCTGCCTCCACAGTCAGAATTGGGGTGCCCAGCGTTATCATGCGAACAAGGAAAAAAATTGCGGTGCAAAGGACGGCTGCTAACAAAACAACAAGTGTGATAAGAACGATTCGCAAAGGCCCTCTGGCCTTGCCTGCATTTTCAGACATAGTACCTCCTGCGCATCCCGGAGCTTCCGCGATGCCATAAAAACCCTTTTTACTATTATCCTAAAATTATACCTCCAGATAGGAAGAAAATCAAGTGATTCTATTTGTAAGTCCACGTAAAAAGCAGGTTTATCTCGAAAAAAACGACAAACCTGCAAATATTTGGAATCCTTGGAGTGATATTGGGTTTTTGGGTAGGGAAAGGACGATGCAGCACTCTTTAAGTGTCGCTGGGAAAACGGCTCAAAATGCTGTAAAGCATTGCAGCATCCTTTGGGTCAACATTTTTCCAAGGACCGTTTCCTTTGGAGAAATATTTATGTGCGGCTTGCCGGTAGTAATGGCGCGCGCCGTCGGAAAGACTGATGCTGATAAAATAAATGTCATCTTCGCTTTCGCTTACAGAAACAGGCTTTCCCAGAGGCTTTAATAATCGCAGATACAGCAAAACAGGCCGCATTTTCTCAGATGTGTTGTAATGCCTGTGAATCAGCTGATCTTCGTATTTTGTTACGATATCTACTTGCGTGACTGCTCTGTAAACAGTTTTTGCATGATTTGCGCCGCAGCCGCACATGATAATTGCGCAAAGTGAAAAAAGCGCAAATAATTTTAAAAATCTATGCATACATCACACCTCTTTCTGCAAATAGGATGCGTTCCCGGGTGTCAAATATGGCCGGAAAATAGCAGAAGAGGGGATAAAATAAGGCTGTCCCGCCATGTGACGGGACAGCAGGATTATTTTTACAGTTCGCAGTTGCCAACGGTTCTGGGGAAGGGAAGTACGTCCCGAATGTTTGTCACACCGGTCAGGTACATTACGCAACGCTCAAAGCCAAGACCGAAGCCGGCATGGCGGGCGGAACCGTATTTGCGAAGATCCATATAGAAACCGTAATCTTCAGGGTTCATGCCCAGCTCTTCAATGCGGCTCTTCAGCAAGTCATAGTTGTCCTCACGCTGACTGCCGCCGATGATCTCGCCGATGCCGGGAACCAGACAGTCCATAGCGGCAACCGTTTTTCCGTCGGGATTGAGCTTCATGTAAAAAGCTTTGATTTCCTTGGGATAATCGGTAACGAAAACAGGCTTTTTGAACACTTCTTCGGTCAGGTAACGCTCGTGCTCCGTCTGCAAATCGCTGCCCCAGTGGACAGGATACTGGAACTTGTTGTTGCATTTTTCCAGAATCTCGATAGCCTGGGTATAGGTGACATGACCAAACTGGGAGTTCAGAACGTGATTCAGCCGTTCCAGCAGACCTGTGTCAACAAATTGATTGAAAAATGCCATTTCCTCAGGTGCCTTTTCCAACACATAGGAAATGATGTATTTGATCATGTCTTCCGCCAGACGCATATCGTCAGAAAGGTCGGCAAAGGCAATTTCCGGCTCGATCATCCAGAATTCTGCAGCGTGGCGGGTGGTGTTGGAATTTTCTGCCCGGAAGGTGGGGCCAAAGGTGTATATGTTGCGGAAAGCCATGGCGAAGGTCTCGCCGTTCAGCTGACCGGAAACAGTCAGGTTGGTGGGCTTGCCGTAGAAATCCTGTGTGAAATCCACTTTTCCTTCCTCGGTCTTAGGCACATCGTTCAGGTTTAGAGTGGTGACCTGGAACATTTCGCCTGCGCCTTCGCAGTCAGAGCCGGTGATCAGTGGGGTGTGCACATATACAAAATCCCGATCCTGGAAAAATTCATGGATAGCCATTGCTGCCAGGGAACGAACACGGAATACTGCCTGGAACATATTGGTTCTGGGGCGCAGATGGGTGATGGTGCGCAAAAATTCCATGGTGTGCCGCTTGGGCTGCAGGGGATAATCGCCGGTGGAAGCGCCTTCAATGGCTATGTGGGCAGCCTGTATCTCAAAGGGCTGCTTGGAATCGGGAGTTTCCACCACAGTTCCGGTCACGATCAGCGCAGCGCCGATGTTGATTTTGGAAATCTCCTGGAAGTTTTCAATGGTATCATTATAAACTACCTGCACAGGGGTAAAGTAGGTGCCGTCATTGAGGACGATGAAACCAAATTGCTTGGACGGACGCCGATTGCGCACCCATCCGCCAATGGTCACCTCTTTGCCTGCATAGGAAGCGGTGTTCTTAAAAAGCTCGCGAACAGAAATCAGTTCCATAATATTTCCTCTTTTCACTGGAGTATTAAATAAGTATATGCGAAAGTCCATAATTTTACAAGTCTTTTTTTATTCTTTCCAGAAATTAAAGAATTTTGTATATTAGGCAAAAAGTTGTTGCAAAATAATAAATGACGTGCTATAATACGGCGTGTGCCTGCGCAGGCGCGCTACATTGGGATGTCGCCAAGCGGTAAGGCACCAGACTTTGACTCTGGCATTCGTAGGTTCAAATCCTGCCATCCCAGCCAATTGCTGAGAGAATGCCGGCGTTTGCTTTCTCTCAGCTTATGACCTGCTAGCTCAGTTGGCAGAGCAATTGCCTTTTAAGCAATGGGTCTGGAGTTCGAATCTCCAGCAGGTCACCAAAGGACGCAAATACGAACCCTGCACATCGTGAGGAATGTATTTGCGCTAGAAGTAATTATCCCAGCTAAGCCTTAATCGGCTTAGCTGTAATAATTTTTTATTGGCCTTGCCAAAGTAAACCCCCTGCTATGCAGGGGGAAAAATAATAGCTTATAGCGAGGAGTAAAGTAGACAAGAAAAAAGCTCCCCATTATAGTAGAAGTGGTTTGCCGACCACACAACTAACATAATGAGGAGGTCT